>NC_019776.1:2400000-3000000 GCF_000317675.1 Cyanobacterium aponinum PCC 10605
GGGATAAAACTTGACCAAAAACAGTCAAACCACCACCACGGGTATCAAAATCAGGATTATCACCAACATTAAAAACCCATCGATTTCTGGCACTATTGGCTTCATCTGTTAGCTTATACATAGCAATCGTACCAGCTTTATTGGACCGTTGGGAGCTAAATTCATCCTCAATAGGTGCACTGGGAGTAATACGTTTAACTTCTAAATTCTCGACAGTATAAGCCCCCCCTAAAATATATTTGGATTGAGAAGTAGAAAAAGAACGATCAATGATGGAGTTGTTATAACTACCACCATCAACGTAACTAGTAAAATTATTGACTGCAATGGGCGCGCCCTCTCCTGTTTGGTCAAATAAAACAATATTAATTTCACCACTACCTAAAGAATTATCCTCTAAATTAAAATTAGCTACTTTTCCAGTGGTTAAAGGATCATCAAAATGATTCAATAAATTAATGGTAGTGCTACTGGTTTCAAGATTAAAAGATTGATCGCTAATAGGAGTAATGTTAATTGTCATGGGTGTCTTGTATGATAACTCGTGAGAATATAGATTAACTACTCATCATCATACAAGAGTTTTGCCTCTAAATTGCTACTTCAAAAGCAACCCCTTCTAAAACAAATTGAGGATAGTTAGCAAGAATACTATTTTTCTCCTCTTCCCCTACAAATAAATATGTACCGGGTTGACTCGTATTTTGAAAACGGTAAATATCTTGTCCTAAATTAGCATCTGCTCCATAAGTATAAAAAGCGATACCTTCTTCAATAAAATTGGTATAGTTTTGACGAATATTACGACTTTCTTCCTCTGCCGCATAAAGATAAGTACCGGGTATATCTCTATTTTGAAAACGATTGAAACGAATTAATTGATCTTGATTTTCATTTTCTGGTATATTCCCTGTCACGTTGATATTAAAAGTATCTCTAACAGATTCTCCCAAAAGATTGGTGGCTTTGATGGTAATATCTGTTTCCCCTGTTGCAATAGTATCTCCATCGGCTTGACTAGCGGTTTTGAAAGCTAATCCTTCTTCCTTAAAATTGCGGAAATTACGGAGAATATTCTGTCTTTCTTCTTCTCCCACAAATAAATATGTGCCGGGTAAATCTTGGTTTTGGAAGCGATAGAGGGGAGTTTTGAAAAAGCTACCGTAGTCTAAAATGAGGTTTCCCTCAGTGTCAATAGTGGCGGTGACAACTTCAGGGTTAGTATTTCTTTCTACGGTAAAAGTTAATTCAGCTACATCTTGAACCGTAATACTTTCAAAACGAATAAAGTCTTCATCTTGATTGAGGCTAGGATTATTAACATCAACATTTTTCGGATTAACAGGTAATGTATTAAAAGCAGAATTTAGACTAGAAGCATTTACCACTGGCAAAGATGCGATCGCATCTACAGTATTCAAATCTCTTTGAGATAAAACCTGTCCAAAAACCGTAAACCCACCATTTTGATTATCTAAATTACCAGAATTATCCCCCAAATTAAAAAACCATTGACTTGTAGCGCTATTGGGGTCATCTCCCAGCTTTGCCATGGCAATTGTACCCCTAACATTAGAACGCTCTTCACTAAATTCATTCTGAATTGGAGAATTTGTCGGCACACGATTAAGAGTCAAGTTATTGACAGTAAAACCTCCTCCTTGAATGACGAAAGGAGTAGGGGTAACTACGGAACGATGAATAATAGAGTAATCATAGCGACCACCATTGACATAATTGATAAAATTATTGACAGTAATTGGGGCTCCTTCTCCCGTTTGGTCAAATAAAACAATATTGATTTCTCCATTACCAATGGAATTATCTGTCAAATTAAAATTGGCGACTTTTCCTGTAGTAAAAGGATCGTCAAAATTATCAAATAAATTAACAACCGTTCTAATATTGCTAATATCAACGGATATATTATCAATAGGATCAATATTAATAGTCATAAATCAAAATAATGGTAATCTTGTTAAATTTAAGTTTAATTTACCATTGATTTTTGTTTCCCCCAATTTTATATCGAATTGTAAAAGACCGATATTTTTAATGGCTAGTAGGGGTTGAATATTATTCAACCCGTGAGAGGATTAGTATTTATTTTGTAAATAAATGAAATTTTAAGAAAACAATTCTGAACCAACAACCATCTCTGTTGCTTTACCATTAGCTTCCATCTTCAAGTCATGAATATTGCGACTCATTTCTCTGGCTTGATGATAGCTGTCTATATCACCCTGTTCAAAATATAATAATGCCGCTTTGCGCAAGTCATCCACTGCTTTTTGTTTCATATTACTATCGAGATATAAAACCCCTCTTTTATGGTAGGCTTTTGCCATATTCCCATCTCGTTTAATGGCTTCGGTGTAATCTTCGATCGCACCTGTTATATTACCTAATTTTTCATAACCCACACCCCGTTGATAAAAGAAATCAGCAGAATCAGCATTATTACGCAATTCTTGGGAAAGATTTTCCACTTCTTTGAGATTGCTAACAACATTATTTAATTCTTGATGTTGTAAATCTAGGCGTTTAATCTCTTGAGCAATGTCTGCTTTTTGACTATTAAGAAGTTCTTGAATAGAATGCTGTAGCCTTTCCATGCTTGTGCCTAAATCCGCTTTATAATCCATCAAAGTTTGATTTAATTCAACGTGATTGCTCTCAATTTTTTGAGTTAGTTCATTAATAGTTTCCTGTTGTTGATTGTAGGCATTTACCAATCCCTCATACTGTTGTTTACGACTAAATACATTACAACCTACCCCCACCGTTAAACCAGCAGAAGCATAAGCCACGTTAGCTGTTGCAATAGATGCGATCGCACCTACCGCCGAAATACCTAAGCCTACATAGCCGAGAATGTCTTGTTGTTTTTCCATCATGATTAAATAAATACTCCATTGAGATAGTTAATAGTTAATAGAGGAAAATAATCTAATTATTGCCCTTTTCCCAAATTCATCTTTTCTTTTCCCTCGCACCACCAAAAAACGGAAATACCTTCTGACTGACTAAACCAAAACTGCACAATTAAGCTCAAATGCAGGGATCGCATATTTAGCTTCTTCAGGCGTAAGAAACTCAGGTACAACCTTCAATAACAAATCATAGGTTTCAATATTATCATCAGTAAAATTATAGGCACGGGAAATAGTTTGAAACCATAACAACATATTCGTGCGTAATCTTTCCATGTCATCAAATAATAAAGCAGTGGCACTGTAACGCAATAAATCCACCATATCTCTTAAACAAGTGACATAATAGTCTTTCCAGTTAGGATGAAGTTTTTGTTTTTCTTCTTTGACGCGATCGCAAATTGCCTGAGCATTATCTCTAATTTTAATATAAGCACTCATTCTTAACTGATGAGAATCGAGATAATCTTCTAAAAACTGTAGCTCATAATCTTGAGCATAACGTCCATCCACTTCTAAAGTTAAATCAGAAAATTGTCTTAACATAATCTAAAACTCCCTTATTGATTAAATAAATTAAATAGCATCAACACTTTGAGCTAAATATTTAGATACTTCACCCTTAGTATCACTCAATTGAGTAATCATCGAGCGAGTAATTAACTTACCTTCCTCCACTAAAATCTTCCCAGAAATAGGATGAAGGATATTTTGCTGAGCTCTTCTACCAATCAAAGACTCAACATCATCAATCTGACTTAAATACATCCCCGAAGGAAGTTCCACCACAACCCCATCTCCAATCACCCTCGCTTGACAAGCTAAACGGGAATTCATCTTACAAGTGGTAATAACTTCTAAAGTTCTTTTTTCCCGACGATTGAGAGGAGAAAGACTTTCCATCCCTTCTTTGATATAAACATGACAAGTAGAACACATTCCCCTACCGCCACATTCTTGCATGACATTTAATTCATTTTTCAGTAAACCCGACAAAAGATTATCGTTAGTTTTAATTGCCGTTTCTTTCCCAAGAGGGTCTAATCTAATCGTTTTTGCCATTATCCTTACCTTAAATAATCTACTACTACCTTCAGGTTAACTGATATATGAACGAGAAATAAACTTGATTTTCAATCACTTTTAAGCCTCAGATGAACCGCTACAAAGTAAATTGATTACCATTTCATGATCATGCCCTTCCTCTAACCACGCTTTTGCAGACTTCATTCTTTCATTTAAACCAATAATGAAATAGTTAGCACTTGCACCCATAGACTCACAGGAAGTTTGCAGAGCCAATAAATCCTCTCCTGTTAATTGGCTAAAGAAAGAGGTTAAAATACCTGCTTCAGGTTGACAAGCGAAACCTTCACCTTGGGGGGCGGCTTGGGCAAAAGGAGAATTAACCGTATTAACCACGATAAAACCTTGAGAATAATAGTCAAAATTAAACTCAATCACTCCCCAACCGTGAGTTTTCCAACATTGTTTTAAACAACTCAAAAACTCCACCATTTCCATTTGTGCCAAAGGAGTTTCATAATATTCACTCACCTCTTGCAAAAAACGACGATAAAAACTTTTACCCCACCATTTCCCGCAATTGTAAAGCACTAAACCTGACGCTTGTCCTAATTCTTCATTTAAACCCTCATAAACCCCCTGTAAAAAAACTTCTGGCAAAGCAATTAAACGAGAGCCTAAACGAGTTTCAAGCAACCCTAACTCAAAATCTCCCTGCACATAGGCTGAAGGAGCGAAATAATTACCTTTTAAAGGTTTTTCTCTGACTAAATCCGCTACAGAAATCATTGATTTTTCCTCTTACTAAAGAATTTCTTAGAACAACTAAACTAGCTTGTAGTGAGGGCTTTAGCCCTTATTTCCACTGTTGCCTTTTCCCTTCTCTCACCAATCAACCTAGATACAAACTGCTTCAGTAATATGACGTTGAGCTTGATCTAAAAATGGTTGGATATATTTAATACCGTCATCTTCTAATACATTTTCTAATTTTTTGATTAGTAAAGAATGTAAGTTTTCTGAGATGACTTGATATTCGTGGGCTTGAACAATATCCGTCAACCACTCTAATAAACGATGCTCTAAAAATTCAGGATTATTTAATAACATCGCCATCGCACCATAACGAGTAACTAATAACCAGTGACGCACACAAGTTTCTATTTTGCGGGTCTTTTCTTGGGGGAGATTTTCCAATAACTTATCTGCTATTGCTTGAAAAATGCTAATTTCTTGATCTCTTAAAACTCGATAAACTGCTAATCTTTGTTTCAATGTCGAGACTTCTTGGGTTAATTTATCTAAGTCTGACTGTTGTAGATATTGATGTTCTGATTCGTGAATTAATGCCTGTAGTTCTGGATACATAATTTTTCCTTATAACAAATCGGATAAATCTTTGACGTTAATTTGTCTTTTTTCAGGTTCAGATATTAGAGTTTGATCCATAGCCGGTATGGAAGCTATATTTAATTGTCTCTTTTTACCTTGCCCCTGCCATACCATACGCTGAAAAAACTCAGCAACAGTCATTTTCAAGGAGTAAACAGGTTTATAAGTACCTTGTTCTGATAGTTCCAATTCTTCTTCTGCGGAGATAGGCTTAGTAAAAACCTGCGTTTTGCCGGACCAATTATTGAGAGCAAAGAATTTTTCAACGGTAAAGTTTAATTCTGGTTTTAAAGACTCTTCTCCCGTAAAAACTTCCGAAGTAACTTCTTCGTCGAAGACTGGAATTTGTTTTAATCCCTGCCAATTTGCTCTTTGAAAGAAATCCTCAACGGTAGAGGTTGATAACATCATTTGAGATATTCTCCATTAACTAATTTTTTCTGAATATCTTTAGCCCCCGCCCCCTCGTTTTGCCAAAATGTTGCCGCATCGATGCGATCTTGTTTTCCCAACAAAAATTTACAATAGGTTTCACCCATAGAATAGCACTGAATTTCAATGCAGTTAAGGGGTTTATTGATAAAGCGACTAAAAAAACCAGCCATAAGACCGGCATAAATATGACAAACGGGTTTCCCCACATCTCCGAGGGTACGAGCGACGGCGGAATCGAAAATATTAACAAACATGAAGCCGTTTTTCTGTTCACTTAAGTCCACATCCCAGTTGCCCCATCCTTGAGTTGTAAAAGGCCACCACCATGCTTCTAAAACATAGAGTAAGTTCATGTCATGGATATTTTTAGGGTATTCGTATTCTTCTTGAAACCATTTTTCAAAAAATTCTGCGTCTCTAACACCCCATGCTTTACCGATGTTGTACATAACCACACTGGAGGCAGAACCGACTTCTTCTTCTAATCCTTCTATTAAACCAACGATAAAATCTTCGGTTACAAGAACGTTTCTGGACTCATTCCAATCGGTAATATCCCCCCTGTTGGTATCGAAATGAAAAAAGTCTTCCAAAGTGTAGTGATCGTGTTTTTTGGGATATTTACTCTTCCAGAGATTTTTGCTAATTTTCTCAACGATGCGATCGCTTTTTGTTGGTGTGAATGTCATGGGCTTTTATTTCCTCTAAAATAAAATTTAATTAAGAGATTATTAATTAACTTCTAAAAGTGAAAGACTTAATTTGTCAAAATCCTAATCCTTTTCTTATTATGTTATTAGTAATTTTGATTTTTTGCTCACTTTTTTTAACAATCTTTTGATTTCTTAAATATTATTCATAATTGAATAAATAAAGATAAAATAAGCTGATTATATTTTTGAAAATGATCAACCTTTAAATAAGAAAAAAAATTTGAAATTATAGTTCTTTGCTACTTAGATAAATTAATTAAGCAACACCTTTTTTTATTAAATAGTCCACAGTTAAATGTTTTTCTTCGATGATATTGGGCAAGTCTTGAATAATCATGGACGATTTTTTCACAAAAGCATTAGTCCATTTTTCAAACCATTTCAATTGTATCGTAGTAGCTTGATGAGACAGAGAACCATTAAAATTTACCTTACCATTTTTGTCCATAGAAAATTCTCTTAACCATTCCACATCAGGGCGACTATCTTCAAAATTTTTGCCTGTAATAGTCCCACCTAAATACTTACTAGTAATAGATGCAATGGTTTCAAAATTAGTTATGATTTCTCCAATGGTTACTTTTTTGCTAGTGGCAAGATTAAAAGAAGAAACTTTTTGCATTCCTAAGGATTCAGGGTTAAATCCCTTATCAAAACGAGTAGTATTATCATAGGATGCGTCTTTAAAAATACCTCCATTCAGATGAGCGCCATTGAGGAATGCCCCAGATAAGTCTGCTTTATAAAAGTTTGCTCTAGTTAGAAAACTACCCGTAAAATAAGCCTCTTTAACGATTGCTTTTTGGAAATTAACTTTAGTTAGGTAGGCTTTAATTAAGTATGCTCCTGTTAAGTTTGCACCAGTGAGATTTGCCCCACTGAGATTTGCTTCATTGAGATAGCATTTACTCAAGTCAGCACCGCTCAAGTCGGCATCCCTTAAATCAGCATAACTTAAATCGCAACCTCCGAGATTGACTCCTTTTAGTTGAGCGTTTCTAAGGTCAATTCTTCTGAGTTGCAACTTAGGAAAATTTCTTTCCCCTGAGTTATATTGTGCTTGAATATCAATTACTGCGGTGTTTGCTAACATTTTTCTTCCTACCTTAATTTTGTTTTTATTCCTCTCTGTTTTTAGGAACCGTTGTTTATATTAAGTTTTTTGTTATCTATTTATGATTTTTTTTATTTTTTCTTTATATTAACAATTTTTTTGACTAAAATCAGCCTTTTTTTTGAGTTTTTTAACAAAACTTTAACAAATTTTGTTGAAATTTTACATAATAAAAAGTGCAGTATTTATACTCAAAAATAAAAATTTAATTGTGAATTTTTTATGAAGCAGTTTGTCTAAGGATTATGTATTTTCTAACAAGAATAAATTTTATAAACTTAGAGATTATGTCAAAATATCTACCTATGAGACAAAGACGGTCATAATTTCCTAATTATTTTTTTGAAGTTTCTTTATTTTTTGAAGAGTAAACGTAAGTATTTTTAGTGAAGAAACAAAAACGAACTTATTATAAATATACCCAAATTTTCAGAAACGATTTTAATTGGTTAATTGATAAAGGAGGACTAAAAAAATAGCCCTGTCCTTGATTAATGCCTTCAGATATAATCCAATTCAAATCATCATTGTTCTCAATGCCTTCTACATGAACAGTTAAATTCAAAGTTTTTGCTAAAGTTACCATACTATTAACAATCGCCTTTTGTCGAGATTTACGAGCAATATTGTGAATAAATGATTTATCTAATTTAATAACATCAAAGGGAAAATCGTTCAAGTATTTTAAACCTGCATAACCCGTGCCAAAATCATCTAAAGCCAGAGAAATACCCATCTTTTTCAGTTTTACCATCAGTTTTATAACATTAGTGGAATTTTCTAAAAAAATTCCTTCGGTGATTTCTAAACTTAAATTTTGTGGGTAAAACTTGGTTTCTTGAAGAATCTTGATCATATTCCTAAGAAAAAAAGTATCCTGTAGCTGATGAGGAGAAATATTAATGGCTAATTTGAGGGGATACGATAAAAATTCTTGAATGTCTAAACAAGCCTCTCTAATAATCCATTCCCCCAAGGGAAGAATTAATCCACTTTTTTCTGCGATGGGAATGAATTTATCAGGAGAAATTAATCCCCAATAAGGATGATTCCAACGAATTAAAGCCTCCACGGCGACAATCTTGCGGGTGTTAAAACAGATAAATGGTTGGTAATAAAGTTCAAACTGATTTTCAACTAAAGCCTTCGATAATGCTTTTTCCATTGATTCGTAAAACTTCATTGAAAATACATGACATTTCTTATTTTGGTCTTTTTCTGTTTCAAGAGAAGACAAAAAGGGGGAAAATTTAGCCATGTTTATGTATTGAAAAAAACGAGTCTTTTTTTGTAAGTTATATTCTTGATAGTAATGATTAATATCCTGTAGAAAAGAATTTAAATCTGAGCATTCATAGAACATTATTATAAAGAGTTTTAAGTGGGTGAACAGAATTAATTTTACGTTTACTTTACTTTAAGAAAGGCAATAGGGAGTTATTAAATAACCTCAATTCGGTTTAAGAATATCCGATAAGGTTAGGTGTCAGGTGTCAGGTTGCAGGTTGCAGGTAGTAGGTGATGAGGGGAAAGGGGGAAGTAGGGGCGAATGGCCATTCGCCCGTACAGGTATTCGTGGTTTTTCATTCTTAATTCTTAATTCTTAACTATAGAAGAGTCAAATATTTTCACATGAGTTATGAATCAAGATTTAAGAAATTTTTTGCTCTAAATTGTAATTTAGGTACTGTGGAGAAACTATCTTATCTTGTTGTAGGAATATTTTATCTTGTTCTAATAAATCAATAAATCCTTTAACCATAATGGAACAATTTTGAATATAATTTTTCACCCATTCTTGATACCATTTTAATTCAAAATCACTAATGATTTCTGTCAATGCACCTTGATAATGAATTGAGCCTTTATTGGTAATTTTAAAGCTATTAACCCATTCACAATGAGGACGAGATTTTTCCAAATATTTTACTATTATTGATTTACCTAAATAATGAGAACCTGTTTTGCTTAAATAGTTCAAACTATTAACAATTTCGGCAACAGAAATATATCCCCCTTCACTCATTCCATGCTTTTCAGGGAGAAAATGATGATCAAATAAAGTTTGTAGATTATATTCTGCACCTTGAAAAAGAGTCTTGTCTATTATTGCCCGAATCAGACAAGCGTTAGTTAGATTTGCTTCTTGAAAATTTGTTCGGGTTAAATTACTTCCTGTTAAAAATCCATGATTCAAATTAGCCTTTTGAAAATTTCCATAGCTTAAATCACTTTTATTAAGAGAAGTTGCTACTAAATTGGCTTCAGAAAAATAAGAATTTTGTAAATTAGCAGAACTAATATGACTACGATAAAAATTTGTTTTTTTGCATCGGGCTTTGGTTAAGTTAACGTGGTTAAGATTTCCATAACTTAAGTCTGCTTCATTCAATATTGCACCTCTTAAATTACAACCTTTGAGATTTGACCCTTTGAGGCACGATTTACTTAAGTTTGCTCCCCTTAAGTCACAATTTTCGAGATTTGCACAACTTAAATCTGTTTCTGATAGGTCAATGTCTATTAAAGATAGTCCTGAGAGATTAATTCCAGCAAAATTTTGTTTTCTAAAGTTTCTTTTCCCTTTACTATACTTTAACAAAATAATAGTATTGTCATTTCTATCCTTTTTGGTTACTATTTTATCCATTTTTCTTATGTTTCCATACTACTTTTAAGTTAAATATAGATAATTTTTTGTTAAATAGCACTCCTTTTATGATTATTTAATATTTAATATTTTTTTATACTTGTTAACATAAAAAAATAATGTATCTTTATATCCCTAGTGGTTAAATATAAATTTATTTTGTTAAGAATTTTGTTCGTTAAATATAATAGTTAATACCTTTTTTTTGTTATTCAGTAAGTAAATATTGATTTTTGTTGATAATTGTTAATATTTAATGACATTTTTATTTTACTGGTGTTGTTTTCTCTCTGGTTTAACAATTCGCAGGATTTCTTGGTTAATCTGACTGGCGATGCGATCGCCTCTTTTGCCGTATTCTAATTTAATATCATCTACAAAAAAATTAATTTTAAATTCATAATAAAGAAAACCCTCATCATGATTTAAAGCAGTGATCCAAATTTGTGGGTCTTGCCATTTTTTACGCTCTTTAAAACGAGATTTAAACCAATCACTTAACTCCAAAACATAATCATCTAATCGAGTTTCTTCTAATTGAGGATTTGTAATTTTTTGATAAAGTCGATAAGTTCTTTTCTTTAATAAAGTAATTTTTCTTTCCCATTCTTGAGGAATTAAATATAAGTCTTCTTCTTTTAAATTAGGGTCTTTAAGCCAAAAACGATACCATTCTCTTACTAATTCTATCAAACCATCTGGAGCTTGAGATTCAGAAAAAGTAGTATTTAAGAGATTATCAGTATTAATTTCTGAGTTAATATTTAAACCAATTAAAACTAATATTTCTTGATATTCTTGATAAATATTTTCTAGTTCTTCCGATGTTAAACCACCCTTTTCTGCAAACTGTAAAGTAATTACTAAAGCCTCTAAAAATTCTTCAATTTCTTGCAATTTAATATTAACTTTTTGTTCTGCTAAAAGCCTATTTTTTCCACTTATTTGTTGTTCTGTCAAACTGTTATTCGTTTCTTCTTCACATAGATAAAAACGATCAATCAAAGCTATTTTCTTTTCAATATCGGCTAAAGTATCAGGATGTGCTAAGACGGTTTCAGTAATTAAACTTTTTAGATAATCTACTTCTAATTCCGCAGGTATTTCAATGGTTGTAGAATAATAATAATAGGATGTAGGGCGGCTGAGATTAGTAATATTTTGATTTTGCAAAACACTATTAGGTATATAAATATCACAATGATGATTAAATAAGTAAATTTGGGTCACTCTAACTCCGATACGGCACAACATCCCGATAGAACCATCTTCCAATCGCAATACATCTCCGAATTGAAAAGGAGTATCAATTAACAAAACAATACCGCTAAAAAAATTAGCCAATATATCTTTTAGGGCAAAACCAATAATAAAAGTTGCCCCCCCTAAAGCCACCCAAATACCCGTTAAATCCACCCCGAAATTGTTTAAAACAAAAACACCCCCCAGTAAAAAAACCATGACGGGTAAAACTGCTTCTACCAGTGGTAAAAGTACATCATCCCACATGACTTCACTTTGCTTTGTATATTGTTTGAGATAATAAATAATAACTTTTTTGATAATTGCCACTAGCCAATAACTAATTACGACAATTAGACAAGCATTTAAAATCTTTTGCAATATATCCTTGCCAACAAAATTTTCCAAATCATAAAGGGTAAATTTAAGATTAAAAAAAGTAAAAATACTGAGTAAAGGATAACCAGAAATATTTAGGGTAACTAAAGCAATGTCTCTTTCTAAACTGCGAAATAAAGGGCGTAAGAGAAAGAACAAAAAACCGTAAATTAATAAAAATCCTCCTAAATAGACACCTAAGTGCTGAAGGATGAATATATATAGGGGATTGAGACTAAACCAAAATTCTTTCAGCATATTTAAGCAATTACAGGGCTTTATTGTATTGTTTGATACAGAAAAGAGCTAATAAAACATATGAATATTTAACAGTTAATTGATAGGTTAATCAATTATTTATTTATTAACGGTTATCTCACGAGTAAATTGAATTAATAATTATGGTGACGATCCCTAGAAAAAGAGGTCTGAGAAGATCTTTAAAAGAAAATCAAGATAGTATTATTCTTAATTTTATTTCTAAAATAACTAGCAGAATTTCTCCTTATTGGTTGGCTTGTATCCCATTGACGGCGATTATTGTTGCGGTGTGGGATGGTGCGGCAATGGCACAGGGTTACGATGGCCCCGAAGACTTAGAACAAGTGAAAATCGTTTTGGATACAGTGTTTTTACTGTTTTGTTCTGTTTTGGTTATTTTCATGAATGCTGGTTTCGCAATGTTAGAAACTGGTTTCTGTCGCCAAAAAAACGCTGTTAATATTCTAGCGAAAAACTTGATCGTGTTTGCGATCGCAACTATTGCTTATTGGGCAATTGGTTTTGGATTGATGTACGGAGAAGGAAACGGTTTCATCGGTTTACAAGGCTTCTTCTTCAATGGTGATGGTACTCCCTACGGTGATGCAAATTATCCAGAAGCAGTACCTGCGGCTATCTCTTTCTTATTCCAAGTAGCCTTCGCCGCCACTGCCGCTACCATCGTATCTGGTGCGGTAGCTGAAAGGGTTCGATTCGATGCGTTTTTAATCTTCAGTGCGTTATTAGTAGCCATTTCCTACGCTGTTACAGGGCATTGGGTTTGGGATGGTGGTTGGTTAAGTGAATTAGGCTTCTCTGACTTTGCTGGTTCAACAGTGGTTCACTCTGTTGGTGGATGGGCGGCTTTAGTGGGTGCCGCAGTATTAGGACCTCGTCAAGGGAAATATTCCTCTGATGGTAAAGTTAGTGCTATCCCCGGTCACAATATGAGTATTGCTACTCTCGGATGTTTAATTCTCTGGATTGGTTGGTTTGGTTTCAACCCCGGTTCTGAATTAGCCGCTACTGCTAACGTTCCTTATATCGCTGTTACTACTAACTTAGCCGCCGCCGCTGGTGGTATCACCGCAACTTTTACTTCTTGGTTAAAAGACGGCAAACCCGATCTTTCTATGATTATTAACGGTATCTTAGCTGGTTTAGTCGGTATTACTGCAGGATGTGCTAGTGTTGGTTATTTCAGTTCTATTATCATTGGTGCGATCGCAGGTATAATCGTCGTCTATTCCGTTGCCATGTTTGACCAAGTATTAAAAATTGATGACCCTGTAGGTGCAACCTCTGTTCACTTAGTTTGCGGTATTTGGGGAACTTTAGCGGTGGGTATCTTTGCCACTGAGGGCGGATTGTTAACAGGAGGCGGAGTAGCTCTTCTCATCAATCAGATTATTGGTATCTTATCCATCGGTGGTTTTACCGTCGCTTTTAGCTTCATCGTTTGGTACGCTCTCCAAGCAACCGTTGGTATTCGAGTTTCTGGCGAAGAAGAAGTCAAAGGTTTGGATATTGGCGAACATGGTATGGAGGCTTACAGTGGCTTTGTCAAAGAAGCTGATATTCTTTCTGGAGGCTTTTCTTCTAGCTATAGCGATGAAGTTGGCTCAGAAGTGTAACTCAACTAAGTAGATTTATTATTTAGCAGTAACTTTTAAGTTATTTATTAAGTTCAGAAAAAATGAGGGTAGGACAGTCGTTCTATCCTTTTTTATTGCCTTTCAACACAATATTATTAACAAAACTTTACAATAATTGCTCAAAGATGAACCGATTTTGAGAGAAAATAATTAGGGTATAAATCAGAACCTCAAAAATACTAAGAAAAAATATTTGTTTCAAAATTATGAAAAAATTTGTTTTAATTTTCATTGTCGGGGTTATTTTTGCATGGCAATCCTTTGTCGGTAGCGCAAATGCTTTAAGTTTAAGTGAAGAAATTCGTACTATTCCCCTGAATGAGTCTGGAGAAACTATTACTTTATCTAACCAAGAGGCGTTAAAAGGTTCTCGTTTATTTGTAAGTAATTGTGCTCAATGTCACATTCAAGGTAAAACCAAAACTAATCCCAACGTCAGTTTAAGTAAAGAGGCTTTAGCTAATGCTTTACCTGCAAGAGACAACTTAGTTGGTTTAATGGACTATATCGAGCATCCTACTAGCTATGACGGGGAAGAAGATCTTACTTTATTACACGTAAATACAGAACGCCCTGACCTTTGGCCCGAAATCAGAAACTATAGTGAGGATGATATTAAAGCCGTTGCTGGTCATATTTTAATTCAAGCATTTTCTGATCCCAAATGGGGTAATTTATCTCTCATTGATAACTAAAAATAAGTTCGGAGTTCAGAAAGAGATTTCAGGTTGCCGGTTGCTGGTGTTAGGGTGTTGGGGGGATAAGGAGAGAGGGGGAAACAAGTAATGGGTAATGAGGATAAGTAGAGCCAATTAAATAAAAGAAAGTTTGTAGTTAGCCCTTTAGGGGTTTTAACGTTCTTGAAATAAGGGCTGAAGCCCTTACTGCTAACCGAGCCTATTTTACGTTTAATTAAGTGGAGCTACTTAAAAGTTAAGAGTTTTTAACTGTTCACTATTCACCTTTGCCCGTTGTCCTTTTAACTTGCCCTTTTCTTAATTCATAATTACTAATTCCTAATTTTTTACTATGGCAACGGTTACACTACAAAACATTGCCCGTTCGTATAATCAAGTAAAAGTTATTAGCAATATAACCTTTGAAGTACCTGATGGAGAATTTTGGGTTTTAGTAGGTCCTTCGGGTTGTGGTAAGTCAACGATTTTGAGAAGTATTGCAGGATTAGAGTCTATTAGTGAGGGAAATCTCTATTTTGATGGTGTTTTAATGAATGAAATTCCCGCTAGAGAAAGAGATGTGGCGATGGTTTTTCAAAATTATGCTTTATATCCTCATTTAACTGTTGCTGATAATCTTGGTTTTGGCTTAAGAATGCGGGGAGAAAAAAAGTCGCTGATAGATAATAAAATTAAACAAGTGGCAGAAATTCTTGATATTGGTCATCTTTTAATGCGTAAACCCAAACAGCTATCGGGAGGGCAACAACAAAGAGTTGCTTTAGGTAGGGCGATTATTAGACAACCAAAGGTATTTTTGTTAGATGAGCCTTTATCTAATTTAGACGCAAAATTAAGAGATCAAACAAGGACAGAATTAAAAAAATTACATTCTCAAGTGGGTATTACTACAGTTTATGTTACCCATGATCAAGTTGAGGCTATGACATTAGGCGATCGCATCGTGGTTTTAAATCAGGGTAGAATACAGCAAATAGGTACACCAGCAGAAATTTATCAAAACCCAGTCAATCGCATGGTAGCTACTTTTTTAGGCACACCATCCATGAATATCATCCCTGTTACCTACCACGATGGAGCATTTTGGATTAATGAACAACAATCCCTCCGATTACCTCCTCCTTTTCTCAAGCAATACAATTTTCATAACGGACAAGGTTGGGATTTAGGTATTCGCCCAGAATATATTACCTTAGTAAAGGATCAAGAAAATGCTCTTGATAATTTTCTTGTGACAACAGTTGAAGTTATCGAACCATTAGGAAAAGAAGTTTTAGTTAATGCTAAGATAGTTGACTCAGAGATTAACATTAATTTACAATTACCCATTCAGTGGCAAGGGAAAATGGGTGATGAACTAAAACTCCAACTAGATTTAGAGCAAATTTATCTTTTTGAACCTACTACTGGGGAAATAATAATTAGTAATTAATTAAAACCGTTAAACCTGACACCTGATACCTAAAACCTAAAACCTGACACCTAACACCTCTCAATTGTTGATTATTAGTTGTTAATTGAATTAAATGTCTAAAGCCAAAATTTTACAACCAGACCTTGTATTGGGAGATATAGTTATTCATATCACCCCAGATGTGATCCAAAGACATAATTTGAAAGGCTTAATTCTCGATGTGGATGAAACCTTAGTTCCTTGGAATGAGCGGATTATTTCCCCTGAATTATTAACATGGGTGGAAGAAATACGCCCTTATGTAGATCTTTGGCTTGTAAGTAACAATCTTAGTCAAAATCGTATTGCAACCATCGCACAATACCTTAATTTGCCCTTCATTTATGGTGCAGGTAAACCTTCTCGTCGCAAACTTAGAGAAGCCGTTAAAGCCATGAATCTACCCTTAGAACAAATTGCTATGGTGGGCGATCGCCTCTTTACTGATGTATTAGCAGGTAATAGACTAGGGGTTTTTACTATTTTAGTAGAGCCAATGATTTCTCCCCATGCTCCGAAAAAATTTTCTATCCGCAATTTTGAGGTTTGGATTTCCCAACAATTAGGAGTTTCTCTTCATAAAAATTAAAACAAATTAATATTTATTTACAAAAGGCGATATAAATTTATAAAATCTAAAAAAAATATTAAGAAACTCCATATAAATTCAAAAACGTGTAAATATAGTTCCTGAGGATAAAATGAGGTCAGCCTTAATAAAGACCTTAAACATAAATAAGTCTATATAAAAAACCGAGGCTTCTTCTTGAAAGGGAGGAAGCCTTTATATTTTTTTAAAATTAATAAGACTAATTCCTAATTTTTGATTTGGTTTCCCTAACGATAAAAACGAGAAAAAATCTTTTTCTGACTACCTTTTTTCTCCCAGTGGGAAATAGTAGTTAGCAAAAAATAAACTAAGACGATATACAACAAAGCAATTAATGGTATTAGCATAGATAAACCCCCATGGTAATGGTTCAAGTAAATGGTGAATATTAATCAAGAATCCTTCCATCTTTGATTCAATAAGTGAAAAAGAATAAATTGATACCAAACCGACTAGGACTTAGTTTTATAACAATAGAAAACTGTCCTAAACTCAATAAGATAGACCTCTGGGCAAAATCAAAAAAACCAAACCCACTGAGGTAGATTTTGGGGGATAATTTTGTCTGCTTAATAATTAGTATGTATATTTTTTACTTAGACCAAAGCTGAAATGATTATATTGTTCTATCAAAAATAATGGGTTTAAAATTCTGTCTTTAGAGACGAGTAATTTTTGCTGTATCAAACTACTTGCAGAAATCACCTTGCCCATTACATCATTTAGCTTTGCCCTTTGGACTGTTTTTGTAGTAAATAACTAGCTTTTTAAACTACTTATCAACCACTAAAAATATTGTCTATCTTCTTCAAAGCATTTGTTACTATACTTAATTATTAATTATCACTAAAAGTGCGATCGCCCTTGATTAACTTAATTATTTCAGAAACAACTTACAGAGTTTCATCCATCTTCTGGCTAATCTAAAAAATAATGCTAATAGTCAAAAAACTATATCTAACCATTAGAGAGGAATAAAAATCAAATAAAACGAAAATATCTTTATTCTTCTCCAAATTATTTTTTGACTGTAACAAGAAATTTCCAATCAAGCCCTTCTCAATCGATGGAGAATTCGGATTCTTTCTTTCAAGTAATCTAGGGAAATTGCGACTTTATGGACAAACTCCCCTCTATTTCATAGAATAACATAGATTAAAAAAAAATGGGGAAAAATAAAAAAAAAATTACAAATCCTCAAAACATTATTATATAAGCATTTCCACCATAGTAGCACTAAAAAAAACAAGAAAAAATCTTGTTAAGTAGATCTAACAGGGGAAACCATAGCTTAAAATAACAATAAGATATGTAAACTTTCGTAAACTATTTTTAGCTATTCTACTCATCAATGACAACTGCAACCTCGATATTCACCCCTGTAGAAAAAGACTTATCAATTCTGATTGATAACTTAACCAGCCTAGTTCAAGCCCAACATCCCATCTTAGGGGCGGCGGCAGAGCATTTATTCACGGCTGGTGGAAAAAGAATTCGTCCCGCTATTGTGCTATTAGTATCAAGAGCAACAATGAAAGGAGATGACTTAACTCCTCGTCATCGTCGTTTAGCAGAAATAACAGAAATGATTCATACTGCCAGTTTAGTTCATGATGATGTAGTAGATGAAGCAGAGTTAAGAAGACAAGTAGCAACCGTCAATAGTTTATTTGGTAATCGTGTAGCAGTATTAGCTGGGGACTTTCTTTTTGCGCAGTCTTCATGGTATTTGGCTAATTTAGATAATCTACAGGTAGTCAAGCTATTGTCAGAGGTAATTAGGGATTTTGCAGAAGGGGAAATTCAACAAGGTTTAAGTTGTTTTGACACTAATGTTAGTTTAGAAAAATATTTACAGAAAAGTTATTTTAAAACAGCTTCTTTGATTGCCAATAGTGCAAAAGCCGCCGCTATATTGAGTGATGCAGGAGAAGGAATTGCAAATCAAATTTATAGTTACGGACGTAATATCGGTTTAGCTTTTCAAATAGTAGATGATATTCTTGACTTTACCTCTCCTACAGAAGTATTGGGTAAACCAGCAGGTTCAGATTTAGCCTGTGGTAATTTAACTGCCCCTGTATTATTTGCTATGGAAGAAAAACCTTCCCTTAGTATCCTTATTGAGAGGGAATTCAGTGAAGAAGGAGATTTAGATCAGGCTTTAGCTTTAGTTTACGATAGTAACGGTATTGAAAAAGCGAGAGATTTAGCACATCAGCATAGTCAGTTAGCCTTAAAAGAGTTGCAATATTTACCTTCTTGCCCTGCCACTGATTCTTTAAGAGAGCTAACAGATTACGTATTAAGTCGAATTAAGTAATTTATCAAAAAAACTTTGGACTCTATTACTTTGAATATGTAAATTATTAGTTAGGGTAGGCTGAAAGGCAAGAGGCAATAGGCAATAGGGGATTATTAAATAATAATTTATAAACTTTTAGTTTTTATTTTACTATAAACACTATTCAATAAAAGTTATGGGAGTTATTTTTTATTAATTTATCATAACCACACTCTGAAGAACCATAATTTATAGACTTTTATTTTACTATGAAAACTATTCAATAAATGTTATACAAGTTATTCTCTATCAATTTATCATAACCACTTTAGAACTGAAATCTTGCACAAGGATATTAATACTATAAAGCTAAATATTTAAAATCAATGTTAATGTTTTTTTATCAATTTTTATTACTTTTCCCTGTTTTGCACCTTTATCAGTCAAGATATGAGTATAAAAACTATTCTATTTTTTATTCCATTTTTTTGAATATAAAATTATCTAAATCATCTAATATTTTATGAGCGGCTAAAATACCACTTGAACTCGTCCAATGTGCATCACTTACTTGATAAATTTGTCCATTTTTTACTACTTCTAAATTCTGCCATAAAGGATGATTTAACCACTTTTCTTCCGATGCTTTTCCTTTTTCTCCTTGAGAACTATCTGTAAAATAAAATAAGTAATCTGCATCCAATAAAGGGATATTTTCGATCGCAATTTCGTCAGCAAAATCTTTTTTTTGTTGAGCAGGAGGGCGCTTTAATCCCAATTCTGCGACAATTTGCCCGGGAAATGATTGTTCATAGTAAAGACGGGTATTTCCTGCAATAAAACGCACTAAAGATACGGTGGGAGGATTATCTCCTAATTTCTCTTTGAATGTGGCTACTTTCTGCCCCCATTCCTGTAAAAGTTTTTCCGCTTCTGCTTCTTTGTTAACGGCTTGGGCATAGAGTTTTAAATTATCTTTCCATGTTACTCCAATAGTCTCCGAAAATACCGTAGGTGCGATCGCACTTAATTGGGGATATAATTGTTCTTGGCGCACCTTACTACCGATAATTAAATCAGGTTTGAGGGAAACGATTAACTCTAAATTAGGCTTAAATTCATCCCCAATCACCATAACATCGGTCATTTTATTTTCAATGTAATCATAAAAGGGATCTCCCTGCCAAGATTTTACTGCACCTATGGGCTTAACTCCCAATGCTAATAATATATCTGTACCTTCATTAGTGAGAATTATAACCCGTTGAGGATTTTCTACAACTTGGGTTACACCCATACTATGAGAGATAGACCTCATCTTTTCATCTTGGTTAATAGATGTTTTTTCGGATGACATCGTTACCGTTAAATCTTCGGTGGGGCTATAGTTACATCCAGTGAAAGTGAGAGAAAAGAAAATAATTGTTAAATAAAAAAATAAATATTTCATCGTTAATGGTGGGTAAGTTGGGAAACATAAAGTGTAACCCAACAATATGGTTATTCTCAAGCTATGAAATCAAAGAAATATTAGAAAAATGAAACTCAATAGAATCTATTTTACCGTCTTAATGAGATTCCATAATTCGACTGGTAGGCTCTACGAAACAAATCTTCTGCACTAACGGTTTGTATTTGAGTCATCAATCTTCCTTATATTTAACCTGAATTCGGGATAAATTTTTATCTATGAGTGGTGGCAAAAAGGGCAAGGGGCAAGGGGCAAGGGGCAAAGGAAAAATTAAGAATTAAGAATTAAGAACACTCATTACTTTCTTCTAAAACCTGAAATCTGAAACCTGACACCTCATCCCCTCATCCCCCCATCACCTAACTAACTCCGAACCCTTATCTGATATTCTTAAACCGAACTGAAGTTATATTTATAACTTTTATGATTTGAATTATAACTAAGTTGAAAATATTAATCAATATAATTGCATATTATTTGCAATAATTTAAAAAATCTGTTATAACCTTATCTAAGGTTTTGAAAGTCTTGTTCAGAAATAGATGATGCCATAGAAAACTATTGGACGCACACCAGAGGGAGCTTACAGGCTCTGCTCACTCCTAGCAGAGACAGTTCCTTTTATTTCTAAGGGATTTTCTGAACCTCTTTTATTATTCACTAAACAAAACTAAATTAATGGAGGCTAATTCTGTCGATTCGTCTATTCTCAAAGAAATACCTTCGGAGAATAGAAGAATATTAATAGTAATTATTTCTATTAGTTTAGGGCTACTAATTACTTTCTGCTTATCTTTGTCAATAGGCTCTGTTTCTCTCAGTTTAGAGGAAATTTATCAAGCACTATGGCATCGAGGGGCAGAGTTAAATCAAGTGATTGTCTGGGATTTACGCTTACCGCGCATCCTTGCGGCTTTTGTCGTGGGGTCTGCTTTAGGCACTTCTGGTGCGCTTTTGCAGGGAATGTTACGCAACTCTTTAGCTACTCCTTTTTTGTTGGGGATTTCTGCTGGTGCTGGTTTAGTAGTTGTGGTTCTGATTACCTTTGACTTATTCTTATTTCTCATACCTGTAGCTTCTTGGTTAGGGGCTGTTTTGACGACTATGTTAGTTTACTTTTTAGCACGGCAGAATAATGACATAAATGTAGAGCGTCTCATTCTTGGCGGTGTAGCGGTTTCTTCCCTTTTTGGTGCTATCCAAACTACTTTATTAATACTATCGGAGGATGGCAGGATTCAAAAAGCCTTAAACTGGATTGTCGGTAGTCTTAATGGACGAGGTTGGACAGAGTTAAATACTGCTACTCCTTATATTCTCATAGCTCTCATTATCGCTTGTTTGTTAGCTCGTTTTGTTAATGTTCTCAATTTGGGAGATGAGTTAGCGGTAGGGTTAGGGATTCCGTTGGCGCGATCGCGCTTATTAATTGGAGGCACGGCAACTCTATTGGCGGCGAGTGCTGTGAGTATAGCGGGTTTAATTGGATTTGTGGGCTTACTTGTACCCCATTCTATGCGGTTTTTACTCAAAAGTAATGACTATCGATTGTTGATTCCTTTATCGGCGGTGGGGGGTGCAATCGTACTATCATGGGCGGATTTGCTTTCCCGTATCGGTGCGGTGGAGTTACCTGTCGGTGCAGTAACTGCTTTGGTGGGTTCGCCTTTATTTGTTTGGTTGTTGTATAAACGCTCTTTTTGAGATTGGGGATAGGGTGATGAGGGGAGAGGGGGAAGTTGATTAATCATTTTTCATTTTTCATTCTTAATTCCTATCATGCCTTTAAATAGTTATAACCTGAGTGGTGGCTATGACAGTCGTGTTATTGTTCATCATCTCGATTTGGATTTACAACAGGGGGAATGGTTAAGTCTAGTGGGGGCGAATGGTTCGGGAAAATCTACTTTTCTCAAACTTTTGGCTCGGATTCTTCCTCCTATCACGGGGAAAGTTTTACTTGATGGTAAGGAAATTCATTGTTTGCCCCCTCAAACCGTAGCAAAACGTATCGCTATTTTACCTCAACAACAAATTATTCCCTCTGGTTTAACCGTACGACAATTAGTCAGTTTAGGGCGTACCCCCCATCAATCATGGTATCAGTGGGATTTAACAAAGTGCGATCGCATCGCTGTGAATGAAGCCTTAGCTCAAACTGAGTTAGAATCCTATGCTGATCGACCTGTATCTCAACTGTCAGGGGGGGAAAGACAAAGGGCTTTTTTAGCCCTAGCTTTAGCCCAAAATCCCCAAGTGTTGCTATTAGATGAACCGACTACCTATCTTGATATTCACTATCAATTACAACTGTTAGAACTGCTCAAACGACTTCATCTTGAGGGTTTAACCATCATTACCGTCTTACACGAAATTAACCTTGCCGCCCGATACAGCGATCGCATTGCTTTTATGCGACAGGGAAGATTATACACAGTGGGTGAAACTGAAGAAGTGTTAACGGAAACCAATATCGCCGAGGTTTTCAACGTAGAAGTAATGATTCTCAATACCCCCGTTGGGAAGCAAATTTGTCCTCTTACTCCTTCTTTAGCTGTTAGATGATGAGGGAAAAGGGTGAGAGGGGGAGGTTAATTACTAATTATTAATTCTTCATTATTAATTTTTTAACTATGTTAAAAACACAAATACAAATAATTAAATATACTTTATTAATACCTCTAATTTTTGTTACTATTGAGCCTGTAAAAGCAGAAAATAGACTAATTTTAAATAATCATAATAATTCTGTAATAGCTCAAAACAATGAAAACTTAGAAGAAATAACCGATATTATTTTTAATGAAGCAGAAACAGGATTAGAAATTACTATTTTAACCAAATCAGGTAAGTCATTAGTTCCCATTATTTTAACTGAAAATAATAACCTGATTATCGAATTATTAGAAGCAAAAATAAATTATGAATTAAACGAAATAAACCCCACAGCAAATATTACTCAAATTACCGCCACAACCGTTAACGATTCCTTCGTGAGAATGGTAATTACAGGTAAAAATAACACCATACCCCAAGCAGAGATTATTCCCACAGATAATAATTTAACCTTTGCCATAAGGGAAACTGATGCCACTACTGCTCAAAATTTCCCGGATATTAGTGACTTAACTATTACCATTACAGGCACTCGCACTCCCAGAAGATTACTTGATTCTAGTAGTTCCATCACCATAATTGATTCTCAACAGATAGAAAGACAATTAGTCCAAGATATTCGAGATTTAGTTCGATATGAGCCGGGGGTATCTGTGGGGAGAAACGCCAATCGCTTTGGTAATCAAGATTTCAACATTAGGGGAATTGACGGTAATCGGGTTTTACTGCAAGTTGATGGTATTCGTGTACCAGATAACTATGTCGGTAGAGGTAGAGATTATTTCAACTTAGAGACTATCAAAAGAGTGGAAATTATTAAAGGTCCTGCTTCCGCTTTATACGGTAGTGATGCCATTGGGGGTGTGGTTTCTTTTATCACAAAAGACCCTCAAGACTATTTAGATACTTTCGGTAATTCTTTTTATACCAGTGGACAAGTTACCTATGATACTGCGGATGAAAGCGTATCGGTGACAGGGGTTATTGCTGGAGAAGATGAGGAGGGTAAATTACAATTTTCTACCGTTGCCACCTATTCAGGAGGTTCAGCATTAAAGACTGCTTCAGGGGTGCAAGTTAATCCCCAAGATATTACTGATTATAGTATTACCAGTAAGTTAGTTTATAATTTTGATGACAATAATAGCTTAAAACTAACAGGGGAATTTTTACAAGGAACAACGGACACTATTATCTTAAATGAAATTGGCACAACTCCTTTTAATGTTCGTCCTCCTAATCTAGTATTTTTCGATCGCCAAAATGTCACTGCTACTGATACTCGTAATCGTAACCGTTTTAGCTTAGATTATAACTATGAAAATGAAACGGGATGGTTACAAAATCTCAACGCTAAATTTTACTATCAAAATGCGGAGATTAAAGAAGAAAAAATCTCGGAGGGTATTCAACAAAGTTTCGGGAGAGGCAGACCTAGTTTTATTCCTGTGGTACGAGACGAAGTAAATAAATTTGAGCAGGATGTCATCGGCGGTGAGGTACAATTACAAAGTGATTTTATGACGGGTAGTGCTTCCCATCGCCTAGTTTATGGTTTAGAGGTGTTTAACACTAGCACTTCTCGCCCTAGAGATAATACTTTAATTTTTCCTGATGGTAGTATTAGTAAGTTTGTGATAGGAGAAGAGTTTCCCAATAAAACTTTTCCTGATACGGATACTTTAAGATTAGGGTTATATGTACAAGATGAGATTGAAATAGGTCAGTTTTCTATTATTCCGGGGATTCGTTGGGATTATTTCAGTTTAAATGCTAATGAAGATGATGATTTTCGCCGTATCAATGTGGATAACTTTAAGGTAGAAAATCGTAATGATTCGGCATTTTCTCCCAAAATTGGGATTGTTTATAAGCCTACTCCTGAATTAGCTTTATATGGGCAGTATGCAAGGGGTTTTCGCAGTCCTCCTTATGATGACGCTAATATCGGTTTTACTAATTTTGCCTTTGGTTATGCAGTGTTACCCAATGCTAATTTAAAGCCTGAGACAAGCAATAGTTTTGAAATAGGTATTCGAGGCGCTTATCCTTCTATTGATTTTAGTCTGGCTGGATTTTACAACGATTATCAAGATTTTATTGATAATGTTAGTGTTGGCACTCGTGAAAGTGATGGTTTTTCTCTTTTTCAAAGTCAAAATATCGACAGTGCAGAAATTTATGGTGTGGAAGCAAAAGCGGAATATTTCTTTAACCCCACTAGAGAAGATGGTGTCAGTATTATTGCTAGTTTAGCTTGGGCTGAGGGAAATAATGATTCAGGCAGTGGCTCAGTACCTTTGAACTCTGTTAATCCTTTTGAGGCGGTATTGGGGTTGCGTTATAAAGCTCCTGAAGATAGATGGGGTACTGATTTAATTGGTACTTTTGTCTCGGCAAAAAATAGGAGTCGCATTGATGGGGATGATTTATTTGCGCCCAATGGTTATTTTTTATTGGATTTGTTGGGTTATTACAATTTCTCTAAAAATGCTTCTTTGAATGTGGGTTTATTCAATCTCTTTAACTCAGAATACTACGTTTGGTCAGATGTTCGGGGTTTAACTAATGATGATCCTAATTTAAAGCGTTTTGCTCCTCCGGGGTTTAATGCGGCTGTTAATTTTGTTTTCCGTTTTTGACTGGTTTAATAGACATCGACTGAGTTACAAGCAAGATGCCTGTTTCACCATAGGAAGATGATAATTGTTTATTTTTTAATTTTTAATTTTTTGGTTTTTATTATGAAAAATTCAATCGCATCTCAATTAATTTTAAAATTATCTCTAGTGTTTCTCTTCGGTTTAAGTATCAATGGTTGCACTAATCCGACTAATACTACAACTAATAATAATTCCCAAGAGATAATTAGTAAGCAAGAGCCAATTAGTCAAGCGGAGCGAGTGGTTGCCCTTACTTCCCTTAGTGCGGATATAATTCATCAGTTAGATGCTTCTAAGTTGGTGGGGGTTGCAGGTAGCAGTTTAATTAAACAAGATCCCCGTTTTCAAGATATTACAACTGTAAGTGAAGGGCGATCGCAGCCTGATTTGGAAAAGATAATGGAGCTGAAGCCTGATTTGGTAGTGGGTGCAGATGGTTTTAGTGATCAAACTTTGGCTAAATTAGAGGAGTTGGGAGTTAATACTGTTTCCACAAAAGTTGATAGTTGGTTGGCTCTACAGGATACCATTAAAATCTTAGCAGGTGCGATCGATGCTGATCCACAACCGTTATTAGATAGTTATCAAAGTTTATTACCCGCAAAGTTAGAGTCAAATATTTCCACGTTGGTTTTAGTGAGTCGTCAGCCGATTTTAGCTCCGAATAAAAATAGTTGGACGGGAGATTTATTAACTCAATTTAAGGTTAATAATGTGGTAGCAGATTTACAGGGAAGTGGTCAATTTAGTGGATATGTGACCCTTTCTCCTGAAAAAATCTTAGAGACAAATCCCGAGGTAATTATTATAGTTGATCCTGCTAGAGAAGGAATTTTAGAACAGTTGAAACAAGAGGATTTTTGGAGTGAATTAAATGCAGTAAAGCGCGATCGTATTTATACTTTTGACTATTATGGCTTAGTTAATCCGGGCAGTATGGCAAAAGTGAAAGATACCTTAACACAATTGGCACAATTAACACAAAATGATTAAGGAGAGAAAGAAAGCAGGGTTTTTTCAAAGTCAGGGCAAAATTATCTTGCCCTCACCCCCAACCCCTCTCCCGCAGTAGAGGGGAGCGTTTTTTCTTAATAATTGATTAATTAATATTTAAAAACTCCTGTATCTGTTGCTATTTATTAGTTTCAAAAATTGACATTAAGTTGATATTGTTTAACAGGAAATAACTCATTGTTACCCGATTTAGCCAATGTCAATATTTCTTTTTTGGCTTCTAATTTTCCTTTACGAGTAATTACTTTTTGAGTTTCTAATTCTAAATAACTTATTTCAATTTCAGCCCAATTTGGCTCTTCTTCTTCTTCGTTTTCTACTTTTTCTTGTGCAATAACTCTACCTGTTTTTGGATAAGTTAACCATTTTTTGCCTATTTCTTGCCACAATTTAGCTTCAAAAATTTGTTCTAAATATGATACCCCACTCCAGCCTCGATAATAAGGACGCAATTTGTTAATATCTTCTGGGGAATTAATTAATGTTTCTAATATTTCTAAGTTTAAATGTCCCCAATATCTACCACTGGGAAAGTCAATTAAAGTTGGTGCAAAACGATGGCCGCCAATATGACTACAACGCCATACTCTCAAATTTTCATCGCTATATTCTTTTCTCAATTTTTCATAAATAGGATAACCAAAACGACTACAGGCTACATCTACATTGCCATGAGTACAAACTAAAATTTCTCTGATATTATCTGAATTTTTTCTATATGTTTCAAATTCATCCAGATTTGATGATGTAATTAAGCTAATAGCTAAGTCGTTGATTTTATCAAGGGGTAAGAGATATTCTCTTTTTTCTAGGTTAGTAAATAATTCCCCCGGGCGATAATAATAAATTACACGGGTTAAGCCTTTTTCTGAGTATATTTTATCAGGTGCGATCGCGCTTAGACGAAATTTATTTAATTTTCCCTGAGAGATTAATTCAGACATGAGAGAAACGAAGGGTTTTAATTCTTCTCTGCTAGTCCAGAATTTGGCTTCCCATGGTTGAGGTAATTCCATCATTAACCATTGATCATAGCATCCAGCACTCCCTAATGGGTCTTCGCCATTATTTTGGGAGACAAGGTTACAAAATTGGCACTCATCTAGGGTTAAAGGTGATTCTAACAACATAAACTACTTCCCTTATTTTTCGATCGCATCTTTAATGATGCACTTTTTAGTAAAATTTTGCAATAACTATATTATATATAGCAATCAGAAATTATTTATGAAAAGATGAGAGAAGCAGAGTATATTTTTATGCTTTAGGAAAAATTATGAGGGAGGAGAATAACATTTACAAGTCGGATAGTATCCAATATTCTAAATTTAATTTATAATTACTAGCAATTAAAGATAGTGGTAATAATAGAAATTATCGATAATGACCATCAAGTTTGACAATCATGAGTTAAAAAAGTTATCTCAACAATATACTTCCACCATCAACCCTAATTTAATTAAGGATAAGTGCGATCGCACTTATTTAGCCCCTGAATGGCTAGGAAAAGGATATAAAAGAGAGATTGTATTACGTAACGGAATTTCATTAATTATTCATAATTACCAACTATTTGAAAATGTCATCATTGATAATCGAGAAAATATAGATGAAACTTTAGAGATTGCTTTTAAATTGAGTTTGCCCCAGTACATTCCACCCAATATTAATATTAGTGTAAAAGACGGATTTTGCTATGTAATTGGCAAAAATAATGAAGGAGATATATGGCAGGAATTAGCAAATATTCCTTCTAAAGCAGTAGATATTCACTTAAACGAATCTTTAGTAGAATCGTTAATTAATGATTATGATGACAGTTTACCCCAAAGTTTAAAACCTTTTTTTCTTGGTAATAATAATCTACCTGTTTCCTTACCGCAAATTATTTCACCTCAAATGAAAATGGTAATTTCACAAATTATAAATTGTTCTTTTCAAGGTATAACAAAACAAATATATTTAGAAGCAAAAACGCTGGAATTATTAGCTTTAAAAATTAATAGTTTAAGACAAATTGAACAGGTAAAACAAATCAAAATTAAACTAAAAAAAGAGGATATAGAAGCAATATATCATGCTGAAAAAATTATAGTTGATAACTATAACAATCCACCATCTTTAATAGAATTATCTCGTCAAGTGGGCATTAACACTCGTAAATTAAAAGAGGGTTTTCGACAAATATTTCATACTACGGTATTTGATTATTTATATCATTATCGAATGAATTTAGCTCAGAATTTGCTCAAAAAACAGAAAAATGTAGGGGTTGTTGCTCAAACAATTGGTTATGCCAGTGCCACCTCATTTAATGCCGCTTTTCAAAAACAATTCGGCGTTACTCCTAAACTTTTTCAATTAGCTCATCGTTAAACAATGAATTTTAGCTCTATCACTTCTCGTCGTGTAAATTATTAGTGTTTGGTAGGCAAACCCCTCTGTGTCTCCCCTTAAAAGGGGAGAAGGGCAAGAGGGGATTATTAAATAAGAATTAATGGAAAACATTAGTCTATGAATTTTAGCTAATTTTTAACTAAATCCAATTATTATTTCAGCTTTCTGGGAATAGATTTTAAATCTAAACATAATCAATTTATCTACTCTTTTTGTCTATAATTAGCTATTTTAACGCTAATATCAGAGTCTTCAACTCAGGTGAGTTAATACAAAAAATGGTATTTCGATAATTTTTTATACTTTAATTTTAAATTTTTGAATCATGACAATTAATCTTTCTAGCCTAGATTTTTGGGATTTATTAGAAAACTACACCCTTGCTGAAAATCCGCAATCATTTAATGATGAAAATACAGAAATAACAATGTTATATCCTCCTTTATTAGGTGAGGGTTATAAACAACATATTTGGTTAAATAGCGGAATAAAATTAACCATTCATAGTTATCAATTAAATCAAGATTTAATTATAGATAATAGCAATGAAGAAACGGATTGTATTGAATTTGCTTTTAAATTAAAGTCTGATTGTCAGATTAATAACCATTATTTTAATTTTAATAAATATTCTTATATTATTGGCAAACATCGTCAAGGTGCGATCGTAAAATATCAAGGAAATAGTGTAAATAAAGGAGTTGATATTCATTTAGATATGAATAAGTTTTCTGATTTTTTAGAAAATAGTTACGAACAAAATTTTCCTCCTTGTCTCAAGTCAATTTTATCACAAGAACAAAAAAACTTTTCCTTAAGTTATCCTTTAAAATTCAGTTCCGCTATAGAATTAGTGATCAAACAAATTATTAATTGCCCTTATCAAGGATTAATTAAAAATATTTATTTAGAAGGTAAATCTTTAGAATTAATTGCTTTATATTTTGATTTATTAACTAAGTGCGATCGCCCTTATTTTTCTCAAACATCTTCATTTAATTCTAGTGATGTGGAGGCAATTTATCAAGCAAAAGAAATCATCGAAAAAAATTTTGATAATCCTCCTACTTTATCTGATTTAGCACAACAGGTAAGATTAAGTAATCGTAAATTAGAACAAGGTTTTCATCAAGTATTTAACACCACAGTATTCGGTTATTTACGTCAATATCGTTTAAAAATAGCTGGAGAATTACTAAGAGAAAAAAAGACGAATATTTCTCTAATTTCTTCTCTTGTGGGTTATAGTAGTCATAGTGCATTCACAAAGGCTTTTCAGAAACAATTTGGTGTGACACCGAAAATTTATCAGCTACTATCCTAATTAATCAGATGGATTAACCAGAAACAATACTTGAAATTTAGATCAAAATTGATGTTTAGCTATAATTCACCAACTCAATTTAATCCGCTTTTAATTAATGGCTAAAGCCATCACTACAAACCTCATGAGTAAAGATAATCAATGGCTAAAGGTATCACTACAAGCCTCATGAGCAAAGAAAAGTTCCTCTACAGCAAAAAAAAGTAATTTTCGAGCAAAAAAAGCCTATCAAAATTCTTTATCCTGTGATTTAAGAGTTATTGAGAACATTTTTTATTTACTCTGGTTTTATAAATATCGAAGATTGCGATATATTTCTTTAAAATTTTGGTGTGAAGGAATGAAAAAACAATTTTACTTTTTATCTTTGACAGGCTTAATGATTTTGGGTGCAAATCCCATGATAGTAAGAGCGGAAACTATTGATTCTGATTTGCGATCGAACCTTTTACTAGCTCAAGAAACGAAAATTATTACTATTAACAACATTTTTTTTGAACCCACAGAAACAGGATTACAAATTTTAGTCGAAAATGATTCTTCAGAACCCTTGCAACCGTTAATTTTTCCTAATGAGAATAACTTAGTTATTGAATTTTTAGAGACTCAACTAGGATTTGAGGGATTGCAACAGGAAAATATCAGCGAAGAAATTACCGCCATTACGGTAGAGCCTTTGGAGGGAAATGTAGTCAGAATGACCATTAAAGGCAAAAATCAAGCCCCTTCTGCTCAAATTATCCCTGCCGATGACAATAGTTTTATCTTATCTGTCACTCCAGTATCTGATTCCGATATTGCCACCAATCCAGAGGAAGAAGAAGAAACCATCGAATTAGTGGTAACAGCTAACCGTAGTGAAGAAGAAGTGGAAAATATACCTCGTTCTGTGACAATAATTAATCGTCCTCAAATTGAAGAACAAACAAATATTACCAACGATTTAAGAACTATTTTAGGGAATTTAGTCCCCGGTTTTGGCCCTCCTCCTAGTGAAAGCACTCCTCGCTCTATAATTCAAAATTTACGGGGAAGAAGTCCTTTAATTTTAATTGATGGTGTGCCGTTAACCTCCAATTATGGCTTAGATCGGGAATTAAGAACCATTGATCCTGATGTTATTGAGCGAATCGAAGTTGTACGAGGTCCGACAGCGATTTATGGCGGACAAGCCACAGGAGGTTTAATTAATATTATTACTCGTTTTCCCTCCCCTGAAACTTTGGAAACGGAATTATCCGCAGGTTTGGGTTTGTCTTTAACTCACCCCGGCGATAGTTTTTATAATCGGGTTGGGGGTTTGGTTTCTGGTACTTCTAAATCTGGAGAGGTAGATTATCTCTTATTTGTTAAACGGGAAGATAACGGTGCTTTTTTTGACGCTGAGGGCGATCGCATTCCTGAAACTAGCGGAGGAGGAGTTATCGATGCCACTGCTTACAGCATTCTTGCCAAAAGTGCCTTTTATTTTGATGAAAACCAAAAATTACAGTTAACTTTCAATTTCTATGATGGGAGGCAAGATACTAACTATATTTCAGACCCTGCCATTAGGAATATTGACGGCATTCAAAAAGCGAGGGCATTAAGAGTTAACTCTGACACAAAGGGAACAGATTTAGCCGGAGATCAAAATATTTTCGTTTCTGCTACCTACACCCATGATGATTTAATGGGTAGTAAAGCCCTAGCCCAAGTTTATTATCGTGATTATACCTCTATTGTAGGGGCGGGAGATTTTCGGGGAGGTTTCTTTGATGCGATCGTCCGTCAGAGAGCAACAGGTGACAAATGGGGGACAAGATTACAAATAGATACCCCTTTAACATTTATGGGAGGAGAATCTAACGTTGTTTGGGGTTTGGATTATGTGAAAGAGGACAATCAAGCACCCTTTGAAGTATTTGATCCCGTTTCTTTTGATAATAACGGCACTTTACGGAAAATTGATGAGCGAACTTTTGTACCACTGCATACTTTAGGACAATTAGGACTATTTGGACAAGTGCGCTGGGATGTTAACCCAAACTGGTTAATCAGTGGCGGATTGCGTCATGAGAGAATCGGTTTAGAAGTAGATGATTATACTACTTTTTCTGGTACAGCCATTAAGGGAGGAAACCTTGATTTTAACGCCACCGTATTTAATCTTGGTACTGTATATAAAATTACTGAACAATTCAATATCTTTGCTAGTTTTGCTCAAGGTTTTTCTGTACCTGCCTTTGGTGGTGTATTGCGTACTCCTCCCCCAGATTTCACCAATATTAATCAAAACTTACAGCTAACTGAACCTATCAAAGTCAATAACTATGAAATCGGTTTGCGAGGGCAATGGAATAATATTCAAGCCTCCATTTCAGGATTTTACAATACATCAGATTTAGGAGAAGACTATGCTTTTAATGATGGTGTTTCCCAATTAGTAAGAGCGCCTGAACGTATTTACGGCATAGAAGCCACCCTCGACACGCAACTTAACGATTATTGGTCATTGGGTGGTACATTTAGTTGGACTGAGGGAGAAAATGACGAAGATGATAACGGTAGTTATTTACCTATCTCTACTTTTCGCATTCAACCAATCAAATTAACGGGATATATTGAGCATCAAACTACCCCCAGTTGGAATAATCGCTTACAATTTCTTTATGTAGCAAACCGCGATCGAGCTTTTAAAGATGGCGTGGATGCAGTACCGGTTACAGATTATTTCACTGTAGATTATATTAGTAATGTCAAATTAGGACAAGGTACATTACAAATAGGTATTCAAAACTTATTCAATAATCAATATGCACCTGTGCAATCACAATTTTTAAGTGGTTTCAACGAAATCTTCAACGCCGCCGCTAGTGGTATTAATTTAAGGGTAGGTTACAAAATTAACTTTTAAAGTAGTATGATGGGGAATGAAGAGAAGGGGGGATGAGGGGATGAGAGGAAGGGGGGATAAGGGGAAGGAGGAAGGAGAGCTAGTTAGTATTTTTGAGATTTTTCCTAATCATTAATTTTTTACACAATATTTAACCTGAGTTCGGGATAAATTTTCATCTATGAATGATGGAGAAAAAAGGCAAGAGGCAAGAGGCAAACCCCCCTTATATCCCCCCTCGAGAGGGGGGAGGGCAAAGGAAAAATTAAGAATTAGGAATTAAAAACCCCGAACACTCATTATTTGTTACTCATTACTTTCTCTCAACACCTGCAACCTGCAACCTGAAACCTGACACCTACCCTTATCCAATATTCTTAAACCGAACTGAGGTTATTTAAGATTACTAGATCATGATAAAACTATTCTCTTTTCTCCTCTTTTTTAGCTTAATAATTCCCTTAAACAGTTGTCAAAAACAATCTTTAACTGTTGAGAATAATATAATCAATAATGATTACTTAATATCTGTTACTGATGCGTCTAATCATGAGCTCAAATTTAGTAAAATTCCTGAAAAAATAGTTTGTTTACATCTTAGTTGTATTGATATTTTAGCAGAATTAAATCATCCTCCCATCGCTGTGCATAATATGTTATTAAATTTAGCAAAAAGTGATATTTATTTCGGAGAAAAAGGTAAAAATATAATACCCATTTCGGGCTATGGAGAACCAAATTTAGAGCAGTTATTAAAACTTAAACCAGATTTAATTGTTGGACATCTAGCAGGATATAGTAGTCAAAGGAATACCTTAGATGCGATCGCACCTGTATTTTTAATTGAAATAGAAACCTACGAAGATGCGATCGATAATTTAGAAAAATTTGCTAATTTACTCAATAAAGATGAAGAATTTAAAGTTGCTAAAAATAAATTTACTGCTAAATTAGATAATTATAAAAAACAAGCTAATAATGAGAAAATTGTTTTGGTGACTAATGGATATAAAGGAAACTTTTTTATTGCCACTAAAGAATCATTATTAGGCTCAGTGCTAGACGAATTAACGAACTATCCTTGGTCAATTTCTGGGAATAATCCCAGTGCCATTAATTGGGTTAGTTTATCTTCAGAAGAAATTTTAACGATAAATCCTGATATTATTTTTGTTTTAGTAAAATCCCCTTCTTCAAATTTATTAGGAGATTTAAGAAAAGATAGTTTTTGGCAGGAATTAAAAGCAGTAAAAAATAATCAAGTTTATCCTTTAGAGGAAGAAAAAGTAGGAGGTTTAACTACAGGTACAAAATCATTATCTGCTTTTTTAGATCAAATTATGCCCCTGATTTATTAATTTTTTATTCTTTTTAGCTTGAATATTACTTATACAAGACAAAATATAACTATTAGTTTAAGTTATGGTCTAAAATTCTAATAGGGTGATGAGGTGATATGTGTTAATTCTTAATTCTTAAATTTTATGGAAAATTTGGATTTTCAAATAGCTAATGAATTTCGTTGTCGTCTCGAATCTATAACTCCTGTTGTCGATATGCGTATTTTTGGCTCACGTGCTAGGGGTGATGCACAACCTGATTCTGATTTAGATGTCTTTATTAAAGTTAATTTTTTAGATCGATCATTGCGAGAAATGATTTATGATTTAGCTTGGGAAATAGGATTTCAACATGATCGAATCATATCTACTTTTGTAGTTACAGAAGAACAAATTAAATATGGAGCAGTAGGGGCAAATCCCCTATTATCTCAAGTGATGAAAGAAAAGCCCATGATTACGGAGAAATGTTGCAGCCTGATTTACCTGTAACAGAAGAATTATTTAAACAGGCTGAAATTTTTGTAGGGGAAATAAAAATGTACTTAGAAAGAAAGTAGAAGGTTTAACCATATGATTATTTCGTCATTTTTAATTTAGCTATTTCTTGAGAACAAAGTTCATAAGAATCTTGATCTTGTTGTAACTCATAAACATAAGCTAAACTTGCTAATATATCTAAAACTTCGTCATGATTATGACCTAAAATTTTACCTTTAATCTGTAAAGCTCTTAAAAATAAAGTTTCAACTTCATTTAATAAAAATAATTCGGATTTTCTTAAATTTTCATAAGCTGAATTTTCCAAAGAATTAGCGACATAAAAATTATCTTGAGATAAATATTCTCGTTGTTTTTCTATCATTTTTTGGTACTCATTAGCAAAATCAAAATCTAACTCTTGATCTTCTTCTGTTAAAATATCTTCGATAGGATATAAGGTGGTATCAACATCAGGAACACTAAATACAATTCCTTTGATTCTTTTTTCGTGATATTCTCGATAATTATCTTGTATTTTTTTTAATTCTACCAATTCTTCGTGTTTGCTCTGCATTTGCAAATTAACTATTAAATTGTAACGTAAGTTGAATATTTGTGGATGAAAAGGATAGAACCTTTTTTCATATTCAGCAAGACTTTTTCTTAGTAATTTTTCGGCAGATTCATAATGAGTTAAATGATGTTTAGCTTCGGCTAAATTAATCATACAAGAAATAAATAAAGGATGAGACTCAGGCAGGTATTTTTGGCAAATTTCTAAGGATTCTGTTAAAACAACTTCTATATATTCTAACTCGGAAGATTCAGCACCAAAAAAATAACATTTATCAAATAAAGCTGAACCTATTTGCCATAAAAAATAAGCCAATTCTATGTCATTATCTGTTAAAGTACTATCACATATATGAAGAGCTTGAGCAAGAAATGCTGGAGCTTCTTGCTGAGTGCTAATAACACCTATTACTATCAAAGTTTGAACTATTTTGAGGCTATTTTGACCATATAATTGTTTTTGAATTGCTAATAACTTAAGATATAATTTTTTTGCTTCTGTAGCGTCTTGAAAAAAAGGATAATAAGTTTCTAAATAAGTAATAAAAGCTAAATTTTCTAAAATAAAAACTACTTCATGATTTTCCTCTCCTAATAGTGTTATTTTCGCTTCTAGTATCGAGTTAATAAGTTGTTTTGCTTCGTCATATTTTCTTTGATATAAATAAATTTTTGTTAAAGTATGGAGATTATTTTTTGTTTCATCCTGAGTAAAATCGGATAAGTTATTTGAGTTAGTAAAATAGTTTTGTAATTGATTTTCTAAGTTGATCAAATTACCCGTTAATTTAGCTTGAAATAAATCTTTTTTACTGATACTGACCATAGTTTTATTTGGAGTTTAACCATAGTTAATCTTTTCTCAGCATTTTACTTTATGAATTAGAAAACAAACACCTTATCTTAAAGAATCAAAATATTTTCTAATATCCTCAAATCCTATTTCTCTTGACAAATTTTTCGGTAAAGGATTATCCCATAATTCCATATATTCTAAATTAGTCATGTTAATCATAGAAGTTGGTAAAGTTTTTATTTGATTATTCAATAAACCTAAATCTCTTAACTCAGATAATTGATCAATATTTTCTGGCAGGCTGGTTAGTTGATTCACGGACAAATCTAAGTAAGTTAATTTTTTTAAAGAGGTTATAAATTCGGGAAATCTAACAAATTTGTTTTTAGATAAATCTAAATGGTTAAGATTACTTAATTTGATAATCGATTCTGGCAGGCTATAAAGACGATTTACTGCAAAAGATAAATATTTTAAACTAGCAATTTCTCCTAAAAATTCAGGAAATTCTGAAAACTGATTAATAGATAAATCAAGATAAATCAGACTATTTAAATTAACAAAAGTAGTAGGTAAACAAAATAATTGATTCCTTGATAAGTCTAAATGTTCTAAGGAAATAAGACTCCCCATTTCTGATGGTATCTCATCTAATTGATTTGATGATAAATCCAGATATTGCAAATTAATAAGATTATTAATTTCTTGGGGAATTTTCTTTAAACTATGACCCCTTAAAGAGAGATATTCTAATTGTTTTAAGTCAAAAATTTCTGGGGGTATTTTCTCTAATTTTTGTTCTTCTCGATCGCAATCATAACTTAAGTCTAATACTTTTAATTTTTTTTCTTTTACTTGCTTAATTTTTTCCTGTATTTGAATAAACATAAATTTTCAATATTATTTCTCTGAAATTTTAGTAGCATAATCACAATAAATAAAGTATGGCTCTCATACGATAGTTATAACAAATTAATTCTAAAGGTTAATAATATTTTTTACTTTAGATATTTTATAAGCTAAGACACAATTAATTTCGGTTTTTATTAGTTTTTAAAAATGACTCAAACGCTTACCTCTTGCCTACCCTAACCAATAATTCGCATACTCAAGGTAATAGAGCCAATTTTTATTCCCTTCTTTTTTGAAAAAGTACCTTTCCAAGAGAAAAAAAGTACCTCTGCAAGAGAAATTCGATCGCACCTCAGGTTATCTTTAATTTTTAGTTGAGAAAATATATTAATAGTGTGGGGAGATGAAAACAAACAAACTGCTATTTTTCATGACTTTAATAGGATTAATTCCTTTAATTAATCAACATAATGTTAAAGCTGAGAATTTAATAATTAATAAAGATAATCATTTATTTGCTCAGGTTACTATTGATTCTATCATTACTAATATTGAGTTAAGAGAGACTGATAATAAATTAAAATTGATTTTACAAGGAAACAATCTTAACAGTTTACAACCGCTTATTTTTCCTGATAAAAACAACTTAATCATTGAATTTATAGACACTCAATTAAGCCTTAGTCAAGAAGAAGAATTTTTACAATTAAATCCCACCGATGATATTCAGGAGATTCAGGCGATTAACGTTGAGGGCGGTGTGCGTATTACCATCGCAGGAAATAATCAATTGCCTACCGTTGAGGTGACATCAATCAATGATAACTTAGTTTTTGGAATCACCATCGCAGACATAACCCAAACTGAAGAACAAATCGAAATTGTCGCTACTCAAGAAGTACAAGAAGAAGATTATTTCATCCCTGATGCCACCACCGCAACTCTTACTGATACTCCTATTCGAGATGTACCCCAATCTATTCAAGTTATACCTGAACAAATCATCAGAGATCAACAATTACTTGATTTAGGAGATGCGTTACGCAATGTGAGCGGAGTACAACAAACTTCGGCTGATCCCCGTGGGCAAAGGTTTCAAATTAGGGGTTTCAGCGATGCCTCTGTGTTAAGGGATGGATTTCGTCAAACCTTCGGTAGATTTGGTAATATTGGTTTTCCTGACTTAGGTAATTTAGAGCGAATTGAGGTGTTAAAAGGTCCTGCATCCATTCTATTCGGGGTAGTTGAGCCGGGAGGTGTTATCAATTTAGTCACCAAAAAACCCTTAAAGCAACCCTTTTACGAGGCACAATTGCAAGTAGGTAATCGAGGTTTAATTCGTCCGAGTTTTGATATTTCAGGACCATTTAATCCTGATGGTGAGGGTAACTTATTCTATCGTGTTAATGCGTCCTATCAAAGTGAAGCCTCTTTTCGAGATTTTGACACGGATATTCGACGATTTTTCATTAGCCCTGTTTTTAGTTGGGAAACGGAAAAAGTCAACTTACTGGTGAATGTGGAATATTTGAATGATGAGCGCCCCAATGATTTTGGTTTAACCGCCCTCGGTGATAAAGTTGCTAATATACCCAGAGAGCGTAATTTAGGTGAACCTAATGATATTGCTAGAATTGAGCAACTAAGACTAGGCTATCGTTTTGAGTATAATTTCAGTGATAATTGGAAAATTCGTCATGCTTTTAACTATCTTTCTTATGATTCCTATTTTGAGACAGCAAATGCTGGAAGTTTGAACGAAGAAACAGGCATATTGAGCCGTAATTTTATCTCTTTAGATCAACCTAGCGAAACCTATGAAATTAGATTGGACACTGTGGGTAAATTTAACACAGGTGCGATCGAACATCAACTATTAGCAGGAATTGACTTTTTTAAAAGACAGGATTTGAATAACATTGGTAGAGGAGACTTTTTTACCAATATACCCATCAATATTTTTAACCCCATTTACAATACTGTACCTCGTCCTAATTTTCAAGAAGAGCCTGTTTTCTTTGATGGAGATACCACTGTTGACGCTTTTGGCTTCTTTTTACAAGATCAAATCGCTTTTACTGATAACCTTAAATTATTAGCCGGATTTCGCTATGATAGTATCGATCAAAGTAACACCAATCGCCCTTCAGTATTTAGCCCAGAAGGCTCAACTGATAGTCAAAACAATGATGCGTTTACTCCTCGTATTGGTTTAGTTTATCAACCCATAGAGCCTATTTCCTTATACGGTAGTTATAGTCGCTCATTTGTACCTAATAGTGCCATTACAGTCAATGGTAACTTACTTGATCCCGAAGAAGGAGAACAATTTGAGTTCGGTATTAAAACAGAATTACTAGACAAAAAACTATCTTTTACCGCATCTTATTTTAATCTTACCAAGAGAAATGTAGCCACTCCTGATCCTGATTTTCCTAACTTTTCCGTTGCCACAGGGGAGCAAAAAAGCGAAGGCTTCGAGTTAGACTTAATCGGAGAGATTCTCCCGGGTTGGAATATGGTTGCTAACTATGCCTATATTGATGCCAAAATAACCCAAGATAATCAAGGTTTAGAAGGAAATAAACTTTATAGTGTGCCACCCAATAGCTTTAATTTTTGGACAAGTTACGAAATTCAACAGGGAGATTTACAAGGTTTAGGCTTTGGTTTAGGTTTCAATTATGTTGATCAACGTTTTGGAGATAATGCCAATAGTTTTACCCTTGATAGTTATTTTCTCACTAATGCAGGTATTTTCTATAATCGAGATAATTGGCGTGTTGCTCTTAATTTTAGAAATATTTTTGATGTTAATTATATTCGAGCTTCAGAAAATAGAAGGGTAAATGAAATCTATCCGGGCGAACCTTTTACGGTTATTGGTTCAATTTCCGTCAAATTTTAAATAGGTTTGTAGTAAACCCTTTAGGGTTTTAAATATTCTGAAAATAAGGGCTAAAGCCCTCACTACTAACTAAATATATTATGAGAAAAATCTCAATTAAATTTATCCTTTTTTTTTGCACAATATTCCTCATTATTGCCTGTCAAAATGGTAATAATCAATCAGCTAATGATACCAATAATTGTCAAAATATTAGCCATGATTTTGGTATAACTGAAATATGTCAAAAAATAGAGAAAATCGCTGTGCTAGGTAGTTATAATCTTGCTCAAATTCTTTCTTTAGGTTATCAACCCTATGGCTTTGGTGGTTATTTTGGATTTGAAAAAGGGGAAAAAATTACTAACGTCAAAGAAATTGATCCCATTTTAGGAAATTTAATCACCACTGAGCCTTATAATTTAGGTAATGCCAATAATCCTTCTTTAGAAGTGTTATCTAAAATTAAACCAGACTTAATTTTGGGAGAAACTCGGAATCAAACTCAGTATAATTTTTTGTCACAAATTGCTCCTAATTTATTATTTAAAGATCGTACCATTAAGGGAAAATGGCAACAAGATTTAACAACATTAGCAACAGCTTTAAATGAAACGGAAAAAGCTCAAACAATTATCAATAACTATGAAAATCAATTAAATCAAACTAAGGCAGATTTTACCGAAATTATTAATAATAAAAATCAAGTTTTATTTTTAGCAGGAAATGGTTTAAATGATAGTTTATTTATGCTTAGTAAAAATAGTGATTTAGGTAATATTTTTAGTCAATTAGGTTTTGAAATAATTACTATTTCTAATGATAATTCTAGTGTTACCATGCCCATTTCCTTGGAATCTTTACCTGATATTGGTAAACAAGCGGACTGGATTTTTATTTTAGGTTATAATACCGACGTAAAAAATAAAAGTAATTCAGAAATTTTAGCTAATCAAACCGCAACGATAAAACAAGATTGGCAAGAAAATTCTCTCACAAAATCTCTACCTGCTACTCTTAATAATCAAGTTTATTTTGCTAGTTATGCTTTGTGGAATGGTTTAAATGGCGCGATCGCATCTGAGTATATTTTAGAGCAATTAAGAGAGTTTTTGTTAAATTATTAATCAAAATATATCCAAATAGATCAAGATTTTTAATATAAAATAAAGCTAAGAAAAAGTCCCTCATTTTGTTCTTTATTTTTATTTAATAAACTTAAAAAAAATCATCAATTAGAATAGTAGAATTTTCATGAATAGTAAAAATTATGATAAAAACAAAAAAATTGGGTATCTTAACAATTCATGGTATGGGAGAAACTGAATCTACATTTTCTTGTGAATTGGAAAATCTACTAAAAATAAGACTAAAAAAACTTTCTGTTGATGTAGAGAAGGAAATTCATTTTGAATCAATTTATTATCAACCAGTTTTACAAGATAATCAGTACAATATTTGGAATAAGATGCAGTGTGAACCTTCTGAGAAACTTCGTTGGCTTCAACTGAGAAAATTTTTCTTGTTTGCTTTTTCCGATGCCGTAAGTCTTGAACATAAACCCAAAGAAGAAAATAGTGTATATAAACAAACTCAAAAAATTATCGTGGAGAGTTTACGTTCCACAAAAAATAATCTTCAAAATAGCCAATGCCCTTTAATTGTTATTGCTCAATCTCTTGGCTGTCAAGTCATTTCAAATTATATTTGGGACTCTCAAAAAGAAGATAAGGATGAAACTATTTGGGATGAGAATTCTTCTGATTATATAAATCCCCACGACGATGAGATTGATTTTTTGAAGTTGAAAACAATGAAATTTTTATTCACTTCAGGATGTAATATTCCGATTTTTGTAGCAGGTTTTGATAGTATTCAAGCATTTAAAAAACCTAATTCAGAATTCCAATGGAAAAATTATTACGACAAAGACGATTGTTTAGGTTGGCCTTTGCAACCTCTTTCCGAAGACTATAATAAATTAGTGGAAGATTTTGAAATTGATACAGGAAATGTCTTCTCCAGTTGGACTCCTTTAAGTCATGGACAGTATTGGACAGATCGAGATTTTGTTAATCCTATAGTTGACGCTATAAACGAAATTTTAAAATCTTCATAAATTGAGATCTTACATCAGTATATTATTACTAAAAGGCGAAACCCTTTAAATCAATTTTAGTCTGAGTTCGGAGAGTTCGCCTTTATCTCTTACACTCCCTTTGGTCGTGAACGAAGTTAAGATAAAAAAGAAATTTCCCATAAGAATTGAATATATTCAACCCCACCACCCCAACATATTAAGAGCTTAATTTACCAACACCAAAAAATCAATAATCGAGTTTTGGATAACTATTTTTATCAATCTTGTTTATTAATATAATTTCTAATATAATGCTAATTATTATCAATAAGTAGCAAGCTGAAAATAGTGACTATTTCTATTTCCACAGAAGAATTTAAAGCAATATGGCAAGAAAGCATTGAGAAAGGAGAAATCAAAGAATATAGAAGTAAGACTGAAACGATTACTCCTTTTCCCCCCTATTTAGGGACAGGTTTTTGGCGGGAAATAGAATTAAGAAATGGCTTGACAGTTTTAATACAAGATTATTGTTACCATCAAAAAATTATTGAAATAGATAAAGTTGAATCCTCGTCTCAGTTAGTGTCTAGTTTTTATCTTAAAGGTGGTTATACTTCTACTGTAGATAATTTATTTTTATCCCGTGAAGTTACTCCAAAAAACAATCAATTATTTTTAATTAAAGATACGATCGAAAAGGACGAAATACCAGCAAACAAACCTATTTTAGCGATCAAATTAATTATCGATAAAGAATTTTTGAATCATCTATGCTTTGAATCAAATCATCCTCTTTTTCAGCATTTAGAAAGATGGAGAAAAGACCAAGAAATAGAACCTTTTTTATATAACTGTCAAACCTCTGCTCACTTAGAAACACTTTTAAAACAGATTATTGATTGTCCCTATCAAGGCTGTTTAGCTCAAATGTATTTAGAAAGTAAAATAATGGATTTATTAAGGCTTCAGTTTGAACAAATTTTGACATTAGAAATAGAACAAAAATTATCTTTTAATCGTGATGATATAGAAAGGATTTATCAAGCAAAAAATATTCTGATTAATAATTATAAAGATCCACCTTCTTTAATCAATTTAGCACGACAAGTGGGCTTAAATGATTATAAATTAAAAAAAGGTTTTCTACATTGTTTTCAAATGACGGTTTTCGGTTATTTGCGTCATTATCGTTTATTAGAAGCCCAAAGATTAATTAAAGATTACAATTATAATATTGCTGGGGTTGCTTCCCAAGTTGGTTATAAAAGTTTGGGCAGTTTTTCTTCGGCTTTTAAGGCGGAATTTGGGGTTTCCCCGAAACAATATCAAAAGCAAAGCAGTTTGTGATGAGGTGATGAGGGGATAGAGTGATGAGGGTGATTTTTAAAATTGTTACTTTTTAATTTTTAATTCTTAATTCTTAATTCTAAAAAAATCCGTTTGAGAGAAAAAATAATCCGTTACTAAGAAATTTTCTTTTTACTTTACCTCTACCATATTATTTCAAAGTCTTTTTAAGAAAATTTATCAATTACTTTTTAACGATTAATGGTGTGAGGACAAATAATGCAACGTTTTATAAATTCCACTTGTTTAATGGCAGGTTTATTGCCGATCGCATTTATACAATTAGTTCAAGCTCAAGAGGTAGTCAATTTAATTTTTGATATTCAAGCCCAAGCAACAACAACGGGGGTAGATGTACAAATGAAAAGTTTGACAGATGAGCCATTACTTATTCAAGAATACAGAGAAGGAAATACCATTATTATTGAAATTTTAGATGTAGATTTAGGTTTGCCCAACGATAATAATGTGATTTTATCTACTCCTGATGAGGCAATTACAACGGTAGAAGCAGAAAAAGTCGATCGCAATGTGCAAATTAGAATTACAGGAAAAGATAATCTACCCAAAGTAAATATTATTCAGGGAGACAAAATATTAACCTTGAAAGCAGAGGCAGTATCAGATTTTTCTCAGGCACAAAAATATCAAGAAATTCCCGAAACCATTGATTTAATTGTCACTGCCACAAGAAAACCTGACGAATTAAGACGTATTCCCCGTTCTGTAACAGTGATTAATCGTCAACAAATAGAAGAGCAAACGGCTTTAACAGAGGATTTAGGCACGATTTTAGGGAAGTTAGTACCGGGGTTTGGTCCTCCATCCGATCGCGCTTTTACGGCTTCTTCTTTGCGGGGTAGAAATGCCTCTATTTTAATTGATGGTGTACCTTTAAACGTCAATAACCGAGACTTCGATCGAGAATTACAAACCATTTCCCCCAATGCCATTGAACGGATTGAAGTATTAAGAGGACCTTCGGCTTTATATGGTGGGGAAGCAACAGGAGGAATTATTAACATCATTACTCGTCGCCCAACGGAAGAAAGTTTTGTTTCTACGGCGGAAATAGGTATAGATGCCACACTAGGCGAATTGCAGGGAGAAAGTTTTGGGAATTTTCTTCGCTATGGTATTTCAGGGAAGAAAGACGATTTTGATTTTCTCATTGATTTATCTCGTAAAGATTCTGGGGCTTCTTTTGATGCACAGGGCGATCGCATTCCCACTATTCAAGGAACAGATGAAAGCGAAACCTTCAACCTTTTAGGTAAATTAGGGGTTCAATTTGACGAAAATCAAAGACTCCAATTCACTGCTAACTATTTTTATGATCGCCGAGAAAGTCCATTTATTTCAGATCCTGCTGTAGATTATATAGAAGGAAGAAGGAAAGCAAGAGCCTTACGGGTTGGTACTTTAGAATTTCCTAATGGCGGTGGTCCTCAAATGGATCAAAATATTCTCCTCAACTTAAGTTACAGTCATAACGATTTATGGGGGAGCAGTCTGGATACTCAAATTTACTATCGGGATAACGTCAGTCGTAGTGATCCGCGCGATCGCCGCCCCGGTACCTTCGGTATCTTTCAAGGGGAATTAAACTCCCAAAATTGGGGAACTAGGTTCAGTGTTGATACTCCTGTTAGCCCTCAATTTAATATTTTATGGGGTATCGCAGTTCTGCGTTTGATGAAGGAGTCGATCCTAGTCCCGTTTATAGTTACTTTCTCTTAGACTTAATTAGTAGCATAAAATTAGGACAAGGTACATTACAAATTGGCATTGAAAACCTATTAGATACCTTTTATTTTGCCCTTTACTCCCAAAGGACTCAAGGCTTTTCTAACACCTTTTACAGTGCAGGAAGTGGGCGAACCATTAGTGTTAAGTATGGTATTTCTTGGTAATCAATTTAACCTCAGTTCGGTTTAAGAATATCCGATAAGGTTAGGTGTCAGGTTTGACGGTTGCAGGTGTTAGGGAGATAAGGAGATGAGGGGGAAACAAATGGAGAATGGCAGAAAAACCTTCTTTTTTACGGAAAAGTTTTGGGAAAACAGGAGGAAATAAAACAGTTATTGCAAAAATATCAAGGGCGATTAGTCGAATTTAAACAGAAAATGGGGTCAAAATTATCTCAAACGCAAGTATCTTTAGTAAGAGTTTATCCTCAACAAATAAGCCTTTATCTAAATAACTCTTTTGCAGGGAGTATTTTAGAGGATACAGGTTTATCTCGTCCAGCCTTTCAAAATCAGGGGATAAAAGGTAAATCTCCGTTTCAAATTATAATTAGTCGAGAACAAATGTCCTTAGCCGATGGGGATGTTATTTTTTATGGACTTATGGAGTTAGTGAACAGACGGAAAACTCTGCCATAGCACAATTAGAAAAATTAAAAAAAGATCCTCTCTGGCAACAACTCGAAGCAGTTAAAACAAATCAAGCATATCAAATTCCCCCCTATTGGAATGTACCTAGTTTAATCGCCGCCCATGCAGTAATTGATGATTTATTTCGTTATTTAGTGGATGAAAAACAATAGTATTTATTCTTTTATTATTCTTTGGCTTGGTCAAAGTTTTTCTTTAATTGGCAGTCGTATCACTACTTTTGCCCTTATTTTCTGGACATGGGATTCTACTTCTCAAGCCTCTAGCCTTTCTTTACTCTGGTTTTTTCAACAATTACCGCAAATTTTTGTTGCTCCCTTAGCAGGTTACTTAGTAGATAGGTGCGATGTTAAAGGCACACTACGCACACGCAAATTATTAATGATTTTAGGGGATCTTGTTGCCGTTTTAAGTACTATTTTTCTGCTTTTTCAGCAATTAAATCAACAATTAACCATCACAGATTTATATATCACCACTTTTATTAATAATTGTTTTGGTTCAATTCAAGAATTAGCCTATACAACAACTATTCCCTTAATGATACCTTCTCATCAGTTCGATCGAGCCAACAGTTTAGAGTTTTTATCTGGCTATGGCTCTCGTATTATCGCCCCTGCAATGGCAGGAATATTATATCCTTTAATTAATTTACAAGGAATTTTAATGGTGGATATAGGTACTTTTTTTCTTGCCTTAATAACTATTTATTTTGTTCAAATACCATCTTCTAATAACCATAAAAATCGAGAAAATTTAGTTACATCTAATTATCATAAAAATGCTATTTTATTTACAGAAATAAAAAGTAGTTATCAGTATATAAAAAATAATAAGCTCTTAAAAAATCTCCTAATAATAACTTGTCTTTTCCAGTTTTTTCATGACTTGGGAGATTCTATTTATGCACCTTTAATTTTAGCTCGAACCAATAATGATCAAATAATTTACTCTCATATCGCTACTTCTGCTGGTATTGGCGGAGTAATAGGTGCTTTATTTATTGTCACTAAAGGGGGTTTTTCTCACCCGATGAAGGGAGTTTTTATTGGTATGATTGGAGCAGGAGTAAGTAAAATAGTTTTTGGATTTAGTAATGTATATTTTATTTGGATAATAGCCCAATTTTTTTCTTCTTTTCATTTTCCTATTTTAGGAAGTGCAGAAACCACTATTTGGTTAAGAGAAACTCCTTTAAATAGTCAAGGTAAAATTTTAGCTTTTCAACGAATGGGTATTTTAATTTTTTCTTTGATTGCCTACAGTTTAGGTGGTTTTTTAGCTGATTATTTTTTTGTCCCTTTAATGACTCAAGAAAATATATTTAGCTTTGTTTTTGGTATGGGGAAAAGTGCAGGAATAAGTTTATTATATACCCTAAGTGCGATCGCACTTTTTTTAATTGGTTTATGGAGTTGGTATTTATCAACCAAGAATAATCAACTATCCCAGTAAACTATCTGAGAGAGTAAATAAAAAGTACCTCTACAAGAGAAAAAAGTACATCTACAAGAGAAATATGGAGTAGATTTGAGTTATTTTAAGATATTAAGAAAAAGAAAAAAATTTTAGTAAATTAATTGTGAGGAAATTTTTAATTATTTGGAGTGGTCAATTATTATCAACTATTGGTAGTAATATGACTAATTTTGCCTTAACTATTTGGGCATGGGAAAAAACAGGCACTGCCACTGCACTAGCTTTTATTTCTTTTGCTTTTCTTGCCCCAACTTTAATTACAGGATTATTTATGGGTGTTATTGTTGATAGATTTGAGCGAAAATTGTTAATGATTTTAGGAGATATAATAACGGGAACAGTTAGTGTTATTTTATTATTAATTTACACTTTTTCTAGTTTAGAAATTTGGCATATTTATCTATTAATTGCGATAACTTCTCCCTTTTCTCAACTGCAATCCTTAGCCAGTGAAAGCATTACGGCTGATTTAGTTACCCCAGAAAATTATATCCGTGCAGGTAGTTTAACCTCAATTCTAAATTACGGTTCACAAATTGTTGCTCCGGCATTAGCAGGTTTTTTATATCCCATAATTAGTTTAACAGGTATTTTATTTATAGATTTATTTACCTTAATTTTGGCTATTTTTACAGTTATTATTACTCCTATTAAAGAAAAAAAGATAAAATTGCATTCTAATAAAATTACAGATAATTTAACAGAAATATTTATTTATTTAAAAGAAAACAAATACTTTTTGACAATAATAACAATCGAGATTTTATTCTGGTTTATCCACGATATTGGAGGAAGTATTTTTAAACCATTAATTCTTTCTCGCACCGATGGAAATACATTTATTTTGGGTAGCATAAGTGCATCGGCAGGAATTGGGGGAGTAATGGGGGGATTAATTATTACTTTTTGGGGAAAAATAAAAAATAGATTTAAGGGTTTTATTATAGGAATAATGGGAGCTAGTATCTGTAAATTAATCTTTGGTTTTGGTCAATCTATATTAATTTGGCTACCATTACAGTTTTGCTCTAGTTTAAATTTTCCTTTAATTTATAGTACCCGTCAAGGTCTTTATTTAGATCTCATTCCATCTAATTTACAAGGAAGAATTTTTGCTTTTAGTAGTTGGTTAAGATTGGGAGTTGGTGCTATTTCGGCTTTATTAGGAGGTATTTTAGCCGATCGCATTTTTGAGCCTTGGATGATGACGGATAATATTTTTAGCCCTCTTTTCGGTACGCAAAAGGGTGCGGGAATGAATTTGTTGTACGTTTTATGTTCTGTAGGAATGTTTTTTGTAGGTTTGTGGGGATGGTACTCTAGGAAAAGAATGAGGAATTAGCAATAAAAAAACTTCTTCCATTTTCCCTTTTTCTTATCCCCTCAATACTCTCAAATCCTACAGGAAGTTACCATTCAAAGCGATAACCCACCGTTAAGCTCATACCCTTGGCCGCACTCTGACTTCTGCCGCCATAAATTTGAGCAATATTAGGATAGTAAAACGTATTAAATAAGTTCTCAATGCCGACGCTTAATTCCCCGTTACCGAGTTTTAAACTACTAATGAAATCCGCAGTAAAATAGCTATATACAGGATCGAGATCAAAACCTTCCCCTGACGGATTGCGATCGCCAGAATACAAGAATTGTAAACGATTACGCCATGTATCAGTAGTTTGATTTTCAACATAAGCTGTTAGCTTCACAGGAGGAATTAGGGTATTACCCAAAGGAGTATCAAAATCTCCATTACCTTCAGGATCGCGCCATCCAGTCGTCCATGTCAATGTTCCGCCAATACTCCAATCCTCATTAATATCATAGTTAATATCTCCTTCAATACCTTGTATTCTTTGAGGATCTCGGATAATATCAAAATCAGCATCAAAAGTTGTACCCAAATCAGAGTAACTGTAAAAATAAGCTAAAGAGGCTTGAACATTATCCCAATTACCTCTAATTCCTACCTCATAGGTATCTACTTTTTGGGCGGCAGGATTTAATTGTGTAACCCTTGAAGCATTAGGAGCAGTACGCAAAGCCCTCGCCACATCAGCAATGGAAAAACCTTGAGCAAAGTTAGCAAAGACATTGATATTATCATTGAAAGCATAAACTCCACCGATATTAAAGAGAGTCGCATCATAATTCAAATTACCCCCTTGTACTCGATTACCTCCCAAAGTAGTGAAACTATTAACGCTCACATCAACAAATTCTTGACGAATACCACCACTAAGGGAAAATTGCTCGATGGGTTGCCATCTTAATTGTGCAAATAAACCAATATTATCTTGTCCTGTAGGAGGGGATAAAAAGCCAGAACCAGTTTTTTGGAATACTAAACCATCACTGCGGGCAAAAACTTGGGAATCAAATATATCAGCAGGTTGGGATGAGTCTTCGTGAAAATAGTCTAAACCCCAAAGAATATTTAGTTGATCATCGGGCAAAATAGGACTGTCAATGTCGAATCTAGTACCAATTTTTTCTGACTGTACTTCTGATTGTAAGACATTGTTGCCGAAGGCGGCACTACTGCGTAAATCAAATGGGAAAAAACGGGTTGAGTAATCCCGATAATATAGCTGAGAAGAAAGGCGACTTCCCCAAAGGGATTGATTATTATAGCTAAGGTTTAAAACCAAGTTTTCTGTATTCGGCTGATTTGGCAATCTTAAACCCCTTCTCGCTTCTGCTTTACGTCCTGAAGGAGTGGGATCTAATGTATATTTACTATTTTGTTGATCATCATAGTAACTGATACTAAACTGTATTTTTTGGTTTTCATCAATGTCATAACCGATTTTACCCAAAATATTAAAGGTGTTCAAATCCGCTAAACCCCCTTGCCCTTGAGGATCTGGAGGGATGCGATCGTTCTCACTGTCAAAAAATCCTCCCGTAGTGCTATAGGAGGTGTTGAAAACGTAACTCAAGCCCTCACTTTTACCACCAAAATACTGCTCCACATTAAAGCCAAAACTGTCAGCAAAATTAGTTAAAATACTGTCAAAACCAATATTAGTTCTAGCAACAAAAGGCTGATCTTCTGCTTGACGAGTAATAATATTAATCAAACCCCCTGTTGCACCATCCCCATAGATAGCACTAGGCCCACGCAAAATTTCAATTCTTTCAATGGAACTAGGATCAATATTGCGTAAATCCCTTTGAGCATTACGATTAGTACTTTGAGGTACACCATCAATTAAAACCCCAACATTTCTTCCTCGTAAAGGTTGACCAAAAATACTTGATGTTTGGGTAGAAGGAGCTAACCCCGGCACTAATTTAGGCAAAATTTCCCCTAAATCTCTGCTTATTTTACTTTGTTGTTCAATTTCTTGACGATTGATTACTGTAATCGAGCGAGGAACTTTTTGCTCTTCCTCTTGCGCTCTATTTGCCGTTACCACTAATTCTATGGTTTGGGCTTCTTCTTCTCCTTCTTCACTTGCTACACTACTTTCAGGGGTAACAGATAATACTAAATTACTATCAGAAGGGATAATTTGAGCGGAGGGAGGGTTATTTTTACCCGTAACAGTGATTCTTACGCCTCCATTTTCTAAATTCACCCCTTCAATGGCGGTAATTTCCTCGCTAATATCCGTCTCTCGAAAATCTGTCTCTAATCTCGCTTCGATAAATTCTACAATTAGAGTATTTTCAAAGGGGAAAATCAAGGGTTGTAATTCAGAGGTGCGATCGCCTTCTATGATTAATTGTAATCCAGAATCTGTATCGTTTATTTCAATATCTGTAATGGTAATAATATTATTTTGTACTAACCATTTGGCTTCTGTTTTTTCTTGACTTAAATCTTTAACAGTAAGTGATAGTTGTTGAGAATTATTATAGTATTTATCAGTGGATGTTTGAGCCTGAGCTTGAGGGTTAGATAACAGAATTAAACCCCATGCAAGGGCTGAACTACCTAGCAATAATCTATGATTCATTTTCATATATTATTTGTATTTGTGTTTTGTTTAGAATATCTATATTAAAATAACAGTTATTGCAAATATTTGCTAGTATAAGTGGAAAAAAATCTGGCAAGTCTCGAATCTAACAGTAGAAGTCAAATCATGTACACTAAGAATATTATTTGTATTTGTGTTTTGTGCCGTATAGCGGTTAGTGAGCGTTTATCCTACAGCTAACTCAAAAACGGCTTTTTATTCCACAATAACTATCTAGGCTTTACTGTTGGCAATCGAAACCCTTTTCAAACAAGGATTTTAAGCGCAATAAAATCCTAAAAATCTATATTTACCTGAGTTAAGGATAAATTTTCGTCTATGAGTGATAACAAAAAGGGCAATGTGCAAAGTAAAAGGGCAAAGGAAAAATTAAGAATTAAGAATTAAAAACTCCGAACTCTGAACTCTGAACTAATTACTTGTTTCCCCCTCTCCCCTCATCTCCTCATCCCCCTATCCCTAACACCTGCAACCTGAAACCTGAAACCTGAAATCTACCCTTATCTGCATCAAAATAATTGATAAAAATAGCAATTTATGAAAAATCATTATCCTTGCTAAAGTCTCTGATTCATAGATATTTTGGACTGTAGCTTAAACTCTTTACACCACTTTCTCATCAACCCCTATTTAAAAGCCTTATTTTTTCTTTGCAGAAATAGCTAAACCAACCCCTTTAATTTGTCTTAATTCATCCATCACCGATACAACTATTCCATGAGATACTTTTTCATCGGCGTTAATAATTACCATGCTCTGCTCACTGTTGGGGATTAGTTTTGTAACTGCCCCTTGCAAACCATTAACTTCTATCGGTTGCTTGTTTAAAAAAACTTTGCCATCAGGCTGAATAGTAACATTGATTTGAGCAACTTTTTGAGATTCCGTTGTTTTTGCGGAAGGTAAATTAACGGGCAAACCTTCTGATCTAATTAAAGAAATACTAGATATAATGAAGAACGCCAAAATTGAGAAAATAGCATCAATCATTGGTACTATATTAATTTCCCCTTGCACATCTTGCTCATCAGGTATTCGCATAGGCTTTCTCTTCTCCTCCTTTTTCGTAGAAACGACGATACAAAAGTTCTAATTGTCCACCATATTCTTGAATTAAAGCGATTTGGCGTAAATAAAAAGAGCGAAAGACGTTAGCAAACATCAAAGTAACAATAGCTACCACTAAGCCCATTACGGTAGAAACTAATGCTTCACTGATACCCCCTGTAACTCCGGCGGTGTTTGTGCCTCCTGTATTGCCCAAATCTAGGGAAGCAAAAGATTGAATTAAACCTAATATTGTGCCGAGTAATCCTAGCAATGGTGCAACAGTAATGACTGTTTGAAAAAAAGTGTTAAATCTTTTCAATAAGGGTAACTCTGCTTGGGTAGCAGTCTCTAAAGCTAAACGAAACTCAGTAGCATTAGCATTTTCTAATTCAAGAGATTCTAAAAAGATTCTGGCAATGGGTAAATCAAGATTTTTTCTTAATTTATTAATCACTGTTACACAATCTGAGGGATAAATTTTTAATACTTCTTTCACTAAAACTCTTTCTCTCGACTTTATCCTCAGCCAAAACCAAAAACGTTCTATGATCAAAGCTATTGTGATCACAGAAAAGACCAATAGAGGAATTGAAACAATACCCCCTGCTTTTAATAGTTCAATTGTGGACATTGACTTGCTTTAAATAGTTGCAAATTATTATTAATTAATTTAATATTTTACTATAACAAAGTTTAGATTTTAACGCAAAGATATATCGATAAAGTTAAAAAAGATTAGCAAAATGAGGGTTAGTAAAAAAAGCCTTCTTCGTCATAAAACAGCCTGATTCACTTTAAAATAATTAATTCATCATGACTTATTCAGTAACTTGTATTGAGCAACGTCAACAGGAAATAAAAAAAACAAGAAAACTTCTTGCCATTGGGGTTTTAGGTTCGATCGCACTTCATGGTATTATGTTTAGAGTTCTAAACTCGATCGAAAAACCCTTAACGGAAGAAACTAAGCCTATTGAATTTATCGTTGTACAAGAGCCTGAAGTTAAGCCAGAAGAAAAACCCCAGCCAGAAGAAAAACCTCAACCAAAATTAGAAACTGTAAAACCCCCCTTACCTCAAACAAGAGAAGTACCACCGCAACCAACGGTGAATAAGAGAGAAACAAAACCAAATCCTCCTATGCAAGAAGTTGCTAGAGTAAATCCTACTCCGCAACCTCAAAAAACATCAGAAGCAATTGAAAATAACCCAAAACCAGAGCAGATTACGGAAACAACTCCTCAACCTTCAATCACTCCATCGCCTGAATCCCCTATTTCTCCATCTCAAGAGGTTTTAACCAGTAATGCACCAGTCAAAAATAATATTCCCCGTGCAGTAAAACCCATCAACGATAATAGTAATTCTTTAAGTAGTAGTTTAAACTCATCCCCAAGGGCAGAAAGTCGTAATAATGGTCAGTCTTCCACCGTTGCCCGTGTTACCCAAGACACCCCCGTTTCCAGTGGAAGATTATCTCGTAGTAGTAACAATACTCCCAGTGCCGTTAGTAGTAGTCAAGGAGAAGAAGTCGGTAATTTAAGAAATAGTTTAAGTCGTGGCAGTAGTCAAACCAGCAATAATAACTCCCAAAATACTGTATCTGGCATTCCCAGTAATATTGCCGCTACTAGTCAATCCGTACCATCACGCCCCCAAGCAAAACCGACTCCTCCCCCGCCTGAAAGTATTAAATGTATTAGTAATTGTAATCCTGAGTATCCTTCTGCATTACAAGGGGTGGAGGGTAAAGCAACTGTTAAAGTTAACCTTGATAGCAATGGTAATGTTTTAGGGGTTAGTGTGGTTGGTTCTCATAGTAACGGAGAGGTTAATCGACAGGCATTGCTAGCGGCGAGAAAAATGCGTTTTTCTTCTCCCGGTGTGAATAATGCTTCGGTGCAGGTTAGTATTAACTTTACCGTAGCGGGTTCAGAATTCGATCGCATCGCTCGTCAGAAAAAAGAAGCGGCAGAAAGACAAGCGAGATTAGAACAAGAAAAAGAGCGTCAAGCAAGACAAGCACAGCTTGAAAAAGAAAGATTAGAGCGTCAAAGACAGCTTGAAAAAGAGCGACAGGAAAGGGAAGCACAAGCAAGAATTGAAAGAGAAAAAAGAGAGGAAGAATTGAGAAAACAGCAGGAATTAGAACAAAATCAACAGGAAACATTACCTTCTGAAACACCAACAAAAGAGACTAATCTTGAGGAAAATGATTCCGATAATCCCCCGTTACAATAATTAGGAATATTCTTGTATATGACATGGATGATTCTTTTCAATTTGACCCCAATACAATTATCTTTTTGCCTAATTATTCTCAAAAGAGCGAGAGAGTAGTGAATTGGAATGAATTTTCTTTTGAAAATAATAATGAAGAGACAATTATTCATCTTCCCCCTAGAGTTGGAAAAGGATATAACCGCCAGATTAATTTAAGAGGGGGATTAACAATTGAAATTATTAAAGTACAATTAAAAGATACAATGTATCTGGAAAGAAGACATGAAAGTGCTTTTCCTTTGACAGCTCATTTTTATCTATCTGGAATGTCTATGGTGGAAACACTAAATACTTCTGAAATTAAGTCTGAATACACAGAATCGAAGGGAGAAAATTATCTTTACCATCTACCTGATTTAACGGAAATAGAAAAATGGTCTTGCAAGACAGAAATTAGAATAATTAGTATTTATGCACCTATACATTATTTTCATAGTTTTTGTACAGAAGAAAAAACAACCTCTTTACAAAAGTTAATAAGAGGCGATCGCACTTCTAAATTTCATCTATCTTTAGGAAAAAACAGCCCAGAAATAGTCAGAGCCTTACATCAAATTTATCAATGTCCTTATCATGGTTTAACAAGGCAAGTATATTTAGAAAGTAAAGCCTTAGAATTATTTTCCCTGCAATTTAATAGTTGTGATTTATCCAGTGTTTCTTCTCAAAAATTAAGTATTAAAAAAGAAGATCTCGATCGAGTAGAATATGCCAAAGATATTTTAATTAAATCTTATCTTAATCCCCCTTCATTAAAAGAATTATCCCAAAAAGTAGGCTTAAACGATCGCACCTTAAAACAAGGATTTAAACAACTTTTCGGCACAACGGTATTCGGTTATTTGTATAATTATCGCATGGAACAAGCCCAAGAATTATTAAGAAATTCTAACTTAACTATTGCCCAAATTGCCCATAGCGTAGGCTATTCCAACCCTGAAGCCTTTAGCACAGCATTTAGACGCAAATTCGCCCAAAGTCCAAAAAGTTATCAATTAAGCAAGTGAAAAATTAATAGAAAATGAGAATACTATTACCGCACTTTTAATATTAATAAGTCATATTTTTTTGTCTCACGGAAAGGCACTCATGACGCAAAGAAGTTCGCTAAGTTTTTTACAATTTTTAAGAAAGTTAAAAGATTTCTGATTTACTATTCATTAGTTGTTCTATCTTTAGTAATTACCTGTAACGATTTTTGGATAGCGGCTTCGGTTTCGTTATCCACCGCCGAGGTAGCCTCATCTAAGATTAAAATAGGTGGATTCTTCAGGATAGCACGAGCGATCGCAATCCGTTGTCTTTGTCCTCCTGAGAGTTTTTGCCCCCTTTCCCCCACGATGGTATCGTATCCTTTTTGACAACAAACCTAGGAATGCTATACAGTAATCTGGTTTTTAAGATCAGGAAGGAATATTTCCTAGATATTTAAAAAGATCATCAATAACTCCATCTGTACCTAAAATATGACTTGCTCCCCATGCCATAAAATTAACATAATAAACTCGATCGAACTTAACCGCCTTCAGATTTTGCCATAGGGGATTATTTTTAATTTCTTCTAAAATTTTAGTACCATCATCGGAATAAGTTGTGACAAATAAAATATCTCCATCTGCTTTATTTAACTCCTCTAAAGATATAGGTAATGCACCATAGGGAGCATCTTGATTTTGTGAATCAGGGCGTTTTAAACCAGCATCTTCTAAAATTAAACCAGCAAAGGAATTTTTAGCATCAATATGGATTTTATCTCGTCCAAAATAAATAAATGATACCGTTTTATCTTGATAGCGATCGCCTAATGCTAATTTTAATCCTTTATCCGTTGGTTATAATTAGCCCAAAGAGCTTTTTCCGCTTCTTGTTTCCCCAATGCTTCAGCAATAAAACTTAAATGCCTATCCCAATGAGTGTAATTTAATTCCCCTAAAACCGTTGGTGCAATTTGAGATAGTTGAGGATAAATCCCTTTATACCAATCTGCCCCGATGATTAAATCTGGTTTAAGTTGAGATAATATCTCTAAATTAGGCTCTTTCAGCCCAATAAGTTTGACTCCTTCAGGGTTTCCTGATACAAATGTTACAGATGGGTTGCCTTGATGAACTTCATTAGTGGTGGCAATGGGTTTTACTCCAAGGGAGATCGTATTTCCTAAAGTCGCTAAGGATAAAGTAACCACCTGTTGAGGATTTTGGGGAACACAAGTTTCTCCCATGCTATGCTGTATTATGCGACAATCTCCCGTTAGTGGTGAGGAAGGGGATGTATGATGACAGGCGGTAACGAGAATAAATCCAATTAAGCCCAATATTAACCAACGGCAAAAATATCTCATAATTATTTTCAAAATCAATACCCGTAAAACAGAGATCTTGGTTGCGATTTATTAAATTGTGAATAATCTCACGCAAAGGCGCAAAGGCGCAAAGAAGTTCGCTAAGTTTATTAAAATTTCCAAGAAAGGCTACCTAAGACGGTAAAGGGTTGTCCGTATTGAACACGGGTTGAATTTACTCCATATTCAAAGTATTCTATGTCGAATAAGTTACGGAAATTAAGGGCAACTCTAAATTGATCTCGATTATAGAAAATGGCGGCATCCGTGCGAAAATAAATCGGTACAGTATAAGTGTTGCTTAAATCTCCTTGGCGATCGCCCATATAAAAGAAGCCTAAACCAAAGCCTAACCCCTGTAAATCACCTTCTTGCAGTTCGTAGGTTGTCCATAAGTTAAAGGAATTGTAAGGCGTATTCGGTAATTGATTACCTACGGGATAAGTATTGTCTTGAGTAATTTTAGCATTGGTATAAGCATAACCTGCAATAATATTCCATCCCGGCAAGATTTCCCCCGTTAAGCTAAATTCAAATCCCTGACTGTTTTGCTCTCCTGTTTGAATTTGAAAGCCCGGATTATTAGGATCTTCCGTTAAAACATTACGAAGGATTATATCATAAAATGCGAGAGTTGCAGAAAGTTGATCGCTAAAATCGGTTTTTACCCCAATCTCAAACTGTCCACCCTGTTGAGGTTCAAAAGAATTATTTAAAGCTCCATCAAAGAGAAATGCACCATAAGCAGGAGCAAAAGAACTTATATAACTACCGTAAATAGAAACTGTGGGAATGGGTTGATAAATAATACCAAAACGAGGACTAAAAGCACTATCAGAACTACTACTTTCTGTATTGGCTGTAAAATTTTCGTAGGTTTGATCAAAAGTGTCAAAACGAACCCCTAAGACAAATTTTAATTGCTCAGTGAAAGTAATTTGATCTTGTAGATAAATCCCTAATGATTTTGTTATGGTTGTATCACTAAAATTGTCACCTGTAAGCACGGGAATTGGTTGCCCATAAACAGGGTTAAATATATCAATGGGTGAACCTGCTGTACCTCTAAAACTGGGGGTTTTATTTTCAAAACGGTTTATATCTATTCCCATTAACAACTCATGCTTAGTTAAACCCATGGAAAACTTACCAATGGCATTGGTTGTCAAACTATAAGCCGTGCTATCAAATTCATACTCACGATAAAAACGATTCAAAGTTCTACCATCCGCCTCTAAACCACTAGGCAAATGTAATTTATCGTAATAGTCACGATAGTTATAAGCAAAAGCGTTGCGTAATAACCAATTATCGCTGAATTTATGTTCTAGTCTATAGCCGATTCTCGTTACCTTTTGCTCAGTTATATCATTTGGTTCAGCTAGGTTACGATTACGGGGGACTTTTCCATTAGGATTAGATAACACAGTACCCACTGTCGGCACTCCGGGAGGACGAAAATAGTCTGTCGCAATCAAATAATCTCCTTCTACTGTTAGGCTAGTATTATTGCCTATCTTTACATCAATCACAGGAGAGATGCCAAAAAATTCGCTAGTATAATCATCAATAAAACTTCCTGAGTTACGATAAGCCGTATTGAAACGATATAGTAACGTTTTTGAGTCATTTAAGGGGCCAGAAAAGTCGATCGCACCTCGATAAAAATTCTCACTGCCAAAACTAGCATCAACCTGATAAAAAGGATCAGATAAAGGGCTTTTGGTGATTAAATTAATTGTACCTCCGGGATTCCCAAAACCGAATAATACCGATGCTGGCCCTTTTAACACTTCAACCTGCTCTATACTCGAAAGTTCTACTAATTCCCCCGCCCCCGGATCAGGTAATCCATTTCTGAGAAAATTATTATCTAAGGCTTCAAAACCCCTAATTCTATAGTAAACAGCAGAACCAGGTCCAAAATTTTGAGTTACCCCCGGCACATTTCTCAGGGCATCATCTAAACGAGTGATTTGTTGATCTCGCAATACTTGTTGTGGTACTACCTGAACCGATTGAGGAACATCAAGTAAGGGTGTATCTGTTCTTGTAGCAGTAGAGGAGTTGGGAACAAAATAGCCTGTTTCTTGTTGCCCTTCTTGGGTTGCCACAATTTCAATTTCTGTCTCAGAGGCGGTTTGACTATCAGCCGTTACACTCAAAACTAAATTATTGTCTGAGGGTATAACCTGAGCAGTGGGAATCCCTGTTTTACCCGTTATGGTAATTCTTATGGCATTAGAATTTAAGGGTGTTACCCGAATTGTAGTAATGTCATTGGTAGGATTTTCAACATTGAACTCATCACCATCAGCAAGGGCTAAAACTGCTTCTAAAATGTCGATAATGAGAGTATTTTCTTGACTATATATCAAAGGTTGTAGATTTGATCGAGATTCTGTGTCAAGGATAATTTGTAATCCTGTCTCAGAGGGTTCTATTTTCACTCCTGTTACTTGTACTATATCTTGTGCTAAAAGTTGCTCTGCTTTTTGAGAAATAGAAGGTAAATCACCTACTCTTAAAATATCAGACTGTTTTAAATTATTATCAATAAATGATGACTGCTTAACATTAGTTTTAATCTCAGAAATTAATAAACTATTCTCATTAGCTTTCGTTGGAGGAGAATCAAATATAGAGAAAATAGTGATAACGAAGGTGATTAAGAGCGATCGCTTCGGGAAGTATTTAGGGGGTTGTTGTGTCATTTTTCTCACACCAATATTTAGAATAATTTGCAATAAACAATAGGTTACTGATTACCCTATGACAATGCAAGAGACTTTGGTGGGGTAGAGGGAATTTTTTTGGTGGGGAAAATTGAGTATCACCTTAGATGACAAAAAAACTTTGTACCTTTCTTTGCGTCTTTGCAAGAGAAATTACCTTTACAGCTAGAATCGATAACCCTTTAAATAATCTCTTGGATTGACATTAAATTTCTTCCGAAAAGCCATAGCAAAATGATGTCGATCACAATATCCTACCGCATTCATCACCTCTTTTACTCCCATTTGTCCTGTTTCCAATAACTGCTTTGCCTGTTGTAGTCTATAGTTGCGTAAGTAGTCAAAAATAGTAGTCTTAAAAACTTCTTTAAAACCCTGCTTTAGAGTATATTCGTTTAACTGCACTTGTCGGGCTAATTCTGCGATGGATGGGGGTTGATGCAGATTTGCAAGGAGTATGCTTTTTGCTGAATGAATACGGGCGATCGTACAACGGCACTGCTCGATCGAACTTTTAGGATAACAAGATTCTTGAGATAATGCTTCTATTTGTTCAGCTATGACTAAACCAATTAATTCTAAGGCTTTTGCCTCAAGATATATACGCTTTGTGATACCCTGAAAAGGACAACGTAATATTTGCCATAAAATCCCTTCTAACATAGGGGTAACTTTCCCTACACAGGCATAACTTTGTCTCGTAAGGGGTTTAATAAAGTTATGTAACGGTTTTGGTAATTCTCCATCTTTACTCCCAATATAAGAGATTAATCTTTCCGTATCAACGTGAATATTCACTTCTAAAACCTTTTGAGGAGGCACTTCATTAATTTGTTGAGGTACAAAACCAGTGCCATATAAAGCAAATTCTTGATTATTAACGATCGTATCTAAGTCTTGATGATAGCCAAAAAGATGAAAATGAAATATGATATTGTCTCTTGCCGTCTCATTATTTTTAAGTAAATAGTGTTGAGTAATATCACAATTGAGAATCTCTATAGTTAATCCCCTTGTCAATTTTATTTCTCTGCTGTAACCATCCCCCATTATGGATGAAAAAGGATAGGTAATATCGTTACAGTCTAAAGAATCCACATAAGTATTTTTGAGCGTTTCTTCCCATAGAATTTGATTATCTTCAGGAGTAATAATAATAGTCATAATTGATAGATAATGACTCAGTGAAGAAAATAACGTTATTCATTGTAAACGAAATTTCAAGTTTATTGATAATAATTTTTAATTAAATCGGTTCAACTATAAATTTTTTGACTAATTGCTAAAAAAGTCTGTTTCACAAAGAAAAAAGTCCGTTTCACAAAGATTAGTCTTGCTTAAATCCCCTATCATTTACTGACTAATAATAAATATTTGCATTAATTAGGGTAAGTGAGGCAAAAAATAAAATGAAGAAAATTGGGCAAAATCTTTCAATGACAGTACTTACAGTCAGTTTATTCTGTCCATCGGTGTTGGCACAGGAAACTAATATTATCGAGCAAAATATTATCAATAACTCTCCAGCAGAAACGACACAGAATAACATTATTGAAATTAACAATATTGAAGTAACACAAACAGAAGAAGGTATTAACCTTTTATTACAAACTAATGAGCAATTATCATCTCCTGAGATTACCATTACAGAAAATGCTCTTATTGCGGATATTCCTAACGTCGTGCTTAATCTGGCAACGGGAGAAGAATTTTTACTTAGTAATCCAGTGGAAGGTATTGCTTTAATTAATGTGGTCAATCTGCCCGATAATCGAGTCAGAGTAAGTATTACAGGTACAAACGCTCCCCCCGTTGTGGACATTCAAACAAGCCTATCAGAGACGATTTTAACTGCTAAACAAGGCACATCTACAGGGGAAACAGAGAGTTCGATCGAAATCATCGCTACCGCAGAAGCACAGCAGGAAAATAATTATTTTGTACCCTCAGCAAGTACCGCAACTCGCACAGATACGCCAATTCTTGATACACCTCAATCAATTCAAGTTGTACCTCAACAAGTATTAAGAGATCAACAGGTGATTCGGGTGGACGATGCTTTGCGCAATGTTAGTAACGTGATTGGACGTTTAAGTCCTTTCGGTGCTAGTACAAGCCTTACCATTAGGGGATTTACTAGCGATAACTTTACGGGAGGGCCAATTTTGCGGGATGGTTTTCGAGTAAATGATAATCTTGGCACTCAAGAAACCGCTAACGTGGAAAGAGTAGAGGTATTAAAGGGGCCTTCTTCCGTACTTTATGGACAAAACGATCCAGGGGGTATTATTAATTTAGTCACCAAAAGACCGTTATTTGAGCCGTTTTATGAGGTAGGTTTACAGGTAGGAAGTTATACTCTTATTCGTCCGACGATCGACATTTCAGGCCCTTTAACGGAAGACAAATCATTGCGTTATCGTTTAAACTTTGCCTACTTTAATGATGCAGGTTTCCGAGATTTTACGGTGGATACTCAAAGACTTTTTATTGCTCCTGTATTAACGTGGGATATTGGTGACAAAACCAGTTTTACGGTGCTTTTAGAATATACTGATGAGCAAAACCCCTTTGACTTAGGTATTCCGGCAAGAGGAAAAGGAGTATTTAATGTGCCATCTAGTCGAGTTGTCGGTGAGCTTGATGATACATTAAAAAATACCACTATCAACGTTGGCTATGATTTTAAACATGAATTTAACGATGACTGGACTTTTAATCATGGTTTTCGTTACATTAATCAGAATTATAATGTGTTCCCCTTATTGCCATTTTTTGTGGATGAAAAGACGGGTAATATTAGTTTATTTTATGCTGATCGCTCTTATCGTTCCGATGATTATACCATTCAAACCAATGTGGTAGGGAATTTTAAGACAGGTTCGGTGAAACATACTCTTTTAGCGGGATTAGACTTAAATTTTAATCGTTTTGATGAGCAATATACGAGAGTTGATTTTAGTACTCCAGTTTTATTTAATATTTTTGATCCTGTTTATGGGGCTATTCCTCGCCCTGATTTAAGTGAGTTAGAACCTTTCGCACCCTTTGATACTCAGTACGATCGCTATGGAGTATTTCTGCAAGACCAGGTTAATTTCGGAGATAAATTTATTTTAGTCGGTAGTATTCGTTATGATGTGATCGATTTTCGTATTAATCCGAACTATGACGCAACCTCAGTAAACAGATCAGACAATAAATGGAGTCCAAGGGTGGGATTTATTTATAAGCCCATAGAAACCGTATCAATTTATGGTAATTATTCCCAATCCTTTAAGCCTAATTTTGGTTCAGATTCTAAGGGTAACGCCTTTGAGCCAGAGACGGCAGAAGGTTTTGAGGTAGGGGTAAAAGCAGAATTTTTAGAAGGAAAAATGTTTACTACTTTAGCTTATTTTGATATTACTAAGCAAAATGTGGTAACGGCAGATCCAGTGAATCCTCTGTTTTCCGTACTTTCAGGGGAACAGCGCTCTCAGGGGTTTGAGCTTGATATAGCAGGGGAAATCTTACCCGGTTGGAGAATTATTGCAAACTATGCTTATACCGATGCCAGAGTTACTAAAGACAATACTATCCCTGTAGGTAATCGTTTATTTAATGCCCCTTATAACAGTGCTGGATTATGGACTACTTATGAGTTTCAAGAAGGCGATGTGAAAGGTTTAGGATTTGGTTTAGGTTTTAACTATGTGGGCGATCGCTACGGTGATTTAGCTAACAGTTACAAAGTAGGGGATTATTTTGTGACGAATATGGCTGTTTTTTATAATCAGGAAGATTGGCGTATTGCCCTTAATGTTAATAATCTTTTTGATGTTAAGTATATCAGTAGTACTTTTAATTCTCGAAATTTTGGTAATGCTTTTGGGCAACCTTTGACAGTGATTGGTTCGGTGTCGATTAAGTTTTAAGCTACTACTAAGAGGGATTTTTGGACATCGATGGGTAACTCAATTAGTGAGAAATAAGTGGCAGGATATAAGTAATCTTCTCCACTTTCATCAATGATTCTTAAATCTCCATCGAGTTGTGCTTCTTCATCAGGAATAACACGATAAATTTTATGTAATTCTAAGGAGGCAGGATAATTTTGATTGTTTAAACAGACTGCAAATTGATAATTTTTCATAGTCTTAATCTAAATAACGTTTTCTTTTTATTTCTCTTTTGCCAATGCCATGTGCTTCGTACCAATGTATTTCTGCTTTTCTAATTTTACCATTCGTTAAACGAATTGTTGCTATGCCCTTGAGTTTACGCCAACGCTTTCCACCATAAATCTTACGAAGACGATCGAGATCTCGAATTGAATTACCAACAGCTATGTTTTCAATTTCAGTAATATTGCTGATAATTTCAAAGTCCATCAATTTATTTTTGTCAAAGTAATTGGTTTAATTTTATGGTCAATATTAAGAATTATTTATATGAGAAACTTTAACTATTTTTTTCGGCTAATTATTGGTTTTTTCTTAATTTCTTGTACTAGGAATACTTCTACTTCTATCTCTAATAATAATGATGATAATTGTCGTTCGATTAGCCATCAAATGGGGGAAGCGAAGATATGTGATGAACCAAAAAGAATTGTAGCATTGGGGCCTAATGTTTTAGAACCTCTTTTAGCTTTACAAGTTCAAGCCATTGCTTTTGCTGATCATATCGGTTTTTATACCAAAGATTATACCAATCCTTTAGAACAAATCCCCTATTTAGGAAAGTATATCAATGAGTCCATGACTAATGTGGGTATTGCTTATACTCCCAATATTGAACAGATTTTAAAGGTTAAACCAGACTTGATTTTAGGGGTTGAAATCAATAACGCTAGTCAATACGAAATGTTATCAAAAATCGCTCCTACTCTCATTTTAGATTGGGATAAACCAATGGAAAATATGAAGACGATCGCCCAAGCAGTTAACCGTGAAACTCAAGCGGAAGAACTATTACAAACAACTCAAGCTCAAATAGCAAAGGCAAAAACAGAATTTGCTCCCGTAGTCAAGAAACATCCGAAAGTGCTTTTACTCTATGCGAAAGGATTACAAGAATTAATTTCTGATAATTCAAGGGGGCTTTGTAGTTCATTGGTGAAGGATTTAGGGTTTCAACTGGTATCGCCACCGAAATCGAACCCTTCTCAGCCTGATACTCGCACCCCTATTTCCCTTGAAATTTTACCTCAATTAGAAAAAGCGGACTCCATCATCTTGTTAGGGTATAACTTCAGCCAACCAGAAACCCTCAAGGATATAGACAATTTTGCACAACATCAACTGACTGAGACACAACAAGCATGGGCAAAAAACGAAATCGCCCAATCTTTAGAAGCTAGTAAAGAAGGGAGAGTTTATTATATTCCTGCTTATATGTGTCTTGGTTTAACAGGTGCGATCGGCACAGAATTATACCTTAACGAGCTTAAAACACAACTACTACCAAAATTATAACCCTTTGCGCCTTTGCGTGAGATATTTTTTAATGTGAAAACCTTTATTATTCTTTGGTTAGGGCAATTATTTTCCGCCGTGGGTAGTGCCATGACTTACTTTACCCTCACTCTATGGGTGTGGCAAAAAACCGAATCTGCCACTGCGATCGCACTTATCCTTGTATTTTATCAATTACCCCAAGTGATCATTACTCCTTTAACGGGTATTTTAATCGATCGAACCTCTCGCAAACAATTATTAATTATCAGCGATACAGGTTCGGCATTTTGTACTATTTCCGTAGGGATTCTCGCCTTTTTGGGGACTCTGCAAGTATGGCATATTTATCTCATTGCTTCGGTTATTGGTTGCTTTGGTAATATTCAATCTCTTACCTACTCTACCCTTATCCCCCTGATTTTGCCCGAAAAACATCACACTCGTGCTAGTAGTATGGGAGCGATGGTGGTTTACGGTGCGGGGATTATTTCCCCAGCTTTGGCTGGTGTTTTATTTCCCCTGATAGGTTTATTCGGTATTACCTTAATTGATATGGGAACATTTGCGATCGCATTTTGTTTTATCCTGATGATCCATATTCCTCATACTATCAAACAAGATCAAGAAAAAGTTAATCACCTCTCCAATTTAACCTTTGGATTTCGTTATATTTACTCCCATCCTGAATTGTTATCAATGGTGATAATGGTATCTTTATTTAGCTTTTTCAATGATATTAGCGAAACTCTATATCAACCGATGATATTAGCCAAAACTGACAGTAATAGCCAAATTTTGGGCATAGTGGTAGCTGGAGGAGGTTTGGGTGGAGTAGTGGGGGGATTAATAGTTAGTGTGTGGGGAGGATTCAAAAAACTTAGACGAGGTATTTTTACGGGTTTTTTAGGCACTGGAATAAGTATCTTAATTTTGGCTTTAGCTTCTTTACCTAGTTTTTGGATTATAGCAAGATTTGCATGGTCGTTTCATCACCCTTTGATGATGAGTTCTTATATGGCTATATGGTATGCTAAAATTCCTCATCATTTACAAGGTAGGGTTTTTGGTGCTGATTATCTCATTGGTATTCTAGTTACAACTTGCTCTAGTTTAACCGCAGGAGTATTGAGCGATCGCATTTTTGAACCTTTGCTACAATCACAATATTCCTTACCTTCAGGTAGTGGTATGGCTTTCTTGATCGCAATAAGTGCCACTATAATTATTTTAGTTAGCAGTAAAGTGGCAAATATTCTTGATTAGTGCAAGATTAACTCTCAGAATTCGGGGCTAAGAGTTAAAGCTGAAGGAGGGATAATAACTCTAAAAACCTTATAGGTAGCAGGTAGCAGGTGTTAGGTGTTAGATTTTGTATCCACTAATATTTATCATTATCTCTATTTACTCAATGGTTCAAATAATAGGCAAAACTATTGTATTATCAACATTTTGAGATAATATGTAATATGTCTGGCTATTTATTTCGTAAAGACAAAATACTATTCATGTACTTGAAACCTGAAACCTGAAACCTGAAACCTAAAACCTACCCTTCGCTACCCTCTTAAATGGTTATTGTCGCCCTAGGGATTTTATTTTAGTCGAAGAATTGTCGATCGCACTGCGGTTTTATTGAGTTGGAAACGATTATAACCCATTTTGAAGAACACCTGTTATGATGTTAATCTTTTGGTAGGTAAGAGTTTGAGACCTATTCAGTAAACCCCTAATTAATTCCCGACTGCACCGCCCAAAGGCTATGATAAATTCCTTCTAATGCTAATAATTCTTCATGTTTTCCTTGCTCGACTATTTGCCCTTTATCCATGACATAAATGCGATCGCAATTCCTTATAGTTGAAAGACGATGGGCGATGGCAATAGTTGTTCTATCTTTAGTAATCACTTGCAACGATTTTTGGATAGCGGCTTCGGTTTCGTTATCCACTGCGGAGGTAGCCTCATCTAAGATTAAAATAGGGGGATTTTTTAGGATGCCCCTGGCGATCGCAATGCGTTGTCTTTGTCCTCCTGAAAGTTTTTGCCCTCTTTCTCCTACGATGGTATCGTATCCTTGGGGTAATTGTTGAATAAAGTCATCACATTCTGCTAATTTGGCCGCTTGGATGATTTCTGTTAAAGTAGCGTCAAAGTTACCATAAGCGATATTTTCAGCTACCGTGCCATGAAATAAAAACACATCCTGACTTACCCATGCGATCGCCTTTCTGAGATCATGTAAATATAATTCTTGGATATTAACACCATCAATGGTAATTTCTCCGTGATCAATTTCATAAAATCTTAGTAATAATTTAACTAAAGTGCTTTTTCCTGAACCTGTTGCCCCGACAATACCGATATTACTCTTAGCTCGAATGTCCATGGATAAATTTTTTAGCACTTTTACCCCATTGTCATAAGCAAAATTCACATTGACGATGGAAATTTCCCCCTTTATTGGTGTGGAGAAGGTTTTATTTCCTGAATGAATCCTAATAGGAGTATCAAGTAAACCCATGACTCGCCGAATAGAAGCCATTGCCCTTTGATATTGATCCATCAATTCGCTTAAAGTAGCAAAAGGCCATAAAAGATATTGAACGATAAACACCATAAAGCCGTAAGTGCCTACGGTTAATTGATTCTGACTGACAGCAACCCCCCCAAAAAATAAGGTTGCGATAAACCCCATGACGATGATTAAACGAATAGCAGGAATAAAAACAGAAGAAAGGGCGATCGCACTTCGGTTACTACGGCGATAGGCTTCGCTTTCATTTTTTACCCTCGATTGTTCATAAATTTCGGCGGTAAAACTTTTGATGGTTGCAATGCCCGAAATATTGTTAGCTAGACGAGTATTAATCAATCCTGCTTTATCCCTTACATCTGCATAAAGAGGGGCAAGTCGTTTTTGAAATGCCAATGATCCCCATAAAATAAAAGGAATAGGTAAAATAGCTAACCATGCCACTTGGGGAGCAATTAGTATAAAAGAACCACCTACAAAAATTATGGTGGTGATAAAGCGAATAATACTTTCCGCACCCGAATCCAAAAACCTTTCCAGTTGGTTAATATCGTCATTTAAGATAGATAATAGCGTACCCGTTGATCGTTCTTCAAAATAGCTTAATTCTAATTCTTGTAAATGACTATAGGCATCAAATCTTAATTCATGTTGCAAAGTTTGAGCTAAATTACGCCACAGACGCTCATAAATAAACTCTGACAGTGACTCTAAACTCCATACCAATAGAGTAATCAAAGAGAGAATGGCTAATTGAGTAATGGTATTAGTGAAACCCCATTGAGCAATAAATGAATCTTCTTTTAACACCACAATATCTACTGCTACACCAATCAAGTAGGAAGGGGCAAGATCGAATATAGTATTTAAAATAGTGGCAATAGTTGCGATCGAGATTTGAGTTTGATAGTTTTTACTGTATTTTAATAGTCTGAAAAGGGGATGATTTTTTGATGACATAGTTAGATAAATTAATAGTGATGTTTAATGAAGTTGTTTTAAAAGTTTGAAATCCTCCTAAATCTTTCTTAATAAACAAGGGATTTTCATTGTATTTTCGCCTTTTTCAAGGGGATAGAGGGGATCAATATTCAAAATCAAGTCAAAATTACCACTTTTCAAACCGGTTCTAAAACCCTAGTTTTCGCCATAATTAGTTGATACTCTCAAAATACTTATTAACAAATTCAGAAGGGGTTAAACATTCAAAATCTGCAATAGCCTTAATTAAGCCTCGATTTGATGAAACAAAACAATCACATAAGCCTAATTTAGCCGTTAAGTATATTTCCACATCTTCTGTAGGGATAACTCCTTGAGAAACAATTTTGGAAGACAATTCACGCCACCTAAAATCAACATCAACGTAATGAAAATTCAATCTTGACCAAATTAAACTAATAGCAAAACCCGTTTTATCCTTATTCCATAAATATTTACCCACACGTCTAATTTGGTCTATTACTTCATGGGATAAAATAATTTCAGCATCAATGGTAGTGTTGTCTTTGCCAAAATATCCGATGGCTTTCAGTATTTTAGCCTCTGGAGAATCTACATCCTCAATGCCAATAATATAAACATTTGTATCAAGACATAAACGCTGAAGATTAAACATTATTTAGTTCTACCTTTTTCTTCGAGCATTTCTAACTTAACTTGATGAATTAAGTCCATAATTTTTTCCCTAGAATCATAACCGTTTTCTTTGGCTAACTGACGCATAGTTTGAAACTCCTCAGCTTCTTGACTTTGTTTGAAGATAATTAAATCAACTTCTCCATCACTCATTTCTAGTGGAGTTTTTATCTTTAATTCACCTTGTTTAATCTCGCCTTTTACTTGGATCATTTTCATAATTTTCTTACATTGATTATCTTATTTCTATCTATCATACTATTTCTACCTTGGGGAAATATTTTTAAAGCTTTCGTAGTAAGGGCTTTAGCCCTAATCAGAATGTGAAATTTTCCTTAACTCAACCCAAGAGGAGGAATTTGGGCGAAAATCCCAGACTGCAAATGTTCAGGTAATTTTTTCTACGGGATATTACCTTTTTTACTATGGAGATATAATTGCAGAAATTCCATTAAGGGGAGACTGCTTTCTTCTGGGGTAAGATTGACAAATAAATAAGTAGGTTTATCAACACTTCCAACGGAGACAACACAACCACGATCGCAAGCCCATAAACAGCCTATAGATCGAATTTCTATCTCATCATCGAGGAATTGTTCACTGCATAAAGCGTTTAATTTATCAAGGAAAATGTCATCATCAAAAGGGGGATTTTCGGGACGCTCTTGGGAGGCGCGATGACAGGATTTACAGACAAATAAAGTATGTTTAGCCATAATTTTAAGGAGTATTTACAAGATATTTTTCAAGATCATTAAGCACTTCATGGGCGGCAAAAATATTAAGCCCACGCCACACGGAAAAATCCACGACATATACTTGATTATTTTGTACTGCTTTGACTTTTGACCATAAAGGCTTTTGTTGTAGTTTTTCAATCACCGATCGATCATCCTTTTTCAATGGTGCGACAAAAAGAATATCACTATCAATAGTAGGTAATATTTCCTCAGAAATGGGCAAGTCATTATCCCCAGAGTCAGTAAAGAGGGGATTTAAAAATCCTAACTCATGTAAAATACCACCAGCAAAGGATTTTTGACGAGTAATGACGATTTGCCCATCAGCAACAAACATAAATGAGATTTTCGGGGGGCGATCGCCCATTAAACCTTTCAATTCTTGAATACGATTATCATAATCATCCATTAATTGATTCGCCTTTTCCGTTTGATCAAAAACCCTTCCAGCCTCCTGAAGATGTTGTTTCCAATCTCCTTTGATTTCCTCCCAAGGCAAAATTACAGTGGGTGCAATTTGTGACAATTTATCATAGATTGGCTCAAACCATGAATGAGAAATAACGAGAATTAAATCGGGTTTAAGAGATAAAAGTTTTTCCAAATTAGGCTGACCTGATGAATTACGCAAAACTTCTATGTCATCGGTTTTATTTTGAAAATAGGGAAAATCGTCTTCGATTTCAGTAGTTATCCAAGTGGCGATCGGTTTTACATCCAAAGCCAAAATAACCGCAAGAGAGTTAAAATCGAGAGTGACAATTCGTTGAGGATTAAGAGGGATACAAGTCTCACCCCTAGCGTGTTGCACGACTCGACAATCTTGATTTGATACTTGAGAATCTTTAAGACTGTTATTAACACCACAAGATAACACAGAAAATATCAAAATTCCCGATAAAAATAGTAGAAAAAAAAGGTGTTTAACCCCCCTCAATCCCCCCTTGTAAAGGTGGGAAGTTTGGCGAAGGTGGGATTGGCTTAAAACTTCCATGAAATAGTCCCCTGAACAGTAAATGGTGCGCCATAAGAAACCCTTAAGTTATTGAAAGCATTTTCAAAATAGTCTGTGTCAAAGAGGTTTTTAATATTGATTGCGGCACTAAAATTATTACGCCTATAAAAAATAGCCGCATCAGTTCTTAAATAATTAGGAACTTCAAATGTATTGCCCGTATCTCCAGCGCGATCGCCCACATAAAACAACCCCAAACCAAAACCCAAACCTTGTAAATCTCCTTCTTGAATTTCGTAAGTTGTCCATAAACTAGCCGCATTAGCTGTTGTTCCTTGTATTCGGTTGCCTACAGGGATACTGTTATCTTGAGTTACACGACCGTCATTATAGGCATAACTAGCAATAATATTCCACCCTGACAAAATTTCACCTGCAACACTAAGTTCTATTCCTTGACTATTTTGTTCTCCTGTTTGAATAGAAAAGCCTATATTATTGGGATCGCTAGTTAAAACGTTTGATTGAGTAATATCATAAAATGCCAAGGTAGCTGAAAGTCTCTCATTCAAATTTGCTTTTACTCCAACTTCATATTGTGTACCTCTAGTGGGTTCAAAGTTACTGCCATCAAAAGCCGTACCGATCGCAGGCTCGAATGAGCGACTAAAATTAAAATAAAGGGAAATAGGTTTAATTGGCTGATAAACAATACCCACACGAGGACTAAAAGCACTTCCTGATTGACTTGTCTCCGTATCTGCCAGAAAATCTTTATTAGTTTGCATGAAAGTATCAAATCTACCACTGATGAGTAACTTTAAGTTTTCTGTAATTGTTACCTGATCTTGTAATAAGATACCAAGTTCATCTGTGACGGTATTGGTATCAAGTTCAAATGTAACAACTCCTGCCGGTTGACCGTAAATAGGATTAAATAAATCTATAGGCGCGCCTGATCTCCCCGTGAATTTGAGACTATTATTTAATCTTCCCAAATCAATACCAAAGAGTAATTGATGTGCGATCGAACCAGTTAAAAATTTTCCTGCCAAGTTGGTTGTAAATCTATAGTCACGATAACGATCATTGAGATCATTAGCTGTTCTTAGTAATGTGCGATTATCACTTAGAAGTTGAGAACCAATATTAATACCAATACCATCATAGTTAAGGTATCCGTATCGAAAAACGTTGTTAAGTGATAAATTCTCATTAAATTTATGTTCTAACCTATATCCAATCCTAGCAGTAGTAACATCAAGATCACCCTCATTCGTAATGCGGGTATTGGGTATTTGCCCGTTGGGATTAGAAAATATTGTCCCAATGGCGGGTAAACCTAAATTGTAGTCTTCTTGTTCTAAATACTTATAAATTCCCTCAACAGTCAGATTTGTATTTTCTCCCAGTTCCAGACTTAAAACCGGTGCAATTACTAGATTTCTTGTTTGACTCCGTTCAGTGAAAAATCCTTGATCTCGATAAGATGCGTTAAGTCGATATAATACTTTTTCCTCCTCATCTAATGGACCAGATAAGTCCACTTCACCACGATAAAAGTCAAAACTACCAAAGGTTGCCTCTACAAAATAATAGGGATCCCTTAAAGGTTGTTTTGTGACAAAATTAACCGTACCACCTGGGGAAGTTGCACCCAAAATAACAGAGTTTGGCCCTCCAATAACTTCAATTCTTTCAATTCCTGTTAAATCAGGTCCAACATTGGATGATAAGCCGTTCGTCTCCTTTATTCCATTCAGAGTAGGTTGACTAAAAAATCCCCTAACTCGCAGTCGCAACGAATCGAAATTAGAAGGTGCAGAGTTACGAACACTAGGTGCATTAAGAAGTGCATCAGAAACATCTGATCGTTGATCTCTTATTACCTGTTGGGGAATAACCTGAATAGATTGAGGAATATCCTGTAAGGATGTTTCCGTGCGAGTTGCGGTGGAAGTATCTGGCACAAAATAACCTGTATCCTCCTGCCCTTCTTGAGTTGCCACAACTTCAATTTCTGTTTCGGATGTTGCCGTATCTCCTGCCGTCAAACTCAAAACTAAATTACTTTCAGAGGGTACAACTTGAGCCGTGGGAATCCCTGTTTTACCAGTGACAATAATTCTGATAGCGTTATTATCCAAAGGAGTTGCCCTAATTTCTGAAATCTGATCACTCGGATTTTCTGCCCTAAACTCCTCACCATCGGAAAGGGCTAACACGACATCTAAAACATCAATAATTAGAGTATTTTCCTGAGTGTAAATTAGGGGTTGTAATTTTGATAAGGATTCGGTTTCAAGAATAATTTGTAATCCAGTCTCCGAAGGTTCGAGCTTAATACCTCTAATTTCTACTATTTCTTGAGCTAAAAGTAACTCTGCTTTCTGAGCAATGGGTTCAATTTTACTCAGTCTAAGTACTTTTGATTCTTCCGCTTTAACGGAAATATCAATCAATAAAGTAATAGTGACTATAGGCAACAGATAAAGAAAAAACCGATTTAATTGCATTGATTTAATTATACTTCCTCACACTAAACTAGAATTATTAAGAAAAATTGTTAATTAGATGATAAGGAATATATAATTTTAATTTGAACGCCAGACGGATTTTTTTTTGAACGGTACAGGGATTAAAAGCTCACTTTAGTTAATTTAAGGTTTCTTTAATAATTTTTTCTATTTCCTGAACTGTAATATTAGCAGTATCCGACTTGGCGTAAATGAGTAAAAGTAAGACAATTTCACCAGAAATTACCTGATAAATTATTCTATATCCTCCACTTTTTCCTGTGGGAATATCTGTATTTTTAGCTCTTACTTTGAAAATTGTTTGCTGTACACCTTTAATTTGATTCCCAACAAAATTTCCTTTTTGTAACTCTTTAACAGTAGGTTGAATATCGTTTTTGATGTTGCGATAACGTTTTGCTAATTGTTTAAGCTGACGTTGAAAAGGAAGAGTGTAACGAATTTCTGTCATTTTCTATTCTATTCCTTCCCAAAGTTCTTCTAAGGGAAAAGTTTTACCTTCTTGTGCATCTAATAGACTTTGTTTTAATTCAGCAATTAATTCTGCTTTTGTATTACTATTTTCCGATAATTTTTCGTTTAATAAGCTGATAAGTTTTTCCCAAACTATTAAGGGTATTAAAACATCAGTTTTTTGTCCTTTTTCATTAGTTAAAAAACGAACTTTATGTTCTAAGTATTTAATATTCATAGATAGATATTTATAAAAAATTTTATATGATTCAGGGTTATGTATTTTATTATTAATTATATATCTTTTGAAACTGTTTAGGGTTAACTCCATATTTTTGACGAAACGCAGAAGCAAAATAACTACGACTATTAAAACCTACTTTCAATGCCACATCTTCAACTTTCATTTCTCCTGATGTTAGTAACTGTTTAGCTTGTTCGAGTCGATAATCGTGTAAATATTTGAAGGTTGATGTGCCGAATAGTTCCCTAAATCCTCGCTTTAATTTAAAATCATTTAATCCTACTCGTCTTGATAATTCCATTAAAGTGGGAGGGTTTTCTAAGTTTTTTAATAAAATTTCTTTTGCTTGATATATTCTGTCAATATCACTTAAATTTCCTGTTTGTAAACGGCAATCTTGAAGCTGATTTTGCTGAAATTGTTGACAATGAAGGGCTATTAACTCTACTGATTTGCTTTCCAAATATATCTGTTTCATAAAACCCTGGTAAGGGCAATTTAAGATTTGTCGTAATATTTTTTGCATCTCCCTTGTAATGTTACCTTGATCATAATAAGGTTGCGTTTGTTTTTCTACTAAAGTTTGACGCAAAAAAGGGGGGATTTGAGATAAATCTTCTTGGGAAAAACTATTAAAAAACTTTTGTGGCTCAATTTCTATATAAATGCGACTGAACTTTTCTCCTTTTGTCCACCATTCTGTTTCTTTGACATCACAATTACAATCTGAGTAATATCTACCGATAGATTCCTCACTTTTACCTGTTAAACCATGACGCTCAATTCTGACTTTTCCCGACAAGAAAAAACTTAACCCGAATAGAGGTTGATTTAATTTATCTCTTAGAATAACTAGATCATCGCTAAATTCTACTTCATTGTATTCGATCGATAATCCATTGCGTAAATCAATGCCATAACAACGATTTCTACCTAAATAGGGATGTTTTCCCTGAATGATATACCCGTATTTATTCCTTGAATAAGAAATATATGTACCATTATCATGACTTTCTGCCCAAATTTCCTCCCAGTCGTTTGATGTTATGATTTTTGCCATAGTTTAATAATTACTTCTTATATTAAGCTCATCAATAGACCATAAAGCACATTACTGATCATATATCATTAAATAGAATAACATAAGTAAAAATAATTCTCATTAAAATAAAGCAAAAGTCTTAAGATAAACTTTCATCATCATCTTTTCTCATGATTTACGTACATCGAATAAAACATCGTCATTTTGAAAGTAGCAAAGATAAAAAATCTCAAAACCCTTATTTTTATTAAAAATGCGTAAGCCCAGATAAAATCTTAATGATCAAGAAGGAAGATTTGCTGGATATTTAAAAAGATAATCTATTACTCCATCTGTACCTAAAATATGACTTACCCCTATGCCATAAAATTAACATAGTAAACTCGATCGAACTTAACCGCCTTCAGACTTTTCCATAGAGAATTATTTTTAATTTCCTCAATTAAACCAGCAAAAGAATTTTTAGTATTAATATGGATTTTATCTCGTCCAAGATAGGTAAAAGATATTATTTTATCCTGATAGCGATCGCACTTATCCTTGTGTTTTATCGATTACTCCAAATTATCATTACCCCGTTAACGGGTATTTTAATCGATCGCACCTCCTATAAACAAATTATTAATTGTAATGATGCTGGTTCGGGATTTTGCATTATTTCTACAACCTTAGCGAGTGTTTGATTTCCCTAGGTAGGTTTATCTTGGTATTACCTTAATTGATATAGCCACAAAATGCGATCGCATTTTTGAATCCTTACTACAATCACAATATTCCTTACCTTCAGGTAGTGGTATGGCTTTCTTAATGGCAATAAGTGCTGTAATGATTAGTTTAATTAGCAATAAAGTTACAAAAGTTCTTAATTAATCAGAAATTAATTCAACTATAAACTAACTTTCAAATTCTAAAACCCCTTATTTTCGATTTTTTTTGGCTATTACTTGCTAATAATTATTAATTAATATAAGATATTAAGTTGATAATTAAATCAATAAATCATCTCTGCATTAGTCTTAAAAATCACATCAAAAAAGCAGAAATCATTACAATGAAAGCGAAAAATCTCTTATTAATATCCCTATTAAGTGCTATTCTCAACAACATGACGATGACATCATCGCCTGTTTTTGCTAATACTATTACTCTTCCCGATGGCGGTAAATGCGAAGGTGAGGTTTCAGGGGGTAATCTTAACGGTGAAGCCAAATGTACTTTTAGTAATGGCGATCGCTACGAGGGTAATTTTGTCGATGGGGAAAAGCAAGGTAAAGGAAAATATACTTTTGCCAATGGTGGTTACTATGAAGGTGAATTTCAAAATAGCCAATTTGAGGGGCAAGGTGTAAGAGTTTTTCCCGAAGGGGATAAGTATGAGGGAGAGTTTAAAGAAGGTAAGCCAGAAGGGAAAGGGGTTTATACCTCTACTGATGGTAGTCGCTATGAGGGAAATTTTGTCAATGGTTTGCCCCAAGGGGAAGGTACATTTATCTATAGTAATGGGGACAGTTGTACTGGAATGGTAACTGACGGTAAAATTAATGGCCAAGGTATTTGTACTTATGAAAATGGCGATCGCTATGAAGGATTATTAGTGGATAGTCAACCTCAAGGAGAAGGAATCTATACTTTTGCTGATGGCGGTATTTATCAAGGTACTTTTCAAGAAGGAAGAATCAGTGGTAAAGGTGAGCGTAAATATGCTGATGGAGATAGTTATGAGGGGGAAATAAAAAATGGTATTCCTCATGGTAAGGGTATTTATAAATTTGCAGATGGCGGAGTATATGAGGGAGATTTTGAAAACGGCAAACAAGTTGGTAAGGGTATATATAAATTTGCCAATGGTAATCGTTACGACGGCGAATTTGTGAATGGACAATTTGAGGGAGAAGGAATTTTTACTTTTGCGAATGGGGATGTCTGTCAAGGCACATTTAAAAATAATCAATTAAATGGCGATGTCATTTGCGATTATGCCAATGGAGACACCTATAAAGGAGAGTTTGTTAATGGGAAGAAAAATGGCAGAGGAGTTTATAATTTTGCTGATGGCACGGTCATTGATGGCAATTGGAAAGATGACCAACCGATAAATAATTAATAATTAACCTCAGTTCGGTTTAAGAATATTCGATAAGGTTAGGTGTCAGGTTGCAGGTGTTAGGGGTTGAATATATTCAACCCTTACGGTGATGAGGAGATGAGGGGAGACTTCTGACTCCCGACTTCTGCTTATTAACTTATTCAACTTCTAAAAGGAATTTAATCGTTTCTTGTCCTAAATTAACATGGTCTAAACGGTCTATTTCCCTAATACCAGTCGGACTGGTAACATTGATTTCCGTGAGATAACCGCCAATTACATCTATACCAACAAAAATTAAACCATCATCAAGAAGAGTAGGTGCGATCGCATCACAAATTTCCAATTCCCTCGGAGTTATTTCTGTTTGAGCTACTCTGCCACCTACAGCCATATTACCTCTAAATTCTTTACCCGTAGGAATACGATTAACTGCTCCAATGGGTTTACCCCCCAAGAGAATAATTCTTTTATCCCCTTCTTTTGCCGATGGTAAGTATTCTTGAACCATAATTGGTTCTTGTCCTTGTTTGGTGCTAATTTCAATTAAGGAGTTAAAATTGCGATCGCCTTCTTGCATAAATAAGATGCCTTCTCCCGCTTTGCCCCCCAAGGGTTTAAGGATTAAGGCTTGTTTTTCTTGTAAAAAGTCGGCAATTACTTTCTTACTTTGAGTAACAATGGTTTCAGGAATAACGTCGGTAAATTGTAGAGCGTACATTTTTTCGTTAGCCCCACGAATTCCTTGAGGAGAATTAACAACCTTTGTTTTTTGAGAATCAACTAAATCTAGGATGTAAGTAGCATAAAGATAAGCAGTTGTAACAGGCGGATCTTTACGCATTAACACTACATCACAAAATTCCAGAGGAGAAAAAAAAGCATCTCCTACTTGATACCATTCTTTTTCAGCAATCCACTTTCCTTCAATTAATTGTACAGGTTTTAAGGTGACAGGAGAAATATGACCATAGGCTTTACCACCTACAACGCTTAATTTATCAATGGTAGTAATATAAACCTCATGCCCTAAAACTTGGGCAGATTCCATCATTGCCACACTACTATCATGAGTAGGATCTAATTGTGCGATCGGATCTATAATAAAAAGAAACTTTTTCATTTTAACTATACAAAATTTGGTCTAACTTTCCAGCGCGATCGAGGGCATAAATATCATCACAACCACCAATATGTTGATCATCAATGAAAATTTGAGGTAAGCTACTACGCCCATTTGCTCTTTCCGTCATTGCCATTCTAGCGGCGTTATCTCCATCAATACAATATTCGGTAAATTCTATCTGTTTTTCTCTTAGTAAAGCCTTTGCACGGAGACAAAAAGGACAACTACTCCAAGTATAAATCTCTACTTTTGCACTCATGATTACTCGATTTTGATTAACGGTCAACATTAAGTATTGTAAAGTATATTGCTCTCATTAATCTCAGTCGTTCAGTAATAATAAGCTAAGACGCATTTAACTTACATTTTTTATTAATTTGTGAAAATGACTCAAAGTCTTAACTCTTCCCCCTTCTCCTCCCTCTTCTCGAGGGCTTACAAGGGTAGGTTTTTAAGATTTGAGTGAAGCCAAGACAGGGAAACAATAGACATCTCCATAAAATATTAATATAGGCTCGTAGTTAGGGCTTGGTTCCCTTATTTTGAGAATTGTTGGAGACGTCTAATGAATACTAAAAATCAAATAAGTAAATATACTTATAACTTTTAATATTAAATTTGATAAAGAAAATGATCTCTTAAAAAAAAGATTTGATAAGGTGAAATCATTTGTAGAAAAGATAAATTTCAGGGATGATGAAGCATTTTTGTGATGATTGGATTCAAGAGTGGTGTGATCATAATGGTTGGACAGACTGGTTTTTGGAGTGTCGTGATTATTGGGCTTTTCCCCCCCACAGTGTAATGCCTTTACCCATTCCCAAAGAAACTTTAATGGAAATTAAGGCAGAAAAAGGTTTTTCCCCAGAGGAAAAAATATGGTTGTCAATTAGTGTTGCGATTAGTATTGCGGGAGGAGTTTTCAGTTATTTTTTAAATTGTCCCATGCCTGTAGTCTTAGCCTTTGCTTTTACAGCGATTATCATCGCTAATTTTGAGTTAGATTAACTCTAGGGTTAAGGTATTTTAAGGTAGGGCAAAGGGTAAACCCCCCTTTATCCCCCCTCAAGAGGGGGGAGGGCAAAAGTGTTTAATTAACACGCTTCCCTAACACCCCAATACCCAAATCCCCCAACACCCTGAAACCTTACACCTGCAACCTGAAACCTCTTTCATAACTCAGAACTCTAAACCCCAAACTCAACTAAAGTGCCTCAGAGAAATTTTGTGCAACGAAATCCCAATTAACTAATTTTTCTATAAAATCATTGATGTAGTCAGGACGGCGATTTTGATAATCTAAATAGTAAGCGTGTTCCCAAACATCCATTGTTAAAAGAGGAATTTGATTTTTAGTAAAAGGATTATCAGCATTTGGTGTTTTTGTAACTTTTAAAGTGTCTCCATCTAACACTAACCATGCCCAACCACTACCGAATTGAGTAGCACCGGCATTTTTAAAGGCTTCTATAAATTTTTCAAAAGAACCAAAATCTGTGTTGATTTTATCTGCCAAAACACCAGTGGGATTACCTCCACCATTAGGTTTCATACATTGCCAATAAAAACTGTGATTCCATGCTTGGGCGGCATTATTAAAAATTCCTTGTTTGGAAGTGTCTTCAGCAAATTTTTTGATAATAGTTTCTATGGGTTGGTTGTCTAATTCTGTACCAGCAACGGCATCATTAAATTTATTCACATAGGCGGCATGGTGTTTATCATGATGGAATTCTAAGGTACTTTTAGAAATATAGGGTTCTAAAGCATTGTATTCATAGGGGAGATTTGGTAATTGATATGCCATAATTATTTATTTATCTTTATCGGTTACAGCATTGATCCTACCTAAATGATTTTTCTCTCACAATGCTTATCGGTGGTTGGGGGATATAGTTTTTTATTTCTCCTTTTAAGGGGAGAAGGGGAAAATCATACATAATAATTTACAGGAAATTTGTGTTAATTGATTTTCTGGCTTTTCTACAATGGTGATATTAAATTAATAGAAAAGAATTTCCGTAATGCCTACTAAATAGTATTCATCGCAAAATACAAGCTAAAAATTTATAGATTATTATTTAATAATTGCCTATCGCCTATTGCCTACCCTAACCAATAATTTACACGACGAGAAATGATCGAGCCTTTTATTTTAATGGTTAATTTTGATCTGAAAAATTATGGGGAAACTTATTAAAGAAAATTCCGTCTAATAAAATATAAGAGTTATGACAGATTCTACTTGAAAGTTTATCATTTATCGAAATATTTATGATTGATTTAATTAACTCTCAAAATCAAAAATTTATTGTTGTTTAATTATATTAATTATTGCCGTGTTTAAATATTATCGAAAGTTAGTTTATCTACTCACATCCATCTTTGTTGCTTCTAGTTTAATTATCACTGATGTGCAACCTAGTAATGCTATTCCTTGGCAGGAATTAATTTTTAGAGGTATTCAGCTTATTCAGATCAATAATATCAGTGATCAACAAGAGAGAGAAATTGGTGGTCAAATTCGCCAACAACTAATATCTCAAGGCAAAGTTAAGTTGTACAGAGATGAAAATTTATCCGCTTACGTTAATCAAATTGGACGCAGATTAGTGGCTGTCAGTGGCAGACCAAATATACCTTATCGTTTTGAAATAGTTGATAATCCTCAAGTTAATGCTTTTGCCACTATGGGAGGCTATATTTATTTACATACAGGCTTAATTACCGCCGCAGATAATGAAGCAGAATTAGCCAGTGTCATTGCCCATGAAATTGGTCATGTTGTCGCTCGTCACTCTCAAAAACAAATGCAACAACAAGCAGTAACTCAGGGTTTATTAAGTGTAGCAGGTTTAGATCGCACTCAGGTAGTACAGTTAGGGGTAGCATTAGCTGTCGATTTGCCCTATTCTCGTCAAGACGAATATGAGGCGGATACTTTGGGGTTAGAAATGTTGAAAGGGGCAGGTTATGCTCCTCAAGCTATGGTTGATTTTATGCGTAAGTTAGCCAAAACAGGGGGGCGAACTCCTACTTTACTTAGTACACACCCTGCTTCTGGAGATCGTGCGATCGCGCTTGAACAAAAAATTCCTGCTTCGAGGGGTTATCAAGGAGATGGTTTAGACGAACAAGCCTACCGCTATCAAATTCGCTCTTTACTCTAACTTCGGTTAATATTAAGAATATTTGATTTGGGTAGGTTTTAGGTTTCAGGTGTCAGGTTTAAGAAAGTTTCTTCAAGAGATTTTGTGTTACTTCTTTGGGGTTATCAGCAACCATAATCGCCCTAACTACGGCAACATTTGTCGCGCCTGCCCTCACAACGTCTTCAATATTCGTTTCATCGATGCCACCAATGGCAAACCAAGGAATAGAGGCATTTTCTTGGGCATAACGCACGTATTCTAAACCTGCGGCTTTTTTTCCTGCTTTGGTTGGGGTTTCATAAACAGGCCCCACCCCAATATAGTCCACTTGGTCTGCGATCGCATTTTTCATTTCTTCGGGATTAGTTGTTGATTTGCCAATAATTTTATCTTTGCCTAATAATTGACGGGCTACGGAAATAGGTAAATCTGTTTGTCCTAAATGTACACCATCGGCGTTTACAGCTAAGGCTAAGTCGATGCGATCATTTACTAAAAATAAAGCATTATACTTATGACACAGTTGTTTTAATTTACTAGCTTGTTCATATCTCACAACGTCAGTTTCATCTTTATGGCGATATTGAACTAATTTTAAGCCTCCCTGTAGGGCAGATTCTACCACTTCATATAAATTTTCCACGGGGGAAGTAACTAAATATAGAGAAGATTGCGATAATAACTGATGGTTGTTTTTATTCATGAGTTGACTTTCTAAAGTGTAAACCTGATAGCGCATTTGTTTCATCGTAAGGGCAAATTTGCCGTTAATCAATTTACTATATTCTTCTAAAACTCTTAAGGCTTCTTGAATACGACATAGATTAGCTAATAATACACTGTCTAAATTTTCTCTCTTTTCTTCCTTGGGATGAGTTAAAGTTGTACCGACATCATTAACGGTATCCCTAGCGGCACGAATTTCTGGACTATGCCATTGAGACAACTCTTGACGCATTTGTTTACAAGATTCTGCCATTGTTTGATTATTCAAACCAAAACGACACCATTCCTCAATGATTCTTAATCCTTCTCTGGCTCGATCTAAATTAGCATCTAATATGCGGTAAATAGCTTGTTTTTGCTCCATTTCTGCTTAATCGTTTAAATTTAATCCTACTAATTTCAATTCTTCTTTCAAGTTTTCAGCAACAGGGCGGTTTTGTTGTTTATGCAAATTGTACGCTTTTTGAAAGACCTCTGCACTTTCTTCCATATATCCTTGTTGAAGTAGTAAGACTCCTAAATTTTGATACGCCCAAGGATATTCGGGATTTAACTTTATTGATTGACGGTAAGTTTCCATGGCTAAAGAAATATTACCCATCGCTCGGTGAGTTAAGCCTAAGTTATAGTAAGCAAAGGCGTAGTGAGGTTCAATGATGATACATTGTCGATAAAGGTTTAAGGCTTGTTGATATTGTCCTCTTTGATAACAAAGGCTACCAAAGTTATGATAAGCTCCTAGTTTTAATTTACCTAAGATGGGAGATGCGATCGCTTTTTGATAATGTTTAACTGCCAAGGAAATTTGCCCTTCTTTCACATAAGCATTAGCAAGGTGGTAGTGCAGTTCAAATAGTGTTGTAGAGGTCGCTAGACTCGATTTTAAACCCGTTTTTAACAATTTTAGACCTTTTTTGATCTCTCCCAAAGAAACGTACAAAGCCCCCAATTTACTGCAAACATAGGCATCATGGGGATTTTGTGCCAAATAACTTTCCATGGCTTTACGAGCTTTTTGGGCTTTCTCTTGTTGGGCAATAACTTCTGGTTGATAACCATAATGTGCGATCGCAACTTCATTAGAATCAAATATTTTCCATTGTTTCTCTTTTTCTTGTAAAGCAATGACAGAATCATCAATCAGGGCGTGATAAGGACGAGAAAAACTAATCTGGGGATGACGACGGAAAAGTCGAGAAAGAGAAGAATAAGGAGAAGAAACCGTGCCAATTTCATGGCGAATAAGATTAATAACTAAACAGTCATCTTTTTCCATCAAAGGGGTTATTTGAGAGATAATTTTTGGGTTAAAAACCTCATCCGCATCTAAAACTAAAACCCAATCTCCTGAAACATACTGTAAACCAAAATTTCTTGCTTGGGCAAAATCATCATTCCACTGATAATCATAAACTTTTGCTCCATAGTTAATCCCTATCTCTTTGGTATTATCGGTTGAACCAGTATCAACAATAATCATTTCCCCGACAATATCTTTAACGCTATCTAAGCATTTAGGAAGGTTATGAGCCTCATTTTTGACGATCATTGCCAAAGAAATATTACTATTGTGTACCATTTTTTCCTTGTTCAAAATAAATATAAATGTAAAGAATAGAATTTAACTGGTGAATAAATTAAAAAAGGTCGAAGGGCAAGAGGCAAAAGGCAAACCCCCCTTTATCCCCCCTTAAGAGGGGGGAGGGCAAAAGAGTTTAATTAACACGCTTCCCTAACACCTCTTTCTAAACTCCTAACCGCTAACGCTTTAATTTCTTAGCTTATTTTTTTCTAATAACTTAAATAATTGTTAAGTATAACAGTTCGTGACAAACTTTCTTTTGACAAGATTCCCTTAAAATCTATTCAATAAGTAATTACAAATACATAAAAGTAAAAATAATCATTGCTATGTCCAAAAAAATCGTTGAGAGTGAATATTATCGAGAACAAGAAGCAACCAGAGTCAGAATTTTAAGCGAAGCCTTACCCTATATTCAAAAATTTTCAGGACGTACTATTGTTGTGAAATATGGCGGTGCGGCGATGAAAGATGGTACTCTCAAGGAATATGTGATTCGAGATATTGTTTTTCTCGCTTCTGTGGGGGTTAATCCAGTAGTTGTACATGGTGGTGGACCAGAGATCAATACATGGTTAACAAAATTAAATATAGAACCTCAATTTAAAGATGGTTTAAGAGTTACGGATGCTACTACGATGGATGTTGTGGAAATGGTTTTGGTGGGTAGGGTGAATAAAGAGTTAGTGTCTATGATTAATCGGGCTGGAGGAAGTGCTGTTGGCATCTGTGGAAAAGATGGTAATTTAGTTAAAGCAAGATCAGTAGATCAAGAAAATGTTGGTTTTGTGGGAGAAGTTACTAATGTCGATATTAGTTTGGTAGATGCCCTTGTTAAAAGTGGATATGTGCCGATTATTTCTAGTGTGGCGGCAGATAATGAAGGACAAGCCCATAATATTAATGCGGATACTTTTGCTGGAGAAATAGCGGCGGCGTTGGGAGCAGAAAAATTAATTTTGTTGACCGATACCCCCGGCATTCTTAAAGATTATCATGATCACTCCACTCTCCTTTATAAATTAACGATTCAAGAAGCCCGTGATTTAATCGATAATGATATTGTTAGTGGTGGCATGATACCAAAAGTAAACTGTTGTGTGCGATCGCTCGCTCAGGGAGTAAAGGCGGCTCATATTATTGATGGACGTATTCCCCATGCGTTACTGTTGGAAATTTTTACGGATGATGGTATTGGTTCAATGATTGTACCCTAATTTTACTTAGTAGTTTTTAAGAATAAAAAATTAGCAATTAGTAATTACTAATTATCTTTGATAAAATGTTTTATTAAGATAAGTATTAATCAGAAAATGAGTTCAGCCAATTATATAATTATTTACGACGGAAACTGCAATTTGTGTGTCAATTTTACTAAATTATTAGAAAGATTCGATCGCGGTAAATTATTTCGATATATTCCCATGCAAAATACCGCAATTTTAGAAACCTTAAATATTACTCCCCAAGACTGTGAACAGGGGATGATATTGAAAAAAATCGAAGATAATAGTTTAATATGGCAAGGAAGCGAAGCCGCAGAAAAAATTATAGAATTATTACCTAATGGTCAATTATTTATTAACGCTTATCGTTCTATCCCTAATCTTAAATTCATAGGAGATAAAAGCTATCTAAAAATTAGAGATAATCGTTATCAATGGTTTGGTGGTAGGGAAAAAACTTATTATTCTCCCTATAATTTGAACTGCAAAAATAACTCGGATTGTTTAGTTAATTAATAGTTAATATTTTTCATTATTTGTCGTATTAATGAATAGTAAAAACCTAGAAATTTTTGTAAAAACTATTAATATAAATGATTATATTATTCTTAATAAAGAAAAACTTTTACCAGACTGGCAACAAGTACCTAAAACAATTATTTTCTTATTTTTTCGTTGTCAACATAGCCTAAATGGTAATAATTTAAAATCTGAAGAAATAGAAAAAGAAAGACTACTTTTAGAGTTCTACACATTAGGAAAAAAGTTTTATTATCATAGTCAAAATCAAAAAATATTATCCGAAGTAATTTGTCCAAAAACAGGTTTTCCCATCTATTCAAACAAAGGAAAAGAAATATTTATCACTCAGCAATTAGTCAAAAGATATTTGCCATCATTTAAGGTGAAAACAAAAGAATGTGGTTTATTTCATCCTCTTTGGGGTCAAGCAGTTTACCCTTGTATAATATTGTCTGGGGCAGAATTAACTATAAATAAATCAATAATATCAGCCATAACTTGATCAACTCTGCTATTAAGAATTACATAGAAAAAGTATTGCTCAAATTGCCACGATAGTTCAAAATTTGATAATCTAAACTAATAACTTATAGTAGAAAGAATAAAGTGAGTATTATTATAGGACGTGGCAAATCCGCTCGTAGAGCGTATGGTATAGACGAAATTGCATTAGCACCGGGAAATAGAACCCTCGACCCTAGTTTAGCAGACACCCGTGTTAATTTAGGGGGTATTGAAAGAGAAGTTCCCATTATTGCCAGTGCGATGGATGGTGTTGTTGATGTAAGAATGGCAGTATTACTCTCTGAATTAGGAGCTTTAGGAGTCCTTAATTTAGAGGGTATTCAAACCCGTTATGAAGATCCTAACCCCATTCTCGATCGCATTGCCTCTGTTGGCAAATCAGAATTTGTGGGCTTAATGCAGGAATTATATAGTGAGCCAATTAAACCGGAATTAATCAAACAAAGAGTTATTGAAATCAAAGAACAAAAAGGGATTGCCGCCGTTAGTTTCACCCCTGCCGGTGCTAGTCAATACGGAAAAGTAGTTGCAGAAGCTGGAGCCGATTTAGTCTTCATTCAAGCAACAGTAGTTTCTACAGCCCATTTATCCCCTGAATCTATCACTCCCCTTGATTTAGCTGGTTTTTGTGCCGAAATGCCTATGCCCGTCATTCTTGGTAACTGTGTTACTTATGATGTTGCTTTAAATCTGATGAAAGCAGGTGCGGCAGGTGTTTTAGTGGGAATTGGTCCTGGTGCCGCTTGTACGTCAAGAGGAGTACTTGGTGTTGGTGTACCTCAAGCAACTGCTGTGGCTGACTGTGCCGCCGCTAGGGATGATTTTGAGAAAGAAACAGGTAAATATGTGCCGATTATTGCTGATGGTGGCATTATTACTGGAGGGGATATTTGTAAATGTATCGCTTGTGGTGCCGATGCTGTGATGATTGGTTCACCCATTGCTCGTTCAGAAGAAGCCCCTGGCCGTGGTTTCCACTGGGGTATGGCAACTCCTAGCCCTGTTCTTCCTCGTGGTACTAGAATTAATGTTGGTACTACTGGTACAATTAAAGAAATCCTTAGAGGTCCTGCAAAATTAGATGATGGTACTCATAATCTTTTAGGTGCATTACAAACCAGTATGGGTACTTTAGGGGCTAAAAATATAAAAGAAATGCAGGAAGTTGAAGTGGTAATCGCACCTTCTTTATTAACAGAAGGTAAAGTTTATCAAAAAGCCCAACAATTAGGTATGGGGAAATAATTTAATTAACTGAATTCAATAGAAAATTTTTGGTGGTGTAAAAGTGTCAGGTGTCAAGGGATTGGGGAATTAGGACATTAGGGTGTTGGGGTTAAAACAGTTGACCTAAATCTGTAGAAATTTGTAGAATATAAATCAATAAGGTGGTAAAAACGTAAATCCTTGAGGGGCTGTCACCTGAACTTGGTTCAGGGGAAGGGGCTGTCTCTGCCACCTGTGGGCAGAGCTTGTAAGCCCCGTCTTGTAAGCCCCGTATCTTAAGTATCCTAAAAGTGGGAAAGGGAAACTAAGTAACACAATTAGGTAGTAGCCTTGCCGTTAGGCTTATAGTCTAAGTGCGAAATTAGACTATGAAAGAAATTCTGCAATTTTCACTATTGTTTTCTAAACGGTGAGAAGTTAATTAAACACTTTTGACTCTTGCCCTTCTCCTCTTTTAAGGGGAGACACGGAGGGGTTTTTCCTCTTGCCTACCTTAGCCGACAATGTTATGTAGAATTCAGGTGATTAAGATTGAACTTTTGCTTAACTTGTGCGTCTGATGGATATAGTTAATTAATGAAAGTTATTTAACCTCGGTTTAAGATAATACTTTGAGGTTGAGAGGAAAATACTATAAGAATGGATATAAAATATATCAAAACATCTCGCACTAATAGCAAATATCGATTATCTTCAATGCAACTGCTTTTTTTTCGTTGTTTGGGGATTGTTGCTTTTTCTTCCACTATGTTAGGGTTTGTTTTCCCTGTAAATGCCTCAGAAAAAGTTATTCTTAAATATGGAATGTGGCAAGAATCTCTCCCTGTTTCCGATATGACGGTGTTCTGTGATACTGGCGAAATTTCTACTACTTTAAGTTATTATATCCGCTTATCGAATCAAAGTTCCGATCGCATCAATAATGTTTTATGTAAACCGATTGCGGTTAATGGGGTAACTCTTTCTAAAATGCTGAATAATCCTGTGGGTGGTTTTATTTTGGATTTATTTGGTGAGGTGATTACTACCCCTAGTAAAAAAGCCAGTCGAGAATCTTTGAGGGGGGCTTTAGTTACTTCTGCCCTAGAAAATGATGATATTAGTATTATAGAAGTATTAAACAATTATCCTACGAATGAAGTACACCTGAACGGCGATCGCCTTGTGGAATTTTACCGTCAGGTAGAAGATGTTTTAAAAATAATTCCTGTTAATCTATAGAGTATTCCTGTAATATTTCTAATGGGACAAACTCAAGGGTTTTTTCATGGGTAGCCTCAAGGATAATTGGGGGTGCAAATCCTGCTTTTAGGGCTTCTACCCAACGACTAACACATAAACACCATTTATCCCCTGCTTTTAAACCGGGAAAATTAAACATCGACACGGGGGTAATTAAGTCATTACCTTGTTTCTTGCTGTAAAGCAAAAATTCTTCTGTTACCTGTGCGCATACGGTATGTAAACCTCTATCTTCTAATCCTGTGTCACAACAACCGCTACGATAAAATCCTGTCATTGGTGATGTGCAACAAGTTTTTAAGGGTTTTCCATAGACGTTTCTGGAGTTAGTCATTTTTCCTCACTGATAATCTTACTCTCTAAATATTGTAAGTCTTCGGGGCGATCGATGTCTCTTAAAGTAGGTAATTGATAAATACTATATTTTAATTGAGATGCAGTCTCAACTGTGGTTTCAAAAACAGAATCAGTCCCCCATTTTATATTAGTAAATAATTCTTTTTTTAGCTGTTTTAAAGCAATTAAATAATAGCCACCATCTTCAGCTTTTCCTATGACTAAATCATAAAAATTCAGTTGATTAAAAGTATCATTTAAGATATTTTCATCCAAATCAATACAATCTGTTCCGATTAAAACCACATGAGAGAAATTATTTTTGAAACTATCAGCAAAAGCAGAATACATTTTTTCTCCTAAATTATCGCCGTTTTGAGGATAATAATTATAATTATTTCCCAACCATGCTTTCATTAAAGTTTGATTACCACCAGCAAAATAAACACTAACATCCACATCAACTATTTCTTTTAATTTGTCAGTTTTTTTCACCGTCATTTCTGTCATTGACTTATGGAAAAAACAGGCTTTTTCTGCTCCAATTGCTGGAATTAATCTAGTTTTTGTTTTACCTATTTCTGGATAACGAGTGAAGATAATTAATTTTTTTTTCATTAACAAACTAATTTTTAAACAAAGTTTTGTCTCTTATTTATACCCTATCTGAGTTCAAGGAAAAAACCATTGAGAAATAAGGAATTGAGACATCAAAATATTATCACTATTGCCCATTCCCCTAATACCTCAACACCTAACCTTATCCGATATTCTTAAACCGAACTAAGGTTAGATAATGCAATAAAACTTAAAAACTGAATAGTTGAAATCTTTGCCCCTTGTCTTTTTTTCGGTAGAATATAACAGTTGTATTTGCAAGAAAAGCGAAATTATTGCAGTGATTGAACGCTATACTTTGCCCGAAATGGGGGCTATCTGGACAGACGAGTATCGATTGAAAACTTGGTTACAAGTAGAGATTGCCGTGTGCGAAGCTCAAGCAGAATTAGGTAAAATTCCTGCGGAGGCGGTAGAGGAAATTAAAGCAAAAGCTAACTTTGATGTAAAGCGAGTATTGGAAATTGAAGCGGAAGTTCGCCACGATGTAATTGCTTTTTTGACTAATGTAAATGAATATGTAGGAGATGCGGGAAGATATATTCATTTGGGCATGACCAGTTCTGATATGCTAGATACTGCTTTAGCATTACAGATGGTAGCAAGTTTAAACTTGATTTTGGAGTGTGTGGAAGAAACGATCCAAGCTATTCGTTATCAAGCCCAAAAACATCGTTATACTATCATGGTGGGGCGTTCCCATGGTATTCATGCTGAACCCATTACATTTGGCTTTAAATTGGCTGGTTGGTTAGCAGAAATGCGTCGTCACCGCGATCGCCTCGTCAAATTACGTCAGGATGTTGCTGTAGGACAAATTTCGGGAGCAGTGGGAACTTATGCAAACATCGATCCCCAAATAGAAGCGATCGCCTGTTCTAAACTAGGATTACAACCTGACACCGCTTCCACTCAAGTTATATCGCGCGATCGCCATGGGGAATTTGTACAGCAATTAGCATTATTAGCGGCTTCCTTAGAACGTTTTGCCGTAGAAATTCGTAACCTACAACGTACCGATGTTTTAGAAGTAGAAGAATACTTTTCCAAAGGGCAAAAAGGTTCATCGGCAATGCCCCATAAACGTAATCCCATTCGTAGTGAAAGAATTACGGGTATGGCAAGAATTATCAGAGGAAATGCAGTTGCGGCTTTAGAAAACGTTGCTTTATGGCACGAAAGAGATATTTCTCATAGTTCAGTAGAAAGAGTCATTCTTCCTGACACTTGTATTTTGACTCATTTTATGCTCAAAGAAACCACTAATCTTGTGCAAAATCTCCTAGTTTATCCTGAGAATATGGCAAGAAATATGAATGTTTATGGTGGGGTTATTTTTTCGCAAAAAGTCCTTTTGGCATTGGTAAGCAAAGGCATGAGTAGAGAAGATGCTTATCGAGTAGTTCAAGGATGCGCTCATCAAGCATGGAATACTGAAAACGGTAATTTCCGTAAACTGATTGAGAATAATAATGAAGTCACAGAATTATTATCACAAGAAGATATTAATACCTGCTTTGACCCTAATCAACATTTAGCAAATCTTGATGTTATTTATGAAAGATTAGGAATTTAATTATCTAAGCAATATTTTCTCATTGTCAGCTATCAGCAATCATCGAGCTCTGATGAGTTTTTTTACAAATAACTAAATAAAAGTTTGTAATTGATATAATCAAAACATCACTAGCAGTATCATTTAATTGATTGAAAGTTAAAAGTTAATAAAAAATGCGAATAACTAATTTTTTTCTTATCACTACAATTTTATTTTACTGCTAGAAATTTATATTAAACAAAAATATCAAGAGGTTTTATTATGGTGAAAAGAGAAAAAAATGAAATTCCCCTAGCTCCAGAAAATGCTTTTTTAATTATATTTCTGTTAATTTTAATACCCTTACTGCTCACTGGCTTTTTATCTCAATAAAAAAATTACAGATAATAGTTTTAACTAGCTATTAATTAAGGTTCTTAAAAATTTATTAATCTTAAAAACAAAGCATTATTCATCAATTACTCATTCTATTATTTTTCTTCGATCGCACTTATTCGATAAAATAAAACTAACCTCCTATTTGAGACATCGTACGTTTATAAATACCACTATCAGTACCAGAATTTCTTTCTTTAAAATTTATTTCAGGCTTTATTAATAATAAATCAGCTACTTTTTTTCTTATTTCTTCCGTTGTAATTCCTTTTCTCAAATCATTTTTTAAATTAATTTGTCCAGTTTCATTCAATAAACAAGGTCTTAACCAACCATCCGCAGAAAGCCTAATTCTATTACAGCGATCGCAAAAGCACTCTGACATTTGTGAAATAAAACCTAATGTCCCCTTACTATTAGGTATTTTAAATACATCTGCTGGACCATGCCCCAAAATATTTGCCTCTTCTAAACCCCATTTTTTCCTGATCATTTCTCTAATATCCTCTGAGGGAATCCATGCTTTTTCAGTGAATAATTTTTCATTGCCAATGGGCATAAATTCAATAAATCTAACGTGCCAATTTTTATCAATGGTTAATTGAGCTAAATCTAAAATTTCATGATCATTAATATTAGGAATAATCACCACATTTAACTTTAAAGGATTAAATCCTACTTCATAAGCCTTCTGTATTCCTAACCACGTTTTTTGCCAAAAATTACGATTTTTCCTCCCAATAATAAGATCAAAATTTTTCGGATTAAGAGAGTCTAAACTAATATTAATTCTCCTTAAACCAGCATCATACAAAATCTGTGCTTGTTCTGTTAATAAATAACCATTAGTAGTTAAAGCAATATCCTGTGTCTCAGGTAAAAGATTAATTTCTTCGATTATTTCTCGTAAATCTGGGCGCAATAAAGGTTCTCCCCCAGTCAAACGAAATTTAGTGAAACCCAAGGGAATAAATACCTCTTTTAACAATATTAATAATTCTGAACACGAAAGAATCTCTGAAGATAAAAGGTATTTTAATTCTTCTCCTTCAGGCATACAATACTGACAACGAAAATTACACCTATCGATAAGACTAATACGAAGATAATCGACTTTATTCACTGATTAATAGTAATGATTTGATAAACTAAATACAACTTAATTAAAGAATTAATATTCTATCAATATAGCATTAGTTTAATTGATTTATAAGCAGTGAAAGAATATTTAAAATGCAAAAATTAAATCCTCAACTATTAATGAAAATTAAAGGTAGAATATTTATTGTTTGTCAGTTAACAACAGATTTCAGCAATAAATATGACCCTTTATGTATATGGTATTCCCAATTGTGGAACGTGTAAAAAAGCCATACAGTGGCTAGAGGAAAATAATGTTACTTACCAGTTCATTAATACTAAAGAAAATCCTCCCCAAGAAAAAATGATAAAAGAGTGGGTAAATACTTTAGGTGTAAAGTCCATGCGTAACACATCGGGGATGTCTTATCGGGCATTAGGCGAAGAAAAAAACTCTTGGACAGAAGCAGATTGGATTAAGGCATTTGCCAAAGATGCTATGCTATTGAAAAGACCTTTATTTGTGAAAAATAATCAGGCTGTATTAGTTGGTTTTCGAGCAAATGAGGCTGTCAAGAAAGAAAAACTATGTACCTAGTCAACACAAATTAAAACTAAAAATATAAGGGAGATAAATTTATGGGTCAATCAACTCACTATTTATCTTCTACTTTAACTTGATATGGATAACTTAAGCATTGAGCAATGCTATAAAATATTAAACATAGATAATGATCTTACTCTTGCTGAGATCGATAAGCACTACTATTCATTAGTAGCGGAAAAGTTAAAGTCTGGAGAAAAAGAAGAATTAGTTAGTATTCGTCAGGCATACCTACAATTAACAGAATATAAACAGAAAGAGCAGAAAAATAAAGAAAAAACGCAAACTAAACAATTTGACATTTACTTAACTAAAACTTTAAATAAAGAGTTACTGTATTTAGGGGTAAGAATAAAAGTTGAATCATATCCTGATCATATTCTCTTAAAATTTAGGAATTTGACTAAAATAAAAAAATCACAAATAGTTAAATTAGTTTATGATTATTTAACAAAATTAATTAAGGAAGAAACCAAAATAGTTTTAATAAATTTTGGTCATAAAAATCAGATTATTTGGCAAACAGAATTTAAAATACTACCAAATATTAGTCCCGATAAACTTGCTAATTATAATCAAGATATTTTCCTTGCAGAAGCAGAAATAAAAACTAATACTTATGCTTTACCCATCGCATTTTTTATTGCCTTTGCTATCAATTTTATCGATCCATTAGTATGGTTTATCAGTGTCTGGATTCATGAGTTAGGACACGCAACTTTAGCATGGTTTTCAGGTTATAGAGCGATGGTAACATTTGCGGCAACTATCGTTTCTTTCGAGCATTCTTTATTTGTTTATTTTGGTATTTTATTTTTGTTACTGTTAACTATCTATAGTACTTGGAAAGAAAACAAAAAATATATCATAATTTTTCTTGTATTTTTAATCTTTTTACAGTTTATTTTGACTTGGACTATATCCCGCTCTACTTATGGAATGTTATTAGCTTTTGCTGGTATTGGAGGGGAATTTTATTTAAGTACTCTTTTCATTATCAGTTTTTATTGGAATTTACCTCAACGTTTTTATTGGGAATTTTGGCGATATATTTTCCTTATTTGGGGAATGATCACTTTCTGGGGGAGTTGGACAAGATGGCAAAAAATAAAAGTTGGTAAAAGTCAAATTCCTTGGGGGACTTTTTGGAGTGGTAGAGGTGATTCTGGTGGAGATTTGAATATTTTAAGAAATCAACATGATTGGGGTATTGAACGAATTATTAACACTTATAATACTTTAGGTTTTATTTGTTTTTTAGTCATTTTATTCGTCTATTTTTATAACCTTTGGATTAGTAATCCCAATCTACGATTAAGAGTTAATAAAATGTTTTCAAAATTTTGAGTAAATAAGTTTATTAAATTATTGATATAAATAGATTTGTGGCAGTTTTTCATTCAATCTCTACTAATTTAAACTTTGAACCCATAACTCAAATCAGGATAGTTGATGTATCGGACAAGGAAATGATATGATATATGACCGTTAAAGCTCTAAATTAAGTATAAAAAAATTAACAATATGGATATTCTTACATTAGGATGGGTAGGCATTTTATCTCTTTTCACATGGTCGATCGCAATGGTAGTATGGGGGCGTAAAGGCTTTTAAATCGTGGAATTTAGTCCCTTATTTAATGTTTTATTTATCGTTGCCCTCGCCTTGCTAGTTTTCGTTAGTGGTGGCATCCTATATCTTACCACCCTTGAATGGCGCGATCGCCGCCGTCGTGATCGAGATAAACGTCTATAATTTAATCCTTCCTTCAAAATGTATTTTGTTGGGTTTAATAACCCAACACTACAAAGTCTTAATTCTTTTAGTTGATTCTCCACATCACAACTGAGCTTAAATTTGTTAACTTTGTAGAAAAAGATTATGACCTATTGATTTCGGTGTAAACCAATTTATGACCGTGAGTAACTCAGAAAAACAAAAAAATCCTCTTCCTTGGATTTTTGGAATAATGACTGGTGGTATTTTATTAATAGTAGGGATTGCCTATTCCTCGATAAATCGTCCTAAAACTTCCAATATCATTGATCAATATACTGTTACTGTTCAAAGAGAAAATATTGCTCTGGAAATTCAAGCCAGTGGTACAGTAGAACCCATTCAGAGCGTCAATATCAGTCCCAAAAATCCCGGACGCATTGTTAAATTATTAGTTGATCAAGGGGTGATTGTCAAAAAAGGTCAACCAATAGCGGTCATGGAAAATGAAGAATTATACGTTCAAGGAATTCAAGCGGAAGCCAGACTTAAGGAAGCTCAATCCGCCTTGCAAGAAACGGACATAAGAATACAAGGTGAAATACAAGCATTATCCGCTCAATTAGCCCAAGCAGTCGCACGATTAGAAGAATCAAAACAAAGAATACCCAAACAAATGGATCAAGTGCGATCGCAACTTAAAGAAGCTGAATCACGATTAAGACTAGCAGAAACCCAACTCAAAAGAAACGAAAATCTTTTAAAAGAAGGTGCAATCAGTCAAGATCAATTTGACCAACTAGCGAATCAATATTTAGTAGCCCAAGCCGACATTCAAGAGGTTTTACAAAGGTTGCAAGAATTACAAGCCACAGAAGATCCAGAAATAAAACGTTTAGAAGCATCTGTTGGTGAAGTCAAAATCGCCCTTGAAGAAAGACAAGTAAGAAGACAAGCAGAAATTGAAAAGCTAAAAGCTAATGTGGAATCAGCAAAAGCTGATTTAGAAATCGCAAAAATTCAATATCAAGATAGCTTTATTACTGCCCCTTTTGACGGTATTATCACCCAAAGATTTGCCACTGAAGGTGCTTTCGTTACTCCTACCACATCAGCATCGAGTACTGCTTCTGCCACTTCTACATCTATCGTTGCCCTAGCTAGAGGATTAGAAATTGTCGCTAAAGTCCCAGAAATAGACCTCAATCAAATTCAAATAGGTCAACCCGTCGAAATTGTTGCCGATGCTTATCCCAATCAAACATTTCAAGGAGTAGTAAGAGCGATCGCCCCTGAAGCCATCATCGAACAAAACGTCACTTCTTTTGAAGTCAAAATAGATATTCTTACGGGAAAAGAAAAATTACTGTCCAAAATGAATGTGGAAGTTAACTTTATTGGTAGGCAACTAGATAATGTATTAGTTGTACCGACAGTGGCAATTGTTACAGAAAAAGGGCAAACAGGAGTCATGATACCTAACCAAGAAAACGAACCCGAATTTCAACCTATAACTATCGGAGCATCCGTTGACGACAAAACTCAAGTGTTAAGCGGTGTAATGCCTGGACAAAAAGTATTCATTGACCTTCCGCCTAGCCAGCAACCAAAAAGCGAATAACCTAAGGTAGATAATGCACACTTTTCTATTTAGCGTTTACACTTGTCCAAAGCCTATAAAAGTTAAAATTTTAAGCTGTTAAACATTAAAACATATTATTGAAATACTCTTTTTCCCCTAAAAATCAAGCATTCGTCCGTCCAAAATCAAGAAAATCATTATGCCAAATTCCTAAATTAATAAACCTTAAAGCCCATACCCATCCTCGATGACACCATTTTTTATCAACTCCTATTTATGATTTTCCATAAAAGCCGACATTGAAATGAGGCTAGAACATTATTTCAGTCTTTGAATTGTCATTCTGAATAAAACACAACAACTTTACCAATACTGTACCTCTCCGATTTAATCCTTACACCCCCCAAAAACACCCATCGACGTTCCTAGCTCAAAAAAACAAGAAAAATCTTAAAAACCTTAAACAGTTGCAATATATAGGTTTTAGCGAATAATGAACAAGAAAGAAGAAAAAAATGTAGAAAAAAAGTTGCCATTTTAAAAAAGGTTAGTTATATTAGTATTTGTGCGATTGAGCCACACGCTCAACTCTGACACACCACGAACCTCGATAATTCAATATTTTTCTAGCCATCATAACCAAATACAAATCCTTGTTCAATTCATTTAATTGAAAAACAAAAAACAGGAATCAGGTAGTGAAAGCAAGTAATTGTAAGTAACAACCACTATGGAGAGTTTGATCCTGGCTCAGGATGAACGCTGGCGGTATGCCTAACACATGCAAGTCGAACGGGCTCTTCGGAGCTAGTGGCGGACGGGTGAGGAACGCGTGAGAACCTGCCTCAAGGTCGGGGACAACAGTTGGAAACGACTGCTAATACCGGATGAGCCGAATAGGTAAAAGATTTATCGCCTAGAGAGGGGCTCGCGTCTGATTAGCTAGATGGTGAGGTAAAGGCTTACCATGGCGACGATCAGTAGCTGGTCTGAGAGGATGAGCAGCCACACTGGGACTGAGACACGGCCCAGACTCCTACGGGAGGCAGCAGTGGGGAATTTTCCGCAATGGGCGAAAGCCTGACGGAGCAATACCGCGTGAGGGAGGAAGGCTCTTGGGTTGTAAACCTCAAAACTTAGGGAAGAAAAAAATGACGGTACCTAATGTAAGCATCGGCTAACTCCGTGCCAGCAGCCGCGGTAATACGGAGGATGCAAGCGTTATCCGGAATCATTGGGCGTAAAGAGTCCGTAGGTGGCACTTCAAGTCTGCTTTCAAAGACCGAAGCTCAACTTCGGAAAGGGAGTGGAAACTGAAGAGCTAGAGTATAGTAGGGGTAGAGGGAATTCCTAGTGTAGCGGTGAAATGCGTAGAGATTAGGAAGAACACCAGTGGCGAAGGCGCTCTACTGGGCATATACTGACACTGAGGGACGAAAGCTAGGGGAGCGAAAGGGATTAGATACCCCTGTAGTCCTAGCGGTAAACGATGGATACTAGGCGTAGTGCTGTTAGAAGGACTGTGCCGAAGCTAACGCGTTAAGTATCCCGCCTGGGGAGTACGCACGCAAGTGTGAAACTCAAAGGAATTGACGGGGACCCGCACAAGCGGTGGAGTATGTGGTTTAAATTCGATGCAACGCGAAGAACCTTACCAAGGCTTGACATCCTGCGAATCTTGGAGAAATCTGAGAGTGCCTAAGGGAACGCAGAGACAGGTGGTGCATGGCTGTCGTCAGCTCGTGTCGTGAGATGTTGGGTTAAGTCCCCGCAACGAGCGCAACCCTCGTCCTTAGTTGCCAGCATTAAGTTGGGGACTCTAGGGGAGACCCGCCGGGGGAGAACTCGGGGGAAGGTGGGGAGTGACGTCAAGTCAGCATGCCCCTTACGTCTTGGGCTACACACGTACTACAATGGTTGGGACGAAAGGGGAGCGAAACCGCGAGGTGGAGCGAATCTCATCAAACCCAGCCACAGTTCAGATTGCAGGCTGAAACTCGCCTGCATGAAGGAGGAATCGCTAGTAATCGCAGGTCAGCATACTGCGGTGAATCCGTTCCCGGGTCTTGTACACACCGCCCGTCACACCATGGAAGTTGGTCACGCCCGAAGTCGTTATTCTAACCCAAGTGGAAGGAGACGCCGAAGGTGGGACTAGTGACTGGGGTGAAGTCGTAACAAGGTAGCCGTACCGGAAGGTGTGGCTGGATCACCTCCTTTAAGGGAGACTTCGAGAAGAAGTCAGCAAGGAAATGGGGAGGGCTAGAAAAATAAAGAAAGAGGTGTTGGGGCTATTAGCTCAGGTGGTTAGAGCGCACCCCTGATAAGGGTGAGGTCCCTGGTTCAAGTCCAGGATGGCCCATTGGGGGTATAGCTCAGTTGGTAGAGCGCCTGCTTTGCAAGCAGGATGTCAGCGGTTCGAGTCCGCTTACCTCCAGAAGAACGAGTTTAGCACGGTGAAAAGTCACTACTGCTGAACAAAAAGTTCAGTGAGAGCCTTGAAAACTGCATAGAAAAATAGGGAAGATTAAGGTCAAGAAAAGAAGGGCCGATGGTGGATACCTAGGCACACAGAGGCGAAGAAGGACGTAGCAACCTGCGAAAAGCCTCGGGGAGTCGGAAGCAGACGTAGAGCCGAGGATGTCCGAATGGGGCAACCCTAAAAACACACCTAAAAGGTGATGAGCGAACCTGGTGAACTGAAACATCTTAGTAGCCAGAGGAAGAGAAAACAAAAGTGATTCCCTTAGTAGCGGCGAGCGAAGCGGGAAAAGCCTAAACCATTGTCTAAGGAGAATGGGGTAGTGGGACACCAAAACATGACAGAGAAGGTTAAATGAACTAGCTGAAAACTAGACCAAAGAAGGTGAAAGTCCTGTAATTGAAAACCGACGAAGCATAGGTGAATCCCGAGTAGTCAGGGATAAGTGGAATCCCTGGTGAATCAGCCACGACCACGTGGTAAGGCTAAATACTACTGTGTGACCGATAGAGAAAAGTACCGCGAGGGAAAGGTGAAAAGAACCCCGGGAGGGGAGTGAAAAAGAACATGAAACCATCGGCTTACAAGCAATGGGAGTCCCATTAGAAGGGATGACCGTGTGCCTGTTGAAGAATGAGCCGGCGACTTACAGGTCGTGGCAGGTTAAGACGAAAAGTCGAAGCCAAAGGGAAACCGAGTCCGAAAAGGGCGAGAAGTCACGGTTTGTAGACCCGAACCTTGGTGATCTAACCATGTCCAGGATGAAGCTACCGTAACAGGTAGTGGAGGTCCGAACCGACCAATGTTGAAAAATTGGCGGAGGAGGTGTGGTTAGGGGTGAAATGCCAATCGAACCAAGAGCTAGCTGGTTCTCCCCGAAATGTGTTGAGGCGCAGCGGTGTGAAAGGTCATCGGGGGTAAAGCACTGTTTCGTTGCGGGCTGGGAGACCGGTACCAAGATGAGACAAACTCAGAATACCGATGAATGGTAGCACTAGTGAGACGGTGGGGGATAAGCTTCATCGTCAAGAGGGAAACAGCCCAGACCATCAGCTAAGGTCCCCAAGTACTAACTAAGTGAGAAAGGAGGTGGGAGTGCTTAGACAACCAGGAGGTTTGCCTAGAAGCAGCAATCCTTGAAAGAGTGCGTAATAGCTCACTGGTCAAGCGCTCCTGCGCCGAAAATGAACGGGGCTAAGTTAGTCACCGAAGCTATGGACTACATTGTAGTGGTAGGGGAGCGTTCTATTAAGGGTGAAGCATTAGCGGCAAGCAGATGTGGACGAGATAGAAGTGAGAATGTCGGCTTAAGTAGCGAAAATTAGGGTGAGAATCCCTAACCCCGAAAGCCCCAAGGGTTTCTCCAGAAGGTTCGTCCGTGGAGAGTTAGCCCGGACCTAAGGCGAAGCGAATAGCGTAGTCGATGGCAAGCAGGTAAATATTCCTGCGTGCTTAATTGGAGTTGCTACAGGGACCCATGAAAACTAAGCACACCCTGAGTGGATTGGGAGCGAGTAATCGTGAGTGTGGAAAGATAGTGGCAAGAAAAGCTGTAGTAATGTGAGAAATTAAGTCCCGGTACCCGAAACCGACACAGGTGGGCACGTAGAGAATACGAAGGGGAGCGAGGTAACTCTCTCCAAGGAACTCGGCAAAATGACCCCGTAACTTAGGGAGAAGGGGTGCCACCGAGAGGTGGTCGCAGTGAAGAGTCCCAGGCGACTGTTTAGCAAAAACATAGGTCTCTGCAAACTCGAAAGAGGAGGTATAGGGGCTGACGCCTGCCCAGTGCCGGAAGGTTAAAGAAGTTGGTCAGCGAAAGTGAAGCTAGCGACTGAAGCCCCGGTGAACGGCGGCCGTAACTATAACGGTCCTAAGGTAGCGAAATTCCTTGTCGGGTAAGTTCCGACCCGCACGAAAGGCGTAACGATCTGGGAGCTGTCTCGGAGAGAGGCTCGGCGAAATAGGATTGTCTGTGAAGATACGGACTACTTACACTTGGACAGAAAGACCCTATGAAGCTTTACTATAGCTTGGAATTGTGTTCGGGCTGGCAGTGCGCAGGATAGGTGGGAGGCGTAGAAGTATTCCTTGTGGGGGATACAGAGCCAACGGTGAGATACCACTCTCTGCTAGCTAGAATTCTAACTCGAATGAGGACAGTTTCAGGTGGGTAGTTTGACTGGGGCGGTCGCCTCCAAAATGGTAACGGAGGCGTACAAAGGTTACCTCAGACTGGTTGGAAATCAGTCGAAGAGTGCAAAGGCAGAAGGTAGCTTGACTGCGAGACCAACAAGTCGAGCAGGGTGGAAACACGGTCTTAGTGATCCGACGGTGCTGTGTGGAAGGGCCGTCGCTCAACGGATAAAAGTTACTCTAGGGATAACAGGCTGATCTCCCCCAAGAGTTCACATCGACGGGGAGGTTTGGCACCTCGATGTCGGCTCATCGCAACCTGGGGCGGAAGTACGTCCCAAGGGTTGGGCTGTTCGCCCATTAAAGCGGTACGTGAGCTGGGTTCAGAACGTCGTGAGACAGTTCGGTCCATATCCGGTGTAAGCGTGAGAACATTGAGAGGAGCCTTCCTTAGTACGAGAGGACCGGGAAGGACGCACCGCTGGTGTACCTGTTATCGTGCCAACGGTAAACGCAGGGTAGCCAAGTGCGGAGAGGATAACCGCTGAAAGCATCTAAGTGGGAAGCCCACCTCAAGATGAGTGTTCTGGTGTAAGGTCACGGGAAGAAGACCCGTTAATAGGCACAAGGTGGAAGTGCAGTAATGTATGAAGCCGAAGTGTACTAATAGACCGTCATCTTGACCTAAAGAACTATGAAATTCTATGCAGTCTTGAAGGTTATTCCTTCGAGAGTATAGCTGGTGTGACTAGCACTATGGAACCACTACGAACCATCCCGAACTCGTGGGTGAAACATAGTAGCGGCGACGATACTGCTTGGGAGACCGAGTGGGACAATAGTTCCATGCCAGCTTTAACATTCTTCCTTTACAATTCTATCTTCCATTGAATCATCACTTTCTATAAGTTAAGTGGTGATTTTCTGGTTTATAGCTGTACTTTAGACCAGTATAGTTTTCGTCATGCTCTAGTGGTGTTTTTTTTATATCTTCAAATTCCCAAAATTCACTGGCACTCAAGCCTCTTTTTTTTAATCTTTCTTACTAAATGTAAAAATCAGAGAACCTGAAACCTGATCTTATCTGATATTGTTAAGCGAAATTGGGGTTAATTTAGTTTGAAAAGTTGGTGATGACGGTCAAACGTTTTGATGTCGACTGTGAAAAACTCTGCTTAAAAACGGGGTTTGGGGAGACTTGTATTAAATCAAATAAATTGCTATTAGATGAGATTATAATTATGATTGAAAAATAATTTTATTTTTAATTTTTCTCAAGATGAATAACTGTCAAAAACTATTACAAAGTATTTTATCTCTTCATCAATCTCTTTTTTCCTTACTATTTTTATCAAGTCTTTTTCTTTTAACGGTAACAACTAAGAGTATTTCTGCTAGACCATTATGTTATCTTATTGATGCGAATGGAAATCAAATCAATTTATCGGGTATTTGTGGTCAATCTAAAAAAACTGCTATTATTCAAGAAAGACAACCTCCTACTCCTCCTGCTTTGCCTCAGAATGGTCAATCTAACGTAAATCCAAATCAAACTAACACAACACCCCCAGAAAACTCTGCAAATACTGAAAACGCAATACCAAATTCTCAAAATACCGCAGATGCTCAAAAGGAGGAAGAAATAGATACCTCTGAATTTCCTCCTGCACAAAGAAAAATTCCTTTATTACAGAATCAAAGAAAAGAGCAAATTACCGAGGAAAAATAAAAGCAATTAAATAAAATTACTTGATTAATAATTTAATGATGAATAAATATTACTCTTTAGTGGTATTTGGCAATAATAAGCGAGTCAATTTGAAGAAGCTAAATAGAGAGTTGGAATTGCAAAAGAGTCAATGTTTAGAATTTTTTAAAAATCAGATAGAAATTAATATTAATTTTTTAGATTCTACAATTACTAGCTTTTCTGAAATAAATAACTTGTTGGGTAATTTGAAGGGAGATGTCTTTATTTTATTAAAGATTGAATATTATCCAAAAGATAGCTGGTTAAAAAACATCATTACTTCTTTTGATAAAAGTCATCACTCTATATTGATAGGGAAAATAACTGAAAATAATTTATTGTTTAATTGGTTTAAGCAAGAAAAAAATAATCAAGAAGATATAGTTAATGAAATTGAGAAATATATCGGTAATTGTGCTTTAAAAAAATCTTTTATTGAACCAATTTTGTGTCTAAAATCAGCATATAATGAGCGGGAAAAAAGTTGTTATAAACGCATTTTCAGGGAAGTGGAAACAGAAATACTCTATCTAGAAAATGTAGAGGTCGTCAAATTATAATTTGTTTTTTTTCCAATGATATAGTAAACGTAATATAAAATGATAAGCAATGGTAGCAAAAACTATTCCTACAATGACAGATCCAAATAATAGAGTGACAGTTATTTCCGTTCCCATTTGTGCAAATTCACGCCATGATTGCCAATTAAATTGTAAGTCTTGATTACTGATAAAAAAACCTAAGATAATTTTACCCACATGAAAATTAAATATAAATAAAGGGACATAGGTAAAGGGATTACTAATCCAAGTACCCATTAAAGCTGTGAATTTATTTCCTCTGACTATAAAAGCTAATAAAAGACTTATTAAAAATTGCAAACCCATTAGGGGTAAGCATCCGGAAAAGACTCCTACCGCAAAGCCTCTCGCAATTTTATGGGGATGTTCCCTTAATCTTAGTAACTTCCATTTATAATATTTTCCATATCTTTTCCATGGATAATCTTTTTTTCTAAATTGCTTTTTATTCAATTTTTTTGTTTTAGAATAGTAGCAATTTTTTGTCAATTTTTGTTTTACATTAGAAGTTTTATTTTTATGAACAAAATTCATGTTTTGATTTAATAAAAATCTGTATTTATGGTAAAATTAATTGTAAAATAATTAAGAATTCCTAATATAAAAAAACAAGGAATATTATTAGTATAACAATTAGAAGTAATAGTAATTTGCCAAAAAATATGAATTAGTTTACTCCCATGATAGCTAATATCTTGTTAAACTCTTGGTTAAGACTATTGTAATTATCCTTTGTTCCTTTTTCTCAATTTTTGCCATGAATACTCAACAAATTCCACTTTTTCCCCCTCGCAGTTTAGAGGAATTGGTAAATGATATTGAAATGTTGACGGCGGAAATTCAAGAGCTATACTGTCAAGATTCTCTTCCTTGGATTATTGGTTATAGCGGGGGCAAAGATAGTTCCTGTATTTTACAACTAATCTGGAATGCGATCGCATCTTTACCAGAAAATAAACGCCACAAAAAAATCTATATAATTACAACAGATACACAGGTAGAGAATCCAGTGGTTGCCCATTGGGTGAAGAATTGTCTCGAAAGGATCAAAAAAACTGCACAAGAAAAAAATATGCCCTTCGAGCCTCATTTAATATATCCTGCGGTAAAAAACACTTTTTGGGTTTGTTTAATTGGCAAAGGCTACCCTGCTCCTCGTAATGGTTTTCGTTGGTGTACAGAAAGAATGAAAATCCAACCTGCGGAAAATTTTATCAAAGAAAATGTGCGTTGCTATGGAGAGGTAATTTTAGTTTTAGGCACTCGTAAAGCGGAAAGTATTACTAGGGCGAGAAGTATGGAAAAACACGCCAAGGGAAGATTTAGAGAACGTTTGAATATTAACTCTCGTTTGCCCAATTCCTATATTTATACACCCATTGAAGATTGGCGTACCGATGAAGTTTGGCTATATTTATTGCAATATCAAAATCCTTGGGGAGGAGATAATCAAGATTTATTTACTCTCTATCGAGGTGCTACTGCCGATAATGAATGCCCCTTAGTGGTGGATACTTCTACTCCTAGTTGTGGTGATTCTCGCTTTGGTTGTTGGGTATGCACGATGGTAAGTAAAGATAAATCCATGGAAGCAATGATTCAAAACGATGAAGATAAGGATTGGTTACAACCTTTGCTAGATTTGCGTAATGAATTAGATATTCGAGATGATAAAGATAAACGAGATTTTCGGCGTATTTATGGCAAAGTAGAATTATTTACCCGTAATAATGGAGAAGAAGAATCTATACAACCGATTCATGGTCCTTATCTCAAACAGTGGCGGGAATATTGGTTAAGAAAACTATTAGAAGCACAGGTAAGTGTTCAGAAAAATGCCCCCCCTCAATTCCAGAATTTAGAGTTAATTACCACAGAGGAGTTAAGCGAAATTCGTCGTATTTGGTTGGAGGAAAAGCACGAATTTGAGGATAGCTTACCCCGCATTTATCAAGAAGTAACAGGGAAAGAATTTTTTGATCCTCGTGTTGGGGCGGGAAATAATCTTTTGGGCAGTGAAGAATGGCAATTGCTAGAGGAATTGTGCGAGGGAGATGCTATGCACTTGGAATTAATGACCAAGTTACTTGATATTGAAAGACAATTTTTTACTAAGGTTCGTCGTGTCGGTATCTATCAAGCCCTTGAAAAATGCTTTGAAACCAGTTCTCGTTCTCAAGAAGATGCGATCGCAAATGCTAAGTATATTCAAGAAGTAAAAGAAGCAGCAAAGTCAGGAGATGTCAAGACTTTGCAACAAAAATTAACATGGGGTAGTTTAAAATTTACTAAATCTTAACTAAACCTCAGTTCGGTTTAAGAATATCGGATAAACGTAGGTATCTGGTTTCAGGTTGGAGGTGTTGGGGATAGGGGGATGAGGGGATGAGGGGAGAGGGGGAAACAAGTAATTAGTATTCGTGGTTTTTCATTCTTAATTCTTAATTTTTAATTATCAACTATTCACTATTCACTATTTACCTTTGCCCTTCTCCCCCTATTTAAGAGGAATAAAGGGGGTTTTGCCCTTTGCCCTTTGCTTTTTGCCTTCTTCAATTAATTTTTTCCTCTTGCCAGTCTTCATCATTCCAATCAATTTCTTCCATTTCGTCATGAGTTATAATCTCATCATCTGAATTATCTTCATTTTCTAACCATTCTTGCCATTCTTCTCCAACTTCTAGGTTTGATGGATTATCTGTCACGGCATTATTAATTACTTCTTCATTCTCCGAGGATACAGAATCTTCCTCTAACCATTCTTGCCACTCTCCTCCATCAGAAGATTTATCTATGTTAGCTCCATTACTATTAGCAATAGAGTCTTCTGAATAATCGTTATCGATAAATTCATCCCAGTTTTCTTCTTCGGAATTAATAATAACTTCTGCGGACTCTTCTTCCTCATCTTCTGTGATAAAGTCACCCCAGTTTTGTTCTGAGTTTTCCGTATGAGACATTTCGTCTTCTTCTCCACCAACAATGCTATCAACAATGTTATCTAACCAATTTCCTTCTTCTTCTTGGGGTTGGTGGTTGTCTAATTCTTCTTGTGCAAAATCAAAATCTTGGAAATCAGTTTCTTTTTGTTCTGTCTTTCCTTTAATGGAAATAACATTATTTTCTGATTTTTTAAACTTATTAATGCTAGTAGAATTGCCAGAAATTATTTGTAAAATTCCGATCAGGGTTTCCCTATTTTTGTGCCAAGTTTCGTAGGCTAACTGTCTTTGTCTTTCATGAAAATCAACAATATTAATTGTATCTGGATTATTTGAAGTAGAATTATTAATTAAGTCTGGATCGCTAACTTTGTTACTTATTCCCCTAACAAGATTAATCAAAGTTTCGATAACATCTTCTTTCTTTCCCTTAGATTTGGTAGTTATTTTCAATTTTAAACTATTACTAAAAGCTAAAAGTAGAGCTTCTTGCAACTTATTCTCTTTGATTAGTTCCTTCATCTTTTCATAATTTTTCATAGTAAATACGCCTTTTTTCTAAGATTTATTCGCAAACCCAATAGTAACTATAAATAATAATAATTAAGATAATTCTTGATAATTTTGCTTTAATATTACAAACATTTGTTGTAAACTTTGCACGTTTTGCAAAATATGATTATGAGCATTTTCTAGTTCTTCAAAGTGGATATTTTCTAAACTTTTGTCTCCTAATTGATGCTCGATCTCATTTTCTAATAAATCGATTAAACTATGACAAGCTGTGGAGTCATCACCGTTGATATTAGCCGTCATAATCTCTATTTTCATGGCTTCTGAAATAGCGATCGCCATTGCTTCTTCTAAATTTCCTTGTCTGATTTGGGCTTTGACTTCTTCAATTTTGCTCATAAAATATTTATCTCCTTTTAATCTTCCCCTTAGCTTATCTTAAAATTAGCCCAAATAATGATGAATTTAAAACGGTTAATTATCTCCTCATTTCTCCCATTTCCTTTCTCATTACTTATTACTTACTACTCAATTAACTACTCTTTTAACCAAGGTTTCATAGAGTTTTCCCAAGAGCAAATTTCTTCTTCACTAAACCATAAGCTAATCTCTCTTTGGGCGGTTTCAATGGCATCTGAACCGTGAATAATATTACGTCCGATCTCAATCCCGAAATCACCTCTAATAGTACCGGGTTCGGCGGCTAAAGGATCAGTTGCACCAATTAATTTACGAGCAGAAGCCACAACCCCTTCTCCTTGCCAAACCATTGCTACTACGGGAGAGGAAACAATAAACTCCACTAAGCTATTGAAAAAGGGTCTTTCTTTGTGAACATCGTAATGTTTTTCGGCTAACTCACGGGATACCTGCATGAGTTTTAATCCCGCGAGGGTAAAGCCTTTTTGTTCAAAACGTTTGATAATTTCCCCAACTAAGTTACGTTGTACGCCGTCGGGTTTGATCATAATAAAAGTACGTTCCACGAGATTCTCCTGAATTTATATATAAATTATCTTTCCCTAGAAAAGATTAACCTAAGATGGTAAATTAATGAAGAATTAAAAATAAAATTCTCAACTATTATTCACTACCTAAAACTTCAAATTTCAAATCTTGATTATGCCTTTAGTTAATCTTGACACTTTAATAGAAAAGGCGATCGCCTCTCAAGTAGTTAGCTTTCCTACCGATACATTACCAGCTTTAGCGGTCAAACCTAGTCATAGTGAATTAATTTTTGAATTAAAGCAAAGGAGTTTAGAAAAACCTTTAATCTTAATGACAAGCAGTATTGAAGAAATTTGGCAATATGTAAAAGGCACACCTGAAGAATTAAACATTTGGCAAAATTTGGCTCAACAACACTTACCCGGTGCATTAACCATGGTTTTACCTGCATCAGACAAGATTCCTCCCACCATGAATCCTCTTAATCCTCATAGTATTGGTGTTAGAGTTCCCAAAGATGCGATCGCACAGGAAATATTAGGAAAAACAGGGGCATTAGCTACCACCAGTGCCAATCTCTCAGGAGAATCAGCGTTAACAGATATGTATGATATTGCAGATAAATTTCCTTCTGTTTATGCCTTAGAGGTGAAAAACCTGAAAATTTCTGGTATTGCTTCCACAGTAGTTAAATGGACAGGTTCAGATTGGCAAATTCTTCGTCAAGGGCAAATCAGTATTGATAATTAGAGGTTGTAAAAAGAGACAAACCCCTCTTTATCCCAGAGCTATTTCATTTTCGAGAAAGAAAAAAGAGCGGGAGATAAGGGGAGGGGGAGATGGGGGGATTTTTGACTTGCAGATTTTAAGTAATAGTAAAAAATCTTAAAACAATCAATTAATCATTTTAAATTATCAAAACTCATTACTTATTACTCGTTACTCATTACTCTCTCTTAACCAAAAATTTTAGAATGAAACAGCCCTGCCTCTCGAGGGGGGAGGGGAAGAGGGTAAATTTAACTCTGCTGAGGTTCAACTAGATTTTCTTTGCCTTCTATGACATGGGCAGAAATAATTTTGTCTTCGGCGGTTAATTTTTCTAATACATCTGCTCCTTCAGTAACATAACCAAATACAGCAAAACGTCCATCCATTAGATTGTATCCCGGTGGTGTTACCTCTGTATCAAACTTAAAGAAGAAAAATTGAGATGAACCCCCATTAGGATCTGTACTAGGACGAGCTAAAGCTACCGCACCATAAGCGTTAAATGGTAATACAGGTTGAGCTAAGTACATTCCTACATCTTCAGTGGTAAAACCATAAAGAGGTTCTGATTCTCCTTTCACTAAAACTTCGAGGGGAATAGCTCTATATTTGTTAGTATCTGGGTCTATAAAACCAACTTCTTCGCCTTCTGGATCTCCTGTTTGCAACACATAATAATCTTCTGCACGGATGAAGGGTAAACCATCATAGAATTTACGCTCTACCAAATCAACAAAATTTCCTCCCGTCACAGGAGCGCTATAACCATCGACAACAATGGTTAAATTGCCTTGAGTCGTTTCAACTTCTACTGTAGCTCTTCCTAAAAGTTGAGGTAAATTGGCGTATTCTTCAGGTACAGTAAAAGGGTAGCCTGTTACCATATCTTCTTCTAATTCAGTTATATTATCCAGAATTCTGGCTCTGGTCAGATATACTTGCTCTTTATCTTGTTTTTCTACCAATTCTTGAAGTTTTGCCACATCTTCAGTAATAGCAGTAACTAATTCCTTGGCTTTGGGCTGTAGTTCTTCGGGTACACTTTGTACTAAATCATCTTGATGAAGTTTGAGCAAGAAAGCCGCATTACGAACGTCTTTTTCTACTGGCGCCCAACGTTTTGCTCTCAAATTTCGGGATATTTTTTCAATATCTCCTTGAATTTGTCTGATAATATCATTATCTATGGGTAAAGCATAACGAAGTATTGCCTCTGGATCGGTGATAGCATCTCCTTGAGCTAAAATTGCTTGAGCAGGATGTAATCCCACTGGATTAATAATAGTAATTATCGCAATTAAAAGTGTAGCGATCGCGCAGCGCCACTTCGTGATCGCATTTTTTAATAAACGTTTCCACCAATTAAGTTTCATGGTTATTGGTTTTATTTTGTTATGAATTCTTCATCTTCAATTATTTCACAAAAAGCAGGTTAATTAATTATAAATTAATAGTTGTAAACTAAAATCCAGAGCCTAACACCTAATACCAATTCTTAAATAATGGCTTGTTTCAAATCAGAACATAAAGATGCGATCGCACTTAAGCCTTCTTCTTGATTACCATTATTCAACTTTTTCACGAAAGCACTACCAACAATAACTCCATCTGCCCCCCAATCCTTAATTTGAGTTGCCTGAGAAGGCTCAGAAATACCAAAACCAACCCCAATGGGCTTATCTGTTACTGTTTTTAATTGAGCAATTAAATCCTTAACTCTACTCTGTACTTCAGAACGTACCCCAGTTACCCCAGTGACACTCACTAAATAGATAAACCCTTGAGATTTCTCAGCAATATGCTTAATGCGTTCCATCGGACTTGTGGGAGCAACTAAAAGGATAACTTCAATGCCTTTTTTTTGTGCAGTATTTAAAAAGCCTTCTGCTTCCTCCAAAGGCAAATCAGGCACAACTAAACCTTTAACACCAGCCTCTGCAATCATTCCCAAAAAATTTTCTGCTCCTCGGTAAAAAATGGGGTTATAGTAAGTAAAAAGAATAATAGGGATTTCAATTTTTCCCTTTAAGTTTCTGACGATTCTTAAAACATCTTCCAAACAAACACCCTTTTTCAAAGCCCTAGTAGCCGCCGCTTGAATCACAGGACCATCAGCCAAAGGATCAGAATAAGGAACACCCAATTCAATAAAATCAGCTCCTTTTTCTACCAAAATCTGAATAGCTTTTTCAGTGGTTGCCAAATTTGGATCACCTGCAGTAATAAAAGGAATTAAAGCACATTTATTTTGTTTTTTTAGTTCAGCAAAACGTTGAGAAATAGAAGACATAGTTAAAAATATTTATTTTTTTTGTAGCTAAAAAGTAATGAGTATAAAAAAAGGGTGATGAGGGGAGGGAGTGAGAAAGTGAAATAGGTTTTTAGGACATTTAGGGTGGTAGGGGTTGAATATATTCAACCCTTATGGTGTCAGAGAGAAACCAATTTTTTATTGCTTTTACCTATCGCCCCTTACAGAAAAAAAACGTTAATTTTCAGTGTTTAACTATCTTTTTCCGCCATTAATTTTTCAATTTCTTCGGGAGACATTTTTTCTAACTGTTTAGCAAAAAAAGCGTCATCATAATCTTTAACCTGCTTATGATAAGTCATGTTATTTGTGAAAACCCGAAATAAATAAGTGACTACCCAGCCAATTAAACCTAAAACTAATAAAACTTGACTCCAAATACCCGCATCATAGGCATCAAAACCAAGATATTGAAATATTATATAAATAATGCCCCCCGCAACAAACACGGCAAAGGCAATTAAAATAGCATCTATTCTTCTCATAAATTAATTATTTTTGTGTTAGCTTAACTCACGACGACGAGGACGGAAATTCAGAAAAGGACTTAATAAAAGCATTCCGGGGAAAGAAAAGAACACCATAAAATACATAAAAGCTCTTTCAAAAGAACTAGCAACATACCATCTTTGATTAAGATAAAAGTAAACTCCTGCAGGAATGATTAATAGATATAAGCCGCTTAAAGTTAGATATAGTGATGCGGTAATGATGGTTTCTAAGTCAATATTTTCTAAGTTTAATAAGTTTTCCATTATCTATATAGTTTTATCGTTAAGGTTTTGTTCTATCTTATTAGATTACTATATTTTCAAACCATCTACTCTTTTAGATTGGGTGAGCTTTAGTCATCATTTTGAAGATAAATAGCAATTATGTCTGTAGGCAGATTATTAATTAAATTACTGTAACCCTTTGTGTAATAACTTTTTAATTCAGGAATGGTTAAATTTTGTTGATGTTGTCTCAAATACTCTATCAGTTTTTCCTCTTGCCACCCAAATTTGTCTATGGCAACTATGGTTAGTCTTTCTAGGGAATTTAATTTATTTAAGCTCTTATTTAAGAAATAAATCAGGGGAATATATTTTTTTAATAAATCATAATCAATAGGACTAAGATAAAAAGATTTATAAATAACATTATGTTCTTGAAAAAAATTTTTGCTTAAAGTAAAAATAACATCTCTAAGAATGGTATCTTTACTGATAGGATATTCAAGTAAATTATCAATAATATAAAACCATATTTGTTTATAATATTTATCTAAGGTAACTTTATCAATATCATTTTCTTGGGAGTCATTAATTAGCTTATGATAGCGGATAAAAATTTCCACTAAATATCTAGCCTGACTCGGATTACTTTGCCATTTCTTCCACAAAAAAATATCTGATTCTTTATGTAAGGGAATTAACAATTCATGATTGAGGTCTGAAAAAAATATATTATTACCGTTCATAATAGTGTAAAAATACAAGTTTATTGATTTATTGTGATCTAAAAAATATTTTTAAATAGCTATACATTTTAGTCTTAAATTACGTTTATTATATGAAATAATTTTAAAATAAAAAGTAAAAGATATAGTGAATTGATGATTTAAAATATAAAATTTTTAATTTTGATAACATTATTTTTCTAAGAATTATAATAATTACTCTTTATCTGTCATGCTTGTAGTTAATACTTAGGCCTTTTATAATGGTAGAAAAACCTAAAAAATTAGACTGATATGATTATAGAGGGGAGTTTGACCTTAACCAATATTTCTTTAGCGGCATTTTTCCCAGAATTAACAGATACTCTTTTCTCCACTCAGGGCATTATGGTAATGCTGTTAGTTGCTTATGGCGGTGCGATGTGGCTGTTTTTGACTAGCGCGCCAAAAGTTTATACTGTAATGGTGTCTGATTTGGTGATTGCTCAGGAATTTTATGAAAATTTATTAGGTTTACCCGTTGCAGATGTTCCTCTACACTATTACTATAACTATGAGCAAAGTTTAGGAGCAAGTGCTTTTGATCCTATTTATATGGGTTCTGGTTTTAATGATACTATGGTTAAGCCGAAGGATGGTTTATGGTATCAATTGAAAAAAAATACTCAATTACATATTATTGGCGGTGCTAGTTTAGGTTATAAAAATTGTCAACGTCATGTATGTTTCGATGGTGAATGTTTAGAAGCGTTGTTACTAAGAGTACAAGCCCGTCGTTTGAAATATAAAATTCGCAGTGAAAAACCTCTTAATTTTTTAGTAAAAGATTGGGATAATCGAGTCATTGAAATGGCAGAGGTGAATAATTAGGTTATATTTGAAGATTTTTTATACTATTAATTCTTGATGATTCAAACTAAATATAAATAAAAAATAAATTGATCATCTTGTTTATTAACTATACCTATATTTTATTTTAATTTATCTTTGCGAATTATGGGCAAATATGATAATTGAAAGAGAATTTGAGATCATAATTTGAGTGTTTTAAAAAATTTTTCTTGTTTCCATAGCCTGACTATATATCTTTATATTTTTCTACCAAGTATAATTAATGTCTTATTCTCCGTTTTATTCTTTACAAGAAGGTAATTGGTTTAAGTTGATTTGTGGTGCAAGTTATCAACATTTACCTTCTATTCGTAATTTAGCACTGATTTATACTCTTGCAGGGGCGGATTGTATTGATATGGCGGCGGATAGGGCTGTGATTCATAGTGCATTGGAGGGAATTAAGAAAGCGCAGGATTTATTTGTAGAGGCTAAAAATCAAGGCTATGATTCTCATTTTTCTCCCTTTGTAATGGTTAGTATTAATGATGGTGAAGACCCCCATTTTCGCAAAGCCTACTTCAATCCTAATCTTTGTCCTATAGATTGTCCTCGCCCCTGTGAGTCAATTTGCCCGGCGGATGCTATTACATTTTCTTCTATGTATCGGGGGGTAAAGTCAGATTTATGTTATGGTTGTGGGCGTTGTTTACCGATTTGTCCTCTTAACTTAATCCAAACTGAATCTATTTTTATTACTATTGATACCATTGTGGAATGGTTGGATATTTTACCTATAGATGCGATCGAAATTCATACTCAGGAAGGTCATTTTTCTCAATTTATATCTGTTTGGAAAAAATTACAGCCTCATTTATCTAAATTAAAAATAATTGCAATTAGTTGTCCTTATACATCCAATATAATGGATTATTTACAAAAGATTTCTGATTTTATTTCTCCCTTAGAAATTCCTTTAATTTGGCAGACGGATGGGCGCCCTATGAGTGGCGATATAGGAGAAGGCACAACCCATTTAACCATTAAATATGCTCAGAAATTAATGAATAGCAATCTGAAAGGATTTATACAGTTAGCAGGAGGGACAAACGAATATACTATCAAAAAATTGTCTGAATTAAATTTAACTTCTAAGGTGGCAGGAATTGCTTTTGGCAGTAAAGGAAGAAAAATTATTGCTGATGTGTTGCAAGAGCTAGAAAATATTTCGACGACTAATCAAATCGAAAATTACCCTGATTTACTTTGGAAGGGGGTTGAAATAGCTAGTAGTTTGGTGTCACCCTTGAAATTAGCTTCTGTAAGTTAAGTTTGGAGTTCACAAGTATGCTAGGATGGAAAGGCTAAAACAGTGAACTTATCGACAAGAAAAGCTGATGAATATTGCTATCATTGCCAGTGTGATTCTCGGTATTCTTTTACTAATTATGACGGTGTTGTTTATTTTCCGCATAATTCTCACTTGGTATCCTAATATTGATCTAACTCAATTTCCTTACAGTTTAGCTTATATACCTACTGAGCCTTTTTTAGCTTTTACCAGAAAAATAGTGCCTCCTTTGGGGGGTATTGACATCAGCCCTGTTATTTGGTTGGGAATTATCACTCTGTTACGAGAAATTTTACTAGGTCAACAAGGTATTATTACTTTAGCTTTGAGGGGAATGTAGTTCCAAAAATTCTATCTTAAATATCAAAAGAGGACTCCCGTTGCATTTGACAAAAAAGAAATACACTACAAATCCTTTAGTCCTGACGAAAGGAAGGAACTGGGAGATGAATTTTTGACCAACCAAAAAAAATGTCTGTAGGACATCCTTATTCTTGAGGAGTTTTTTGGGTTTCCACATATTTTTTTAGCTGACTGACAGTGACACCACCACAACTTGCCACAAAATAAGCACCCGTCCAAAAATACGGTTTATTGTCGAAATATTTACTAGCCAACTCTGGAAAATCTCGTCTAATCAATCGACTGCTAACAGTTTTTAGATTAGCAATCAATTTAGATAAAGATATATCAGGTTTGTAATCAATCAGTAAATGTACATGGTCTGACTCCCCATTAAATTCAACTAAATCACATTCCCATTTAATTAAAGTTTCTGTGAAGATTTCCTTCAACCTCAACAATATTTTTTCTGAGATTGCTTTTTTACGATATTTGGTGACTAACACAACATGAGCGGTAAGTTTATATACAGACCTAAAGCCTTTATTATAATTGCTTGACATTTAAAATCGCTAAATATATAATTAAAGTTTAGCAAATAATTAATTGTTCAACAAGTGATTACTCTGACGTATCCGTTCAAGCTCAAAGTAAATAGACAACAAACTCAAGAGATAGAACATATCTTGAGCGTCTGTAGATCTGTTTACAATTACGCTTTAGCTGAACGTAAGCACTGGTATAATAGTCGTAAATCGCCTGTTAATAGTTGTTCCTTAATTTCTGAATACATTATTCCTGCTAACGCACTTTACCCTAGCTACAATAATCAAGCAAAAAACTTAACCGTTGCCAAGAAGACGAACCAAGACTTAAAATCTGTTAATGCTCAAGTGTTACAGCAAACTCTAAAAACTTTAGATAAAGCATTCTCTGATATGAAGTCTAAAGGTTTTGGCTTCCCTAGATTTAAGAAGCAAATGAAAAGTTTTGTCTTCCCAGCCATGCTGAAAAATTGTTTAGCGGAAGGGAAAGTAAAGTTACCACAATTAGGTTGGCTAAAGATAAAGCAGTCGAGAGATTATCCCACTGGTTTTGAAGCAAAACAAGCTCGTATTGTTAAAAAGGCAACAGGATATTATTTGATGATTGCTTTTCAATCTCAAGAATCTTGCCCATCAGCACCTGTAGGAAAAACAAGTTTAGGTATTGACGCAGGGATTGAATCGTTCGTAGCTACCGACAGAGGAGAATTAATCGAAGCCCCTAAGTTTTTGTTAAAGGCACAGAGTAAGCTGAAATTGCTACAAAGACGCTTAAAACATAAGATTAAAGGCTCTAATAATTGGTTAAAACTCCAAAATAAAATAGCCAAACTTCATGAAAAAGTAGCGAACACTCGCCGTGACTGGCATTTCAAGTTGGCAAATTACCTCTGTGAATTAACCGATAATATCTTTGTTGAAGATATAAACTTCACTTCTTGGAGTCGTGGGATTGTCAGAAAGCAATCTTTAGACTCAGGAATAGGGCAATTTATCAACGAAATATTACCGTTTGTATGTTGGAAACGAAGTAAGTTTTATCTGAAAGTAAATAAAGATGGAACATCTCAAGAATGCTCTAACTGTGGGAATCATACTGGCAAAAAGCATTTAAAAGAAAGAATACACCATTGTCAATATTGTGGTTATACAGCACCAAGAGATGTTGTGAGTGCAGAGGTAATTAAAAATAGAGGATTAATAGCGGTAGGGCATACCGTAAATCAAAATGCTTACGGAGACGTACTGACGGGGATTAGTCAAGATTTGATTAGTCTAGTTAAGTGTCTGTGAGGTAAGAATCGCTCGTTACAATCTTTGATTTAACGGGTGAGTGTCAATTATTTCTTAGCCGCCAAGTTGCAATCACTGACGAAGTTGCCTTTGTGCGATCGCAGCGATGAAACCGAGGGCAGGTATAATAAATATGGCTAACCATGAAATCAAATTGGCTTGTAAAGGGGTGAGATTAAGACGACGATTAACAGATTCTTTCGGGCGAATAGATAAATTATTTTCATCTTCATTAGCTAACCAAGCAACACTGTTAACAAAGAAATCACTGTTAAGTTGCTGAGAAATCCAACCATCTGTTGCAAAATTGGAATTGCCAATAACTAATAGTCTCATCTCCCTAGACATTTTATTTGTGCGATTTGCGTCATTATTATTGGTAATAGGGGAAGGAGTTTTCATGGTAGGTGGAATAGGTAAATCCGTTTCTCCTTCTATCTTGGGCAATTCTTCCTCTGGATTTAAGCCGGATTCTTGAGGGGGAGTAGAATTTTCCGTGATGTTGTTAGGGTTATCGGCGATAACATCATTTTTTTTGCTTAAGGCAACACCAATATTTAAAGGCCCTTGTATGTCTTTTGTGGGATCAAACTCCACTGTTTCCCCTTCTAAATTACTTTCTCCCCAAGATTGAGTATTAGTAATTAATAGAGGTATTGTCTCAATATTATCTTTGTTTTCTGTAATAATGGGTCTTGCCCAAGGAAAAATAGTCAAACCATTGTTAAAATCTTGGGTTATGGGATGTTGCCCATAATCGGTGATGATAGTGATGGAGGGGCCTAAGCCTAGAATTTCTCCTGTACCTGATGAGTCAACCACTAGAGTATCATTAAAAGTTATACCCCATTCTTCCAAGATACTTGCTAAACTGATGGGGCTTAGAGCATTATACATAACCATCAAGTTGCCTCCCCGCTCTAAATATTGTTTAATTGTTTTTATTTCTCCTGATAATAATTCTCTATCACTACTACTAACAATTAATACATCTGCATCAGGGGGAATTAGAGGAGATTCTCCCAAGTTAAGGGGATTGACAATATAGCCCATATCCTGAAGATTCCTCACTGCTTGAGAAAAGCTACTTTGTCCTTGATTTTCGATATTTGCTTCTCCGTGTCCTTGTATTATATACACTACTGCTTGAGTTTGTTTTTGTATTTTAACCATGGCTTTGGTTAATTTTTCTTCTGTTAATCTACTTTCAGGAGAGACAGTTTGTACTAATTGAACGCGATCGCGCCATTCCAAATAAACATCACCGATGCGATCAACTTGGAATTTTTGTGTTAGATTAAGATTGACTTGAGGATCGACAAATTGAAAGGAAAATAGGTCATTATAACGAGCATAATTATTTAATAATTGGCGATCAAAATTATTTGGTTGAGAATCAAAAACATAGATTTGTAAAGGCTCTTGAAGATTTTTTATTACTTCTTGAGTTTGAGGAGAAAGAGTATATAATTTATTCTCTGTAAAATCAAATTTCCAAGAATATTTAATGCCTAAAAAATTAACTAATACTAATATGATAATTACTGAGAAAGTTGAAATTAAAGCATTAGTCGTCACTTCCGCACTTCTTAAAGACCAAAATTTTTTCTTTTTGAAAAATATAGACATTACAGAAATAGTGTATAGTTGATAGTTATTTAGATTACTAAGAAAATAAAATTAAAGACTTAAAGACATAATTGACAATCGAGAGTTATTTGATTCTTCAACTCATCTAAAGAAGTAAATTTTTTTTCTGGACGAATAAAATTAACTAATTTAATCACTAAATCTTGCCCATATAAGTCTCCTTGCCAATTTAATAAATGCACCTCTACAATAATATTTTCTCCTCCTACAGTGGGGCGTTTGCCCACATTCATAACGGCGGATAAATCATATGTCTTTTGTTGAGGTATATCTACTTTTACACCATAAACTCCCTGTTTAGGTAAATATTTTTCTGGTGGTATTTTTAAATTAGCTGTAGGAAAACCTAACTCTCTACCAAGTTTTTGCCCTTCGACGACTTTTCCTTGTATTTGATAATTTCTGCCTAACATATCTTTAGCTAATTCGACTTTTCCTTCACTGAGAGATTGACGAATATAAGAGCTACTAATACGTATATTTTGTTGATTGACAAGAAAATGTTGCTCTGGAGTAATATTAACTTCAATTTGATATTGATTAGCAAGAGATTGTAAATCTTTAGCTTTTCCCTGTCTTTTATATCCAAAACAGAAATCTTCTCCCACGCTGACAAAATTAGCCTTGATTTTTTCGAGTAAAACTTCTTTGACAAATTCCAAAGGAGTTAAATTAGCTAATTCGCGATCGAAAGGCAGTAAAATTAATTCTTGAATACCCAATTTATCTAAAATTTGGGCTTTTTCCTTGATAGGAGTCAGTAATTTTTTGGTTTGTCCGCTAAAAAACTCTTGGGGATGGGGGATAAATGTGACCAAAGCAGGAACAAGATTTTTTGCCATATTATCTTTCAGTATAGGCTTAATTACTTCCTGATGTCCCAGATGCACACCATCAAAGTTACCAAGGGCAATAGCCCGATGAATGTTTTGTAGAGAATTTTGTTCTATAGCAACAGCACTATTATAAGTGATAATCTTTAACACGGAGATAATTTAAGCAGATGGCTTTATATTTCTATACATTATCATAAAGTTTGCCCATAAGTTATTTAAAGATTGATTAAGCTAGTTTGCATTTAAGTTTACTGGTGATGGTAGGGAAAAGGTAAACCCCCCTTTATTCCCCAGGGCTGTTTCATTTTCGAGAAAGAAAAAAGAGCGGGAGATAGGGGGAGAGGGAGATGGGGGGATTTTTGTTTATAAAGTTTTAACTAATAGAAAAAAATCCTTGTATCTCTTACTCTTACTTAATCTTAGTTAACCTAATTTTTTACTTTGAAACAGCCCTGCCCTTTATTCCCCCTCTCGAGGGGGAGGGGAAGAGTTAAGACTTTGAGTCATTTGCACAAATTAATAAAAATCGAAATTAATTGCGTCTTAGCTTAACGGTGGGAGTTGTCAATATTTACTTATTCATTATTCACCTTTGCCTTCCCCTCTATCTACGGAAAGGGGCTTGGTTTTACCCTTTTAACTTTGCTTTTATCCTAATGGCTAATTCCTAATTAAAATCGATGCACTATTCACCATTAAAACTTACAAGCGAAGAGATAAAAGAGAGGTACATAATGATTTTTATTAGGTCAAAAATATTTCTCTTAACATAAATATAAAATACAATCTATTTCCTGAGACTTTTAATGATTTGTTTTTTGTCTAGTTTTTTTAGATTATCTTTATAAAAAAATAAAATTTCGCTATTTTAGTATATTATAGTTGATGAACAAAAACTGATAAACTGTTTTGTATATCTGCTCAAAATAGACTGTTTAAAAATTTAGTAGAATAAAAGTAAATGCGAAATAAAAAAGTACAGCCATTAACAGGAAAAGACTTACTAAAAAAAGTTAAAAAATTAGGTAACGTTTCTCGTGAAGAAAAAGCCATTGAATGTGGTTACTATACCCTCACAGATAATGGACAAAAAAGAGTTAGTATGGTTAAGTTTCTCAATGCTCTAATTGAAGCAGAAGGAATCAGTCTTGATAATGAATTGCCCACAGAAAGCAAAAAAAGAGGAAGAAGTGCCAATTATCGTATAAATGTCCAATCAAATGGTAATCTTTCCATTGGAAAAGCCTACACTGAAAAAATGGGGTTAAAACCGGGGGATGAGTTTGAAGTTATCCTTGGTAGAAAAAATATCCACCTTAAACAAATTGAAGGTTAAAGTTTCTTCAAACAAATAAATTTATTAGGGGTAAAGAGAATCTTAGTTAAGTTTAAACTTTTATTCTAATTTTGCCCCGGCAATTGACGACTGACTTTAGCTTTAGTGAGAACTTTTTTCCCTTGTTTATAGCCCACTAAACGAATATAAACTTCTTCTGCTGTCACTAATTTTTCTTCTTCATTGTAGTGAATTTCAGGATTAAAAGATACTTTTTCCCATGGTTTACCAATGGGTTCAATTTGCCATTGCTTTAACAAATCATCAATAGGTTTTAGCAGGGTGATAAAATTTTTTATGTTGGTATTTGGTTTTAATTTTGCTACCATTTTGGCGATGGGATAATTTACAAAAAGATATTGTAAGGAGTTAAATAATTGTTCTTGCCAATTTGCTTCTAACTCTAAGGGGAGTTTTTCTAGTTTTTGATTTAATTGCTCACATTGAGAATTTAATTCTTGAATTTTGTTTTTTAATTCTTTTGATTCTTTTTGAGAAAAACTTAATTCATCTTGGGTTTGTTCCAATTCATCATTTGTTTGTGCTAATTCTTGTTCAATTTCTTTAATATTATTTCTACTTTCTTCTAAGTTGTTTAATTGCTCTTTTAGTTGTTTTTCTAATATTTCTATTTGTGTTTGACTATCATCTTCTCTATCGGGAAGGTCTGTGTTTATTTTTTCTACTTGTTGGTGCCATAATTCTATTTCTGTATAGGCATTATCTAACTCATTGATTTTTTCTTTTAGTTGATTTTCCAAACTCCTAAGTTGCGATCGCGCAGAGGCATTTTGTGATCGCAATTCTTGTTTTTCTAACTCTAATTCCTGTATTAATTGATTTTGCTCTTGACTATTTCTTTCTAACTCAGCACAAAGAGTATCGATTCTCTGGTTAGCGGAATTTAACTCCTCTTTTGCTTCTAAAAGCTGTTTTTCTAGCTCTAAAATTCTTTCATTGCGAGAGATTAATAAAGATTCCGTTGATGACATTTCTGAGGAAGATTTATCTCTCATTAAAGTTAGTAAAAAACCGCTACCTCCTAACCAAAGTAAAATCCCCAAAAAAAAGTTATGCCAATCTATCATATAAAGTTTATTTAGATATTGTCACCCTTGTTAATTAATATATCATTTCAGGTTATGATATTTAAGGCAAGAGTTATTAAGTTTTATTCTGAACGTAAAAAACTCTAATTTTTTTGGTTAATTATTATAAAAATGACTGCTACACCTTGGACTAGAAAACACATTATTTCTCTGGAAGATTTTACGATAGATGAATATGATGCAGTTTTAACGACGGCATCTAGTTTCAAATCTGTTCTCAAAAGTCGCACCAAAAAAGTACCCGCATTACAAGGGCAAGTAGTAGCAAATATGTTTTTTGAGCCTTCTACTCGTACTCGTAGCAGTTTCGAGTTAGCCGCAAAAAGACTTTCGGCAGATATTCTCAATTTTGCCCCCGGCACTTCTTCTCTAACTAAAGGGGAAACAATTTTAGATACTGCAAAAACCTATTGGGCGATGGGTGCTAATATCATGGTCATTCGTCATAGTAACTCTGGTGTCCCCTTGAATGTTGCAATGGAAATGGATCGTTTAAATTCTGGAGTAAGCATTTTTAATGGGGGAGATGGCTTACACCAACATCCTTCTCAAGCGTTATTAGATTTATTTACTATTTGTTCGTTATTAGATGAAAAAAATCCTCAGTTATCCTTATTAAAAGGAAAAAAAGTGGCGATAGTGGGAGATATACTTCATTCTCGGGTAGCTCGTTCTAATATTAATAGTTTATTAGCAGGAGGATGTGAAGTTCATTTGGCTGCACCTCCAACTTTATTACCTTCTTTGTTTTTGGAGACGATAAATAGTAGCCAAAAAAAGCGCCTATTTGTTCATTGGCATTTAAAACCGGCTTTAGAGAATGCTGATTTTGTTATGACTTTAAGATTACAAAAAGAGCGGATGACAGACTATTTATTGCCGAGTTTAAGAGAATATCATCAATTATTTGGCATTACCCATGAGCGTTTACAATGGTGTAATCCAGAGGTGAAAGTGTTGCACCCAGGACCTGTTAACAGAGGGGTAGAACTAAGCTCAGAATTAATGGATGATGGTAAGTATAGTTTAATCGGGGAACAGGTGACAAATGGGGTAGCAGTGAGAATGGCTTTATTATATTTGATTGGCAATTAAAGAAATAAAGAAAGGGCGAAGATAATTAACCTCAGTTCGGTTTAATAATATCCGATAAGTTTAGGTGTCAGGTTGCAGGTTGCAGGTGGTAGGGGTTGAATATATTCAACCCTTAGGGTGATGAGGAGATGAGGGGAAAGGGTGAGAGGGGGAAGTAGGGGCTTAGGGCTTTAGAACCACAGATTTTTGATAAAAATCATCCTCATCAACTTACTATTGCCTGGGCTTGTGGTTCATTCAATATATACTTGCAAATATTTTATGGTGCTAAACGCACTATTTGCCATTGTTTATTATCATTTAAACGGTATTCAAGGCGATCGTGCAGACGGTTTTCCCTACCCTGCCAAAATTCGATCGCATCTGGTACTAATCTATAACCTCCCCAATGGGAAGGACGAGGAATGGTTTGATTTTGATATTGTTGAGTTACTTCTTGTAAACGGTTATCCAAATATTCTCGGTTAGGGATAATCTGACTTTGGGGGGAAATATGCGCCCCTAACTGTGAACCGATGGGGCGAGAATGAAAATATTGATCTGATTCTTCTGGGGTAATTTTTTCTATTTTTCCTTCAACTCTCACTTGTCTTTCTAATTCCCCCCACAAAAACACTAAACAACCAAAGGGGTTAACAGCAATATTTTGACCTTTTTTACTTTCATAATTGGTAAAGAAAACAAATCCTTTCTCATCAAGATTTTTTAAGAGAACTATTCTAGCTGTGGGTTTTCCCGCTTCATTAACAGTGGCAAGAGTCATGGCATTTGGTTCTAAAATTTGTGACTCTAATGCTTGTTCAAACCAATGGCGAAATTGCTCAAAGGGATTCTGGTAAATTTCTTCTTCTGTTAAACCTCCTTGGGTATAGTTTTTTCTTAAATCAGCTAAGGATATTTTCATATATGTGTGCTTTTGGTGAAAATAATAATTTTCTTTAATTTATCAAAATCGATGGATCTATTTTAAGTTTTTTATGTAATACTTGAGTTAATTTTAACAAACATTTAGGCTCATCACCTTATAGATATTGTCATGAAAAGCGGTATTCCGGGAGTTCAAACTCCGACTCAACCTTGGTGGAATCGTCCTTTATTGGGCAATCAGTCTTTGTTATAATAGTTAAAAACAGTGCTTTCTTTTCAATCTAAGCAGGAAATCCCAGAAAGTACGATACAACTATATACAAACTCTTTTGGTCAATTAAAAAATATAGCTGTGATCGCACGTACTATTGATAAAGAAAAATTTACCAGTAAAGAATTTATCAACTTTCTAATGCTCAATCGTCAATTTGAGTCAAATGCAGGAGCTTATGAAGGATTAAGAAATAGTATCGAACTATTAAGGGTAGCTTTAGAAACAAAAGAAAGTTTTTTGAAAATTGAGGCAACCGAAACCCGTTATCGTAGTTTTTCTCAACAGGAATTTTACGATTATGTTTATAATTTGCTTGTTAAGGATATGGAGGTTACCGAGTTTCAAGAAGCAGTACAAAAACAGTTAGTGAGAGTTATTCCCAAAATTAAAAGTGATGAAGGGAAAGCGGCAATTCAATCCTATGTTAATCACCTAGAAACGGTTTGTAAAGATAAATTAGGTTTAAAATTACTCTACTTGTTTAAACAGTATGACATGAGCAATTTCTCCTTACTGCGCACGGTGGGTGAGATTGCAGATAGTTTTTATGATAAAGATTTAGATTCTCTTAAAGAATTTATGGTTGTCGTGCAAGTTAATGCGGATATTTTCTTAAAATTAGGTCAAATTATCCAAGTACCTCAAAAGAAAAATGTCCCTGAAACCTATGCTATAACTCTACAATATATTGCTTTACGGAATCGTCACCAAAACTCTTTTGCCCAGTTTCAACAACTATTAGGTTTACTAAGACAGTGGGAAAACTTCTATAATCCCATAATAGCGATCGCAAAAGAATATCCCCCCAGTGAATATAAACAACCTGATATATTTAAAGCCGATATTCCGGGTTTAGAAATTTATAACAAATACCAAACTCATCTTTAACTCAATTTAACCTCAGCTCGGTTTAAGAATATCCAACAAGGTTAGATGTTAGGTGTCAGGTTGCAGGTGTTAGGGTGATGAGGAGATGGGGGGATGAGGTGATGAGGGGAAAGGGGGAAACAAGTAATAAATAACCTCAGTTCGGTTTAAGAATATCTGATAAGGTTAGGTGTTAGGTGTCAGGTTGCAGGTTGCAGGTGTTAGGGGTTTTTAGCAAGGGGCTTAAGCCCCTTGTTTAAGTCAGTTCGGGTTAAGGCAATTTTATCATTATTTCTAAGAAGAAGCTATAAGGTTTTCTGACTACGAGTTGGTCTGCTTTCAGCTTATCCAAAACTCAGGTTAATTAATAACTTCTAACTCCTGTATGGGCGAATGGCCATTCGCCCCTAACTAACTCCGAACTTACGTGCTATGCTAATTGTTTCGCTCTGGAAACTAAAGCAGAAGCGGTTAAACCGTTAAATTCCATTAATTGCCCTGCACTAGCGGTAGTTTCACCTCGTTTCCATGCAAAGGTATCTCGTTTCGCATTACTACGCAACATAATAGGCTCTAACATCGCACTTGTGCCACCAGTTACCCCAATGACTGCATCACCACCGAATAAAGCCTCAAAACCTGCATCATCCAAAAAATTACCATCAGACGCAGTGCAAGTATCCCAAGCCACATCAGTGGGGCGATATAAACGACGAGGATTGATAACGGAAACGATACGCACTCCATAACCTTGGCTTTCCAATGTTTTCGCCGTTTCAAACACAGGGATTAAAGTCATATCACCGATAACCGCAAAGACGATTTTTTTGCTACCCTCAGAATCATGTAAGATAACTCCACCTTTTTCTAAGGCTTCTCTGGTTTGCTCAAAAGTAGTTAAAATCGGTAAAGGAGACTTACTAGCGGTAATCGTGATACCTTTATTTTTTGTGCCTAATGCCCACTCATAACAAACTTGAATACTATTGGCATCGCTAGGAAAGAGAGGGAAAACATTACCATTACGCATCATGGCGGCAAAATAGTTCTCAATTTCGGGGCGTTGATGAGTCCAACCATTACGCCCTTGCTCTAATGCCCCGGCGGTGAATAAAGTGATAGTAGAAGGGGTTTCCCGTCTCAATTCTGCCATTGCTTGGGTGACGGTTTGCCAAATGGGTAAGCCATTAATTGCAAAGGATTCATAAGAACACCATAGCGTACGAGCTCCAAATAAAGATAAAGCAACGGCTAAACCTGCACAGGCATCCTCACTTAAAGGCTCATATACTTGCCCTTGGGGTTGTTGGAAGTAGGTTTCATCGGTGGTAGGATGGACAATGTTTAAGCCGATATTGATGTTATTGATACCAGATGCGGCATTACCATCAGCATTTGTTACGACAAAATTGGGGTCATTTTTACCGACATGAACAACAATTTCACCCATAGCGGTAGTGGCAACTTTTTTCTCTCCCCCTACTTCATACTCAGTTAGAGGTAATTGGCCTAAGTCTGGTAAGGGTAATTCTTTTTCAGTAACGGCTACATCTACGTTTGAACCGCCGTTAGAGCGAACAAAGTTGGTGCGTACTAATTCCCATGCTTCTTTAGTTAAGGCTCTTTCTTGCAAAGCGGAGGCAATATAATCTTTATCAAGGGTATCTCCTGGGTAGAGGTTATGGGATTTTGCTCCTGTTTTGTGGACTCCTGCCCCTTTGAGTTGTTTAATTATTAAGACGGTTAATGTGCCTCCTAATGCTGATTTAGCGGCTTTGTCGGTGGCTTCTAAGACGGCTTGGGTAAATTCTAAGCGTTTTTCAAAGGAGAATCTGGTGCTATCAACATAATCACCCTCTTGGTTTGCGTCGTCAAAGTCTTTAGCGTTAACGAGGATGACTTCTTTAAAACCGTTACCTTGCCAATAGGCGATCATTTCTTCGTTGGTTTTGGTGGATACCATACTATGATGCTCTTGGGAGTAACCATTCCATACTAGGATGGGTAAGAAGTTGGTCACTTGAGGATAGGCAGTGTTGAAGTGTCCAAAGCTACTCATAACATAGGGTTCACCTAAACCACCGTCACCGATGGTAACAGGAAATAAAACGTTGGGATGTAATTTTGCCCCTGCCATCGCAAAATGTTGTCCTTGCCCAAGAGGTCCCGCAGGATTGAGTAATCCAGGAATTTGTCCTGATAAATGACCTAAAAGCCCGTGCATTTCCCGAAAACGCTCACTCATGTCTTCTACGGTGTGAATACCCATTTTTTCAAGGGATTTGTCCAGAAATACAGTACTGTAGTAACCCGGAGCGTGATGTCCTACTTCAGTAATCAGGTTTTTATGTCCTAACATGACTAGGGCGGAGATAACATCTGCACTACTAGCGAAACCGCCGGGGTGTCCTGATTCTTTACTAGCGGTAATGTGAAGGGTTAAATACCTTAAAGCGTCTGCACCTAGTAGGGTTTGATAGATGGCTTTTTTGTCACCTGTGCTAGAAATGGCTTTTTCATTAGGTGCGATCGCACTTTCTTGACCGTATTCGTTTAAATAAGGTAATTCTTCTTTAAAATATTGGATACCTTGATAAAATGGGCTAGTTGTCATATTAAGTTCGCTTTATGTTCTTATTTACTGCAATCTTTCATTCATTGTTACATTTTTTTGTCATTCAGTCCAATAAATAATTAATTACATTTGAATAGGTAATTGTATATGATCTGGGGTTGGTTTTTGAGGGATTGAGGAGAAGAGGAGATGAGGAGAGAGGGAGATTAGTTCGGGGTTAGGAGTTAGGAAAGAGGTTTCAGATTTCAGGTTTAGGGGAGTAATGAGTAGCGAGTAACGAGTAATTATCAACTATTCACTATTCACTATTTACCTTTGCCCTTTGCCCCCTTTTGAAGTCTAATTCTTAATTTGCTCAAGCAAAGATTGTAAAACACTGGTGTCTAATCTAGCTCCAAAACTGGTAACTAATTTGGAGGAAGCGAGGGAAGCTAGTTTTCCTGCTTTTTCCCAACCTAAACCATTGGTAATACCATATAATAGACAACCTGCATACATATCTCCTGCACCAACAGTATCGACAGCATTGACTGGATAAGGTTCAATTTCAATGATTTTTTCACCGTCAAAAATTAATGAGCCTTCTTTGCCACGGGTGATAGTAAAGGTTTTGGCTAGGGTTTGTAAAAATGCAATCGCATCTTCTAATTTATCTGTATTAGCCATTTTTAGAGCTTCAATTTCATTGGAAAATAATAAATCAACTCCATCACCGATAATCTCAAGGATACCATCACGGAAAAAATCCACCATATTAGCATCGGAAAGAGAAAAAGAAGTTTTTACCCCTGCCGACTCTGCTACTTTTTTGCCATGAATTGCCGTTGCTTTTGCCACAGGAGAGGAAACTAAATAACCTTCTATGTAAAGATATTGAGAGTCTTTTAAGGCTTCATCATCTATTTCTGTTAAACCTAAATCACTTGTAATACCTAAAAAAGTATTCATGGTGCGATCGGCATCTGGGGTAACTAAAACTAAGCATTTACCCGTAATACCTTCTGGGCGATTGTCTAAAGCTAAATTAGTATCTAAACCACAATTCACCAAATCTTCAAGATAGGCTTTACCCACTTCATCCGCCGCCACTTTGCAGGAATAAAACCCCTTACCACCTAGTTGACTAATTGCCACTAATGTGTTGGCCGCAGAACCACCAGAGGATTGTTTACAAGGGTTAGGAAGATGAGTTAAGACTTCTTTTTGTTGGGTTTCATCCATTAATGTCATTACCCCTTTATCAATGTTGAGTTGAGCTAATAATTCAGGAGTAACGGAGAATTCCATATCCATTAGGGCGTTACCCATACCATAAACGTCATATTTTTTGGTCATTGCAATTATTTTTCCAAATTAAAAATACACAATTTTTTCTCTATCCTTTTGGAATATAAGTGATTCTACTTTTGAGATAGAAAATTTAATTTTACCTTGATATTGAAACCAGAAAGAATGCCAAATTCCTGATGTTATGATAATTAAGTTATTTTTTTCTTCAACCTTAATCAACCATGACAAAATATTTAACTATTATTATTTCTTTAATTTTGACAATTAATCTTTTATTTATTTTCCCTGTTAATGCAGAAACAGTTATCAATAACCAGCCTCAAAAAATATTCGAGTTAAATTGTGCAGGATGTCATCCCAATGGCAATAATATTATTAGACGGGGAAAAAATTTAAAATTAAAAGCCCTTCATCGTAACGGTTATGATTCAGTAGAAGCTATTACTCAAATAGTAAGTAATGGTAAAAATAATATGTCTGCTTTTTCTAATCGTCTGAGTGAAAGGGAAATTAAGGAAGTTGCCGAGTATGTTTTACAACAAGCTGAGAATAATTGGAAAGGTTAACAGTTTCTTGACTTGTTAGGAAAAAAACTTACCACTAAGCTAAGACGCATTTAACTTACATTTTTTCTTAATTCTTGAAAATAACTCCAACGCTTACCTTTACCTATTGCCTATTGCCTGTCTTAACCAGACAACTTAAATGTAAACTAGCTTATTATTTATTTATAGAGCTTTTATTTTTTCAAGGAGTCAAACAAATGTTGTTGGGTGCAAGTTTAATTACAGTTTCGGCTTTATTAGTTTATTTTGTCACAATCATCAATGTTGGTAGGGCAAGGGCAAAATATAAAGTTATGCCTCCTGCAATGACGGGAGATGAAAACTTTGAAAGGGCATTGAGAGTACAACAAAATATGTTAGAGCAACTTGTTTTGTTTCTGCCTATAATGTGGATTTTTTCTTATTATGTTAGTGAATTATGGGGAGCAATTATTGGCGGAGTTTGGATTTTAGGAAGGGTTTTATATGCTTGGGGTTACTATCAAGAAGCGAAAAAAAGAATGGTTGGCTTTGGCATTAGTAGTTTAAGTATAATGGCTTTATTGTTGACCTGTTTATATAGTTTAACTATGGCTTTAGTTGGGAGTTTTTAATTCTTAACCTCAGTTTGGTTTAAGAATATTAGATAAGGGTAGGTATTAGGTTTCGGGTTTCAGGTGTTAGGGTGATGAGGGGATTAGGGGATGAGATGATGAGGGGGAAATTAATTAAACACTTTTTTTGCCCTTCTCCCCTTGAAAGGGGAGACACAGAGGGGTTTGCCTTTTGCCTCTTGCCTCTTGCCTTAATTACTAATTTTTAATTGCCCTTTTGACTTAGAGCTTTTCTTGCTTCTTCTCTATCATCAAAATGGATTTTTTCTGTACCAAGGATTTGATAGTCTTCATGGCCTTTTCCTGCAATTAAAACTCCGTCTCCTGATTGTGCCATAGAAATTGCTTCTTGAATTGCTAAAGCTCGATCGCACTGTACAATAGGTTTAATATCTTCGGGAATACCTGTGAGAATATCTGCAAGGATTTGTTCTGGGTTTTCTGTGCGAGGATTATCTGAAGTCACTACCACTATATCAGCACCCTGAGCGGCTATTTTACCCATTATAGGGCGTTTGGTACGATCGCGATCGCCTCCACAACCAAATACACAAATCATCTTACCAGAAATAAAAGGACGAGCGGCTTGTAAAAGATTTTCTAAACTATCAGGGGTATGAGCATAATCCACTATCACACTTATATCTTGATGAGGCAAAAAATGCACCCTTTCCATTCTTCCTGGCACACCGGCAAAAGCTGAGAGGTTTTCTGTAATCACCTCCAAGCTCACCCCTAAAGATAATACTGCACCGACACTGGCAAGTAAATTCGAGAGGTTAAATTGCCCTACTAAAGGAGAACTAAAATTGATACTACCCTCTGGAGTATGCAAAATCCCTTTAACCCCATCTGCCTGATAAGTTAAATCACTGGTGTATAAATCTGCCGAGGTGTTGTTGACGCTGTAACTCCAAACTTGTTTTTGAGCAAGACGCTGAATTAATCTTTGTCCATAATCATCATCATAATTAATAATTGCTCTCCCCCTTAAATAGTCTTCAGAAAATAGTAAGGCTTTAGCTTCAAAATAATCTTCCATATCTTTATGATAGTCAAGATGATCTTGAGTTAAATTAGTGAACACAGCTACATCAAAATGACAACCTCTGATTCTTTTTTGGGCTAGAGCATGAGAACTTACTTCCATCACTACATATTCATTCTTTGCTTCTAGGGCTTCTGCTAACTGTGCTTGTAAATCTACTGCAAAAGGAGTGGTATGGGTTGCGGTTTTCTGATAATCCTGCCAACGAGCGTATAAAGTACCGAAAAGGGCGGTTTTCTGAACAGCCTGATTCAAAAAAAATTCGATTAAATGAGTGGTGGTAGTTTTTCCATTAGTACCTGTAACCCCCACCATCTTTAATTTTTCACTAGGATAACCATAAAATTTAGAGGCTATGTCTGCACAGATTGAAGGTATATCATCGGCAACTATTACACAATCATTATCCGTAGGGGGGATTTTCTGACTTGCTTCTTGACTAATAATAGATGCGATCGCACCTTCTGCCAATGCACTTTGCCAAAACTCACCTCCATCAACTCTAGTACCGGGCATACCAATAAAAACATCACCAATACCACAACTATGAGAATTTGTCGTAATACCTTTAACTTCCTGATCCCAGTTAGGATGATTCGTAAGAGGGGTTAAATAGTTTAAATCAGCTAATAATTGACGTAATTTCATAAAATATCCCTCCAGGGCTGATATACAGGATTTTAGAATTATTTAATAATAGCGAAAATAGATTGATAGTTAGTGAAACTGATCACAATTTCCTGAAATCAGACGTAATATTGGGCAAAAAGCAAGGGGCGAGGGGCAAGGGGCAAAGGTAATTAACCTGAGTTTTGGATAAGCTGAAAGCATCCCAACTCGTAGTCAGAAAATCTTATAGCTTCTTAGAAATAACGATAAAATTGCCTTAATCCGAACTGACTTAAACAAGGGGCTTAAGCCCCTTGCCTAGGTCAGAAGAAAGCCCCTTGCTAAAAACCCCTACCACCCCAAAACCCTAAGCCCCTACTTCCCCCTTTCCCCTCATCACCTCATCCCCTCATCCCCTCATCCCCTAATACCTGCAACCTGCAACCTGACACCTGACACCTAAACTTATCGGATATTCTTAAACCGAACTGAGGTTAATTAGTTTCTCCTTAATACCCTAATCCCCCAATACAATACCCTAACCTTAATACCCTAATACCCCAATACCTTACCTTTTTCTGTTAAATATAAGTAATAAAGGCGTTTCTGCTAGAATCTGGGGTTAATTCCAAAATAATTTGCCAATAGTGTGGTGGCAGTTGGGGTAGTAAATCAGACCATTCGATGGCGGTAATACCTGCTTCTACTTCTATACCTTCCCAGTAATTTTGTAAATGTAAGTGTTTTACTTGCTCTGGATTTAAGCGATATAAATCAATATGGTAAAGGGGGATTTTTCCTTCTAAATACTCGTTAATGAGGGTAAAAGTAGGACTAACAATAGGTTCACTTATACCTAAGCCTTCCCCTAAACCTTGAATAAAAGTGGTTTTTCCCGCCCCTAAATTACCTTGTAATAACAAGACGGAATTAGGGGTTAATTTTTGAGCAAATTCTTTACCCAGTTTTTTTGTGGATTCCTCATCAGGAAGAAATATTTTTTTTGGGGTTTCCATTATTCTTGAATAAAAAATTAGGTACGAAAAAAATAGGAGTCAGGCGATAGAAATGAAAAACTTATTAATTATTAACTGATGTTACGCAAAAAGATAATTAGTTGTTGTTTTGAGGTATCAGGTGTCAGGTTTAAAGTCAGAAAAATTCACCCTTTTTTATTTTGACTTAGTTTTTCGATTAAACTATGTAACATTCTGCCAATTTCCTCACATTTGTTTAAAGTAACTTTTAATTCTTGCTCTTTAAGATAACCTCAGTTCGGTTTAAGAATATTGGATAAGGGTAGGTGTCAGGTTTCAGGTTGCAGGTTGCAGGTGTTGAGAGAAAGTAATGAGTAACAAATAATGAGTGTTCGGGGTTTTTAATTCCTAATTCTTAATTTTTCCTTTGCCCTCCCCCCTCGAGAGGGGGGATAAAGGGGGGTTCGCCTCTTGCCTCTTGCCTTTTGCCTTTTTTTCTCCATCATTCATAGATGAAAATTTATCCCGAACTCAGGTTAAGATAGCCTAATCGTCCTACAATCATCAAATGAGTTTCTAATTCTTTGAGTGAGCCATTTGCCATAGAAAGATGACGAATATAATCACCCAAATGATTTCTCCCTTTTCCTTCTGCGATGTTGGCAGGAATTGAAACTGCGGCTCTTTGTATTTGACTACTTAAACCATCAATTTCTGTTTTGGGAAATTGAGAAGTTAATTGATAACATATTACTACCAAATCCATTGATTTTTGCCAAACCGTTAAATCTCGATAACTTTTTAGTTCAATCATTTTTATTATTTCCTGAAACCTGAAACCTGAAACCTGAAACCTCCCTTAACTTAACACATCAATAAGTGCGTAACGTCAGTTATTAAATTATTAATTTAATATCGAATATTCGCTTTTTCCCAACGTTGTAGGGCTTCCATTAGGCGATCGCAATCTGCAATTAAACTAACCCTCACATAACCTTCTCCACCATCACCAAAAGCATTACCCGGGGTGACAACAACTCCTGTTTTTTGTAGTAAGTCAAGGGCAAAGTCAGTAGAATTAGAATTGCGGGGTACTGGTATCCACAAATACATCGTAGCGGAAGAGGGTTTTACATTCCATCCCATTTTATTTAAACCTTCGATGAGAAAGTCACGGCGTTTTTGATACCGTTGTTGCACCTCATGGATGTAACTATCAGGCAATTGTAAAGCTGTCTGTGCTGCCGCCTGAATCACGCTAAAAATGCCATAGTCGAGATTAGTTTTCAGGGTGCGCAAACCTTGAATAATATCGCTATTACCTACCACAAAACCAACACGCCAACCAGCCATATTATAGGTTTTAGAAAGGGTGTGAAATTCAACTCCTATTTCCTTTGCACCTTTAATTTGCAGTAAGCTAGTAGGTTCATAGCCTTCAAATGCTAATTCCGCATAGGCTAAATCGTGAACTAACATTACTTCATAATGTTTTGCCCATGACACCACTTCTTCAAAAAATGCCCTCGGTGCGGTGGCAGTGGTAGGGTTATTAGGATAGTTGAAATAAAGAATTTTTGTTTTACGGGCTATATCTTCGGGAATTTGGGTTAAATCAATTAACCAATCATTTTCAGCACTCAGTTTCAACGCATATATGTCCGCTCCAGCAATGGCAGGCCCTCGGTAATGAGCAGGATAAGATGGACTTGGTACAATAACAGTGTCACCGGGGTTAACATAGGCTAAGGCTAAGTGGGATAATCCTTCTTTTGATCCTAGTAATGGTAAGGCTTCACTATCTGGATTTAATTCTACTTGATAGCGTCTTTGATACCAAGATGCGATCGCATTTCTAAAATTTGCAGTTCCTTCAAAGGGTGGATAACCGTGATATTTTGCGACATTTAACGCCTCTTTTGCCGCTTCAATTACAGGAGTTGGGGCGAAACCGTCTGGATTACCCATCCCTAAGTCTATCAAATCTAAACCTTGTTCTCTGGCTTTGGCTTTTAATTCATCTAAACGGGCAAAAACATAGGGGGGTAAGGCACTTAAACGATTAGCACGATTAATCCAACTGGTTTTCATAGGTATATTAAATCTCTCTTAACAAATAAATAGATTGAGTATGCCCCAACATATTGATCAGCAATGATTTATTCTACATCAAGGGAGTATTATTTTAAATGAAGAGTCGGGATAATATTTGGCCTTATGGAGAGGAAAGGTAATATCATTTTAGCTTTTTAAGATACGGAAACTCACAAATGGAGTAAATTGATCATATTCTAAATACGATCAATTTTTGTTTCTAGCTTACAAATAAATTAAAATCAAACAAAGACATTTGACGAGGTTTAAATAATGGAGTAGGAGAATCAAAATTTTTTTCTAATAATTGTTTTTTGACCTGTTGAGCAATTTCCTCCACCATTGGAATAACGATGGAATTACCGACACGATTGTATAATTTAGAAGATGAGCCAATTAGTTTAAAGCTATCAGGAAAACCCATTAAGCGATAACATTCTCTGAGAGTTAATTTTCTAACTTTTCCATTGTGATAAATATAATATCTACCGCTAGATTCTTGAGAAGATAATGTAGGATGAGTGCCTTCAGATGAGTAAATTCTGTTAGGTTGTTTATGTACTCTTGATAAATGTTCCGTATTAGGGCGAGTGCCTTTTTTTCTGATATTTTTATTGCGATAACCTGCAAAAATAAGACCTGATAATTGCTGTTTAGGATTCTCAATCAAAGTATATTCATCTTCTTGTAAATATTCTAATTTTTCATGTTCATTTTCTAAAATATCTTTCAATTTTTTTTGTGGTTTTGTTTCTAATTTATCAAAATCAAATTGGATTTGCTCCAAACAGCCTATAATAATAGTTCTTTCCCTATTTTGAGGTACACCAAAATCTTTGGCATTTAATAATGTCCAACTGGTGGTATAACCTAAATTATTTAAAGTGTTTAATACAGTGATTAAAGTCTTACCATTATCATGATTTTTAAAGTGTTTAACATTCTCTAAAACAATTACTTTAGGTTGATGATATTCAATTATTTTAGCAATTTCAAAAAATAAAGTTCCTCTAATATCATTAAATCCTTTTTTCTCCCCCGCAATACTAAAAGGCTGACAGGGAAACCCTGCTAATAAAACATCAAAATTAGGTATATTTTTATGGTTAATTTTTCTTATATCTCCATCTGGCTTTTCTTGAAAATTTGCTAAATACATTTCTCGTGCATGAATATCAATTTCTGAACTAAAAACACAGTTAAAACCTGCCTTTTCAAAGCCCAACCTAAAACCGCCGATTCCAGCAAATAAATCTATAAATTTATAAGTCATTTTCTAACTCTTTTAACAGTTCAATCCACTTTTGTTTATGAACAGACTTTAACTCTAAGTCATCATATAGAGAATAAAATGCTAATACTGGTAATTTAGAACCTCCAAAAATTTTATAATTAAAGGAAAATTGGGAATCTAAAACTTTTATTATTTTATTAATTGTTAATTTTTCAGCATTATTTAGTGGTTGAATAACTACTTTATTTAATTGTTGAATAACTATTATTTGTGTTAGCAGTTCATGAAGTATATATTTAGGATTAATTTTTTGATTTTGGATAGTATCAAGTAATTCTAAAAATGCCTTTTTAACTTGTTTATTTCCTATTCTTCCTTGATAATCTAACGTATAAGGATAAGGTTGTTCTAATGAACGAGTTGTCCAACCGCTTTCAGCCATTGCTGGTAAACCTAATTCTCTTAATGTTGGTGATATATATTGAGTATCAATTACTCTACCAGAAAAACCTCCTTCAATTTGAGCTTGATGATTTCTAATGTCTTGTTCTGGGTGCAAAATTTTGTAAATAATTAAAGTGACAAGAACTGTGTAAACACCCTTTTGAGAAAAACATTTTTTGGCAATAATTTCAATGTTTTTAAGTGTACCATTATTTATCTTTGATGAATATGATTTTCCTTCAATAACTTCTTGATATATCGATATTAATAGCTCTTTGTAATTCATTGATAGGGTTGAGTGATTAGATTTAATCAACATTAGAAATTTAATTGGAATCTTAAGGAACTGAGTCTGTAAAACGTAACATAATTCATGACTCCTTTAATTGTGAGAGAATTAAACCAAACCACTGTTTTTCATCCGTCCAATATTTGATGGGTTTTAAACGATGTTGGGCTAAAAATTCTTCCATTTGCTCTAAATTAAATTTACGGGAAATTTCTGTTAAGATGCTTTCTCCTACTTCTATTTCTATCTTTAAATCTAGTTTTTTCAATTGTATTCTCTGCACTTGTTTTGCCCTTAAGTACATTTCTATTTGTTGCTCATTTTGGTTATAAATAGCATGGTGTTGGAATGAATCGAGATCAAAATTACCCTCATAACGTTGATTGAGATGAGATAACATATTTAAGTTAAATTTTGCTGTCACCCCTTGACTATCGTTATAGGCTTTTTCTAATATCTCCTTCGGTTTCTGCAAGTCTATACCTAATAAAAAATAATCCCCTACTTGTAATATATCTCTTACTTCATTAAAGAGGCGATCGCACTCTTCTTGAGTAAAATTACCTAGTGTACTACCGAGAAAAACGATCATACGTTTAGGCAAAGAAGAGGCGGGGAGTTGCAATAAGGCTTGTTCATAAGTACCTACCAAACCAAGAATTGATAAATGGGGATATTCGCTATGGAGTTGTAAAGCACTTTCTTTGAGGATTTCGCTACTAACATCAATGGGTACATATTGCCACGGTTGTCCTAAATTTTCATAAGCAGATAGTAATAGACGGGTTTTTGTGGAGCTACCACTGCCCAATTCCACTAATTCACAAACTCCTGTGAGTTCAGCAATTTCGGCACTAGCTTGTTGTAAAATTTCTGTTTCGGTGCGAGTGGGATAATATTCAGGTAAGAGGCAAATTTGTTCAAATAATTCTGAACCATAAGCGTCATAAAAATATTTGGCAGGTATTGTTTTTGGTGTTGAACTCAATCCCTCAATTACATCTTGACCATCATTTGCTATGGGTAAAATGTTTTCTAAATACTGAATTTCGATCGAACGCTTTTGGTTACTAGCAATCATAATAATAAATAGGGGTTGATGAAAAAGTGATGTCAGGTTTCAGGTTTCAGGTTTCAGGCTTCAGGTTGCAGGTGTCAGGTGTCAGGGTGATGAGGGGATGAGGGGGAAATTAATTAAACACTTTTGCCCTCCCCCCTCTCGAGGGGGGATAAAGGGGGGTTTGCCTCTTGCCTCTTGCCTATTGCCCATTGCCTTGTCTTAATTACTAATTTTTAATTGTCCTTTACTTAAAATTATCCCTCCTTTGAAGGAACTTCCAATAAAGTTTCCCCTCCTAAACCAAAGGCTTCATGGACAGCTTTTAAGGCTTGAATAGCTTGGGATTCATCCACAACACAACTAATTTTTATTTCAGAGGTGGTAATCATGGAAATGTTTATCTTTTCTTGTGCCAAAGCACTAAAAAATTTAGCCGCTACTCCGGGCGAACCAATCATCCCTGATCCAACTATACTTACTTTAGCGATATGAGGCTCAACTACTATTTCTTTGAATTTAATTTCTGATTGCAGTTGATAGAGGGCTTTTTTCGCTTCTTCTGCATCAGATTGAGCAACAGTAAAGGCAATATCACGCATGGGAATTCCATCTACTAAACGACATCTCTGGGATTGAATAATCATGTCAACGCTGATATTTGCATCTGCTAAGACGGTAAAGATTTTCGCCGCCATCCCCGGTACATCTGGTACAAATAAGATTGCTAACTGGGCTTGATTTTGATCTAAAGCAACTCCTCTCACTGGCACAAGATTGGCTATATCTTTACTATTATCGTTCAAAGTGACGCTAGAACTAGCTATATTAAAAGTTTCACATAAAGCAGCGATCGCACGATCGCATTCATCTTCTGCTACGATACAACTAACTTTCACCTCAGAAGTAGAAATCATCTGAATATTAACTTTTGCTTTTGCCAAGGCTTGGAACATTTGAGCCGCAATACCCGGTCTGCCTATCATTCCTGCCCCTGCGATCGCAATTTTTGCAATTTTCTTCTCTACTAAAATATCGGTGTTGCCTGAATCTCCTAGGATAGGAGCGATCGCCATTGCTACGGCTTCAGCTTTTGGTAAAACTCCTTTCACCACAGAAAAAGCAATATCGTTACTGTTACCCTCATGGATAGACTGAATAATTAAATCCACATCCACATCGTGACGGGCAATTTCCCCAAATAAACGAGCGGCAACCCCGGGGCGATCAGGAACACGCAAGAGGGCAACCTTAGCTTGGTCTGCGTCGTATTGTACCGCATCCACTGCTTTAGTAATTTCTAAACCGACTAAAGATTTACCCTGATTAGGGGGAGAAATTACCCTCGTACCCGGATCATCAGTCCAACTGGATTTTACCACCAACGGCATTCCAAAATTACGGGCAATTTCCACCGCCCTAGGATGTAATACTTTTGCCCCTAAACTAGCTAACTCCAGCATTTCATCCGCCGTAATCTCATCCATTAATTTAGCCGAAGGCACAATGCGTGGATCAGTGGTGAGGATGCCGGGGACATCGGTATAAATCTCGCAACAGTCCGCCTGTAATGCCACCGCTAAAGCCACAGCTGAAGTATCAGACCCCCCTCTACCCAATGTCGTGATTTCTAATTCTTCTCCGTGAATAATGCCTTGAAAACCAGCCACTACCACCACTTGCCCTTGCTCTAAATGACGATTGATGCGATCGGTCTTAATTTCTAAGATACGGGCTTTGCTATAGTTTGCCTCCGTCGAAATTCCTACTTGTGCGCCTGTGAGGGAAATCGCAGATTGCCCAATTTCTTGTAATGCCATGCTTAACAAAGATATAGATACTTGTTCTCCTGTAGAGAGTAACATATCCATTTCCCGACGACAGGGGTTTGATGTAATTTCGTGGGCTAATTTGACCAAGCCGTCAGTAGTCTTGCCCATTGCCGAAACCACCACCACTACTTGATTTCCTTCCTGTACTGTTTTGTAAATTCTCTTACTCACAGACTTGATGCGATCGGTTGAACCAACAGAACTACCACCGTATTTTTGGACAATTAGCGCCATAGCAAAACAAAAATAATTAATTTAATTGTAAAAATGTACCCAATAATGTTAACAAAAATTTGCTATCTCGACTCAATAAAAGAATTTACAATTAAGAACGAAAAATTAAAAAAGAAGGTGTCAGGTGTCGGGGTGTCTAGGGGATGAGGAGATGAGGGGAAATAAGTAATGATTAATGAGTGTTCGGAGTTTTTAATTCTTAATTTTAATTTTTCCTTTGCCCCTTGCCCTTTGCCCTCCCCCCTCTCGAGGGGGGAGAAAGGGGGGTTTGCTCTTTCCGCCATCACTCATAGATGAAAATTTGTCTTGAACTCAGATTACTTAAAACCCCGAACTCCGTTCACGACTGAAAGGAGTGTACGAGCACAGCAAACTCTCTGAATTTCGAACTCCCATAAGGTAATATCATTTATGTACTTATTTTTACAAAAACTCGTTGAATAAGAGTGTTAAAAAATAACAGGAAAATTGTATAAGGTATATAAAGGAAATTAAAATAGAAAGGAGATACTAATTTGAAAAAAATAGAAGCCATTATTCGTCCCTTTAAACTAGATGAAGTCAAAATTGCTCTGGTTAACGCTGGAATAGTTGGAATGACAGTTTCTGAAGTCAGAGGTTTTGGTCGTCAAAAAGGACAAACTGAGCGCTATCGTGGTTCAGAATACACCGTTGAGTTTTTACAAAAGCTCAAATTGGAAATTGTCGTGGAAGATGATCAAGTGGACATGGTTGTAGATAAAGTCGTTCAAGCCTCTCGTACAGGGGAAATCGGTGACGGTAAAATCTTTATCTCTCCCGTGGATGAAACCATCCGTATTAGAACTGGCGAAAAAAACCTAGAAGCTATTTAATTCAATTAATCCTAATGGTGGGCATTGCCCACCCTACTAGATTTATCAATCGTGAAACAGGCATCTTGCCTGTTGCCTATCTGAGTCGAAGTGTCGAAATAAAGTTAAATAAGGTTATGCTACGTTAAAAGCAATTCCTTCTTCTGTAAAACTAGAATAATTTTGTAAGATATTTTGCCTTTCTTCTTTTTCTACAAAAATATAACTACCCGGGTTTGTTTGGAATCGATAAATTTCTTGCCCTTGCTCACTCATAGCACCATAAGTATAAAAAGCTAAACCTTCTTCGGCAAAACCGTAGTCACCTTGCAGTATGGCTTGACGTTCTTCTTCCTCTACATATAAATAAGCTCCCGTAACATTAGTATTACGAAAACGATAAATGGGAATTAAGTCGTCTTCCATTTCCATAGATACTTGAAAAACTTCTCCTTCTTCCACAAAATTATAGTTATTTGCTAGGATAGCTTGACGTTCTTCGTCAGCTACATAGAGATAAGTTCCCTCTCCCGTACGGAAGCGATATATTTGTGTATTAAGTAGGCTATCGTTATTATTTAGGGAAATTGTTTCATTATCAAACTGTAAATTTTCCACATCATAAAGAGTTTTGGTATAACCAAATCCTGACACTGTAAAGGTATTTATTTCCTCAGAGGAGATTTCTTCGATCGAGTAATCAGAACTGTCTCCTGTTAAAATTACGGTATCAATGTCAGCATCTCCCCAAATTTCATCATTACCTAATCCCGGAATGATAGTATCATTACCTCCCGCACCGTGAATTAAATCGTCTCTAATTTCACCGTTAACATCTCCTGAAAGGATGTTATCATCTTGCCCTCCCCAAATGGGAAAATCCTCTATTTGAGCAGAAAGTGAGCCTGTATCAGACCATTTTGTTTGATGATAAGTGTTATCAGCACTATCACGAAATACTAGATAATGAAAACTACCATCGGCACCTTCGGCGGGAGTTAAAATTAAATCTTCTGATAATTGACGAGTTTCTTTTGTCCAACCTTCGGGCAATATGGCTTCTTCAAAAGCAGTAGCTACCTGACTTTGTTCTAATTGTCCTGATGCGTGCATAATATATTCATTACCCCATTCATCGATAACAAAATATCGATCGAGTTTGATAGCTTCAGGATTATCGGAAGTTAAGCCATCTTCATTCGCCCAAAACTTCATATTTTGCCCTTTATAGTTTGCGGTGACTTTTACCACACCTTCAGGGGGAGTAATCACAATATTTCCTGCATAATAGGGACTTTGACTGGCAATACCAGAATAATCAGTAGCATCATAAGGCCACATAGCATTAATTGCAGTGGACATCGCCGCCCATGTATAACCGTCTGAAGTAGTTACATAAGTTGTTACGCCGATTTCTTCCCCCGGAGAAGCGAGAAATTGAGATTCATTGAATTGTAAGTTGCGAGTAGTATTTTTAACATAAGGAAGAGGAGGAGTATAATCTACCCAAACTTCGTCAGGGATTTCATTATCTCCCTCTTGATTCGGATCATCTGCACTCTTATAAGTTGCGATCGCATCTTGAGGATTAACAGTGATGGAACTAATGTTGACGATTTCAAAGGCTTCCTCTAGGATGTTCCAAGTTAAAGTGATTTCGGGATTCATGTCCTTATAGATTAGTAATTAAACTTGTGACCAGTTACACAAATATTAGCTTATTTAACCAATAAGAAACATTTTATAGAAGTGACTGGAAATTACCACTTAGTTTTTTTGGAAAAATAGAACTTAAACCATCCTCTTTGCCAGAAAAAGAAAAGCATTAATAAGGCAATACTTAACATTAATAGTAAACATAAAAAATACCCCCAATGCCACTCTAATTCAGGCATAAATTCAAAATTCATACCATAAATTCCAGCGATAAAAGTTAGGGGGATAAAAATACTAGAAATAATAGTTAATAACGTTACAACTTCGTTCATTTTATTACTCATAGAGGACATTAAAACATCCATTAAACTAGAGGCTAATTCCCTGTAAGTTTCTAATATATCTAGTATTTGAATGGTATGGTAATAACAATCTCGAAAATAGATGTAAACCTCTTTACTGATAAGTTCATTTTCTTCTCTTGTCAGTTGATTAAATAAATTTCTTAGAGGCCAAATAGAACGTCTTAAAGCTAATAATTCTCTCCTAATATTATAGATTTCTTTGAGAGTTTTTTGAGTGGGATCTGCGACGATTAAATCCTCTAATAATTCTATCCTTTCTCCATAATCTTCTAATACGGGAAAGTAATTATCAATCAATGTATCTAATATTAAATATGCTAAATAATCAGCTCCTAAATTTCTAACTTTTCCTTGATTATTTTTGATGCGATCGCGCAATTTAGAAAAATCATCTATGGCATCTTCTTGAAAAGTTAATAAATAGTTTTTTCCTAAAACAAGGCTAATTTGTTCAGAAGTAAAACCCATTTCATTGGAATTAGGTTTAATGCAATGTAAAATTATCAATAATTGATTTTGACAATCCTCTAATTTTGGTCTTTGAGGCACATTGACCACATCTTCAAGAATTAAAGGATGTAATCTAAAAACCTCAGCAATTTCACGTAAAATCTTTTCACTGCCCAAACCCTGAATATCTGCCCAAGAAACTAAGTCATTATTCAAACAAGATTGACAATCTTTCGGTTGAATATCAGATTTTTTATAAGCCTTAATGGGATTATATTCAATCAGATTAATATGAGTGGGTAAAGCCTCTGGATCGATTATAATGCTACCGGGTTCACTACCCGGTTCATCATAGTAATAATCGAAGTAGTCTTCTTCTTGGATTTCCATTTCTGGAGGAAAAGGCTGCGCTCGCATTTTTACTTAATTTGAAGATTTATTTTCTATCATATTAAGAAAACATTTTCAATTCAATATTAAATAATCTCAACTCGGCATAAAAATAGGAAAACAAAAAAGGCGGGTTACAACACACCCTAGAAAGGTTTAGAAAGTAATAACACTGCGGATAGACTCCCCTTTGTGCATTAAATCAAATGCTGTGTTAATTTCCTCTAAAGGCATTACATGGGTAATTAAATCATCAATATTAATTTTTCCTGACTGATACCATTCCACTATCTTCGGTACATCTGTTCGTCCTTTTGCACCTCCAAAAGCTGTTCCTTTCCAGACTCTACCTGTAACTAATTGGAAAGGTCTTGTACTAATTTCTTCTCCAGCCCCTGCCACACCAACAATAGTAGAAACTCCCCAACCCTTATGGCAAGATTCTAGGGCTTGACGCATAACATTAACATTACCGATACACTCAAAAGTATAGTCTGCACCGCCTTTGGTTAATTCCACTAAATAAGAGACTAAATCCCCTTCTATTTCTTTCGGATTGACAAAGTGAGTCATACCAAACTTAGATGCGATTGCTTTTTTACTATTATTAATATCCACCCCGATAATCATATCCGCCCCCACCATGCGACAGGCTTGGATTACATTTAAACCAATACCCCCCAAACCAAATACAATCACATTCGCACCAGCTTCCACTTTCGCAGTATTAATCACCGCCCCGATACCTGTAGTGACACCACAACCGATATAACAAACTTTTTCAAAAGGTACATCAGAAGGAATTTTGGCTAAAGCAATTTCAGGGACAACAGTATAATTAGCAAAAGTAGAAGTTCCCATATAATGATACAAAGGCTTACCATCAAGGGAAAAACGAGAAGTACCATCGGGCATTACTCCTTTACCCTGAGTTACTCGAATTGCCTGACAAAGATTTGTTTTAAAACTGAGACAATATTCACATTCACGACATTCAGGGATATATAAAGGAATAACACAATCTCCCACCTTTAAACTTTTGACATTCTTGCCTACTTCCACAACAACCCCAGCCCCTTCATGACCTAAAATACTGGGGAATAATCCTTCAGGGTCTTTTCCTGATAAAGTATAAGCATCAGTATGACAAACTCCTGTTGCTTTAATTTCTACTAACACTTCTCCTGCTTGAGGAGGTTGTAAATCAACAGTTTCAATGGTGAGGGGTTTTCCCGCTTCTAGGGCGACTGCGGCTTTTACTTTCATTACTCTTAATATTTGATTATTGATTTTTTCTTTTTCATTATTGCCCAAAAAATGGGAAATTTCAGAAGTTTTCAGCGAAAAATTCATCATTTAAACATAAATAGCACGGACAAAAAGCCCATGCTAATCTTAAATTTATTCGAGATAAATTATTGATATTTATTCTTCGGAATCACCACTTCCCCCTTCAGAGATAACAAGGGGACTAATATTGATAATTTTGCCTCCCATGCGGTTAATGCGTTGCATTTCTTCATTCATACGAGCATAAGGCACTTGAATAAACACACTGCCACTTTTGCGGAAAGCATAGTTATTTTTGTCGTTTTCTCCACTTTGCTTTAAGCCTGTGACTTCATAGACGAAAACACGATTTTTAGCAGGAGAATAGGAACTACCACTAACTAATGTACTTAACATTTTCTAAACCTCCATGATAGTTGAATAATTACGCTAAAGTAATACTAGCTACTTTTCCACCCATTTTTTGGATTTTTTGTAAAGTGGTGGATAAGTCTTCGTAAGGTACTAACCACTCACGGCTAATACGACGTACTTTGGGATAACGGGGTAAATTCATCGCCGCTACTTCAATACGATAAACACGTCCTTCACGGGTGGAATTTCTGAAGGTTTGATTGGGGGTAACACCCTTACTAGATGGACGATATGCCCAACCTTCACCGCTACCAGAGGGATTGACTACCGCAGAAACTCCATTACGTCCTAATTCGGAAGCTAAACGGGATTTATTACCACCAACTTGGGCGCGATCGCTGTTGGCATAGCCACGATATAATTGGAACATACGGGTAAAACCAACAGTTTTTTGGTCAGTTTGAGTATTGAATCCTCTGTAGTAAGGAACAACATTTTCCCCGAAACTGCGACTATATTCTTCAGAGTCGATGTAAGAGTCAATATCAGCCTCATAACCTTCATTTTGATATAAGTCTAAATGCTCAATCACTTCAGACTCATCATAGGGAGCTCTTCCCAATAAGTGCTTAATATTGAGTTCGATGACTCTGGTTTGGAAGTTGTTATAAAGGAATTTATTTTTGTAAAGTTCAGATTTCGCAACCATGCGCACAAAATCACGAACAGTAATTGAACCATTACATAATAAAGACTCTGCATTAGAAAGGCGCTCGGATTTCATAATATAGTCATTACCGAGAACTTGCTTATAAACAGCATTAATAGCAACTTGTGCTTCTTCTTTTGTCCAATTAGGGCGCAATTCTACGGGTTTGAAGTCGTTAAATGCAGATACACCTAAACGAGATGCGGCGGCAGTAATAGCCATGATGTTTTTTCCTCCGTTATTTGTTTTATTTGGGATTAATTGTTTTATTTGGGATTAAATAAATTAATTAAAAAGACATGAATTAGCTTTAGCTTAAAGCGTTAATAGCATAATCAATGTAAGAATTAGCCTCTACCGCAGGATCACCACTTAAGCCATGATTTGCCTTGATATATTTGAGAGCTTCAATGTACCAACTAGGAGATAAATCAAAAGTACGATTAATTTCCTCAATACCAGAAATTAAGTATTCATCCATAGGACCAGTACCACCAGCAACAAGGCAGTATGTCACCATACGAAGATAGTAGCCAATATCTCTTGCACATTTATCTTTCCCTCTTTGATCTGCGGCAAAGTTTGCTCCTTGCATTTGGGTGGTATAAGGGAATTTTTGATATACGGCTTGAGCCGCTCCTTTAATTAATTTGTCGCTATTTTCAGTTAAAGACTTAGCGGCTTGTAAACTTGCGGTAGCTTGACGAAAACGTCCAAAAGCTACTTGAATTTCGGTACTGCTTAAAAAGCGTCCTTGAGAATCAGCACTGGATACTGCTTCGGTTAAAGGTGTTTTCATGATTGACTATGTGATTTAATGAATTTTGTTTTATTTGTTAAAAAAGTTTTTCAGTGGTTGCAATTACTGAATTTTTAAATGTTGTTTCTACTTTGTTCAACTTTGGTGATTATTTAAACAGAATCTTTGTGCAAACTACGTGCAGTTTTCCCTAGAATTTCGTAAAGTTTTATTGCGTTTTGTCAATGAAAATTAAAATTTGTTTGGTAAGGAATTATTTTTTCTTATCATGCGATCGGTTTCTATGTATGGCGATGATCTTTTTCAATGATATAATTCGCAAATTTTGAGTTCTTAATAAATTAATTGATTATGAATAAATAATTAATACTAATTGAGGGAATCTTCTATCAAGGATGCAAATTGATCAGAAAAACTTGAGAGTTTATCCAAAATATCTGCCTCGGTTTTCAAACCAATTAATCTTTTAGTTGTTTTTACTTTCTCCAATAATGCAGAACTTCTTTTAACACACTGCCTTCTCTATTTCTTCACATCCAGAGAGATTTAAAAATGTCAATATATAAGCTGATACTGTTGATAAAAAAGTAATAGAAAATGGAATAAATTTATTGGTAAAATCAGAAAAAGTAAGAATTGCACTTATGGAGGAAAAAATCACCGCAATCAATCCAAAAATAATATAAGTAGAAAACCATATTTGAGACCAAGTTTTATTCTCATCTCTAAATTTTTTTAAATCTTTAATTAATTCTTCACACCAACTAACTGATTCCTGATCTATTTTTTGTTGTAATTATTCTGAATTTAAAGTTGCTATTTTTAATTCCTGTAAATTATCTTTTTCTTCCATTTTTTAAGATAAACTTTTTAACAAATAATCAATATTTGTTGAATTTAACCCCACCGATGACATTAAGGAAATTCAAGTAACCTCTCCTGAAGCAACTTTTGTACGTATCACCATCACGGGAAAAGAGGGCATTCCCACCGGCCAAGTGATACCATCATCGGATAATCTAGTCTTAAGTGTTACAAAAGGGCAAACCGTAGTCTCTGAAAATAATGAAATCGAGATCTTAGCAACCCAAGAAAATCAAAATAATAACACTTATTTTGTGCCTTCATCATCCACTGCCACAGGTACAAATACTCGTTTATTAGATGTGCCTCAATCCATTCAAGTTGTACCTCAAAGAGTATTAGAAGATCGCAATGTGAGGGAATTAGGGGACGCTTTACGCACCGTGACGGGGGTTGTAGAGGGTAGCGGTAGGGGGACAAGTGTATTTGGACCGGGTTTTATTATTCGGGGTTTTCCTAGTAATGAGAGTGTCTTTCGGGATGGTATTCCTTATTTTACTCTTGCCCCTATTAGCACTACAGATATAGAGTCGATCGAAATTTTAAAAGGTCCTGCTTCGGTGATGTTTGGTGCGGGTGAGCCGGGGGGAATTATTAACTTAACTTCTAAAAAACCCCTAGATGAGCCTTATTATGAAGTTTCCGCCACCATTGGCAGTTTTAACACCTATTTAGTAACCACAGATTTATCCGCCCCTTTAAACGAGGATAAAAGTATCAAATATCGTTTGAATTTTTCCTATGAAAATTATGGTAGTTTCCGTGATTTTGTGGATGGCGATCGCCTCCTTGTATCTCCAATAATTACTTGGCAGATGGGAGAGAGAACGAATTTAAACTTTTATGGGCAGTATGTAGGTAGTCGAGAAACGATAGATGAAGGTTTACCTGCGAGTAACGGCAAAATACTGAATTTACCCCGTGAGCGGTTTTTAGGAGAAGATTTTGCTAGGTTTGAACAGGATCAATATATGATTGGTTATAACTTTAAGCACGAATTTAGCGATAATTGGTCATTTCAACATAACCTACAGTATCTCAACTATAAACCTTTGCGTTACGCCCCTTTATTTGACTCCTTTGACGAAGAAACAGGGGAACTTTCACGCCTTGCTTACTCGGCTGACGGCAGTTATAATCGCTTTTTTACCGATGCTAAATTTACAGGAAATTTTTACACAGGCTCGGTTAAACATAAACTCTATGCAGGTGTAGAATACCGTTATAATTCCGAACGCCCCGGATTTCAGTTTAGTGACTTATATCCATCTATTAACGTTTTTGATCCTGTTTATATTGGGCGCCCATTTGCCAGAAAAACAGAATTTTTTAGAGACGATCGCATCTCAAGAATTGCCTTTTATTTTCAAGATCAAGTAGAATTTAGCCCTAATTTTAAACTATTAGCAGGATTTCGTTATGATTATGCACAACAAAATCGCACCGCAGGATTTGTCGGTGATCCTCGTGACGAATTTGAGCAAAATGATAGTAAAGTCTCTCCCCGTATCGGTTTAATTTATCAACCCGTTTCTAATGTTTCCCTTTATGCCTCTTATACGACTTCCTTTAATCCATCTTTTGCCGCCAGTCGTAACTTTGACGGTTCAACTTTTAACCCTGAAACAGGGCAACAGTGGGAAATTGGGGTAAAAACAGACATATCTGAGAGTTTTAGCATTACTGCGTCACTTTTTGACATCAGAAAGCAGAATATCGCCGTAGAAGATCCCAATAATCGATTTTTCTCTATTCAAACAGGGGAACAAACCAGCAAAGGTTTGGAACTATATTTAGGAGGGGAAATCTTGCCGGGGTGGAATTTAACCGCAGGTTACACTTATTTAGATGCGTTTGTGAGTAAGGATACCACTGGCTTAACGGATAATCGTTTACCTAATGTACCAGAAAACCAGTTTAGCTTATGGACAACTTATGAAGTGCCAGAGGGAGATTTGAAAGGTTTAGGCTTTGGTTTAGGCTTATTTTATGTAGGTGATAGACAAGGGGATATTAGTAATAGTTACAGCATTCCTAGTTATTTTCGTACGGATATGGCGTTATTTTATAAACGAGATAATTGGGATGTACAGCTAAATATCGAAAACCTGTTTGATAACACTTATTTTATTGCGGCGGATGAATTTTTAGGGGCATCTGTGGGTAAGCCTTTTGCTGTTTCGGGTAAGGTTTCTTTCCGTTTTTAGGTTTGTAGTAAGGGCTTTAGCCCTTATTTTAAAAACAAGGGACAATATACCCACTCCACACAATCTCAATGCCTCTTAATCAAATCCCATGAATATTCATTTTTCCAAATTATTTCTCTGTCTCTCTCTAATTAGCTTATTCTCTTGGAGTTGTCAAAGTGCTAATTCTCCCCCTGTTATCACTAATCAAAATTGTCATCAAGTTAACCACTCTCAAGGAGTTACTTGTATTCCCAATGATTGGCAAACCTTAGTCGCCCTCGATTCTGTTACAACCGAAGGTGCGATCGCGCTTGGTATAACGCCATTAGGTACAACTTTTTCGGGCATATCTAAACATTTAGAGGATAGATTAACCAATGTCAACAATATTGGCATAACGGGCGAACCAAATATCGAGAAAATATTAGCACTGAAGCCCGATTTAATTGTCGGTATCGATGGCCAAGAAAATATCTACCCTCATCTGTCTCAAATTGCCCCTACAGCCCTGATTAAATTCTCCCATAGCGGTCATTGGAAGGCTGTATTTCAAGAGTTTAGCACCCTCATAGGCAAAAAAGAGCTAGGAGAAGAAGTAATGGCGAAATATGACGGAAGAATCGCAGAATTTAGGGCAAAAATAGGTGATAATCCCCCAGTAGTTTCTGTGGTGAGGATTTATCCCGATAGCATTAATCTGTATTTGCGAGACTCCTTTGTTGGCACAATTTTAACCGATGCAGGTTTACCACGCCCAGAAAGTCAAAATCTCTCTGCTGAAGAAGCGCGAAAAATTGCGGGGAATGAGATTCAAATGACGATTAGTAAGGAGTTATTAACTAAAGCAGATGGCGATGTAATCTTTATTTGGACAGGGGAAAATGACCCAAAAATCAACGAAGAATTACAACAAAAAATAATAGCACTGCAAAAAGATCCCCTCTGGCAAAATTTAAAAGCCGTCCAAAATGGCAGGGTTTATCAAGTGCCTAGTTATTGGATTGGAAGCGGTTTAATTGCCGCAAACCTAGTCTTAGATGATTTATTTAAGTATTTAATTGATGAACAAAAAAAATAGTAATAAATAAACTTTAAAAATATGAAAAAAGAAAAATTATTTATTTGTAAATCTTGTCAAATTTCCGTTAATCAAGAAATCTTAGAAGGTAAATCAGGGGGCTATTATCTCCATCAAAATTTAATCAAAAATGCAGAAAACTCATCCATAGAAATAGTAAAAAGTGGATGTTTATGGACTTGTAATCAACCCTGTGCAGTATCTTTTTTAGCTAGTAATAAATATACCTATCATTTTGTCAATATTCCTCCCTTAGATGAAAAATATCATCAAGCCTTGCTCGAATTTGGAGAGTTATATGCAGACAGTGAAAACGGCTATATCTTACCCGCAAAAGTACCTGAAATTTTACAAGAAAAACTCCTCGTTAGAATCCCTGCCGTTGATACCTATAAGTAGATGGGGGGATAGGGGGATGAGGTGATAAGGGAATGAGGAGAAGTTAATTCTACATTCTAAAGGGGTATTGGGGTATTAGGGAGAAAGTTCTTTTTTATCTTAATACCGAACTCCGAACTCCGAACTCAAATCATTTTTAATTCTTAATTTTTAATTCTTCATTTTATTAGTGAATAAAGCAAAAAATCTCAACACATTTTTAATTTTATGGATAGGAATTACCCTGTCAACTATTGGCTCACAAATGACCAATTTTGCCGTAACATTATGGGCATGGGAAGCCACAGAAAAAGCCACTCCTTTAGCCTTAATTTTATTTTTTACTCAAACACCGAGAATTATCGCCTCTCTATTTGCAGGGGTGATTGTTGATAGTTGGAATCGTAAATATTTAATGCGGTTTTAAAAATCGAGTTAATGGTTTATTATTGGGAAATATTTTAACGGAGTTTAGTAGTTGTTTAATCGGTTTATTTAAAATACCTTATTTATGGATGTTATCTGGTTTCTTTATGTCTTTTTTTGCTCCTTTAATTGGTAGCTCAAATCAGTCTATTGAAAAATTTAGCTGTTTTGTGATGAATTTAATAAATTAAGAGACTCGATCGCATTTACAATAAGAATTGTTACTCAACTATTGACGATCGCAACTCCATGACTATAACTCTAAATAAACCTCAATCCCTTCATCTGCCAACCATTACCACTCTGCCAGAGAATAATCTAACTATTATCGCTGAACAAATACCCGTTGCGGCTGTAACATTAAATATTTGGTTTAATATGGGCTCGGCAGTAGAAGCAGATAATATCAATGGCATGGCACATTTTTTAGAACACATGATCTTCAAAGGTAGCCGAAAATTAGGTTTAGGGGAATTTGAGCGTTTATTAGAAGCTAGAGGTGCGATGACAAATGCGGCAACTAGCCAAGAATATACCCATTTTTACTTTACCTGCGCCCCCCAAGATTTTGTCGATATATTACCATTACAACTAGATTTAGTTTCTAACCCTTCCCTACCCCCGGAAGAATTTACACGGGAGAAAAAAGTTGTTTTGGAGGAAATTCGCCGCTCCCATGATAACCCCCGTCGCCGTGTTTTTGACAAAATGATGAATCTTTGTTTCCCTAATTTACCTTATCATCGCCCCATTTTAGGTACAGAGGAAATTATAGAAAATTTGAAACTCGAACAAATGCAGTCATTTCACCATTCATGGTATCAACCTTCAGGGATGACTATTGTGGCGGTGGGTAATTTGCCTGTGGAAGAATTAACCGAAAATATCCTCAATACCCTTTCTTTAAAATCTAATCAACTTCAACCTCCTTCCCCTGAGTATTCCCCTGAATTGCCATTTACAGACATAATTACCGAAGAATATACAGACAGTAATTTACAACAAGCACGTTTGATGATGTTGTGGCGTGTGCCGGGTTTGAATCATCTGGAGGAAACCATTGCTTTAGATGTGTTGGCGGTAATTTTAGGTAGAGGTAAACTTTCTCGTTTATTTCGTGATTTAAGGGAAAATCGTCGATTAGTTACCCGCATATCTGCATCTAATACCACTTATAAAATTCAAGGGGAATTTTATGTTTCTGCTCAATTATCTCAAGAAAATATAGAAATTGTCCAAGCAGAAATTATTAAACATATTCAAGAAATTCAGCAATTTGGAGTTACGGAAGCAGAGTTAAATAGAGTTAAACAAAATGTTGCTAGTCAATTTATTTTTCAAAGTGAAAAACCAAGCGATCGCACTAATTTATATGGTTATTATTATTCTCAATTAAGAACTATTACCCCTGCTTTAGAATATAGTGAAAAAGTAAAACATATTACTGTAGAAAAAATCCAAGAAACTGCCATTAAATATCTTTCTCTTGATGCTTACGGAGTTTTAATTGCTAGAAACTAATTTGAGTTAGGAGTTAGGATTTCAGAGTTAGCATTATTACTAAAAAATAATCATAAAAATGGAATTAATTTCTCAAAAAAATGGATTACAAACAAGAATTAATCACCACAATTCACGATTTTGGTTGTGATATTAATGAGCTAGAATTAAAATTAATTGACTTAACAAAAGAAACAAAAACAGTTGTTTTAATCCCTGCTTTATATGAAGAAATAAAACGCCCTGCTTTACACATTATTCGTCAGGAATTAGGAAAGTGTCAATTTGTACAAACAGTCATTATCTGTGTCTATGCTAAAACCATAGAAGAATACAGAGAAACAGTACAGTTTTTTCAATCCTTACCCCAAAAAACCTATATTCTCTGGGAAAATGGTCAAAGAATCACTAATATTCTCGAATGTTTACGAGCAAAAGACCTTGATTTAATGAGATATAAAGGTAAAGGTAAAGCTGTATGGTTAGGGTTAGGATTGGCTACCTTAGCAGGAGAAGCGATCGCACTCCATGATGCTGATATAATTACCTATGATAAATCTTACCCTCTCAAACTCCTTTATCCTCTGGTAGAAAAAGAATTTGGTATTGCTTTTAATAAAGCCTATTATGCCCGTATTGGGGAAAACTCTCGTAATTTGAACGGTAGAGCCGTACGTTTGTTCGTAACTCCCTTGTTAAGTGCCTTAACGGATATGTTTGGTTATCAAAACTATCTACGCTATCTTAATGCTTTTCGTTACCCTTTATCAGGAGAATTTGCCTTAAATAGTGACTTAGCCTTAAATATTCGTATTCCTGCCAATTGGGGTTTAGAAATCGGTTTGTTAGCAGAAGTTTATCGCAATGTAGCAGAAAAAAGAATCTCTCAAATTGATTTAGGTATATTTGACCATAAACATCAAAAAATTGGTAAATCCACTAACGAAGGTTTACAGAAGATGTGTTTAGATATACTGCGATCGCTCTTTCGTACTCTAACTGAAACAGAACAAGTTATAATTACCAGAGATCATATTCATGCCCTCAGAATCAAATATCGTCGGGAAGCTCAAGACTACACTCGTCAATATTCCCTCGATGCTCGTTTTAATGGCTTAAGCTACGATCGTCATCAAGAAGAAGTCATAATCGAAATTTTCCAACAAGTGATAGGAGAATCTGGAGAATACTTTTTTGCTGATCCTTCCGGTGCTTTAATCCCCGATTGGACAAGGGCTTTGGCTGTTATGCCCGATTTGCGAGAACAACTACAAAAGGCTGTAGATGAAGATAGTCAAGTTTAAAATAGCGATAGTTGAGTGACTTTTTCTGAACATAAACCAGTCTTCCCCTCTAACATTGCAATCAAACTGCAACCTAAATGATAAGCTAAATTAACAGGCACAGCATTCCCAATTTGTTGATATTGAGAAGTCAACGAACCAGCAAATTCCCAATCATCAGGGAAAGTTTGAACTCTGGCATATTCCCTTATTGTTAAAGGTCTTGTTTCAATGGGGTGACATCTTTCTGTTTGAGTTTGAGAAGGACTACAAGTAAGGGTCAAACAAGGTTCATCATAAGCCAATCTTTTTGCAAATCCTGTTCTACCACCCCCCTGATAATAGCTATCTAATTGAGTTATATCTTGGTTAATAACATTCCAGTTGGGACGGTTTTTTTGTAAAGTCTCACAACTATTTTTATTTATATCTACTAATAATTTAGTATTTAATCCAGCATTTTCAAAACCTAAAGCCATACCACCACACCCTGCAAATAGTTCTATCACCTCGAATTTAGATTTATTCTTACTATGTAAAATTTGATAGCTACCAGAAAGATTAATTGTTGACATAATTAAATACAGTACATATATTTTTATCAAATAAAGTAGGCTTTTGTTTAAGAAAAAAGTTCTTGATCTATTGTATATATAGTTTCACCGAACTTACTTAAAATAAAATTATATTCTAAGTCTATCAAAGACCAAAATGATTTACCTGCTAATCTTTGAATGGCATATTTTTCACTTTCATTTTTATTTATAAGCTATTTTATAAATTTCTAATAATTCCCTATTTTTGGGAAGAAAATTAAGAATTGAAATATTGTCTTTCTGAGATTTAATAGAATCAATAATATTTTGTTTTAATTTTTTATATACTGTTATATAATATAATATTAATATCAATATATATAAGCAATTACCTAGCAAAAAATTATATAACTTAGATTAAATAGTTATCTTTTTATTATTTAATTTCTTTACATAAAATTATATCAAGCTCAATTTGAATGAATCTTCCTGTTGTTTATCATTCTGACTATGTTACTCCATTGCCTGAACAACACCGCTTTCCGATGCCGAAGTTTAAACTTCTCTATGAGTTGTTGTTAAAGGATCAAATTATCACTCAAGAATCTACCTATAAACCAACTATCGCTAATGATAAGTTATTACAACTAGTACATAATGAAACCTATGTAAGTCAATTTTGTGATGGTACTTTAGACGATAAAAGTAAGCGCCGTATTGGTTTGCCTTGGAGTGAGGGATTAGTAAAAAGAACTTGCACTGCGGTGGGGGGAACTATTTTAACTGTACAATTAGCATTAGAGCATGGAATTTGTTGTAATCTCGCTGGAGGTACTCATCATGCTTTTCCTGATTATGGTTCAGGCTTTTGTATTTTCAATGATATTGCGATCGCATCTCGCTATTTATTAATAGAAAAGATAGTCAATAAAATTTTGATAATTGACTTAGATGTTCATCAAGGAGACGGCACAGCTTTTATTTTTAGAGATGATGAAAGAGTGTTTACTTTTTCCATGCACTGCGAAGCGAATTTTCCTTACCGTAAACAAAAGAGCGATTTAGATATACCCCTACCCATTGGCTTAGATGATGATGGTTATTTGCAAATATTAGCCTTTCATTTAACAGATTTACTCAAACAAGTTAAACCAGATATTGTCATATATGATGCTGGAGTAGATGTTTCAGGATGCGATCGCCTCGGTAAATTATCCTTAACAGACACAGGAATTTATCGACGAGAAATGATGGTTTTAAGTACCTGTTTAGCAGAAGGTTATCCCGTCGCCGGAGTCATTGGAGGAGGATATTGCAAAGACTTAGATGAGTTAGTTTATCGTCATTCCCTGATTCATCGTGCCGCCGCCGAATGTATATAAAAGGGCAAAGGTGAAAAATTAAGAATTAAAAACTCCTAACTCTCATCCTCATTACTCGTTACTTGTTTCTCCCTAACACCCCAACACTCCAACACCCTAACACCTCGCTCAATCCCTAACCTATTTTGCAATCAAAACCACAGAAGTGCGATCGTGTACTAAATATGTATGTCCATTAATTTCGATCGCATCTTTAAGCTCATAAAAATCATCATTAGGAGGGACGGAAGTATCAATAATGCGAAACCATTTTTTACCATCCGGTGGTTGAGGAATCTGAAAATCAAGACATTCCCAATAAGCATTAAACATTACATGGAGAAATTCCCCCTTTTGAGGATGATGTAAAGTGAAAGCAATACTATGAGAATAATCACTCCAATCAGGCTTATAAAGTTGTGTACCATGCCAAATTAAATAAGGATTACCTCCATTTTCCTCTGTTTTAAGTAATCTCTCCTGCTGAAACACATCAAGGGATTGAATCAATTTGATTAAACCTTTCACAAACCGTAACAAGCCTTTATTTCTCTCAACATCATCCCAATTAAACCAACTGAGTTCATTATTTTGACAGTAGGCATTATTATTTCCGTGTTGCGATCGCCCTACTTCGTCACCCATTGTAATCATAGGTGTTCCTTGAGCTAAAAGTAGAATCACCCAAAAGTTTTTCATCTGTCTTTCTCTTAGGCGATTGATATGCCCGTCATTTGTATAACCTTCTACCCCATAATTGGCACTAAAGTTATTACTGCAACCATCTCGATTATCTTCCCCATTGGCATAGTTATTTTTTTTGCTATAGGAAACTAAATCAGCAAGGGTAAAACCATCATGACAGGTGACAAAATGGATACTACGGTTAGGCTCTCGATCAGGTTTAGTATAAATATCAGAACTACTCAAAATCCTTGCCGCTAGAAGTTTAACTGTTTTTTCATCCCCTCGCACAAAACGCCGTACATCATCTCGAAAAGGGCCATTCCATTCTGCAAACCAATCCCCATGATTGATAAATTCTCCCACCTGATACAATCCCGCCGCATCCCAGGCCTCTGCAATCAACTTAGTACCAGCTAAAATGGGGTCAGATTCCATCTCCGCTAAAACAGAAGTAATTAACATGGGTTCACCAAGATGATCTCGCCCTAGAATAGAAGCAAGGTCAAAACGAAAACCATCAATGTGCATTTCTGATACCCAATAACGAAGGGAATCTATAATTAAATTACGAGCAACGGGTTGATTTGCCTTGAAAGTGTTACCACAACCGCTAAAATTCTTATATTTTGCCTGATTATCCTCTAAAAGATAGTAAATAGAATTATCTAAGCCCTTAAAGCAAAAAGTAGGGCCAGTGTCATCCCCCTCCGCAGTATGGTTGAAAACCACATCTAAAATAACCTCAATTCCTTCTTTGTGGAAGGCTTTAACCATGTCTCGAAATTCATCCACAGGACCAGTTAAACTTTGGTTATGGCTATATTGACGGTGGGGTGCAAAAAAGCTAATAGTGCTATAACCCCAATAATTTTCCAACTCAGGCTTCACAACATCTTTCACGTCAAATTGATGTATCGGCAATAATTCCACTGCAGTAATGCCCAAATCTTTTAAATAAGGTATTTTTTCCACCAATCCAGCAAAAGTTCCCCGTTTTTTCGGATTTACTCCCGAATTTTCCCTTCTTGTAAAACCACCAACGTGCATCTCATAAATTACTGTGGAAGCAAAAGGAATACGAGGATGAGTTGTTCCTTCCCAGTCATAATGACGAGTATCTACCACCACGCTTTTTAAGGCTTGACAACAATTATCAACCCCATATTGTTTCGCTAAATTGCGATCGAATTTTTCTGTATTTACCACATCCTTAGAATAGGGATCTAATAATACTTTTGAACCATCAAAACGATGTCCTTTCTCCGGTTGAAAAGCCCCGTAAACTCGATAAGCATAAATTTGTTTGTCCTTAATACCATGGACGAATATATGCCAATAATGATAAGTTTTGTTAAGTTTAGGGTCTAAAGGAATAACGTGACTAGGTTCACTATCAGGATGATCAAATAATAATAATTCTACTCTTTCAGCGTGTTTAGAAAAGAGAGAAAAATTCACCCCCCCATCTTCTACCCTTGAACCGAGGGGATAGGTTTTACCCTCCGATATTTTATAATTCATAGTTGAAAAGAAACGCCTTGCTTTTTATAAGCTCTTATTTATATCTCAAAATCATTATATAGCGATCATTGTTCGTATTTTCCATATTTAGCGATATAATGACTCTGGGGATTAGCTTCATTTTCTAACCATGCCCACATTTGATCACCATAAGAAAAATGCCACCATTCTTCACGATGACGGTGAAATCCTGCTTTAGTCATAATTTGTAAGAGTATTTGTCGATGTTGATGATAGGTTTTTTCTGGTTCGTCTCGGGCATCAAGATAATAGTCAGGCAAAGATACAGGAGATAATTCGTCAATTTCTCCCCCCATCGGAATCGATTGCTTATTCTCATCCATAATTGTAAGGTCGATCGCACCTCCCGTACTATGAGGGGGAGGAGTAAGAGGGTTATCGCTAGGAATTGCCCAAATTTTAAATACTTCTTGATAAATTTTTTCTTTCTCTTCTTCTCCTAAAATATCAACATTAATTTCTCTCTCTTTACAAATAGAATTAAAAGTATATTCCACCATAAACTTTTGAATTGAAACAGGTCGATAAGCATCAAAAATTCTAATTTTCCAATGAGGATTTATTTTTTTTAACTCTTCTTTTGCTATCAATAACTTATCTAATACTCCTGCACGAAGAAAATAGGGAGACTTTCCTTGATAATCTGCCCCCAATCTAGCGTAAGCAGAAGGTGTTTCCAAATAAAAATCCTGCTCAGGAATCTGCACCAATGGCTCACCGCATTCTTGAATGATAATTTTTTGATAGGGCTTCATCTTCTAAATTAATAATATTTATAAATCATCAATTTTTCTATTTAAAATAGTATAATATTTCTAAAATTAATTAGTAAAGCCTTATTTAAAAATCTATAACCACAAATAAAAACTTAATTTTTTCTAGCAAAAATTCCATAAAAAGGATCTTTTCCTCCAATTCCGAACATTTGTAAAATAGCAGGTAATTCAGGTTGAGTAGCAACTATCTGAGGAGTATTGAATTCTTTAACCGATTGGAAGTAAGATTTAACAAGATGAATTCTCTGTCTATCTGTTGCATCCCTCCAAACTGCGATCGCTTTTTGATAAAACATTCGATTAGAGAAGCTAAAAATTGCCACCCCATTGGGCTTAAGAATACGGGCAATTTCGCTAAAAATGGCTTCAGGATACTGTAAATACTGTACAGAAACCGCACACAAAACCCCATCAAAATCAGCATCATTTAACGGCAATTTAGGATTTTCATTCAAATTCTGGATAAAATAACTATTTAAACGAGGATTCCTTATTAATTCTTCCTCATTCATTCCGTGACCTTCCACATGAGCAAATTCCATCTCAGGAGGTAAATGAGATACCCAACTACTCATCAAGTCCAAAATTCTTGTCTGTGGTTGCAAAAGTTGCCTATATAAATCCGTTAACTGACTAATAAAATTCTCATCCACATGGGTGACAAAACGAGGGAAAGAGTAAAATAAATTATCATCACTTTGATCTAATTTAGTTCTTTGATGGGGTTGTAATAGCATGAATCCAAGCAGGAAGGGGAATATTTAGTTAATTATACATCTGCTATCCTATAAAAATACACGAATAAAAAATAGGTAAAGAAGAAAATCAACCTGAAACCCAAAACCTAAAACCTGAAAACTACGACAAAGCTATATTTTTCCAGCAAACTCTCTTTAATCTTCAGTTTCTCTTTCCTCCTCTTCCTCATCAAGGTAATCATCCCAATTAATATCTTCTTCTTGTTCTAATTTGGGTTGAGATTGTTGTTTATCAATCATATTTCATACTCCTAAAACTTTCTTACTTATTTATCAGTTACTTTTTACCCATTTATGCAATAGTGTAGAAATTTTTTTCGATCGAGTTAATTAATTTTTATTTCAACCATATCTAAATAATTCTTGATGGACATTCTAGCTAACTAGAAGGTTTAAGCTAAAAATAATTATTGATATTGCCTTCGGTATAACTAACTATATCCAAAGAAAAAGATGATAACCCAACCATTAGAAAAACAAACTCTACAATTAAGGGGCATGAGTTGTGCGGCTTGTGCTAACAGTATTCAAAAAGCCATTAGTCGTATAGAAGGGGTGGAAGAATGTATCGTTAACTATGCCCTAGAAGAAGCTAGTGTAACTTATAATCCTCAATCAACAAATATTGAAGCCATTGAGCAAGTAGTAGAAAATATTGGTTATCAAGCCTTTGTTGATGAAGAAGATAATCTTTTCACCGATGAAGAAGAAAGTAAACGGCAAGAAAGCCAAGATTTCATCAATAAATTAATCTTCGGAGGAGTAATAAGTGCTTTTTTAGTTATTACCTCACTGCCCATGATGACAGGTTTACATATTCCTTTCATTCCTATGTGGCTACATAATCCTTGGTTACAGTTGTTGGTAACTACTCCCGTTATGTTTTGGTGTGGACAATCATTTTTTACTGGGGCAATTTCTGCTCTTCAACATCGTAGTTTTAACATGAATACCCTTGTGGCTTTGGGTACGGGGGCGGCTTATCTCTACTCCTTAGTCGTAACTATTTTCCCTCAATGGCTTGAAAATCAAGGTTTACAAGTTAGTGTTTACTATGAATCGGCGGCAGTGATTATTACTTTAATTCTCTTGGGGAAATTTTTTGAACATCGGGCTAAAAATCAGACTTCTGAAGCCATTAAGAAATTATTACAGCTAGGAGCAAAAACTGCTAGAGTCATTCGAAACGGAAATGAGCAGGAAATCCCCATTGTGAAAGTTAAAATTGATGAAATTATTATAGTACGCCCCGGGGAAAAAATACCAGTGGACGGAGAAATAATTAAAGGTGAGTCTTCCATTGATGAGAGTATGGTGACGGGAGAGTCTGAACCAGTAAAAAAAACAGTGGGAGATGAAGTAATTGGAGCGACTATTAATAAAACAGGTAGTTTTCAGTTTAAAGCCACAAGAATCGGCAAAGATACGGTATTAGCTCAAATCGTCGAATTAGTGAAACAAGCCCAATCGAGTAAAGCACCGATTCAAAAATTAGCTGATCAAATTACGGGTTGGTTTGTACCTGTGGTTATAATTATTGCCCTTGTTACTTTTCTTATCTGGTGGTTGATAGGGGGTAATTTTACTTTAGCCTTAATCGCTTCTATCAATGTTTTAATTATCGCTTGTCCTTGTGCATTAGGATTAGCTACCCCTACATCTATTATGGTTGGCACAGGGTTAGGGGCAAGTCACGGTATTTTGATTAAGGATGCTAGTAGTTTGGAAAAGGCCCACAAAATCAAAACTATCGTCTTGGATAAAACAGGCACTTTAACAGTAGGTAAACCAGTCGTAACGGACTTTATCACGGTTAATGGTACTAAAACAGAGAAAGAGATATTAACCTACGTTGCCAGTTTAGAGGCAAATTCTGAACATCCCATTGCTGAAGCTATTATCGAATATACCCGAAGACAGGGGGTAAATCCATTAGAAGTAAGTAGCTTTGAGGCAGTTTCTGGTTGCGGTGTGCAAGGATTTATCGAAGGCAAGTTAGTACGCATGGGTACAAAAAAATGGTTTCAGGAATTAGGCATTAATACGGGTAAATTAGAGAGTTTATGTAATAACGAAGTTTTTGCTAAAACTAACGCTTGGATAGCCATAGAGAGCGATATAGTAGGCTTATTAGCCCTTGCCGACAGTCTCAAGTCTTCATCTAAATTCGCAGTGGAAAAATTACAAAAAATGGGTTTAGAAGTAATTATGTTAACGGGGGATAATGAACAAACAGCGGAGAAAATTGCTCAACAAGCAGGGATTAGACGATTTTATGCTCAAGTTCGCCCTGATGAAAAAACGGCAAAAATTAAGGAAATTCAACAAAATCAAGGGAAATTAGTGGCAATGGTGGGGGATGGTATTAATGATGCTCCTGCTCTTGCTCAAGCTGATGTTGGCTTTGCTATTGGTACGGGTACAGATGTTGCGATCGCATCTAGTGATATAACTTTGATTTCAGGAGACTTGCAAACCCTTGTTTCTGCCATCAAATTGAGTAAAGCTACCATGAGAAATATTCAACAAAACCTTTTCTTTGCATATATATATAATGTGATAGGTATTCCAGTGGCCGCAGGAATTTTTTACCCTATTTTCGGACTGTTATTAAACCCCATTATTGCAGGGGGTGCAATGGCTTTTAGTTCCGTTTCCGTAGTTACAAATGCTTTAAGACTGAAAAAAATTAAGATTTGACGGGAGACTAGCTCAATTTTTCTCGTTTACATTTCTTAAAATATCGTCTATGATTAGATTTGAGTTAAAATCAATTATTTAATAAAAATATAATTAAGCATATATACTTATGAAAACCGAATTAAAAACCACTAACTATAACCTAGAACAGTTACAAAAAGCCTATCAAGCAGACCAACAAGTTAAATATATGAGCTTAGAAGCTGAATTAGAGTTGCTCTTACAACAAATTAAAACTGCCAAGAAATAAGGTTTCAGGTGTCAGGTTGCAGGTGTCAGGTTTAGGGGAGTAATGAGTAACGAGTAACGAGTAATTATCAACTATCAACTATTCATTATTCACTATTTACCTTTGCTCTTTGCCCCTTGAGTAAACTATATTGAATACTTGTCTGTTAGGAGGAAAAGATTGTTAACATTAGGAGTTAATATAGACCACGTAGCAACTATTCGTCAAGCAAGGCGTACTGTTGAACCAGACCCCGTTGCAGCTGCGGTTTTAGCAGAGTTGGGGGGCGCGGATGGTATTACTACCCATTTAAGAGAAGATCGTCGTCATATTCAAGATCGAGATGTGCGTATTTTAAGAGAAACTGTGCGTACTCATTTGAATTTAGAGATGGCACCCACAGAAGAAATGGTTGCGATCGCACTTTCTTTGAAACCTGACTATGTTACTTTAGTTCCCGAGAAAAGAGAAGAGGTAACAACAGAAGGGGGAATTGATATTGTTAATAACCTCGAAAAATTTACCGCCATTGTCGATAAAATGCAGTCGGCGGATATTCCTGTGAGTTGGTTTATTGATGCGGATGAGGCACAAATTGAAGCGGCGGCAAAAACTAAGGCTATCTTTATCGAATTACACACGGGGAAATATGCGGATGCGGAAAATGAGTCAACCCGTCAACAGGAATTAAGCGCTTTAAAAAAAGGTACTAAACAGGCTTTAGAGTTGGGTTTGAGAGTAAATGCAGGCCATGGCTTAACCTATTGGAATGTGTATCCTGTTGCTTGTATTGAAGGCATGGAAGAATTGAATATTGGTCATAGTATCATTAGCCGTGCTGTGTTAGTAGGATTAGAAAGAGCGGTTAAAGAAATGAAGCTAGCGATGAAAAATCAACTTTAATTAAGATGCTTCAGCTTATTCCTATTAAGTAAGATATAATTAACAACCGTGTCAAAATAACCTTTCTAATAGCCAACAAATTTTATAATTAACTCGAAAATAGATAAATTTATGACTACTTATTACTATCTTGTTGCCAGTGAAAAATTCTTAACCAGTGACAATGAAAATCTCCATGAAGTCTTAGAAGAAAAAGAAAGAGACTACAAGGAAAAAAATAAAGAAAAAGATTTTTGGTTTATCAAACAACCCGCATTTTTAGATGCTCCAGAATTTAAAGAAATTAAAGCAAAATGCCCTCAACCTGCGGCGGCGATTTTGTCTCTAAATGAGCAATGGATTACTTTTTTAAAATTGCGTTTAGAGTATGTTATTACTGGTAAATTTGATGCACCTTCAGCAGACATTCCTGAACCTTTAGCATCTTTAACCACTGTATAACAGTTTTTAGGTGGGTATTTCCCACCTTTTATGTAATATTTTTGGCTCTATCACTTCTCGTCGTGTAAATTGAGGATAAAAGGGATTCATCATACTACTGTGATTAACAATGAAACAGTCCTATCCTTTTAAGGGGAGACACAGAGGGTTTTTCTCTTTTTCCTACCTTAACTGAAAATTTTATCTCGAACTCAGGTAATGCTGTCCTAAAATAACCTCTTTTTTTGCCCCTGTCACCTGTGGTAGATTACCCGGAAAGTTGTTAATATGCCAATAGGCTAAAATTGCAAATGCGATCGCTTCTTTAAATTCACTACTAATACCCAAATCGTCACTATTGAGAAGACGGGAATGGGGTAAATGTGCTTGTAATCTCTCCTTTAAGTAACTATTACGACTTCCTCCTCCTGCTAAAACCACTTCATGGGGGGGAGATGGCAAAAAACGATGATAACTATCGGCAATGGAAGCAACGGTTAATTCTGTGAGAGTAGCAAGGCAATCCGCCGAAGAAAGATTATAAGTCTGAGCATCTTTTAGACATTGTTGAAGGTAATGGGGACTAAAAAGCTCTCTGCCCGTAGATTTTGGTGGTTTTTGCTTGAAAAAGTCTTGATTTAACCATTTTTTGACTAAGACTTGACAGGGCTTTCCCTGACGACTCCATTCACCATTAAAATCAAATTTTTGTTGATTATTGGTTAATTCTTGTACCGCTAAATCGATTAAAACATTTCCGGGGCCTGTATCCCAACCCATAATTTTCTCTTGCCATTGGGGTGTATGACTCGATGGAAGATAAGTGGCGTTACCAATACCGCCAATATTTTGTAAACAACGATGATGATGGGGATGGCGATATAAACATACATCTATTTTTGAGACTAAGGGCGCCCCTTGCCCTCCCAAAGCGATGTCGGCTACTCTAAAATTACTAACTGTATTAATACCCGTTAAGTAAGAGATTAAATCTCCCCTTCCTAATTGTAAGGTGTAGCCTAATTGATTTTTTTGTGGTGGTTGGTGATATACTGTTTGACCATGAGAACCGATTAGGTCAACTTTTAAATCGTCTGGAATTATGCTTGTAACTGCTTGTGCAAATTCAGATGCGATCGCATTATCTAGTTTACTAAGTTCTTCCATTGATAGAGGTTTACCAGCACAAACCTGCAAAATTTCTTCTCTTAAAGAGGGAGAATAAGGAAAAGTTTGACCGACTAATAAATCTACTTTTAAATCTAGTCCTTGTCCTTCAATATTAACAATAGCGGCATCAATGCCATCTACAGAAGTGCCACTCATTAAGCCAATTATAATCATTAATTTTATTTATGAGGTTGACTACTAATTTATTTAATTTGATATAAACTCTAGGTAATTTAAGATTATACTATCATCTTTAATAATTTTATATTTTTAGTTTAATTGAGATATTTTCTTAATATTAAAACAGAGATATTTTATTATTTAAATTAACTATCTTTCATTTTGTATATTCCTCATAAAATAATATTTTTTATCGATATTTATTAAAATGTAATTAATTATAATAATCCTCAATGATTACTAATAAATAAATTATTAGAAAAAACATTGTAGATATTACTACTATTACTTATAGCTTATTACTTATTAGCTTTTTGAGCGAATTTTTTTGACATTAATGATTCAGTACTGCTATACAAATAAAACATGATACAATTATTTGAGGAAAATAATAAGAATCAAACACAATGCAAGCAGGAGAAACCACATTAAAAGAAATCATACAAGGTGAGAAACAATACATTGTACCCTTGTTTCAACGTTCTTATAGTTGGGGTAAACCTCAATGGGAACAACTATGGAGTGATATTGTCGAATTATTAGAAAATGAATCTAATTCCCCTCATTTTTTCGGTTCAATTGTCACAATGCAAATGGAATTTCTTCCCGAAGAAGTTAGCAAATTTTTATTAATAGATGGACAACAAAGATTAACAACTATCTTAATACTTTTAGCAACCATTAGAGATCAAGCCAAAATAATTCATAATCTAAAATTATTTAAAGAAATTAATGATAAATATTTGATTAATGCCTATGATGAAGGAGAAAATTTTTATAAACTTTTACCAACACAAATAGATAGACAATCTTTTTATCAAATTATTAATGAAGAGTATAATCATATCAAACAACAAAAAAATCTCATAGCTGAATGTTATCAATTTTTTACTCGTAAAATTAAACGATTTCCCGAAACTGAATACAAAAAACTAATTAATATTATCGGAGGCTATTTAATAGTTATAAGTATTGTTTTAAGTAAAGATGATAACCCCTATTTAGTCTTTGAAAGTTTGAACGCAAAAGGGCAACCTTTAACCCAAGCAGATTTAATTCGCAATTATTTATTTATGGGTATTCAAGGAGAAAAACAAGATAAAATGTATCAACAATATTGGTTGCCGATGGAAAACTTATTACAAGATAATCTCACGGATTTTCTTAGATACTATCTCACAAAAAAAGGCAAAGATGTAAAAAAGAATCAAGTTTATTTTGAATTAAAAGAACAAACTATAAAAAATAATGTTAGTGATTATTTAAAAGATATTTATAAATTTGCTAATTACTATTCAAGATTTCTTGATCCTAACCAAGAAAATAATATTAAAGTTAGAAAATATTTAATAAGAATTAAAAGTTTAGATATAAAAACAGTTTATCCTTTTTTATTGAATTGTTATGATGATTGGCAAACCAATAAGTTAAGCGAAACTGAATTTATTGATGTATGTAAAATTATAGAGAATTTTATTATCAGACGATTTGTATGTAATGTGCAAACTAGGGGATTAAATCGCATTTTTGCTCTTTTATATACTCAAGTAAGTAAAAATATTGACTTAGAAAATATCAATTTTTTAGACGAATTAAAACGACATTTACAAACCCAAGATTATCCCCAAGACGAAGAATTTAGAGAGAAAATAAAACAAGTAAAACTATATGGTAGTAATCGCACAGAAAAAGCCCGATTAATTTTAGAATCTATGGAAGAATCTTTTGGACACAAAGAAAAAGTATCTTTTGAGAATCTAACCATTGAACATATTATGCCTCAAAGATTAAATGAATGGTGGAAAAATCATTTAGGAGAAGATTACGAAATAACCCACGAATTATTGTTACATTCCCTAGGAAATTTAACCTTAACTGCTTATAATTCTGAATTATCTAATGATAGTTTTATCAATAAACAAAAAGAATTAAAAAATAGTCACTTAGAAATTAATAAATATTTTCAAAATATTAGCCAATGGCGTAGAGAAGAAATTGACAATCGAGCAGAAAAATTAGCTGATATGGCTTTAACAATATGGAGTTATTTTGGTGATAAAAATTATAAAAGTCAAAAGAGAAGAAAGGGTGTAACTGGCACTACTCCCAGAAATTTAAAAATATTTGATGAAGAATATTCCGTTAAAACTTGGCGAGACGTTTTAGAAACAACTTTAAACATTATCTCTGAGGTAGAAGCGGATAAATTTGAAGAATTAATCTTAACTTTTCCTCGCTTTCTATCTAAAAATAGAGGAGATTTAAGAGTAACTCGTCAGCTTAAAAATGGTATTTTTATAGAAGTACAATTATCCGCCCAAGACATTTATTCTTTTTGTCAAAAAATTCTTGAAACCTGTGATTTATCCAACGAAGATTGGCAAGTAATTATTGAGGAGTAACATAAAATTAAAATGGCTCTATCACTTCTCGTCGTGTAAATTATTAGTTAGGGTAGGCAAGAGGCAATAGGGGATTATTAAATAATAATTTATAAACTTTTAGTTTTTGTTTTACTATAAACACTATTCAATCAAGGTTATGAAAGTTCTGTTTCTCTTAATTTATCATAACCACACTCTGAAGAACCATTAAAATTAATGGGTAGTGAGTGGAAAGAGATGGAGTAATAGGCAATTGCGATGTTGGGGGATTGGGGTATTGGGGAGAAATGAGTTAGGAGTTGGTTTGGGGCGAATGGCCATTCGCCCGTATAGGAGTTCAGGGTTAAGAGAGTCGCTGCGCTCGTACACTCCTTTCAGTCGTGAACGGAGTTTTTAATTCTTAATTATTCACCCCAACAATATTTACCGTTGCCCTCCTCCCTCGAAAGGGAGAATAAAGGGGGGTTTGCCCTTTGCCCCTTTCCCCGCCCTTTTATTGTTAAAAATTTAGACGAGATATGTTTTTGCTTCTTGGGCAACTATATCTAATTCATCTTGTGACAATTTTTGTAAAATTTCTTGGGCTTTATCTCCCCCTAGTTTTCCTAATGCTTGGGCTAAACGATGTCTAATTTGCCAATCTTCGTTGTTGACGAAGGGTAAAAGTAAATCAATGGCACGTTTATCTCCCAATTCACCTAATGCACTAATAGCGGTAGTTTGTAAGAGGGAGTTATCTCCAGCAAGGGCTTCGCTGAGAATATCAAATCCTTCGGGATGCCCCAATTCTCCTAAAGCGGCGATAATACTGAATTGTATTAACCAATCGTTGGTTTCTTGATATACTTTTTTAAGATCAGGGAAGGCTTCTTGTAGTTTTAATCCTGCAATAGCGTCGGCGGCGGCGGCTCTCACATCGGCTTCGGGATCATTATATAATGTGTCTAGTAGTAATTCTAAAGATTCTTCTCGATTAGCATCTCCGATACTGTCTAATTGGGATACTGCGGCATAGCGCACTCTCACATTTTCATCTTTGAGGATTGGTTGTATCAGTGAAAATGCGATCGCACTTCCTAATTTTTTTAGTTCATTTATACCTTTAATGCGATCGCCAAAATTATCGGAGTAAAGTAATTGTTTTACAGATTCGGGTGTTATAGTCATATCAATAAAAATTTATAATTAATGCAGAATACCTTATTCATCAGCCATAGCACGGATAATATCGCCCTGAGTCAAAATACCAATTATTTTTTTATCTGAATCTACTACGGGTAAACGACGAATTTGCTTTTGATGAAGTAATTGAGCCGCTTCTTTTATGGTTTTAGTGCTAGAAATAGTAATAGGTTTGTCACTCATGACATCTGCCACTGTTTGCCCTAATGCTTTATGAATTTCTTTATCGTAACGATTAGGATTTTGTAGATAGATAATACTGTCTAAAATCATAATATATGGCGGTGGTTCAACCCCTGTTTCTTGCCACATTAAATCACTTTCGGATAATATCCCGACTAACTCTCCACCTTCTTTTATCACGGGCATACCACTAATTTTATGCTCTACTAAAAGTGCGATCGCTTCTTTCAACGGAGTTTCAGGTTTCACAGTGATGGGATTAGGAGTCATCACTTCGCCAACAGTTTTATTCATCTGAATTTATTATTTGAGATTTTTTAACATAGCTTATTGTATCAAAATGCACAGATAGGTTTAACTTGAAGTTACAATTCCTCAACAATAACGGGTAAATATATAATCCAATGCCGCATTTGCGGAGTTTTTGCCAAAAAATAAAAAAAATTTTCTTTTTACCTTGCATTTTAAAAATGCCTTCGCTAGAATATATAAATGTGAGCAATTCACCTGGGGGCGTGGCGGAATGGTAGACGCTACGGACTTAAGGAAAATTGAGCCTTGTGAGGGAAACCTTATAAGTGTAAGTTCTCAAATTCAGGGAAACCTAAGTCATCTTTTTTTGATAGGGCAATCCTGAGCCAAGCCGAGAAATCGGAAGGTGCAGAGACTCGACGGGAACTACCCTAACGGTTCAAGCCGAGGGTAAAGAGAGAGTCCAATTCTTAAAGCTAGACTTAGCAGTAACGAAAGTTGCAGAAGAATGAAAATCCGTTGACCTTAAACGGTCGTGAGAGTTCAAGTCTCTCCGCCCCCATATTTTTTAATAGGTATTGTATTTCTAAGTGCTGTACAGTAACAAATTATTTGTCATCGGTAACAAATTATAATTCTTTATAACTTATTTTGGCTTTGTTGCATAAATGATAAGTTAAAGCCTTTTTGTGTATAGGATAAAATAATAACATCTGTTTTGCTCTCAAGATACGGTCACTTAACTATGAAAGAAAAATATCGTCTCAGAAATTGATCAGAATATAATCAGGGTTTAAAACAAAGAGGTAGTCTGACATTTTGGATTTCTGAGGATACACTGTCTCATTGGTTAGTAACGGAAAAATCTGGTAAAAAAGGTGCTAGTAATTATTTCTCCTCCCAAGCAATATTAACTTTTCTGATGGTCAAATCACTGTTTAATTTACCAGGGAGACAAACACAGGGATTGATGGAATCTTTATTTTCCCTGATGAATATAGATTTACCAATACCAGACCATAGTACTGTTTCTCGTAGAGCCAGAAAACTAAAGATAGTATTACCAGTGGAAAAAACATCTTCATCTGGTCATGTGGTAATAGATTCAATGGATGGGGACAGAAATAAGAATATTGACAGAATCGAAGAAATAGGAAGAAAAGAATGGAAACAAGAAAGTGGCTATCATCGACGTTCTATCTCAGAGACAACAATGTTTAGGTTAAAAACAATATTTGGAGGTAAAGTAAGTAGTAGAAATTTTGATAACCAGGCAGTAGAACTATTTGTTCAATGTCTGTTGTTGAATAGAATGAGACAAATAGCTAAACCAGATAGCTATATAGTTAATAACAGATAAATATAAGGTTTAGGTGATTGCGCAGTGCTTCAGCTTCGCTGACATCGCACCTGTTGAAACAAAATTCCCTATTTATTAATTCATGCAACAAAGCCATTTATCATAACCACACTCTGAAGAACCAAAAACTTTTGTTTCTGACTCAGTAACTTTTACTCATTACTCTGCTAAGCCTCCTACCTGATACCTGATACCTGCTTTTGTTCGATATTCTTGAACCAAACTGAGGTTATATTAGTTGATACTCAAAATCCACGTACCAACACTTAATCTTAAAGGTACTTGCCCCGGAGTGAGTATTTGTCCTTGAAAATAAAACGTGCCACTGTTATCAGGATTTTTAACGTTAGAGAAAACTAACTCCACTTGATTACTTTCGAGTAAAGGTTCTTCCAAAGCAATTTCAATGATACGACTTTCTTCATCCCAAATGATTTCCCTAACTGGTAAGGTGGTATTTTTCGCCCTGACTTCTATTTTATTGACATCAAATTTACCATCAAAATAGTCTGGATAACTGATGAAAAATTTATCTACTCCTTGAGTTAGTTTTTTCCCCGGAATTCTCAAACGATAACGATCCCATTGTCCCGCATTGCCGCCAAAATCCAAGCGATAATTTAGTATATCTTTACGATCAACTCCACTAAAAATAGTTAACCCCGGATTACTTTGAGCAAATACAAGGTAAGGTAAACCTGTTACTAGGGTTGCACTTAAGGCGATGGTGGCAAAAATACTTTTTCTATTGAGTTTAAATAAATTAGTCATGGTTTAGTATATGTTTAGTTCTTTTAGTTTAAAGGGCTAATGGATAATGTAACAAACTATTTCTATGGACTGTATTTCTTACTCTTTTTGTTCCTTGATAGGGGTTTTTATTCCTGATTCTGTACAGATATAATCTAAGGGTTTATCCCAGGATTCTTTTATTAGTTTATCAACATAAGCAAAGTCAAAAACAATGCCCATCCTAACTATATTTTGCCATAGCGGTTGAGCAAAGAGGCGATCGTAGTATCCTCCTCCATATCCTAACCGATAACCGAAGCGATCGCACCCCACTGCTGGAACTAAAATTAAATCTACCTGATGAGGGTAAATCAAGGGCGAGTGAGTAGAAGGTTCAAGAATTCCATATTTTCCAATCTCTAAGTCATTAACAGAAGTAAATTGATGCCAAATTAATTCATTTCCCTGACAACGAGGTAAACCCCAAATTTTTCTTTTATCATGGTGCAATAGGCTTAAGTCTGGTTCTTGCTTAAAACTTAAATAACTCAGAATAATTTTACTATTACTAACCAATAAACTTTCTGATAAATGCTGACAAATTTGCTTACTTTTTTCTTGCCATTGAAGCGGTGATAGTGTTAATCTTTCCTGCAAATATTTTTTTCTTAGCTGTTTTTTTTCTTTATTCATTATCACTTTAATGAGTATCTTCTTCGGTATAGTCTGGATGAGATAAATAAATATTTTTTATGGGTATTTCTTCAATACTTTTTTGATTTTCATATATCTTTAATCCACGATAACTAACAACATATTTTTTATTATTTTTAGTTTCAGTTTCATAGCTAAAATTATTAGTCAAATGAGCAGGAATGTTATTTATTTCCTCTTGGCTTTTTTTTGAAATTTGCAAGTAATTCATCTCAATGGCATTAACATTATCTTTTTCTTCAATACAGATATAGATATTATCCTGTTCCGTTTCAAATACTGCCACTGGTTTTCTGGGTTGACAAGATGCGATCGCATTTTCTTCCAATAATCCCTGTAAAATACTTATTTCTACTTCTTTTGGTAAATACTGAGTCGAAATTACGGGTTCAATTTTAGTAATAATACTGGCTTGAATAACCTTAAAATCAAAAGGACTAATATTGTATATTTTGCTATCAGGATCATCATAATTACCCTCTGTTGCCCCATAAGTAGGAAAAGAACCAAAAGCCCTCAAGCTGAGTATTTTTTCATGAGTATTAGTATTTATTTGAATCAACTGTTTTTCTTCATTATTTGTACAGATATAAATACTAGATTCCTTTAACTCAAAATTAGCCTCTAATTGGGAACTGTCACATATATTAGACTTAAACTTTTCAGCTTTTGCAGACTTAACAAAAGAAATAAAAGGAACAGGAATTTTGATTATTTCAAAAATTATAATAATAAGAAAAAAGAATGGGAAATTATATTTAAACATAAACTATCTTATTTAACAAATAAAATATCTTAATATAAAACTATAACCTATAATATCATAATCAAAATATTTTATAAAAATAAAATTTAATATCAAAAAAAATGAAAAAAGAACATATCAAAAAATCAAAAATTTTGAGTTTAATACTTAGACATCAACCAGAATATATAGATATAAAATTAGATGAAAAAGGATGGGTTTCTATAAATGAACTTTTATCAGGTTGCGAAAAAAAAGGAATAAAAATAAGTCGAGAGGAGATAGAAGAAATAGTAAAAACTAATGATAAAAAAAGATTTACTATTTGTAAATATACCGACAAAATCAAAGCCAATCAAGGACATTCTATTAAAGTTTCATTAAATCTCAAATGTGCAAATCCTCCCGATATTCTCTATCACGGTACAACAATTAAATTCACAGATTCAATCATAAAGCAAGGACTACTAAAAATGAATTGTCATCATGTGCATCTTTCTTCAGATATTGAAACAGCCAAAAAAGTAGGTAGCAGACACGGAAAAGTAATGATATTAGTAATTGACACCAAGAAAATGACAGAAGACGGATATAAATTTTATCTTTCCGAGAATAACATATGGTTAGTTGATCAAGTACCTTCTATCTATTTCTCAAAGATAATTAAGGTTAGCTGAAAAAGTATTTTGATGGAGGTAAGCAAAAACTAAAAATTTTGCGCTTATCATTTCCTAGTGAATACTGTTTTTTGATAGTACATATAAGCACTGAGATAAACTCTCTTCTCTTTTCCCTATTTTTCACCTCCACCGATAATTTTAGATCAAACTGAAGTATAAACAAGAATAAACGAACAAATATTAAATCTTTATAAAGTACACTTTACAGAAACTAGGAAAAATGTAAAAATAGATACAGAAATAAAAAAATAAATCTCTTTGAAAATCAATTTCTTAAAAAAGTACACTTTATGTGGTATAGATTACAATCGTTAGCCTTTAAAAGTAATGACCTTAAACACAATAAAAAATAAGGTGGATATTTAAGAGAATGATGATCGATAGACTAATCTATTTATACCCAAATCAAATAAAGTCATAATTTTGTTAAGAAAAGCAACGATAAACAGGGAGATAAACAATAGACATCATTAAGTAACATCTATTTAATTTTGACATCATAAGAATCTTATTTATATATCAGCAGAGGAGTTAAGAGAGTGAATATGAAATATCGTGGAAACGTCTATAAATCAGAAAACAACTTTTTGGAAGTAAAAGAAACCGATATAGTTGGTGGTAAATATCGTGGTTGTCAGTGGAATCATAAATTGCCTAGACACGTAACACAATTAAGACCCAAATTAGGTCTTCAATATCGTGGTGTAAGTTATTGTACTAATCCAACAATGTCTAACTCCGTTGATAGCAACACCAATGTCGCCCCAATCAATAACAAATCAAGAAAGGTAATAGTTTGCGAGAAAATACATAGCATCCATCTTGAAAATATGCGTCGTAATTTAGAAAGAAGAATCAAAGCCGCTCAAGAGGAAAACAATGAGACACTGTTGTTAATGTTGAAAAAAGAAAGCCTTGAGCTAGAGCTAGTTTAATTACTTACTGTTTAGAAAAAATCTTAAACCCATAATTTTTTCACTGTATATAACTATTTAACCAAAACTGATTGACTTTTAATTGCGAAGTTGGTCAGTTTTTTTATTTCGTGATTGAATTACAATAAATAACCAAATAATATTATTTCAATTCTCTGTCATGAATTTAATTAAGCGTAGTTTATATTTAATTCCTTTAACTTTTTTTTTTGGGGAATAACAGGATGTACTAATTTAATTAATTGGGGTATAGCCTCTCCTCAAATACAAGAAATTACTCAAATTAAAAACGAAACCAATTTAACCCAATCGGTAACTATACAAGGAAAAATTGAAAAATCGATTCCTTTACTTAATTCATATGCCTATAAGGTTAAGGATGAAAGTGGTTCAATATGGGTTGTTACAACCAGTCAACAATTTGAACGAGGAGAAGATGTCACTATACAGGGTCAACTAAACTATAGAAATATTACTATTGAAGATAACGATTGGGGAGAGTTCTACATTGTAGCGGACAATTAATTAACCTTGTGTGAAAAACTTTGGTTCTTCAGAGTGTGGTTATGATAAATTAATAAAAAATAACTTCCATAACCTTTATTGAATAGTGTTTATAGTAAAATAAAAATTAAAAGTTTATAAATTATTATTTAATAATCCCCTATTGCCTATTGCCTCTTGCCTCTTGCCTACCCTAACTAATAATTTACACGACGAGAAGTGATAGAGCCAAAACTTTTGATACTTGATAGAACCTGAGTTCGATATAAAATTGTCGATGAAGATAGCCAACAGTGTTTTTAATTGACATAAACTGAGTTTTAGTTGATTTTAAATAAATTTTGCCTAAATTTAATGATTTTTTTCAGGGAAAATTTTGTTAACTATAAGTCTCAACTCTTTATTTTTCAATGGTTTTTCATCGAACTCAGGTTAATTACTAATTGTTAATTGCTTACTTTCCGGGATACCACTTTTTCATTCACCCCTAATCAATTGAATAAATTAAGGGGAAAATGTCCATAAGTACCAATAATTTCTTCATTAAAATCAGCAAAAATGGTAATCAAAACTCCTCTATAATCTCCTGAATAATCACTAAGATGATAGGACTTTTTTTCGGTATTAAACTTTAAATAAACGGGTTTATTTTCTGTTACTTTTTCTGTGTCTATATTTTCTTCATAGCCTAGGGCTTTCAAATAATTTTTAAGAGTATTAAAGGCTTCATGGGAATTAGATGCACAAATGCCAAAATTTTGGTTATCAGAAAGACTGACAATCAGTTTTATACTTGACTCTAATTCCTGTTTTTCTTGTTCTGATTTGATGGTTTTTAATTGTAGGCAACTATAACTTTTAAGTAAAGATAGGGCTTGTTTTATTTTTTCATTCATCATTAATTTAGAGATTTAAAAAAGTTAGATTTAAAAAGGCTTAAAAATAAATTAATTTATAATTAATTTTGTTCTTTAATTTCTTGTAACAATTCTAATATTATTATCGTACCTGATTTTTATTTGTTTGACGGCGATTTTCAGTTAGAATACCGAGGACAATGATGAAGTCGTCTTATTTTAAATATATCCGTGTTATAAAAAGCGATCACAAAGTGGTGCTGCGCGATCGCACTTTCTGTAGTTTAGCTCAAGTTCCCATGGTTTTATCCTTGACGGGAAAATACTACGTCCTGAAGGGAAATCTGTTCTTATAATTAAAAAATTAGAACCCGATAAAATATTATTCTAGCAATGAGAAATTATCGTAATGATTCTTTACCAAAATAATGGGTCAAAAGCCTCGCCCTTTTAGGGCGACTTTAACCAATAAAAGGCGATGAGCCTACTCCTTTAATCTTATCCTCCTGATAAAATCTCTCACTACCTCTGTTTGATTCCTCCCTGTTTGCTCACAATATAACTTGAGCTTTTTTTTCTTCTATTGTTATCAAAATCGTTAGATGAACTTTTTTATTTTGTGGGTTCATTTCTCTTTTTTTTCGCTATCATACCAATATATACGGTGTTAGTCTAACATGAAACAACGATATAACTATAGAATTCATCCTACGTCACAGCAAGAACAGTTGTTAGCTCAACTGTTTGGTTGTTGTCGTGTGGTTTATAATGATGGGGTAGCGTTGTGTCAGCAAATCTATAAAGAAGGAGGTAAAAAACCAAGTAATAGTGAACTTCAAAAACTGTTAATCACCCAAGCCAAGAAAACTGAAAAAAGAGAATGGTTGTCAAAGGTTAGTGCAATCCCTTTGCAACAATCACTAAATGATTTTAACATCGCCTATCAGAACTTTTTTAATTCCTGTCAGGGAAAAAGAAAGGGAAAAAAAGTAAAACCGCCTAAGTTTAAGTCGAGAAAATCAAATCAATCAGCACGGTTCACTCGTGGTGGTTTTAAAGTTGGGCAACATAAAATTAAGTTGGCAAAAATAGGTAAAGTAAAAATTATCTGGTCAAGAAAATTGCCTAACCCACCATCATCGGCAACAGTGATCAAAGATTCTGCCAGTCGGTATTTTATTTCTTTTGTGGTGGAGACAATCCCTGAAAAATTGCCTGACAATGGTCAAAGTGTGGGGATTGATTTAGGAATTGAAACTTTTGCAACTCTAAGCAATGGGCAAAAGATAAAATCTTCTAAACCATTAAAGAAATATCAAAGGAAACTGAGACGTTGCCAGAGAAATTTAAGTAGAAAGAAAAAAGGGAGTAAAAGAGATGAAAAGGCAAGAAAAAGAGTAGCTAAAGTTCACAGTAAAATAAAAGACACTCGCACTGATTTTCTACATAAATTGTCAACGGATATTATTCGTGAAAACCAAACGATAGTATTAGAAGATTTGAACGTCAGTGCCATGGTAAAAAACCGTAAATTAAGTAAAGCAATTAGCGATCTGGGATGGGGTACATTTAGGACTCTGCTAGAAGCAAAATCTGTAATGTATGGTAGAGAGTTTATTGTGATTGATCGGTGGATACCAACATCTCAAGTATGTTCTAATTGTGGATTTAATGGCGGTAAAAAAGAATTAAATATAAGAGAATGGACTTGCATTAATTGCGGTGTAGTGCATGATCGTGATATTAATGCAAGTAAAAATATCTTAGTCGCTGGAGGGCATTCAGAGACTTTAAACGGACGTGGAGCAGGGCGTAAGACTAGCATAAAGTTAGCAGTAGGCGATGAAGCGTCAACCCACCGAGAGATTAGATTTAAGCACTTAAGTCTATTCCAGTAGGAATCCCGTCGCCTTCAGGCACGGGAGGATGTCAATAGCCCCATCACAGCTTTAATTATCAAAGACACGATAACCTAAATCAAAATTGTCTCCGTGATTTCTGTAATTTCTTCTACCGAAAGAGGTTGTATCTCAAAACGACATTGAAAACACTCGGCGGCGGCTTCTACCAAAACATTGACTATTTTGGGCAAAATTAAGCCACTGGGTATATTGATTTGAGGCGGAGATGAATTAAATACTTGCTCATATAGAGTGCAATCGCCAAGTGATGTTGTGCGATCGCATTTTAACATCATTGAACCATGTTGCAATATATATTTTCCTTGTCTTAACTGAGCACTTCCAATAAATTTATTACCCTTATCATCCATTAAATCAGCATTAGTAGCTAAGGAAAAACAATTTGCTGAATTTAAGTATTTTTGTTTTGGCTTTCCTAAATGAAGAGATAAACCCAACTTTTTCCAACCTAAAATCAGAAATTGACAAATTTCCTCATAAGTCTCTGTGACAGTGCCTTGGGAATAAGACGTAACAACACTATAGGTTAAATCCCCTTGGTGTAAAACCCCTCTGCCTCCTGTGGGGCGTTTAACAATTTCTAAAGGTTGATTTTCATAGGTTAAATTTTGCCAATGGGGAGGAATATGTCTTTTTTGGCTAACCCCAATAGAAATAGCTGGAGGATTCCATGTATAAAACCGGAGAGATGGAGGATGATTTTTTTCTTTATGTTGCTTAAGCAACCAAAGGTCGATCGCCATTTGTAGTTTCCCACTAGCACAAAACAGGGGGATTAATCGCCAGACAGGTTTTTGATTAAGAAACATTTTCGGGATTAGAGACACAGATAAGTTTCTATCTATTCTAATTGGAATATTGTATAGTGGATAGTGAATAGTCAATAGTTGATACGAAGAAACTTCTACTCATTACTTGTTTCCTCCCATCCCCTCATCACCCCCAGTAGTCCCTAACACAACTTTTGTTGCTTAATCATTGTATGAAATGTACTGAAATTATGCCAAAAATTGAGACATCAAAATATTATCACTATTGCTTATTCTCTATTCCACCTGAATTCGATATAAGAATATCCGATTGGGGTAGGTTTTCAGTTTAATTTTTTCGAAAATTAATCCCGCCGTCACTCATTCTAAAAACAATAAAATCAGCTTATTAACTCTTTTTATCAAAATCTATTTACTTTAACTCCATTTATGACCGAAGGCGAAATCTCTGAACTCAGTTCGTTTTCTATTACCTACCTAAATGATAAATAACTAAAATCAGCAACACCACAAAATTTTTTTAGCAAGAATAACTTATTATTCCCCCTTATGGGTAAAGAGAAAAGACTGTTTAAAGATATGATGATTAGGTATTCACAATTTTTTGGAGCAGTCTAAATGAAGAAAAGTTTATCAATAAACAGTAGATTAATTCTATCGACAATTTTACTTCTATTAATTGCAACTCCTGCATATGCTCACCATGCGATGGGAGGAGAAACACCCAATAGTTTTCTTGCTGGATTGATTTCAGGTTTGGCTCATCCTATTATTGGTTTAGATCATTTAGCCTTTGTGATAGGGGTAGGATTTTTGGCTAGTTTCTTTTCTTGGGGTATGACAATACCTTTAAGTTTTGTTTTAACTTCCATTTTGGGTACAGTTGTACATTTAATGAACATTGATTTACCCTTGCCAGAATTAATTATTTCTCTATCTGTTTTTGTGACAGGTATTCTTTTAACCAGAGACAGAATTTTACCTCAATTTGTGGTGATAAGTTTAGCTGTGGTTGCAGGTATTTTTCATGGTTACGCCTACGGAGAAAGTATTATTGGGGCGCAAACAACTCCCTTAATATCTTATTTAGCAGGTTTTGCTATTACTCAAAGTTTTATCAGTTTCACGGCTTATCAATTAGGAAAATATTGGCAAAAGAATTCTTCATCTGCCTTGAATCTCAAATTTGTAGGTTATCTTATCTGCGGTATGGGTATTATTTTTACTGCCGGATTTTTCGGTGTATAAGTATCACTAAATATAAATATAAGTTGCGTTAATTTTTGCAACACTGCCCTCACTACCCCAATTCAATAATCTCATTTTATTTTTATTTTTTTTCGGTAAAACGGTTAAAATAATTTAGCAATTAGCTGAAACTAATTCTATAACTATAATGTTTGTTCCTCTAGTTAGTGCGATTCTTGCTATCATAATTTCTGTTGCTAGTTTCTATTTATTACAAGGTGAATTTCCTTTTATTTCTGATAATTTATCCAAAGTAGTAAAAAAAAATAAACTAATTTTCATCGGCTTAAATCTTATAGCTTTTGCTTTATTTTTAGGCTTGGTAGGATATTGGTTAAAACTTGGTGGTAATTTTCGCTACATCAGATTATTAATAATAATTGTGGGCTTAATTTGTGTAAAAATACCCTTAGCAAAAAACATCAATTTATTCCCTAATATCAATCCTTTTTTTAAAAGAATTATTACTATTAATAACTCTCAGGCTTTACAAGTTTTTGCGGGAATAATTGTCAGTTTTTTAGCTTTAAAAAGTATTGTGGCGGTGGATTGGCCTAATGGTGATAGTTGGATGTATCAATTACCTTTTGCCGCTCGTTTTTGGGGAATGGTTTCTCCTCAAGAATATGTTTTTGAAGTTGAAAGAGAACCTTTTTATAATGCTTCGACGATGTTACCCAATATTTTGCAGGGTTTTTTTTGGTGGCTGTTTGGCTTAGAGCGTCCTCAAGGGGCAAATTTAGTTAGTTTTTTTAGCTTCATTGGTTATCTTATTTTTGTTAAACATTATCTGAAAATTCCTTACTATTTATCATCTTTAGCTTTATTAGCTGTTCCTTTATTTCATATTGCTGTTACCAGTGCTTATGTAGATTTATTTACTAATATTGGTTTTTCTATCACTATTATCATTACCTATTTATTATTTATTAAGGAAGACTTTATTAAAGCGAAAAACGTTATTATTTTTATCATTGGTGGATTTATTGCCGCTAACAGTAAGTATCTTTTAGTACCACCTTTATTTTTATTAATTTTAGTAGTTTTGGGTAGAATTTTGTGGTTAATTTTTTATCGCTTCAATCCTGTTAATAAAGTAAAAAATACTGTTAAATTATTAATAATTAGCTTTACTTCTGGATTATTAATTTTTGCAACAGAGGTTAAAAATTTATGGTTTTATCAAAATCCTTTTTATCCTTTAAAAGTTTCTCTTTTTGGTTATGAATTAAATCACACAGTTGTACCTAGTTCTACCTATATGGCAGATGCGATCGCATCTATGTCTCCTATTCAAAGATGGATATTTTCTCTATTAGAAATAGGTGCTTTTGATGAGCGTCGCCCTTGGCCTTGGACTATTGCAATGGACTATGTGCCTTTAGAAGCGGATAGTTTTGGTATGGGGGGATATTTTGCTTTTTATGTAATATTTAATGTGGTTTTATTTGCTTTTTTATGTAAGAAAAAGAACCCTGAAACTAGAACAGCTTTAATATTTATAATTGTTTTAAGTTTGATAACACCATTTATGCCTTTTTCTTACCAATTACGTTACTATATGTACTGGATAATAATATTAATTTCCTTAAATTTATACTTATTAATTAATCATTATTCTTTCACTAAAAATAAATGGCTAAAACCTGAAAATTATGGTTATGTTGCCGCAATGGTGTTAATGATTTTTGCTATCTTAACTCGTTGGGACTTTACTTATCCGAATGCTATGTCATTAGAAAAATTCATGAGTAGTCGAGTAGATCAAGAAATTATCGCAGATATAGAAGAAAATGAAGAAGTTTGTTTAGTTGGTTTTACTCCTCTAACTTTTCTTTATAGCTCCAGTTTCCATGAAGGAAGAAATTACTCTGTGAAAGCCGAATTTAATCTCAGTGAAGAAGAAGTAAGAGAAAAATGTGATTCTCGCCGCATTATTCGTAAAAATTAAGGAAAGGTAAAAAAGCGAAGTAAAAAGGCTAAGAACAGATAAGCTAGAATTTCATCTAATTTTACTGGTTAACCTGAGTTTTGAATAAGCTGAAAGCATTATTTTCTCGCAGTCAGAAAACCTTATAGCTTCTTCTTAGAAATAACGATAAAATTACCTTAACCCGAACTGACGTTAAATATATTCACCCCTACCACCCCAAAACCCTAAGCCCCTACTTCCCCCTTTCCCCTCATCACCTCATCCCCTCATCCCCTAATACCTGCAACCTGACACCTAACCTTGTCGGATATTCTTAAACCGAACTGAGGTTGGTTAGGTTAGAGAAAAGACAAACCCTTCTGTATCTACCCTTTTAAGAGAAGAAAGAGAAAGGTTGAGTATTTTGGTCATTACTCACGTTATCTACCTTCAATCTAAGAAAATTAAGTTCCCTACTATGGAAAATTCACCAAAGATGATAATATAACAAATCATCAACATTGCTATGTTACCTTACTATTAGTTCCTTATCTCAGATGAAAAATAGTCTTAAATAACTTTAATTCACCGGCAGAAGTATAATTCCACTAATTTTTTGTTGGTTTTTCTGCTATATAGTTATACTTTGTGTCTATTTTTTACCATGATATTTTATTCGATGGCATTGTCATTTTATATTAAACCTTATTCTCATGAATATATGTCATCGGTTTTCACAAAACTAATAATTAGAACAATAAATGTTGATAACTACAATGATTATTGTTATTTATAAATAAATTTTTTATATCTTACTTCTTATTTTAAATCAATTAACATTAATTATTATTAGAATTATTTTTTATCGAGACTAACTATATTTTTTATAATCATCAGTTAGTAAATTATCGTAAAAATATTAATAAATTTCTTAAAATTTAAAATAAATATATCCATCATGTATAGTGAATTCATTAGGATTAAATTATCACTTTTCTACTAATTATCTTTATTTTTTTGTCAATTAAACACAATATTTTCTATATATTAAATTAAACATTTTATTATTTTATTTATCCTCATTCATTGTAATTACTAAAATTAAATATGTCAATTTTACATGGAAGTTTTTTAATTAAAAAAGAAGAAAAATACTTTATTATTTGGGGAGAAAAGTGGAGAAATATAGAGAAAGAAAAGTTTGATTTAGAGGCAGAGTTTTTATATATTTACCCTTTTTTAATTGAAGATAAGCAAGAATTAGGTGAGCTTTTAAAACAGAATTCTTTGGGCGGTATAATTTCTGATGAAGCTATAAATAATGAAGATCCTGAATCTTTTTGGCAGTGGGAAATGGCTTTATTTCCTGTTCAGAAAAAACCAAAATCAAAAACGGTTATACCTCTCCTTTATGAGCATTATTTGGGTATTAGCAATAAATTAAGTTCTGTTATTCTCTATCCTTGGGATGTGTGCGGAGTTAAGTTAAGCATGGATCAACTCTTAAGGCTATTACAACAGTTACCCTTAAATAAAGTAGATTATATAGCCCCTGATCTAAGATTTTGGAGTCATGTTTATCGTTGGTCTTTAGATTTAATTTGTCGTCAAAAATTTATTCCTAGTATTGATGAGAAAAATAACTGTTTTTGGCAACCTTTATTAGATAGTAATATTGATCAGGGTCGATTAGCTCATTTTATACAATTAATGCCCTCTATTTGTCGTTGTTATGTAGAAAATGAAGACGATCCTAATATTCCTCAACAAAAGTTAATTTTAGAATTTTTAGCTACTATTTTAGATGCTCAAATAAGATGTTTATTAACAAATATTTCTACCCCTGTTAATAATGAATTAATGGTGCAAACTTGGTTAGAATCATTGAATAGTGAGGAAAAAAGTAAATGTCATTTATCTTCTTTAGATAATAAAAGACTACAAATGGCTTTTGATAATTGGACTTTACCGATTCAAGAAAACTTAATTTCTTCTGATTATCAATTGGTCAAAAAACAATATAGACTTTGTTTCAAATTACAGCCTCCTAGTGGGCAAAATCAAACAGATAATTACGATAATTGGAAACTAGATTATTATTTACAAGCGATAGATAATCCTGATTTTTTAATTCCTACCGAGCAAATTTGGTTACATCCTCACCCCCAATTAGAAATAGGCGATCGCATCATTGATAATCCTCAAGAAATCATTTTGAAGGGGTTAGGATTAGCGGCGAAATTCTATGAACCGATAGCGGAAAGTTTACAAGAATCAATGCCGAATTATTGCTCTTTAAATGCAATTTCTGCTTATCAATTTATTCGCAGTGCGGTATGGCAATTACAAGATAATGGATTAGGAATAATTTTACCCAATGGTTTAAATAGTGGTGTTGATGAAAAACGTTTGGGAGTAAAAATAGAAGCCAAAGTTAACCTTAAAAAAGGTGAAAGATTAAACTTAAATACTCTACTCAATTATAATTTGAAAGTTGCCGTAGGGGATAAAACTTTAACCAAAAAAGAGTTTCAAAATTTACTGGCACAAAAATCTCCTATTGTAGAAATTGACGGACAATGGTTAGCCTTACAACCCGCCGATGTCAAAGCCGCAGAAGACATTTTAAATAATACTGATTCTGGCACTAATTTAACCGTAGAAGATGCTTTGCGCTTGAGTAGCGGGAACAGTGAAACCATCGCCAAATTACCCGTTGTCGCCTTTGAAAGTAGCGGTGCTTTGGCAGATTTAATCAATAGTATTAATGACAATCAAAAAGTAGAAGTATTGAGTTCACCAAAAGATTTTCAAGGTACTTTGCGCCCTTATCAAGAATTAGGATTTAGCTGGTTATATTTTTTACAAAAATGGAATTTAGGCGGATGTTTAGCCGATGATATGGGATTAGGAAAAACGATACAATTAATTGCTTTTATCTTAACTTTAAAAGAGAAAAAAGAGCTAAATAAACCTAGTTTAATTGTTGCCCCAACTTCGGTTTTAAATAACTGGGCAAGGGAAATAAAAAAATTCGCTCCTTCTTTAAATGCCTTAATTCATCATGGGGATAATCGTAGTAAGGAAAAAGAGTTTGTTAAGACTAGCAAAAAATTAGATATTATCATCACCAGTTATTCTTTAGTTTATAGAGATTTTGATACGTTAAACTTAGTAGAATGGCAAGGAATTATTCTCGATGAGGCACAAAATATCAAAAATCCTCAAGCAAAACAAACTCAAGCAGTTCATGAATTAAATTCTGAATTTAGAATTGCTTTAACGGGTACACCTGTAGAAAATAGACTCTCAGAATTATGGTCAATTTTAGAGTTTTTAAACCCCGGTTATTTAGGGACACAACAATTTTTCCAACGGCGTTTTACCTTGCCTATTGAAAAATATGGGGATCAACATTCCTTACAAACCTTACGCTCTTTAGTACAACCTTTTATTTTGAGACGCTTAAAAACAGACAAAAATATTATTCAAGATTTACCTGAAAAACAGGAAATGAATGTCTATTGTGGATTATCTAGTGAACAAGCTCAATTATATCAAAATTTAGTGGATGAATCCTTAGAAAAAATTAACGAAACTACGGGAATTAAACGTCATGGTTTAGTATTAACTTTGCTGATGAAATTAAAGCAAGTTTGCAATCATCCTGCTCATTTATTAAAAGAAGAAAAGCTCAATTTTTCCTCTCGCTCTGGTAAATTGTTACGCCTAGAAGAGATGTTAGAAGAAGTTGTAGCAGAGGGCGATCGCAGCTTAATTTTTACTCAATTTGCAGAGTGGGGAAATCTATTACAACCCTATTTGCGTAAAAAGCTAGGGGTTGAAGTACTATTTTTATCTGGTAGTACCAAAACAGAAAAACGCCAAGAAATGGTCGATCGCTTCCAAAATGATCCTCAAGGGCCTCCGATATTTATACTATCATTAAAAGCAGGAGGAACAGGCTTAAATTTAACCAGAGCAAATCACGTTTTTCATTATGATAGATGGTGGAATCCTGCGGTGGAAAATCAGGCGACAGATAGAGCATATCGTATTGGACAAAAACAAAATGTTCAAGTGCATAAATTTGTTTGCAGTGGTACTTTGGAAGAAAAAATCAATGATATTTTGGAAAGTAAACAACAGTTAGCAGAACAAACAATTAATAGCGGAGAAGATTGGTTAACTAACCTTGATACCGATCAACTAAGAGAGTTGCTTATTCTGGAAAGAAGCGCAATTATTTAATGATATGAAACGAGGGAGGAATCCTGACTTTCAATATAACGAAGTAGGCAACCTCGGTTCGTTTGACGAATATTCCTTGAAGACTCTCACCATTAAATCAATAGATTGTAATGGGAGATTCTGAACTGCAATTACTTGCAATTCCCTCCTCTATCACGAGGGTTGCTAGGCTGACTGGTACTTACCTTACTGGGTCATACATCCATCTAGGAAACCTAGACACCATGCCAATTCATGGTTAGCCGTGACTCTCGGAGGGACTCCCCGTAGGTGGACGTTAACTCCACATCATTAATCATAGCATAACGTTGGCATTGTAGGGTTCAACGGCCGTTGAACCCTACATCTCACTCTACTCAAACTTGTTATTTAATGGGAGTCTTACGTCAACAAGATAATATTTCATATTAAAATTATCAATCCCTAAAAGTAAAACACTGCTTTCTCAAAAATACAAGACCTATTTTTATTTCATGATAACATACTTAAAACAATACCTCAATAATGCTCAATAAGACTCCGACAGAAGCCTTCAAGTTACGGGACTGACGGGACTCGAACCCGCGACACCCTGCGTGACAGGCAGGTACTCTAACCAACTGAGCTACAATCCCATTTGACTGACATATTCAATGTTAACGAAAGAAAAAAAAAAAGTCAAGGCTAAATAACAAAAAATTTTTTCGATAAAAATAGACAAATCTTGACTTGCAATTGGGTTTGGTATGCTCTTATTGTTACAATAACCTGTTAGTCATAATGTTGGGTAATGTAAATTATATGAGTCGTGCCAATAAAGTAGTTTTAGCTTATTCTGGAGGGGTTGACACCTCCGTCTGTATTCCCTACCTCAAAAACGAATGGGGTGTAAAAGAAGTTATCACCCTAGCGGCAGATTTAGGGCAAGGAGAAGAATTAGCTCCTATTCAAGAAAAAGCCCTCAAATGTGGTGCTGTTGAGTCTTTAGTTGAAAACGCAACGGAAGAGTTTGTCACTAATTATGCTTTCCCTGCCATTAAAGCTAATGCTTTATACGAAAATCGTTATCCTCTATCTACTGCTTTAGCTCGTCCTTTAATTGCAAAATTATTAGTCGAGGCGGCTGAAAAATATGGAGCGGATGCTGTTGCTCATGGTTGCACAGGAAAAGGAAATGATCAAGTCAGATTTGACTTAGGAATTACTGCTTTAAATCCTAATTTGAAAATTTTAGCCCCTGCTAGAGAGTGGGGAATGAGTAGAGAAGAAACTATTGCCTATGGAGAAAAATTTGGTATTGAGTCTCCTGTCAAAAAATCTTCTCCCTATAGCATCGATCGCAACTTATTAGGACGTAGTATAGAAGCAGGACCTTTAGAAGATCCGATGACAGAACCCCCAGAAGAAATTTATGCTTTAACTAAATCTATTACTGATGCCCCTAATGAGCCTCAATATGTAGAAATTACTTTTGAAAAGGGTATTCCCGTAGCGGTAGATGGAGAAGCCTTATCCCCTGTGGCACTGATTACTAAATTGAATGAAATTGCTGGTAATCACGGTGTTGGCAGATTGGATATGATTGAAAATAGAGTTGTGGGTATCAAGTCGAGAGAAATTTATGAAGCCCCTGCATTGTTGGTCTTAATTAAAGCCCATGAAGATTTAGAAAGCCTCACTTTAACCAGCGATGTTACCCATTATAAACGAGCTCAAATTGACTTAATGTACACCCGTTTGGTTTATGAGGGTTTATGGTATAGCCCTTTAAAATCTGCTTTAGATGCTTTTATTGACCAAACTCAAGACAGAGTAAGCGGCGTTGTGAGAATTAAATTTTTCAAAGGTAATGCTACCATTGTGGGCAGAAAATCTCATTATTCTCTTTATAGTCCTGATTTGTCAACCTATGGTAGTGACGACAAATTTGACCATAAAGCCGCCGAGGGATTCATTTATATTTGGGGATTGTCCTCCCGTGTTTGGGCGGAAAAAACCAGACTTTAATCGGTACTTTAAGGGGAAGTAATGGGTTAGGAAAAAGGTATCAGGTGATGAGGTGATGAGGTGATGAGGGGAAGGGGTGAGAGGGGGAAGTAGGGGCAATGGCTATTCCCTCGTACAAATGTTCGGAGTTTTTAATTTTTAATTTTTAATTATCAACTATTCACTATTCACCTTTGCCCTTTTAATTCAAATAAGCAACCGTAACCCCTGCCCCTCCTTCTTTTTGGGGTGCTAGTTCATAATGACTCACTTGGGGATGACTATCTAAAAATTCGTGTACCCCTTGTCGTAGGCTTCCTGTCCCCTTACCATGCACAATCCACACTGTACCCATGTCCGTTGCAGATGCGATCGCTTTTTCTAAGATAGGATAGGCTAAATGTACTCTTTTACCTCGAATATCAACACTGTTGCGGGAAGTGCGTATAGCTGTAGGGGGGCTTTTCGTCTCCGTTTTGACAGGATTTTTCCCAGGGGTAACGGGGGGTTTTTCTTTAACGGGAGTTTCAGGTTTTTCCCATCGTTTACCGTCAAGGGATTCTAAATCAGAGAAGGGGATAACCATTTTCATTAAGCCAAAACGGGCGCTGATTTGCTCGTTGCTGTCATCTACCCCCAACACTTCCGCTACCTGCCCAATACTCAAAATTCTGACCCTTTCTCCCACTTTGGGTTTATAACTAGATTTGGACTTACTTTTTTGAATAGGAGTCAAAAAGCGATCGCCAATTTTCCCTAAATTTTCCGTTGCTTGGTGTGCATCTTGGGCGGTGGGACTTCCTTTTTGTTTTAACCCCTTAATAACTTGGTTAATTTGGCTTTTAGCGTCTAATAAGAGCTTATGAACTTCTTGTTCTTGTTCTTTCTTTAAATCTCTCTCTCTTGCCTGTAAAGAGATAGCTTTTGCTTCTACCTGTTGATAGAATAACTCCGTTTTGGTTAACAAATCCTGTGCCTGTTGATGCTTATCTTCTTGCTCTTTCCTCTGTTTTTCTAAGGCAGAAATCAATTCATTGACATCCGCAGAAAAGCCTCCGACTAATTCTTTTGCTTCGGCAACAATGTCATCATTTAACCCCAATCTTTGAGCGATAGTAATGGCATTAGAGCGCCCCGGAATGCCCCATAATAAACGATAGGTAGGCTGTAAACTCACATCGTCAAATTCCACTGACGCATTCTCAAAGCGGGAATCGCTATATTTCAGGCTTTTTAACTCCCCATAGTGGGTAGTGGCGATGGTTAAGAGGTTATTACTAGCTAAATATTTCAAAATAGAAATTGCGATCGCAGTTCCTTCATTGGGATCTGTACCAGCTCCAACTTCATCTAACAATACTAACGAGTTATTTTCTTTAATTTCATCTAAAATACGGACAATACGACGAATATGCCCTGAAAAAGTAGATAAACTTTGTTGTAAGGACTGCTCATCACCAATATCGGCTAAAACATTATTAAACCAAGGAATTCTTGCGGGGGATTTTGCAGGAATAAATAAACCTACTTTTGCCATTAACGCCACCATACCGATGGTTTTCAATGTGACAGTTTTACCCCCTGTATTCGGTCCTGTAATGGCGACAACCCTTGTTTCTGGGGAAATACGGACATCAATGGGAATTACTTGACTTCCTTCTTCGTGTCTTTCTTGCCACACTAATAGAGGATGTCTAACCTGTCTTAAAGTGATGCTTTCTCCGTCAGCAAAATCCACAAACTCAGGGGGATAAGCATCTAACCATAGGCTATATCTTGCCCTTGCGGTTGCTAAATCCAAAGTGGTTGCCACAGCGAGTAATTCTTCTAAGTCTTGCCAATTTTCGGCTACTTTCTCCGATAAAGCTCTTAATATCTTTTCTTCTTCTCTTTTTTCTTGATTACGGCTAGTTTGTAGCTTATTTCCCAATTCAACCACCGCTTTCGGTTCAACGTATAAAGTTGAGCCTGTGCTAGAAGTATCATGGACAATACCGGTAATTATACCACTATGATCCGCTTTCACTGGTAGCACGAAGCGATCGCCCCTTTGGGTGATGACTAATTCTTGTAAGGCATTGCCATAACGTTGAATAATACCTTGTAAAGTTTGTTGAATTTTACTGCGTAAGGACTTTATTTTTTGTCTAATTTCTGCTAACTGAGGACTTGCTCTTTCTGTGATTTCGCCCCTATCATCTATACAATAATGAATTTCTTGTTCTAATTCAGGAAAAGTTCGAATATTCGCAACTAATTCTTGGAGAGTAATTAAGTCATTTTTATCATCAATAATTCTTCTTAATTTACGCACCCCTGCCAAAGTTGTCGCTAAATTGAGCAACTCCTCCCCTGATAACATACCGCCCATTTTTGCCCTTTCAATACCATCACCCACGTCATGAATACCCTGAAAAGACCAATTACAGTTAATATCTGTTTCTAATGTGACAACTTCTTGAGTCTGTGCTAATAATAACCTCGTGTGAGCAAGGGTAGAAGGAATGGTTAAATTTTGAGATGCGATCGCACCTAACTTTGTTGAGGCAAAAGTGGAAAGATGTTGACATAACCTTTGCCATTCTAGTAGTTTTAAAGTCTCTTTTTCAATCAAGGCTCAATCAGTGACTATATTTCCAATAGGTTTTAATCAATTCTAACCTAAACTGAGGTTTTACCAGATATGTCTCTTACCATCTGGAAATATGGTAGCCCAATTAGTTTGACTTTGTTGTATTTGTTCCTCTGTTATATTTGCGTCCGTTAAGTTTGCACCGCAAAGATTAGTTCCTTCCAAATTAGCACCTTCCAAATTAGCAGATTTTAAATTAGCATTGCGCAAATCGGCTGATTGTAAATCAGCTTTAAAAAAATAAACTCTAGTTAGATTGGCTTTAAAAAATCTTGCTCCTGCTAAATTCGCACAATAAAAATTAGCTCCTTCTAAATTAGCCTCTTCAAAATTTACTCTAATTAACTGACAGTTACGAAAATTAATATCAGGTATTTCCCCTTGAGCAAAATTCAATTGATTGAAATTTTGTCCATTAAAATCCCTTCTCCCATTGAGATACGCATTTAAAACAGTACGAGGGTTAACCTGAGTTATATACTTACTTTTTCCCTGACGAGATTTTCTCGCTCTAATTGCCATGGCTAAACGAGAAGTTGCTGATAAATGAGTATTTTGGGATGTATTATCTTTTTCCTCTATTTCTTTTTTATCTTTCCCTTGAGCATTCAACATTCCTTCCTCTAATTCCTTTGCATAGGGCATTATATCTAAATCCTTAATTACCTCATCCGCCGACTTATAGCGATCGCGCAAATTCATTTCTAACATTCGAGAAAGGACTTTTTCAAAACTTTTACTTACCTTTATTTCTCTCTGCCAAGCTAATTCTCCCGTTAACTCATCAATGGGAAAATCTTTTGGAGACTTCGCACTCATCAGATAAAGACACGTTGCCCCCAAAGCATAAATATCACTAGCATAAAAAGGACGCATTGCTAATTGTTCAGGAGGGGCAAATCCCATTGTACCCACAGCAAATTCCGTTAAAGCCGTTTGTCCATAAGTTTTAGCTAAATGACTATTAACTTGATCCTTTACCGCTCCAAAATCGATTAAAACAAGTCTCCCATCCTGCTCACGACGAATAATATTTGCGGGTTTAATATCTCGATGAATAATCTTTAAAGAATGAATATATTTAAGTATCTCTAAAACTTCCAACAAAAATTTTTTCACCTTGGTTTCACTAAAAATCCCATCTTTTTTCACCTCTTGTTGCAACGTCTTACCCTTGACCCAATTTTGTACTAAATAAAATCTCTTATCTTGTTCAAAGTAATCCAACAATCTAGGTATTTGAGGATGATCTAATTTTCCTAAAGTTTTTGCTTCTCTCTCAAACAAATCTAATGCCATCTCAAAAGCATCAGGGTCATTCGCAGAAGGTCTTAATTGCTTCACTACACATAGGGGATTACCCGGCAGAGATAAATCTATACTCAAAAAAGTTGCCCCAAATCCACCCTTACCAATTTTCTTAACCGCACGATAACGCCCATGTAAAATTAAATCGCCACCACAATTTTGACAAATCTTTAAATTAGATGGGTTTTGTGGCAGAGAACAATCGGGATTTAGGCAATAACTCAGAATCATTCAGCATTTGTTATGTCGCTCTATTGATAATCAGTATAGCGATTTTAGTGATGGGGTGAATAGTTATTAATCATGAATAAATCTCAAAAGGGCAAGGGGCAAAGTCAATGGGCAATGGACAATGGGTAAAAGGCAAGAGTGTTTAATTAACTTCCCTCTAACGCCCCAACACCCTGTTTCTCTCTCTGCCCTCATCTCCCCATCCCTTAAAACCTTGACACCTGCAACCTGCAACCTGCAGCCTGAAACCTGACACCTACCCTTATCCAATATTCTTAAACCGAACTGAGGTTAATTATATTTTTGTGTAACATCCGTTAAATGAGATAAAAGAAACTCTAACCTTTCTGGCTCAGAAATATACAAGTATCCCAAAAGAGTTTCAAATCCACTAGCCGCTTGATAAGTTTGTAACGGTAAACGACGAGGAGATTTATTAACCGCATTTCTACCCCTACGCACCCAATCTTTCTCTATGTCGTTGAGAAGAGGATAAATATTTTGTAAATATGTTGCCTGAGACTCCGCCCTGACTTTGCTGACAACAACATGATGGTAGTCCGCTATTTTTTTTGAGGGCAATAAGTAGGAGGTACGAATATATAGCTCATAAACTGCATCGCCAATATAAGCGAGAGCATCAGGAGAAACTTGCGACAATACTTTAGAAATGTCATCACTTTCAAACACCAATTTAGACAAGACTTTTACCTCATTCCGAGTTTCAGAGTGAGGTGGTGGAGAAAATGAAAGTTGTGTTTTTTTCTTAGACAAATCCGTAAATCAAGATTGTAGTTTAAATTTATTCTGAGACTTTATTGTTAGAACAAACGTAATGGTTGACTAAAATTAATTGATTTAACCGTAGTCAAACTCGAATATTTATTACTAACTTATCAATTGGTCATGGACGTAGTTAGTTTTCTACGTCCTTGTCAAACTCCTATCCTCACAAATCCATTTTTGATTGTAATAGTCAAGACATGAGTTAAACATTTTTCAAAGCCTCATCGAGAGAGTTCTGTAACTTAAGAAACTTCTCTAATCTTACCATTTTTACAGTCTGGGTAACTCTAGGATTAGTAACAATTTGCATTTTTCCTTTCACATTCTCAACTTGTTTGGCAATGCGTACTAACGCACCTAGTCCAGAACTATCAATAAAATCGATTTGAGATAAATCAAGGACAATTTTATTAGCTTTATCTGAAATATACCCAGAAATGATTTTCTGAAAAGTTGGCTCAGAAAATGCGTCTAGTTGACCAATGAGATGAAAGATTTGACAATTATTTCTGACTTCACGAGTCCCTCTAAGACTAACAGTCAGGTTTAGTTGTTCGGAAATAGCAACCTCCTTACTTCTCGTAGTTGTTAAAATAGCGATGATCGGTTAATAGTATAATATAGCCTATTATTTGGGTCAATTAATTTTTTCTGTCTGTTTTTTTCTCAATTCGCTTAATTTTTTTCGTTAGGATCTTTTTTATGAGTTCTTTTTTGGGCAGATTCTCTTTATTGTGGTTTTTATTCTTTTTTGGTCATTTTTCAGCTATTGCCTTACCTCCTCCCGATGATATTCCGGAAGAAGTTTTAGCAACAGAAATTATTACAGAAGCGCGATCGCCTCTTAATAATGAACCCCTTACAACAGAGGAATATGTGACCCTCACAGAAAAACAAGCAAATAGTAAATATCCACCTCAAATAAGTTCCGATATACGCCAGAAAATATTTTTGCTAAGAATTATCAACCTTATCAGAACAATCTCTCCTTTGTAACTCCCTTCAAAAAAGAAAAAAGCCCTACAATAAATAATAAAGTAGAGCTGATGAAGGAATTTGTTTTATAACAATGTCAAATCCTAATTAGAAGTCTGAGCGGCAAACATTTCTTTTAACTTATTGAGTTCATTTGCCCAACGAGGATCTGGTTGAATAGATTCAGAAACCGAAACGGCTTTTTGAGTTTTAGCCTTACCACCTTTACGATTTTTCTTCGGTTTTTTATTGTTATTATTACGACGAGAAGGCTTATTATCAGTGTTAGCTTCTACCTGATTATTATTAGTTGTTTCAGCTTCTTCCTGTTGTTCCCCTTCTTCCTTGCTACCCTTATTACGAGGTAACGCTTTTTCTATAACTAAAAGGAAATCCTTACCCTCTTCATCCTTATAGGTTTCACCATTATAAACTAATGGCTTTTCATTATATCTGTTAATAAAATCTTCCGCCGCCTCATCACTGGGGACAGTTACAAAACCAAAACCACGACATTCTTTTTTCTTTCTTTCTTTTATTAACTTAGTGGTAAAAGAAGGCTCAAAATCACTAAACATTTTTTCTAAACCTTCTTTCTCTATTTCCGCCTTTGGTAACTTCACATATAGACGTACAGACATTTAGATTTCCTCCATTAATGTTAAATATTTGGTTGATTATTCGTAAAATTTATAAAATTACCACAGATTAACTCTTTCTATTCACAACAAATGAGCTAGTTGAACCCTACAAGGCATAACTAACTCTTAATCGCTGATGTTTTATTTTATTTTGTCTGTCAGATGAAGCTATTAAGATCATTGACTGTTTATTATCAACTTAGTTTAGAACTTTATTTTATCTTTATCGAGAATAATCTGAAGTATTGGTATTTGTTTTACTAACAGTTCTTATTTATTCCCTTAGATCCTATCACAGTTATTAATTTCTGTTAAGTATAATAGGAAATATCTTTAACTTTTTTTAACCTCAGTTAACTGACGAACTTTTTTACTATAAGTATTTATGCTTATTGTTCAAGATGAGCAGTTTAACAATTTTGGTTATGTTACTCATTAAGATAATTGATTTGACACTAGGTAAAACGCAAAATTTTACCCTTATCAAGGATAGCAGTTTTTACTTTGAAAGTAAAGGAGAATATGAGATTATGTCTAATTCAGTCGGTTTGTCTTTAGAACAACAATTCAATCTTCGTTCTTTTGAAACTCAGGTAGAGAAAATGACAAAAGAACAAGCACAAGACTTTTTAGTTAAACTTTATGCAGAAATGCTTGTTAGGGAAAATCTTTATAAAGACACATTAAAACATCAATGGGGTTTAGAATAAATTTTTCCTGCCATCATTAAATTCATTCATCTATCTTTTATATCAGCCTCCCTCTCTTGCTTGGTTCTAAAAGAAATAAGCTGGGGTTGCCGGGGTGAAAAATTGAAAAAATTGGTTTTTTTATAAATATCTTTTCTTCAAAATATGAAATAAGATTTTTAAAGAAATTAATAATTATCAAAATACTGACAATTCTAAACTTATAAATGTGTAATCTTAAAGTTTAACTCCTCCTCAAAATTATAAAGTTTAAGATAAATAGCAATCAAATTAATGAGCCAGAAAGCACTGTCAAATAAAAAGAAGCTCAGAAATAAATCTTAAAGCTAGTTTAAGTTAGTCTAAAAAATCAGTTGAAAAAAATAAATTTAGTTAACCATAATCTCAAGACTAAAAAACTAATATTAAAATTTATTCCGAGCCCCAATAAATAAAAAGTATTAGCTTAATGAGTGGTAGATAAAATAGGAGCAGTTCCCTTAACTTGGGGTTTAATAATCCTCAAACTAGGAAAAAGAAAATGATTTTCCTCAACATACTGAGCACCAAACAAACCTTTTTCTGCCCAGAAATAGCGATCAGTTGTGTGTTCATTTCTTTTGACAACTAAAACAGCAGGAGGTGTAATTCCATTTGCTCTTATATGTTTACGAGCGGCGGTGACTGGTTTATCTTCACCACTTTCTATATGATAGTGAGGCACTAGCTCTAATATTTTGCGTCCCTCAAGGCGGCGGCGACTTTTACGTTTTCTTTTTCTTGCCAACCTTATGTCCTCCTTCATAAGTTAAATGTTATTTTTACTACATTTTGGGGCAATTATATAATGTTTGCTTAAAAATGTCAAGATAGTTTAATTAACTTGAGTTCAGGATAAATTTTCATCTCTGAGTGATGGGCAAAAGAGCAATGGACAAGGGGCAATGGTGACGAGTTGATAGTTGATTCGGAGTTTGAAAAAAGAGGGTTAAATAAATAGTTGATAATTAAAAAATACCAGCAACCTAAAACTTGCTTTCATCCGATATTCTTCGATCGAGCTGAGGTTAGATAGCGAAAGTAAGATATAATGGATATTCTGCAGTTTAAAGATAGTGAACAATAAATTATAAATATGTTTTGGGCGGATAAAATAGCGGCTTCCTCACACCAAGAAGAATTAGTAAACGATTCCAAAACCCCTTCAGGTAGAGTTCATGTAGGTTCTGTTAGAGGGGTGATTATTCATGACGTTATGTATCGGGCTTTGAAAAGAGCAGGAAAGCCGGTAAAGTTTACCTATGGAGTTGATGATTACGACGCTTTAGATACAGTCCCCCATTATTTAGATAAAGAAAAATTTTCTCCTTATTTAGGTTATCCTCTTTGTAATGTTCCTTCTCCCGACGAAAATGCCCCTGATTATGCCAAATATTTTATGGGTGAATTTTTAGAAGTATTTGAATATTTAGGGGTGAAAGCCGAAATTTACTATTTGAGAGACTTATATCGTTCAGGAAAATTAAACCCCTATATCGACAAATTTCTCAATCATGCTCAGGATGTTAGAGAAGTTTATCGAGATGTAAGTAAAGCCGATCGCGCCGATAATTGGTATCCTTTTCAAGTAATCTGTCCTAATTGTGGCAAGATAGCAACTACCAATGTAACTGACTATAATGGTTCAGAAGTATTTTTTACCTGTAAGGAAGATGCCACTGACTGGGTGAAAGGATGTGGACATCAAGGCTGGATTTCTCCTTTTGACGGTAATGGCAAACTTCCGTGGAAAGTTGAATGGGTTGCCAAGTGGGATTTAGTTGGTGTAACCATGGAAATGGCGGGGAAAGACCATTCTCAAAAAGGTGGCTCAAGGGATGTAGCAAATGCTATTTGTCGTAAAGTTTTACATAAAAAACCCCCTTTCCATTCTCCCTATGAATTTATTTTGGTTAACGGTACAAAAATGAGTTCTTCTAAGGGGGTGGGTTCAAGTGCCAAAGATATGGCAGATTTGTTGCCTCCAGAGTTATTACGCTTTTTAATGTTAAGAACTCAACCAAAAACGGTGATTAATTTTGCTCCTAATTATGAGACGATCACTCGTTTATTTAGAGATTATGATAATCTTTTAAATCAATATGCTCAACTGCAAAAGGAAAATGAAAATGTAGAATTAGACAGAACTTTGTTACCTCTATTCTATGCTCAATTAGAGGAGGAAATTAAACCTTATTATACTTTCGACATTAGTACTCTCATTTCCTTATTACAAGTACCCCATTTAGACTTAAAAGCGGAAATAGAAAAAAGAGCAGAAACAGAATTAACCGACTATGATTGGGAGAAAATAAACGAACGTATTGCCGTAGCGAAAAAATGGTTAGAAGATTATGCCGATGAGGAAGAAAAACTGGTAATTTATTTTGATAATATTCCTGAAACCGCCTCTGGGTTGAGCGATGAACAAAAACAATATTTGACTAAATTAAAAGAAAATTTAATCGCTTTGGAAAAATGGGAAGGGGAAGAATTGCAAACTGCTTTATTTACTGCCACTAAACAATTAGGGATTAGTCCTAGTGTTGCTTTTCCTGCCATTTATTATTCGTTTTTAGGTAAGGAAAGAGGACCTAAAGCTGGTTATTTATTTTCTTATTTAGATAAGGATTTTGTTTTAAAACGTTTAGAGGAAGTTGTAAAATAGGGTCAGTTAGTAGTGAGGGCTTCAGCCCTTATTCTCATAACTTTTGCAACCCCTAAAGGGGTAACTACGAACTTTAGTTGTATTTAACGGGAGCTACTTATTAAGTAAACCAGAGTTGGGGATAAATTTTCCTAGTTATGGTAAAAAAAGAGGAAAAGGGAAAAGTGACTAATAAGTTAATATTCAAAAAAACAAACTGTCAAACCTGCCAACTGAAGCCTGTAACCTGACACCTACACTTATTCGATATTCCTAAGCCTAACTGAGATCAATTAAAGTGCTTAGTCTCGCCAAGTTAGAATTTCATAGCCATCATCAGTTACTAAAACAGTATGCTCGAACTGGGCTGAAAGACATTTATCAATGGTTACGACTGTCCAACGATCTTTAAGGGTACGAGTTTTATTACTACCTACATTAACAATGGGTTCAATGGCTAAAGTCATTCCACTGCGCAATTTTACATTGGGTAAATCTCTAGTGCGAACGTTAAATACAGAAGGTTCTTCATGTAAATTTCTACCTACACCATGTCCCACGAAATTTTCTACTACAGAAAACCCATTTTTTTCTACATAATCTTGAATTGCTCCTGCTATATCCATTAAATAATTACCGGCTTTTACTTGCTCGATTCCTTGATACATAGCTTTTTCAGCTACTTCTAATAACTTAACTCCTTGTCTTTTGATTTTACCAATGGGGAAACTAATACAGGAGTCACCGTGATAGCCATTATAAAAAGCTCCCGTATCAACTTTGACAATATCACCCATTTTCAGGACTTTTTTGGGGTTAGGAATGCCATGGACTACTTCATCATTAATACAAGCACAAATGGAGGCGGGAAAGCCATGATAACCTTTAAAACTAGGAGTTGCCCCCATTTCTCGAATACGCTTTTCTGCATAGGCGTCTAAATCCGCCGTTGTCATTCCGGGTTTGGCAATTTCTTGAATTTCTTTTAATACTGTTGCCACTATTTTCCCTGAAACCCTCATGATTTCGATTTCAGCTTCAGTTTTTATTTCTATTCCCCTGCGACTTTTTTTTATTGGCGGAAGTCCTTTTGTTTTGGGGGGATTTTTTTTGCTGTTTTGGCTAGGAAATAATAATTCTCTTAACTGTTTCATAGGTTAGATGAATGAATTTGGGGGTTGAAGAGGGAAAAAATGAAAAAGGAAGTATATTTGATGTTTTTTTTGACAATTTACGTTTCTATCAGTATTTATGAGTGGAAAAGTCAGTCATTGCTATAAATTAAACTTCATGGGCAAAACTTTCAATTCTGGTAAAGTGGAATGGTCCGGCAACAGAACCCCACAATAATTCATCTGTAACTAAATCTCTACCTCGATCGAAACTAATTAGTTTACGTTCATCAATTTCAAAGGAGTTATCTAAATAGGATTCTTTTCCTTTTCTAACTACAATACAGGCTTTACCCGGTTTGATGTAACCTTTAAAATGACTTCCATTCCATTCGGCAATCATATCACAACCATTCATTTTTTCTAAATGGTCAATAGTTAATTCTTTCAATTTTTCTCGATTACGGGAAGCTCCATAAAATTCGGCTTCTTCTTTCAGTTTGTAGTGTTCTAATTCTAAATGATCATCCACTGCTTGAATTTTAAATACTCTTAAACGATAGGGTTGATTCAAGAGAAAATCGTAGGCTTGTTCAAGAAAAAGACTTGTACCACCGAGGAGAGATTCGGGGAGGGGGCGCATACAAACTCGAATATGAGCGAAAAAAGGGGGGTTATCCCATGCCTGTTGTTGATTGCTGAAGTCAGCCGCCATTAATCGGGCTAATCCTTTTACATCTGTTGATTTACTCATATTCTTAAAAAATTGCTATACTTCCTGTTTGATTTTTGTCAATGCTAGTTTAGCACGGGTTTGAACCCCGATCTCATCGTCTTTTTGAGATAGTAATGTTAATTGTTCAACAATTTGAGGTATTAAATAATTGTTATTAAAGGCTTTTAGGCTTTGTGTTAAGTTTTCTAAAGCAACAATGGAGGCGTAACGAACTACCCATTCTCCATCTTGAATAGTTAAGCAAAGGGTGCGGAAAATTTTTTCTTGGGTTGGGGCAATATCTTCTGGGGGTAAGCTAGACAATTGAATATTTCCTAATCCTTTTGTTGCCGCTCTTCTCACGCTCAGGGAAAAGTCTGTAGTAGCGGCACTAATTAGTAAGTCTAAGGCTCTAATATCCCCAATTCCTGCAAATACTCTTAATGCCCATGCTCTTGCCCCATAATTATAATCATCAAGGTTTTTCATCAGAGGTGCGATCGCAATTTCTCCGAGATTGATTAAGCCTTCTGTGGCGGCAACGGCGGCACCGGGGTTATTGAAACCTAATACTTGAATTAGGGTGGGTATGGCTTCGGGAGATTGAGCGGCGGCTAATTTTTGTACTGCCTGAAGTAGTTTGACGGCTGAATCTGCTTCGTTGACAGCGTTAATTAGTTGTTGAACTGATGTTTCTAGGGTTTGAGTCATAAGTATTATTTGGATTCGTTTTCCCTTAGTAATTTTAGCAATTCTGACGGAGATATATTTTTTTCAATATATTGGGGATTATTTGGATTATAAGGACTTAAGATGCGATCGCAGCTTATAATTTCTCCATCAGGAGATAAAATAGGCATATCAGGATCAAAAGCAGTTGAACCAGTTAAATTGCTGGAAAATCCTTTAAAAATCATAATTTCTACCTCCTCTTGATTATCTCTAGCCCTTAAGATTAATACCTCTTGAGGATGATTTTCACTATATTTTTCTATTTCTTGAATCGTGATCATTGATAAGTAAATCGTTGTCAAAAGTACCCATATCTGGTTATACTATTGTAGCCAAATCATTGTTGAGGAACTCTTGTTTAGTTTACGTTTAAGATTTCAAACAGTAGCTTCAAAACTGAAAATTTCTGATTTAAACGCCCCAGATTTGAACGAAGAACACTTGCTTGAAGTAGCAACGAAATACTGTCAGGGAAAATTACGTTGGGCAAAGGGTAAACGTTATGATTTGAGTGACTATCTCATACTCTGGGAAATTATCGGCATCGATAATATAATTACCCTAGAAAATCAAGAAGGTCAATCCTTGAGAGTCGCTATTACCCTAAGAGAAAGTGAGAGCAAAGCTCAAAGTATTTTTTATGATTTAAAAAGTAAGCAACGTGCCAGTATTCGTCAAGAATTAAATATTGATCAACACTGGGTTATCGCTGTAAAATGGAAAAACTTTCCTGAAGAAGATGAATGGATTGATATTCTGTACAGAGAAATAGACGATGATTCCAGTAGTTCTGATTGTCGTTTAATTATTTTGTAGTAGTAGATTCTTGATTAACCTCTGTTAGGTTATTGGGGGATTGGGGTGTTTGGAGGTAAATGAATTAATTACCTTTGCCCCTCTCCCATTTTAAGGGAAGACACAGAGGGGTTTACCCTTTTTACTTCGCCTCTTGCCCTTTGCCCATTCGCTATCTAAACTAAAAACCATAGCCTAATTTACCAACGCCCGAAAGAAATTAAAAAATAGCCCCCTTACTTATTAACTCCTGTTTTTTCTCCTCATTTAAACCGAGATTGTTAGCAAAAATAGCCCCTTTAACAATTGTTTGACCTAGGCTAGTATTTTGTAAATTGGTATTAGTTAAGTTGGCATTGGTTAAATTTGCCCCAATTAAATTACTTAAAGCTAAACTAGCATTAGTCAAATTAGCATTAGTTAAATTTGCACCTTCTAGGTAAGCTCCACTTAAATCCACACCATTAAGTTTTGTATTTTGTAAATTAGCTTCGCTTAAATCAACATCTGTTAAGTCAGCACCTCGCAAATTTGCATCCTGAAAATTGGCACTACTCAAATTCAAACCACTTAAATTGACACCAATCAAATTAGCACCAACAAAATCTATCAAAGGATTAAGATTAGCTTTTTTAGCTAAAGTATTAAAGTCTTCTTGAGGATTTTGATAAATTCCTTGAATGACATTTTTTAAACTACTTATTTTTTGTTCAATTTCTTGATTATTTTTGTGATGAAAATTAGGTGTTGTTTCAGATTTTTGATAGGAAAAAATCGCTCTACTAACATAAGGACTAAGATAGACTTTTTCAATAAATTCGGCTACTTTTCTTTCTAAAATAGCGTGTTTATTGGGGGTTATATTATGAACCCATAATCCTTCTATATCAGTTAAAACAACATTAGATTTATCTATTACAATTTGAGCAGTTAAATTACTTTCATCTCCCACAGCTTTGAGTTTTGCTAATTTAACGGAAGAGTTATCCTTAAGTAAATTTGGTTTGATTAACCACTCTTGATGATTTTTTGACGTATTTTTTCTTATTTTAATGTAATCCTTATTAATGTCATAAATTTCTAAAATATCAAGGTCATTAAACGTTACTAATAATTTTGCTAATCTGAGACTAAATTTAACTTTTCCATCTAAGATACTCTCTTGTTGTTCATTTACTTTAGCATTAAAATAAAACTCATATTCTCCTTGTTTATCAGCAACAGGAATTAACTTTAAATCAGCAGAGAAACAATCAGGACATTGATTGTGGCATTCTAATAAGTACATAGAAAATCTTAAGAAAAACTAAAAATATATATATTAAAAACAAGTTATCTTTTTAAGAATATCATCTCATGAAATGGACTAATCACAGAGAATACAATGTTCTAATTTTTTAATCTTCTTTTACAATTAAAGGTGATCTTATTTTTTAGCAATATTATTATGACTGGTGATCAATTTTTAATGTTAGTAACTCTGTTAGCACCCGGATTATTACTTTCTTTTCTGGTAATGATTTCTTTTGCTAAGGGTGGTTGATAACCTATAAATTCATCTCAAGTGTGGAGAATCGAGAAAAATAAGGCTCTCTTACTTTAATAGGGGGAGCTGAAAAAGTGTTTAGGGAAAGTTAGGAATAGCTGATGAGCAATAGTTTAGGAAAATTGCTAATTAATTTATAATTTATCATAATTGCCGTAAAAGAGCTAAAAACAATATTAAAAGAAAAATTAAAAGCTAATAATAGATAACTGATTTCTGGTACTTGAATCTTGATGAGCTGATTTTCTCGTTAAGGATACATGATTAACTTCTTCTACTGAATATTCTTTTAATTCTCTTGGCAAAAGCATATCCCATTGACCTTCGGAGAATAAAAACAGATTACTCATCATGACTAATCCTGTGGTTGCAAATTGCCATCCTGCAAATAATGGTAGTACTAAAACCATACTACCATGAATTATACCTGCTAAGAAAAAAGCCCTCGATCGCATCATCCAACCTGTGAGGAAATAACCTAAGGCACTTAAAATTAGCCACAACTCACATAAATGACCGAGAATATAACCCCAAGAAAATGCGATCGCACTATCGGTAATAATCAGACCAAAAATCATCAAAAAAATCCAGCCATAAAGTAAACCTGAAACTTTTTCCCATACTGCCCAAGAATAAGTTAAGCTGGTCATGACAATGATGGCAAAAATGGTAAATACAGACCAAAAAAACGCTTGATCAGCCCAACTAACAGATAAAAATTGAGCACTGAAAAAAATTATTGCCGCCACCACTCCCCAAACTAACATTGCCTGATCAACACAAGTATATATTCCTGAGAGAAAAAATTTTTCTGCAGACTTTATTCTTAAACATTTCATTGATAAAAACTGCTGAGTATCAGAGGAAGATTGCTTTCGTTGTAAAATAGGTTGTCTAGGCTTAAAAAAAGTCATTATAAATTAAATTTTTGATATGTATTTTTTATATTTTTAACAAAAGTTAATAATATTTTAAACTAAAATTATCATACTGACATATACAGTTTTTGAGCAATCCTATTCAACCTCACCTCAATTCTGGATAAATTTTTATGGAGATTGATTGAGAAAAGGGCAATGGGCAACCCCCCCTTTGTCCCACCTCGAGATGGGAGAGGGCAAAGGTAAATAGTTAATAATTAAGAATTAAAAACCCTTAACTCCTGACTCCGAAATCCCTAACACCGTAAGGGTTGAATATATTCAACCCCTACCACCTGAAACCTACTCTTATCCGATATTATTAAACCGAACTGAGGTTAACCTAGGTTCTGCATAAAGAATATTGCATAAGCTCAACTTGTGGGGTTTAAAAAATATTCAAATCTCGTGATTTTAAATGACAGGTATGAGGTTTAGCGGAGTTATTATTAATTGATTAGGGAATTGTGGGGAGAAACAGAAACCTCTTTTTTGTCTTAACTCTGAGCTTAAGCTAACTCAGGTAGTTTCAGTAAGATAAAACTTTATATAAATGAAAATAATCTTTTTGATTGCAACTATTTTATATTTCCTATGATTCCTAACAAGGGGAATTAACCCCTTGCCTAATTCCTAAGACTTAAATCTTATCGGTTATTTAGCTTTACTGAGCGGTTATAACTACGTTTAGGTTTACCTTTGTATTTATTTTGACGATCGAAGCTATCAGCACCACGACTACCATATTTAGTACGTCCTCCTTTACCTTTTTTGATATAAGGTTTAGGGGTTGCAGGAGGGGGAACATCCCAATCTTGCTGTAGCCAACTAGGACAGTCTCGATCATATAATATTTGTAACGTAGCGGCTGCGATCGCAGTTGGGTCATAATCTTCATGTAGTTCTTTAACTAAAGGTAAGAAAGAAGCTAACCTTTCACCCGCTAAAGACTCTTTAATTTGTTCCGTAAGTTTCTCCATTCTTTTCGCTTCTACCGTAGAGCGATTGGGGACATTTTCCACCCGAATGGTTTGATTTAAACGACGCTCGATTTGACGTAAAAAACGGCGATCACTTGGTTCAACTAAAGCAATAGCTTTACCCTCTTTTCCTGCCCTTCCTGTACGCCCGATACGGTGAATATAAGTCTCGGTATTATCTGGTAAATCGAAGTTGAAAACGTGGGTTAAATCAGATACATCCAGACCTCTGGCGGCAATATCTGTAGCCACTACCAACTTAATTTTTCCATCACGCCAGCGTTGAATTAAACGCTCCCGTTGAGATTGGCTTAAATCGCCATGGTATTCATCTACACTTTGACCCGCTTCTTGTAATTTAGTCGTTAGCTCAGACGCAGTGCGCTTAGTTCTCACGAAAATAATGCCACTTTGAGGATCTTCAATTTCAAGGATTGGTTGAATAGTTTTAATTTTAGACCAACCACGAGGCACCATGTACACACACTGGTCAATGCGAGAAGGTGTATCTTGAGGTTTTTCTCCTGTAGCATTGATAGGATCATTCATGAACTCTTTTACCAGATATTGAATCTCTTTGGGCATAGTTGCCGAGAAACAAATGGTTTGACGAGATTTAGGAGTTTGAGAAAGAATCTCTTTTACATCGTCAATAAAGCCCATGCTTAACATTTCGTCCGCTTCATCTAAAACTGCATAGCGAAGAGAATCTAACGTAAGATTTTTACGGTTGAGTAGATCGATAATCCGCCCCGGAGTACCAACAACAATGTGAGAACCTTTTTCGAGAAAGCGAATTTGACGCTCTATGGATTGACCACCATAAACAGTTAGAACATAAGTCCTGTCACCTCTGGCGATAAAATCCTTTAAAGATTCAGCTACTTGTTGAGCTAATTCTCTGGTGGGAGTCAAAATTAAGGCTTGAACATCTTTGGAACTGCGATCAATGCTATCTAAGATAGGTAGAGAATAAGCGGCTGTTTTACCTGTACCAGTTTGCGATTGCCCTACTACGTCACGCCCTGATAATAATTCGGGAATTGCTAATGATTGAATTTTGGTGGGAGTCACAAAACCGATTTTTTCTAGTTGATTAACTAAGGATTCGGATAGTCCTAAACTGGAAAATGAAATTGTCATCTGTAATGTTATTTGTGAATGTTTACTGTGTTACTCTCCACAGATCAAAGGAAACAATCCCGTGAAGCAAAACTGGTAACAGTAAGGGGGAATTTAATTAAGAATGAGGAATTGGTGAGCAGAAGCTAAAAATCATCGGTTAAAGTTTGCTACACTTTAGAATTTTTAGTTCTTTATTCCTATCTAATAACTGCTTTTACTACCGTTATCTTTATAGCTAATGATTATGATGCCATTAGCCCTTACATTCCGCTTTTACTTAAGCACGAAACGATTTCCGAGAGACAATTGAGTAAGAAGATTAAGTTTTTTTACTTTTTTATTTTTCGTGACAACTATCCTTACTATGATTATCAGAATGTAGCCACTGAATAAGACCTACTTAATCTAGGATAATTACTAATTTATCTCTGTTTCTCCATAGAGATCATAGACATCGGCTGAGGTGATGCGAACAGGGGTAATCTCACCTAAGTTTGCTGAACCCTTAATATAGACTAATCCATCTACTTCGGGGGCAAAACGGGGGGATCTCCCAATCAATTCACCAGTCATGGGATTTTCTTGCTCAACCAATACTGGAACAACTTTACCTATTTCTGCCTCATTTTTCATAGCGGCAATGGGCTGTTGTATTTCCATTAACTGATTGCGTCTTTCCTCCTTTACTTCCTCGGGCAACTGGTTACTTAATTCATAAGCCTTAGTGCCTTCTTCGGGAGAAAAAGTGAATACACCCACATGATCAAATTGATGTCTTTTAACAAATTGTAACAAATGTTGGAAATGTTGTTCAGTCTCTCCGGGAAATCCCACAATAAATGTTGTTCGCATAACCGATTCGGGAAGGGCTAGTTTGATGCGTTCTATAATTTCATCATTTACTTTCCCTTGCCAAGGACGATTCATGCTTTTAAGAATTTCGGGGTGAGAATGTTGTAAAGGTAAATCTAAATAGGGCAATATATTATCTGTAGATGCGATCGCATCTATAACTTTATCGGTTAATCCTGTCGGATAAGCATAATGAATTCTAATCCAAGGAATATCAACTTTTCCTAACGCCCTTAATAATTCAGCTAACTTAGGTTCACCGTATAGATCAACACCATAATTAGTAGTAATTTGGGAGATTAAGATTAATTCCTTCACTCCTTGATCTGCTAACTGTTGGGCTTCTGCTACAATAGACTCGATCGTACGGGATCTTTGATTCCCACGCAAATGGGGAATTATACAAAAAGAGCAACGATAATCACAACCCTCGGCGACTCTTAAATAAGCCACCCCTTCAGTGGTAGTGCGATAACGAGGTATATTTTCATCCGCAATGAAAGTAGGTTCAGCAGAAACCGCCTTAACTCTTTCACCTTTTTCTACCCGTTCAATAATATCGACAATATTTTGATAGTCACCAGTTCCAACTAACGCAACAGCTTCTGGTAGTTCTGCTAACAATTCCTCCTGAAAGTGCTGTGCCATACAACCAGCAATAATTATTTTTTTCTGGTTTTCCGCTAATTCTACTAAAGTTCTTACAGATTCTCGACGAGCGGACTCAATAAAACTACAAGTATTTACAATAACATAATCGGCTAATTCTTCGGTATTATCGATGCCGTAGCCTGATTTTGCCAATAAACCGAGCATATGCTCAGAATCAATGCGATTTTTTTCACAGCCTAAATGAGAAACGGCGATGGTTGGCTTATTGCCCATATTTACGATTTAGCTCTATTTTGATTTTGCTAACAACATTTTTCACAACTTAACCATGATAACAGATTTATTAGCAATAATGATGTCTGTGAATAATATTTTAACCTCAGTTCGGCTTAAGAACGTCAAATAAGGGTAGTGTTTAGGGGGAAATGAGAGTTCGCTCGAGCGCTCGTTCCGTAAAGCGGTACAGAGTTAGTTAGGGGCGAATGGACATTCGCTCGTACAGGAGTTATAAGTTATTAATTATCAACTATTTTCTTTTGCCTTCCCCCCTCGAGAGGGGGGATAAAGGGGGGTTTGCCCATTGCCCTTTTCGCCATCACTCATCGATAATTGATCCTGAACTCGGGTTATATTATTAATCCTTGCCCTTTGCCTTTTGCTTCTTTCTTACCTTCACAAAAACACTTTTGAGCAATTTCTATTTACGTAAATGAGAAGGTAACTCGATGTGGGGTAGTAAAGGACGTAAATCATCATAGGAAATAATGCCGAAATTCATTATCGTTGGTAGCGGCAAACTACAATCAATTAAGGTGGTTCTAATGCCATATTTAGGTTTACCCCCATCGACAATTAAACTAACATCTTTACCGAATAAATCTTGTGCAGTTTTTGCATTAGTTGCTCTATAGTCACCCCCCAAACTTGCTGTGCCAGAGACAATGGGAAAAGGACATCTATTCACTAGATTGTAAATAAAATCATCAGGACAAGAAACGAAAATAGTATTATGTCCAGCAGTTACTGTTTCAGGTAAATTATTGCGGTGAGGAATAATCACACTAATCGGGTAAGGAAATTGATTAACTAATATTTGAGCATCTTTACTTAAATTGCTATATTCAGAAATTCTCTCTTGATTGGAAAGCAAAACTAGAGGTTTTCTGGGATTCCATCGTTTTAACTCATGAATCTTATTTGCTGAATTTTCATTTAAACCATTGGCTAAAAAGATATAGACAATATCTGTGTGTAAAATGACAATTTCTCCTTTATTTAAAACATCGATGATTTGAGGAATTATATTGACAGATTTAGGACAAATTTGACTCATGATTATTATTTTTCTAAATAGTTATCTAGCTATGTTTGATTAGTTAATCTAAACAGATAGATTATTTTTTATCAGTTTTTATAATATCATTTGCGGGAATTGCATGATTCTAAAAAAACATTGTTTTTATGCAAAAGTTGCATTTAAATATTTGCAGTGAAGATATTAAGGTACTTACAAAAAAAGGTAATTAATTAACTTCAGTTGGGTTTAAGAATATTGGATAAGGGTTCGGAGAGTTCGCTGCGCTCGTTCCGCAAAGCAGTACGGAGTTAGTTAGGGGCGAATGCCCATTTGCCCGTACAGGAGTTAGAGATTATATTAATTATTTACTATTCATCATTTCGGGATAAAGGGAGGTTTCCCCCTTGCCCATTAATAAATTGATTCTATTGTGTTTTCAAAGTAGATAACTTCGCATTACGATAATAATGAGCTAAAATTTGACGATAGTTAACACCATTTTGGGCTAAATATTGAGCTCCCCACTGACTTAACCCTAAGCCGTGACCAAATCCTCTACCTGATACTTGTAAGCTATTTCCTCCTAAAGAGACACGAAATAATGTGCTTCTTAAATCAAGAGCTTTGCGTAAATCACTACCTGCGACGTTTTTAGTGGTGCGATCTCCTACAATTTTCATGGTTACGATTCTGCCTTGGGGAGTGGTTTTTTGGGGGATTAGGGCTTGGATGTTGCCGACACCACCAACAATTCTATTCATGGTAGAAGGAGAAACGCTTTTATTCCAACTAAATACAGGGGAGTTTTGATCGTAATCGACTACTCCTCTAAGATAGGGTAAGGGAGATACCCAAATATCTTCGACATTTTCCGTATGACCACCAGAAGAAGAATGAAATACCGCTAAAATAATTTGGTTGTTGTAAGTCATTACCTCCCCCATAGTTTCCCTCACTGCTTGATGGGTAGTGGTATATTCACTGCTTAAACCTTTATAAACCTGAGTAGCGGTAGTTGTATCTAAATCAAAAATTTGATTACGTCCACTATTTCGTTTATATAGGGCGTAAGTTCTGGCGGCTACGGCTTGAGCCTTCAGTGCGTCTTTAGGCCAACTAGGAATTGCCTCTGCACCGACAACACTATATAGATAATCTTCTAAATCCACATAGTTAATTGCTGTAATTCCTTTACCTTGAGGTACTAATAGCACTCTTCCACGATACCAGCGATCGCCAATCCAGACAACCCCATCGCCACTAGGCTCTAACCATAAACGATTGGATTTCCATTGACTAAGATTAACATTACCTCCTTGTACTTTGGATACAAAAGAATTCATCCCTGCAACTTGTCCTACAACCCGCCCTGCATTATCTTTCACAACTGCTGGGGTTGAACTACCTACCTGTAAAGAATTAGCACCTTTTTTGATTGCAACTCTTAATTCTAAAGCGGCTTGGGCAGATGGACTAAAGATTAACCAGAGTAAAGATAATAAGCTAAACTTACCCAACCATTGTAATATTAATTTTTTACTCATAATCTCACACCGTAATTCGTTTTTTGATGATTGTTAACTGAATCTTACTTAATTTCTGCGAGTGTTGTTTTTTTTGTTAGGAATATTTAAGCAGAAAAAATGACTTTACAAATAGTATTTTTGTTTCCATTCTTTCAATATCAAACTCAGGTGGTGATAAAATAGCAAGACTGAAAATAAAGCGAAAATAATCAGTAAAAAAGAATGATTAAAGTTGGTTTAGTTGGTACGGGATATGCGGCTCAAAGACGGGCGGAGGCTTTTCAAGCAAATCCTTTAACTGAGTTGGTGGCGGTGGTGGGTAACAGTGTGGAAACAACAGCTAGTTTTTGTGAAACCTATGGCATTCCCTCGGTTTCTGGTTGGCAACAGTTAGTAAATGATTCTAGTTTAGATTTAATTTGCATTTCTAATATTAATCGGGATCATGGAATGATTGTAAGAGGTGCTTTATTAGCTGATAAACACGTTATTGTTGAGTTCCCTTTAACTATTAATCCTGATGAGGCGGAGGAGTTGCTAAGTTTAGCACAAGAAAAAAATAAGTTACTTCATGTAGAACATATCGAAATTTTGGGAGGAGTGCATCAAGCGATTAGGGCTAATTTATCAGCGATTGGCGATCCTTTTTTAGCTCGTTATACGACTATTTTGCCCAAGAGTAGTTTAATGAATAAGTGGACTTTTAACTATGAGTATTATGGTTTCCCTTTTATAGCGGCTCTTTCTCGCATTAATCGTTTTACTGATTTATTTGGAGAAGTGGATTCGGTAAGTTGTTATGGGCGTTTTTGGGATGCTGAAAAGGTTGGTTATTTTTCTGCTTGTTATACTCAAGCACAGTTATCTTTCAAGAATGGTTTATTAGCTTGTTTAACTTATGGCAAGGGTGAACAATTCAAAAGCAGCGATCGCACCTTAGAAATTTATGGTACTCAAGGGACGTTAAGATTCGAGGGGGAAACAGGTAAGATTATAAGGGATGGAGAAGAAAATGCGATCGAAGTTGGTACAAGGCGAGGACTCTTTGTTAAAGATACAGAAGCAGTTATCGATTATTTAACTACAGGAAAACCTCTTTATATTGAAAATAAAGCCAGTGTTTATGCTCTAAGAGTAGCCAATGCAACCCTCAAGGCTTATCAAAGTCAATCAATATGTAAAGTTTAAGGGAATAGATGGTGAACTACTCAAACTCGTTATTTAATGGGAGTCTTACGTCAACGAGATAATTTTGATAAAAAAAAATCTATGAATAAGGAAGTGTGATTTATCATTAAAACTTAATATTAACTAATAAAATAATTAAATAAAAAGCAAAAATGTTTGAAATTGATATAGAAGCCCTCCAAGCAGAATTCGATCGCATCGTTGCCTCTTTTGGTACTCCTTCCGATAGTTTTGTGGAAGATACAGAAAGATGGATAGAAGATAATTCCATTATCCTACAAGAACTTAATGGCGGTGGTGGTGGATTAGAAAAAGTTTTTCTGACTGTAACTACTTTCGAGGATCAAAATGACGGCGGAGACAGAAATGGTTTATCCCTTCGAGATGCTATTTTAAGGGCAAAAGCAGACCCTAGCAAAGAATATGTTATCAACCTTCCTGCAGGGGTTTACGAGTTGTCTATTCAGGGTAACGAAGACTCCTTATTTCCCAGTGACAATCCTAATTTACCCGGTGAAGTAGATGACATCGTAGCTCGTACAGGAGATTTAGATGTTGAAACCAGAGTTACCATTGTGGGAGTCGGCTCAGGCTCAACTACCATTAATGGTACGGCTCTAGGCGATCGCATTTTTGATGTTCGAGAAGGAGGATTACTTTCCCTTAGTGGAGTTACTATCGAGGATGGAATTGCCGAAAACGCCCTTGATGAAAATGGTAGTAGCGGCGGAGGTATTCGCATTAACACAGGGGCTTCCGCTATTATCAATAATAGTATTATCAAAAATAATTCCACTGCCATTAACACCGACACAGATAATAATAATGGAGGGGGTATAGCCAACTTCGGAGATACAGAAATAATTAACAGCATTATTTCAGGCAACCTCTCAGGAGATGACGCAGGGGGTATCTATAACGAAGGAACATTAAATATTCGTAATAGCACCATAGCGGGTAACTTCGCCAATGCCGCCGCCGTAGAAGTGATTGAAGCAGGAGGGGGAGGGCTTTACACCTTCGGAGGAACAGTACAAATACTAAATAGCACTATCTCTGGTAATATTACAGGAGACGCAGGGGGAGGTATTCTCAGCCAAGATGCCACCGTTTCTATTATCAATTCAACTATTACGAATAATAGCTCTCAAATTGGCTCAGGTATTACCGTTTTAGGAGCAAATAACCCTCTTTTACTGCAAAACAGTATTGTTGCAGGAAACTTAGATAGTAGTGATATTGAGGGATTTTTTACCGAAAATAGCTCTTATAACCTTATTGGCGATGGTAACGGTATTATTTTAGATGGATTTAACAATAATATTGTCGGAGACATCGTTAATCCATTAGATCCTCTGTTGGGAGATTTACAAGATAATGGTGGTTATACTCCTACCCATTTGCCCCTCAGAGGTAGCCCTGTCATAAATGCAGGAAATAACGAAATTGCTTCGTCTCAAGTGGGCAATTCAGACCAAAGAGGTTATGCCCGTATAATTGGAGGTACAGTGGATATAGGTAGTACAGAAAGCGGTGCAACCCCTCGCTCTGCCTTAAATAATCCCATATATCGCTTCCAGAATACAGAAATACCCGGTACATATCTTTATGTGGGGGAAGAAGAAAGACAAAGCATTTTAAATAATTATCCCAAATTTGAAGAAGAAGGATTTGCTTTTAGTGTTGCTACCCAACCGGGAGATGGATTAATTCCCATTTACCGTTTCCAAAACACCCAAATACAAGGAACATATCTTTATGTAGGGCAGGAGGAAAGACAAAGTATTTTACAAAGTTTCCCTCAATTCCGAGAAGAGGGATTAGCTTTTTATGCTTTTGGGGCTAATGCTAATCAAGCCGACAGCTTATATCGTTTCCAAAACGATAATTTACCCGGTACATATTTATTTGTAGGGCAGAATGAAAGACAAAGCATTCTTCAAAACTATTCCAATTTTTCCGAAGAGGGCATTGCTTTTGAGGCGGCTTTTTAATTCTTAGTTAATAATAAAAATACCTCTGCTAGTAAACTCAAGATTATCAAGTCTCTTGCTAAAACCTTCTTGATTACCCTTAATTGAGGCTATTTCTACTCTCATATCATTTAACTTGTTATCTACCCATGTTAAAATCTTCAATAAGTTGTTAACCGTGTTTTCCCCCCAGAGGATAGAAGTATTAGCCTTGCTCCTATCCTGCCCCAATTTTACCCTAATCCTCAAAAATATCTGATAGCTTTTATCTCCTCACCTCTCAACTTATCCTCAATCTCATATATATCAGCCCAAAATCCCTTCAAGTAGCGTGCGATCGAAGCTGTAACAAATATTACCCCTATTTAACTCCTAGTTTAATGCCCCTAAAGGGGTAACTACAAACTTTTGTTTATTTTTGGCGACGACATTTTTCAGAACAATATTTAACATCATCCCAACATTTAGACCATTTTTTGCGCCATGTAAAAGATAAACCACAAACAGGACAGATTTTGGTGGGGAAATCAGATTTTTTTCTCTGCTTTGCCATTTTTCTTCCTAATTATTGAAGTTAAACCATTTTTCTAGTTCCTCCCACCCTAAACCTTGTCGTACTACGGCGGGATTTTCTGTGGAAAAATCTAAAATTGTTGAAACTTGATACCCCGGATCTGTATAGTCATCAATAATAATATCAACCAGTTTATCAAAGTAATCAAATAATTTTGCCTTTTCCCAGTCATCAGAGGGAGAATATCCTTCTTCATCATTGATATGAGCAGAGGTGGAAATAACTGGATTATTAAGAGTTGTTAAAATTGCTTGACAAACGTTTTGATCTGGCACTCGAATACCAGTGGTTTTGCGTTTTGGTGACATAACCAGTTTTGGCACTAATTTCGTGGCAGGTAAAAGAAAAGTGTAAGGACCGGGTATTAATCTTTTCATGATATAGTAGGCTTCATCAGTCACGATCGCATATTCAGAAATTTTCGACAAAGAAGAACAAAGAAAGGTTAATGGTTTATCATTGGCAAGACGTTTTAAAGTTCTCACTTTTTCTACGGCACTTTTAACATTAATATCACAACCAATGGCATAAACAGTATCCGTGGGATAAAGCATGATTGCTCCATCTTTCAATGCTGATGCTATTTGCTCAATACTTCTGCTTTGAGGATTATCAGGATTTAATTCGTATAAAATGGCCATAACTATAAATAAATAATTTATTTTTAATCTAATAACTAAAAGCTATAAAACTTATTAATTAATTGTATCTTATATGAGTAAAATCGCTTACTTACAATGCACTACAGGAATAGCAGGGGATATGTTTTTAGGGGCGTTAGTTTCTGCGGGTGTGCCATTAGGATATTTAGAGAAAAGTTTAGAGAGTTTAAATATTATTCAAGAGTATAAATTACAAGAAGAAACAGTAACTAGAAATGGGCTTGGTGCGACAAAAATTCATGTTCATTTAACATCTCATTCTCACCATCATCATAGACATTTAGCAGATATTGAACATATTATTAATCAGAGTAATTTAGCCCCTCAAATTAAGGCTAATAGTTTAGCTATCTTTCGTCAACTTGCGATCGCAGAAGCAAAAGTTCATAATACAACCATAGATAAAGTCCATTTTCATGAAGTGGGGGCAGTAGATGCCATTGTTGATATTGTTGGTACTTGTATCGGATTAGATTATTTAGGGATAGAAAAATTATACTGCTCATCTTTACCCACAGGAGGAGGCACAGTCAAAGTGGCTCACGGAATATTACCAGTACCAGTACCCGCCGTGCTAGAGTTGTTACGAAGCCGTAAAATCCCAATATATAGCAACGGTATCGAAAAAGAATTAGTTACTCCTACAGGGGCGGCAATTGTGGCGACGTTAACGGAAAGTTTTGGACAACCCCCGAAAATGAGTTTAGAGAAGATAGGTAATGGTGCCGGAAGTCAAGATTTATCTCTACCTAATATTTTGCGTCTTTGGATAGGGGAAATGGAATTATCTAATTTAGAGGAAGTAGCAGTCTTAGAAACTCAAATTGATGATTGTAACCCCCAAATTTTGGCTTATGTCTTAGAAGAATTATTAAATATTGGTGCAAAAGATGTTTTTACTCAACCGGTGATGATGAAAAAAAGTCGCCTTGGGGTTTTGTTGACAGTAATTTGTGATCTTGACAAAATCAATATATGTGAAAATCTTATTTTCCGAGAGACTACTACTTTAGGTATTCGCAGACAAATTCAACAAAGATCGATACTAGAGCGAGAAATGACGACTATTAAGAGTAAATATGGTGATATAAGATTAAAAATTGCAAAAAAACAGGGAAAAGTTGTTAATATCCATCCTGAATATAAAGATTGTGCAACCATTGCCCGTCAATTAGATATTCCTATTAATAGGATTCAATGGGAAGTGGTAAGGGAATTTTACGAGAAGCAAACCTGAGTTTTATTAAGGGCAAAAGTGTTTAATTAACACTAACACCCTGACACCTGCAACCTGAAACCTGACACCTTTTTCCTAACTTAGATAATATTCTCCATAAAGGCCAATTTTTCAAGGTTATCGGCTCTATAGTTCAAAATAATGATAAGATATTCGAGATTTAATGTGTGCAATCTATTCGGGTATTGTTGGGAATTAATTTATGGCTGTAGATACCGCTACTTTATTAGTATCATGTCCAGATCAACAAGGTTTAGTAGCAAAAATTGCTAATTTTATTTATGCTAATGGGGGTAATATTATTCATGCGGATCATCATACGGATTTAGAAGCTGGTTTATTTCTTTCCCGTATTGAGTGGCAATTACAAGGTTTTAATTTACCTCGGCATCTGATTAATGAAGCCTTTGGTGAGCTCGCGCAGCGCCACTTCGTGACCGCATCTCCTCTACAAGCTAAATGGAAATTACATTTTTCTGATACAGTTCCCAAAGTTGCTATTTGGGTGAGTAAACAAGATCATTGTTTATATGATTTGTTATGGAGGATAAAAAGTAAAGAATTGAAAGCAGAAGTAGGTTTAATTATTAGTAATCATCCAGATTTAGACCCTATTGCTCAACAATTTAATATTGAATATCATCATTTACCTATTACGAAAGAGAATAAAAAAGAGCAAGAGCTTAAACAATTAGAACTACTAAAAAATGCAGAAATAGACTTAGTTATATTAGCTAAATATATGCAGGTTTTAAGTTCAGACTTTATCAAAGAATTTCCCGCAGTAATTAATATTCATCACTCTTTTTTACCCGCTTTTATAGGAGCAAAACCTTATCATCAAGCCTACTCCAGAGGTGTAAAAATTATTGGTGCTACTGCCCATTATGTAACTCAAGATTTAGATGCAGGACCGATTATTGAGCAAGATGTAGTGAGAATTAGTCATAGAGATACAGTACAAGATTTAATTAGAAAAGGGAAAGATTTAGAAAAAATTGTTTTAGCTAGAGGGGTGAGATTACATTTACAAAATCGAGTTTTAGTTTATGGAAATCGTACCGTAGTTTTTGGGTGATTTTTAACTTTTAGTTTGGAAATATTTGATTTGTTTAATTATTTTCGGTGTATTTGTTGTGATAGAGTTTACCCCTATTTTGATAAATTGTTCGGCTATTTTTTCGTTATCTATAGTCCATAAATGATATTCATATCCTTTTGAAATAAATTGATGAATATAAGTTTCATTGAGAAAATTAGAGATAGAAGTACTTATTCCATCTGCACTAATATCTTCTAATTTATTTAATAATTTCTTAACTAAAAAATTTGATAGTTTAATACGATTAAAAGTTTTGAGACTAACTAAAAATAATGTTTTTAACTCTGGTTTCTGCTGTTTTATCGTTCTTAAAATTCTGCTATTGAAAGAAATAATTACTAACTGGTTTAAATTTATTTTACTATCAATTAATATACTTAATAGATAAGGTACAATATCGGGATCTGATTTTATTTCTAAGAATAACTTTTTATCTGAAGGTAAGATTTCTAAAACTTCATTAAGAGTGGGAATTTTTTCGTTTTTAAAAGTTGAATTAAACCAATATCCTACATCAAGTTTTTTTAATTCTGCTAAGGTAGAATTTTTAACAATTAACTTAGTATTAGCAACTCTGGCAGTATTGGAATCGTGAATACAAACAACCTGCTTGTCTTTGGTTAAATGAAAATCCCCTTCTATACCGTCTGCTCCTTGAGATATAGCCAACTGAAAAGCGGAAAGTGTATTTTCTGGGCTTTCTTTTGATGAACCTCGATGAGCTATTATCATTGGGGAAGTGATTTGAGGATCATCTTTGTTCATAATTAATCAAAATCAGCTAAAATGTTAGTTATTAAATTATAAGATGCTTTAGTTTAGTTCCCTATTTCTTCATCCTAATCAACGGTAATTTTACTAACATCGCCTTTCCGTGAACCTGTGCGATCGCATCTATAAGTTTTTTTTGCCATTTTTCTGGTAAATTATTGTAACCTGAGATCAGGATAAATTTTCATGTATAAGTAATGGCGAAAAGAGCAATTAGTGAATAGTGAATAGTGAATAGTTGATAATTAAAAATTAAAAACTCTGAACTCCTGTACGGGCGAATGGCCATTCGCCCCTAACTAACCCCGTACGGCTTTGCGGAGCGAGCGCCGCAAATTATCGTCTTCTGTCCCTTATCTGATGTTCTTAAACCAAACAGAGGTTATAATGATGATTCTCCAAATCCCTCAATAATCCTCTCCGATTGATGAATAATACCTCTTAGTTCATCCAATAAATTCGTATCTACATTCATCCATAAGTTTCTCTGATGTGCTTCAATGAGCCTTTCTCCCATGTCTCTTAAAGCCCAAGGATTTTTTTCTTGAATAAATTGTCGGACTTTTTCATCTAATAAATAACTTTGAGCAACTCCTGTAAACATAAAATCGGGTACAGACTTAGTTGTAGCGGAATAGGCAAATAAATAGTCCACTGTTGCACTCATTTCAAATGCTCCTTTATAACCATGTCTCATTACCCCTGCTATCCATTTAGGATTAATAACTCTACTGCGATATACTCTGGCAATCTCTTCTTGTAAATGTCTAACTTTAGGGTTATCTGGTTGGGAATTATCACCAAAATAAACCGTTGGGTTTTCCCCTTGTAAATGTCTGACGGCGGCGGTTAATCCCCCTTGAAATTGGTAATAATCATCGGAGTCTAATAGGTCATGTTCACGATTATCTTGATTATGCAAAACTATCTGTAATTGTTTCAGTCTTTGTTCAAAGGCTTCGGGTTGAGATACTCCTTTTGTGCCTGTATAGGCGTAGCTACTCCAGTTTAAATATGCCCTTGCTAAATCTTCATCACTATGCCAATTCTGGGCTTCGATAAGTCCTTGTAATCCAGCCCCATAAGCCCCCGGTTTTGAACCAAAAAGCCGATAGGTTGCCCTCTCTCTTGCCTGTTTTTTCTCTAATCCTTGTTTAATCCAATATTGAGTATCTTTTTCTACCTGTTGGGCAAGGGGATTATTTTCTTTTTCTTCTTTGAGGCTTGACAAATATTGATTAATTTTATAAAGTAATTCCATTATATTGGGGAATCCGTCTCTAAAAAACCCAGAAACTCTCACAGTAACATCAATTCTAGGTCTGCCTAATACTTCGAGGGGAATTACCTCAAAATCCACAACTCTACGGCTTACCCCATCCCATATTGGTTTAACTCCCATTAATGCCATTATTTGAGCAATATCATCTCCTCCTGTGCGCATGGTAGAAGTACCCCAAACGGAAATTGCTAGGGTGCGGGGATATTCTCCATTTTCTTGGGTATATCTTTCGATAAGAGTTTCGGCGGCTTTTCTGCCTACATCCCAAGCGGTTTCACTAGGAATAGCTCGAATATCAACGGAATAAAAGTTTCTGCCTGTGGGTAAAACATCGCTTCTGCCTCTGGTGGGTGCGCCTGATGAGCCACTGGGAATATATTTTCCCTCTAAGCCTCTGATAAGGTTATCTATTTCTTGCTCTGTTTTTTTTAAGTTAGGTAGGAGTTTATTTTTGATCCAGTTAAGAGACTTTTCTGTATGTTTTCCTAGTTTTATTTCCTCGGCTTTTTCTCCTTTTATCAGCTTTTCTATTAATTCATTGGCTATGTTTTCTAAGTCATCTTTTTCTACTATGCTCTCATTATTTTTATCCTCCTTAGCTTTCCTTAATAAGTTATTGTTTTGATCCCCCCTAACCCCCCTTAATAAGGGAGGAATTTGATTGTGGTTTAAGTCTTCTTTGATAGCTTCTATTAATCCTAAGTTATTATAACTAGAAAAACGTGCGATCGCACTTATTAAATCTCTTAATAGTCTTCCTTCTGGACATTGTCCAAAAATATGTAAACCATCTCTAATCTGGGCTTCTTTTAACTCACATAAATAACCATCAGCAATCGTTAAAAATTCGGTTAAACTATCTCTATTTACTTCTTTTATACCTAAATCTTCATTTAGCTTAGTTTCTTTGATTAAATTTGAAATGCGATCGCAGATTATTTTTAACCTACTAGGATTGAGACTTTGAGCTTGATAATATTCATCAATTAAAGCCTCCAATTCTAATAATTCTCCATACAATTCTGCACGGGTTAAAGGGGGAGTTAAATGATCTAAAATTACCGCATTTGCCCTTCTTTTTGCTTGTGATCCCTCCCCCGGATCATTGACAATAAAAGGATAAAAATGGGGAAGTGTGCCTAAAGCAATTTCGGGATAACAATTATTAGATAAAACTAAACTTTTACCCGGTAGCCATTCCAAATTTCCGTGCTTACCAACGTGAATAATTACATCTGCTTGAAAAATGTGTTTTAACCAATAATAAAAAGCTAAATAATGGTGAGTTGGCTCTAAATCTGGAGCGTGATAATTAAGACTAGGATCTAAATCATAACCCCTCGATGGTTGTACTCCGACAAATATTTTGCCAAATTGAATCCCTGAAACAGGAATATAATTTTGGTTAATAAATAAATTTTGCTCCTGAATTTCATCTTCATCCGTGAAACAGGCATTTTGCTTGTAATTTCCCCATCGATTAGTAATTTTTTGTTGAATTTCTAAGGGTAAAGTATGAAAATATTTTTGATATTCTTCTAAAGATAAATATTGATTAATTTTCTTTTGAGATGTCATTTCTAAATCATTTGTTATCCCTTCAATTAACTGAAAAATTAGCTTATCTCCATTTTCAGGTATATTTTGAATATCATAATTATTTACTTTTAACGCCCGTAAAATATTAATACAACTAGCGGGAGTATCTAACCCCACTCCATTCGCAATTCTTCCATCTTTATTGGGATAATTTGCTAAGATTAAAGCTACCTTTTTTTCTGAGTTTTTCTTCTTTTTTAGCTTTATCCAATTTTTAGCTAACTCAGCAATATAATTAACTCTATTTTCTTGAGGTTGATAAATAACAATGTCAGTTTCTAATTGAGGGTGTTTAGTAGCCACTGACTTAAAAGAAATTGCCCTAGTGATTATTCTTCCATCGACTTCTGGTAAAGCAACATTCATGGCAACATCTCTGGGGGATAAACCTTGAAAGCTATTTTGCCAATATTCTTCTGTACTTCCACTTAATATTACTTGAAGCACTGGAATATCTAGGGTTTCCCATATTTTTGTATTAGATTCTGAACCTATTTTTGCTACTGAAAAGCTGGTAGTATTTAAAATTAAATTTACTTGATATTTTTGTAAAATTTCAATTAATTCAGCTTGAATATCGGCTTCTCTAAGGGATGATAAATAAATAGCGATAGTACTTAAATTTTGTTTTTTTAATGCAGAGGATAAAGAATCAATGGGTTTTGTGTTGCCCGACAAAAAATGAGCTCTATAAAAAATAATTGCAACATCTATTTTTTGCTTATTTTCTTCTTTTTTATTGATGTTTATAGAATAAGATTGGTTCACTTTTTATTTTTTAAATTTTGAATAATTGCAATTAAAGTTTAAAATTGTATTTTACCATTAAATTATTCTTAAACATAAAATTTATTTATAACCAATTACTACTTTTTTATTATTATGAGTGCAGAAATTATTTGTATCGGGACAGAACTATTGTTAGGTGACATTTTGAATAGCAATTCTCAATTTTTAGCCCAAGAATTAGCTATTTTAGGTATTCCCCATTATTTTCAAACGGTTGTTGGAGATAACTTAGCCAGAATTCATGAGGTGATTAACATTGCGTCCCAACGTTCTTCCATTCTTATTTTTACAGGGGGTTTAGGCCCTACACCCGATGATCTTACCACAGAAGCGATCGCATCTTTTTTTCAGGGAACTTTAGAAGAAAAATCAGAGATTATTGAAGATATTGAGGTAAAATTTGCCCAAAGAGGGCGAAAAATGACAAATAATAACCGTAAACAGGCTTTATTACCAAAAGGAGCGGACATATTACCTAATTTAACAGGAACAGCCCCGGGTATGATTTGGCAACCTTTTTTAAATAATGTCAACCATCCGCAACAAAAATTAACAATTTTAACCTTTCCCGGAGTGCCTTCAGAAATGAAGCAGATGTGGCGAGATACTGCTGTACCATTTTTACAGAGTCAGGGATGGGGGAAAGAAATTATTGTCAGTGAAATGATGCGGTTTCGGGGGATAGGAGAGTCAGCACTGGCAGAAAAAGTTAATCATCTCTTTGCCTTAACGAATCCTACCGTTGCCCCTTACGCCTCCCATGGAGAAGTAAAATTAAGGGTTTCTACCAAAGCAAAAAATGAAGCTGAGGCGAGAAAAATAATTAATCCTATTGTAGAAGAAATAAAAGCGATCGCCCTTGAAGATTACTATGGCTCAGACGAAGATACCTTAGAAGGAGTTGTGGGTAAATTGTTAACTGCAAGAGGAGAAACAGTGAGCGTTGCGGAATCTTGTACTGGCGGTGGTTTGGGGGCTATGTTTACAGCTTGCGGGGGAAGTTCTGCTTATTTTTATGGGGGTATCATTGCTTATAGCAACCAAGTCAAAATTCGTCAATTGGGAGTATCAGAGGCGGATATAGAGCAGTTTGGTGCAGTTTCTGAAACGGTAGCCCAACAGATGGCAAAGGGAGTTAAAAACCGATTACAAACCGATTGGGGTATTGGAATTACGGGCATAGCAGGCCCTGATGGTGGCACTGAAACCAAACCTGTCGGATTAGTGTATGTTGCGATCGCACAGCCCCACTTCGTGACCGCATCTCCATCATCCGATACAATTAGCTATGAATTAAAATGGGGAATTAATCGGGATAGACAGACTATTCGTTATCTTACCTGTTGTTTTGCCCTTGATCAATTGAGACGGAAATTGTTAAGTAATTAGGAATTGTTAGGAGTTAGGGGTTACGTTTCAGGTATTAGGGTATTAGGGTATTAGGGGATGAGGTGATGAGGTGATGAGGTGATGAGGTGATGAGGGGAGAGGGAGATAAGGTGTCGGGTTTCAGGTTTTAGAAGAAAGTAATGAGTAATGAGTAACGAGTAATTATCAACTATTCACTATTCACTATTCACTAATTGCCCTTTGTACTAATTGAGATGGCTATCTTTGACAACTTGTCTATTGATTTAAATATTTATTTGAGATATATAAACAATACCCTTAAATGTAAATCTTGACTATTCATAAAAGATTCTACATGATCAACTATTTAACTCATTAATAATTCATTTAGATAGCCAATGAAAATTAGACATAATAAATTTTTAAACTTTAATTCTATTATTTTTCTTAGTGTATTCGTTGGATTAAATACATTATTAAATAGCTTTTTAGTTCAAGTTAAAGCGGACTCTTCCCATCAACACGGAATGAATATGTCTTCCGAAAATGGACACGCTCATAAAACTCTTGATGTATCTAATCTTAATGAAATTCCATCAATAGAAATAGAGATTTTTCCAGATAAAATTAAAGGATGGAATCTATACTTAAATACTAAAAATTTTGAATTTATCTCTCCTAATTTAGAAAATAATAACCCCAATCAAGGTCATGCACATTTGTATATTAACGGAGTAAAAGTAAGTAGAATTTACAGTAATTGGTACTATATATCTGAACTTCCTGAAAAGGACAATGAAATTGAAATTACTCTTAATACCAATAATCATCACGATTTAATTTATAATGGTAAGATTGTAGGCGATCGCATTTTAATTACTAATAAAAAATAACTTATAATCAATGAGAAAAGCAATTATTTGTGGATATTATGGTCAAGGAAATGCAGGAGATGAAGCCCTATTACTGGCTATTTTATCCCGTTTAAATAATAATATTACTCCCATTATTTTGTCTGGTAATCCGCAAAAAACAAATCAAGATTATGGAGTAATTAGCTATTCTCGTTTTCAAATTATCAAAGAAATATTAAAACTAACAAAAAAAGATTTATTTATTTGGGGAGGAGGAAGTTTAATCCAAGATATTACCAGTGTTAAAAGTGCTATTTATTATTTAACCTTAATGGCATTAGCACAATTGAAAGGAGTTAAAACTATTGCCTATGCTCAAGGAATTGGACCGATAAAAACTCCCCTCATTCAATGGTTAACTAAGATTGTACTGAAAAGATGCGATCGCATCAGCGTTAGAGATCAAAAATCAGCTAAACTGTTGGATAAATGGGGAATAAAATGCTTAATTGCACCCGATCCAGTGTGGGCCTTGCCTAGTAAAATAACAAAAAAAATAGAACTTTTACCTGCTCCTAGAATTGCTGTTAATTTGCGTTCTCATTCTAGTTTAACTATTACCAAAATAGAAACTATATCCCAAGTTTTAATTAAAATAAAAGAAAAAATTAATGCAAATATAATTTTAATTCCTTTTCAAATATCAAAAGATTTAGAAGTTTGTGAAAAAATAGCCCAGCAATTAAAAACTAACTATCAGATTTTAACCTTAGAAAATGCCCAAGAATTAAAAGGATTATTTTCTCAGATAGATATGCTCATAGGAATGCGTCTTCATAGCTTAATCATGGCTGGAAGTGAAAATTGTAAATGTTTTGCTCTTAGTTATGATCCCAAAGTAAGCAATTTAATGAGGGAAATAAATATCAAAGGATACGATTTAGAAAAATTACCAACTAATATCGACGAAATTGTCCAAGAATGTTTAAACACCTATAACAATCCTAATCCGATTTCCCCTCATCAAATACAAAAATTAGCAGAGGATGCCCTTAAACATCATCAATTAATAGATTCAGTTATCACTTAAAATTAGAGCAGGAATTCAGTATTAGTGATTAATATGGCTCTATTATTTTGAGTATGTAAGTTATTGGTTAAGGTGGGCAACAGGTAACAGTAAAAAAATTGACGATTTCTCCATGGAAATTGATATTAATTTTAGTTTTGCAAAGAGTATATAAAAAACAGTTTTTCCATTCTAATGATAGAATGGTGACTCAAAATCCTATTAGCTTAAATTATTATTTCTCCTAAATATTTAAAATTGCTATTTTATGAAGACTTTTCCTGTTTTAGGTTTACCTATACATTTGAGTGAAAACTATCAAGATTTATTAATTAGTCGTGTTGAAAATAATACTCCCACTCACGTTGTTACCATGAACTCAGAAATGGCGATGATGGCACAAAAAAACACAGATTTAGCCACTGCCATTAATAAAGCGGATTTAGTTGTGCCTGATGGTTCAGGAGTGATATTTTATTTAAAACGTAGAGGACAAAAACAACAAAGAATTGCAGGGATTGAATTAGCCGCTTCCCTCATTGAAGCAATTGGCAAAAAGGGGAAAGACTACCCTATCTGTTTCTATGGAGGTGCAAAAGGAGTAAGTGAAAAAGCCGCCCAAGCATGGAAAGAAAAAGTAACTTCTGCCCATATCATTTACAATCACGGTTACTTATCTGGACAAGAATTAGATGATTGGTGCGAAACCATCAAAAAAGTGCAACCTAAATTAATTTTAGTTGGTTTAGGCGTACCAAGACAAGAATTATGGATCATGAATCATCGTCACTTAGCCCCGAATGCTGTATGGATTGGAGTGGGAGGAAGTTTCGACATTTGGGGAGGAGTCAAAGAAAGAGCCCCAGAATTTTTCTGCAATAATCATTTAGAATGGTTATACCGCCTTTATCAAGAACCATCACGTTGGCGTAGAATGTTAGCCTTACCAAGATTTTTTATTAAAGCTATGATTTGACTCAGTAAATCCTAATTAGTCATTGGGTGAAATTAAGAATTAAAATGGGAGATTGCTATTCAGTAATTATTCATTGTATATGTCAAATCAATATTCAGGCTGGTCATTAACAGCGAGAAACCCCGAAGTCATTGAACAATTAATGCCTTTATGGGGTTTTTTGTATAAATATTATTTTCAGGTAAAAACCAGTGGTTGGGAAAATATTCCAGAAGGGCCAGTGTTATTTGTTGGTTCTCATAATGGTGGTTTAGCCGCTCCTGACATGACAATGATGATGTATGATTGGTTTCGTCGTTTTGGCACTCAACGCCCCATTTATGGCTTAATGCACCGTAACGTGTGGAGTGCCTATGGCAGTCTTACTCGTTTAGCCGCCCAAACAGGGGCTATTCGAGCTCATCCCAAAATGGCGATCGCAGCTTTGGAGAAAAAAGCCAGTGTTTTAGTATATCCGGGGGGTGCAGATGATGTATTTCGTCCCTATACAGAAAGACAGAAAATAAAATTTGTTGGTAGAAAAGGATTTATTAAATTAGCCTTAAAATATCAAGTTCCCATTGTACCTCTTATTGCTAAAGGAGCTCATGAAACTATTTTTGTGGTTGCCAACATATACAAAGAAATCAAAAAATTAAATCAACAGGGTTTATTTCCATGGATGTTTGATATTGATCCTCAAGTGTTTCCTATATACTTCGGATTGCCTTGGGGATTAGCTGTTGGCCCCCTACCTAATATTCCCTTACCCTTACAAATTACCACAAGGGTTTGCCCTCCCATCTATTTCCCTCGCTACGGAGAAGAAGCAAGTTGCGCTCGGCTTTATGTTCAGGAATGTTATGATTTAGTCGTCAATACCATGCAAAAAGAATTAGATTTACTTTACCTAGGGATTGATTAAAAGTTATTTCACCGTGTAATGAATGATACACAGCTAATAGTAGTTCGTTCAATAAATTGAATTAAGATGTTGACGTTAATTTCTCCCGCTCACCCCATCACTCCCTCCCCTCATCCCTCAACACTTCGAACTTATCTTATGCCCGTTGATTCAAGATGTTTTACTAAAGTCTCTTCCGTCAACGCCGTTTTTAAGTGTTGCCAAGGTAAAACCTGCCCTACTTGCCAATTTTGGTGAACATAATAATCTAACGGCGGAATTTGCCCCTTTAACTCTTTAAATGCCCGTTTATAACTACCGAGAGTATCCCCATAATTACGAGTTAATTCTAACAATTTACTCAAGCGGCGATCGCCTCTGGAAATTAAACCTTGAATAATAGACCAATTATAACTTTCAGGACGAAAATCAACCCCAATTTTGCCCAAATTTTTCTGTAGATATTGTAATCGCTTTTTACTATCCTGATTGACTCCAAACCACTGAAAAGGAGTATGAGACTTAGGAACAAAAGTACTGCATCCCAAGGTTATTTTTAATCTAGGAGCGGCTTTTTTTACCGCCTTCATCATCTCAATAGTTGCATCTAAGTCACCGTAATCCTCATGGGGTAAACCCACCATTCCATAAAATTTAATCGCCCTTAATCCTCCTGCTTGGGCATTGATTGCCGCCTCAATAATTTCCTCATTTTCCAGCTTTTTATTAATAATCTCCCGAATTTTAGAGCTTCCACTTTCAATAGCAATCGTGATGGATTTTGTATCTCGTTTCTTCAGAAAATTTGCCAATTTTTCCGTTACAGTATTAGTTCTTACCGATGCAATACTCACCCTAACATCATCAAATTCCGATTTTCCTAAATAATCAATCAACCCTGAAAATTCAGGATGTTGCGTCACAGAAGCCCCCAATAAACCTAGACGATTAGTTACTTTTAAACCCCTTTCAATGGCAGGAATTAAAGACTTTTCCAAACTAGCCGTGCGAAAGGGCAAAGTTAGATAACTCGCTAAACAAAAACGACACATTTCTGGACAACTTCTCACCACCTCCACCATATAAATATTTTCCCAAGCGGCTTTTTCCGTCACCACCGTAGAAGCAGACAAAATGTTTCCCCGATAAGTTTGCTTTTCCACAAAAGAAGGAATATCAGAATTAAGAGGTTTAATACTATCAATTTTTCCATCCTCCTGTTGATAATTAACCTCAAACAAATTAGGGATATAAATACCTTCTATTTTTGCCAAATAATGTAACTTAGAAAAACGACTTTCTTGTCTTATTTCCTGATAAGAATTAATAAAACTATCCAATAAAACTTCTCCATCACCTAAAAGAATAACATCAAAAAAATCTGCAAAAGGTTCAGGATTAGCGGTAAAAACAGGGCCACCCCCAAAAATTAATGGATGATTTTCATTTCTATCTTTAGCATGAATAGGAATACCTAAAAACTCCAACAAATTAAGGATATTAACATAATCTAATTCCCAAGAAAAAGAAAAACCAACCAATTCAGGATTGCGAGGTAAACTCTCATGAATATCTGTAAATAAACGACTAACATCCACATCGGGGCGAGAGCAAAAATTTGCCCATACTAATTGATAACCTAAGCTCGTTATTCCCACAGTATATTCATTAGGAAAAGCAAAAATTAAAGGAATAGCATTAATATCTTTAGACGTAGGAGTAAATAATAATTTTTCTTGTGAAAAAATACTCATATTATGATGATAAAAAATATAAAAATTTTCTTATAATTATAATAAAATAATACTAAATTGTGTTTGACAAATCAATTACTAATTAAAAATAACAAATAAATATAAAACTAAATTATGAATTACAAACTATATTTTAATCTGAAAAATAAATTGCAGAGAACGAATTTATTCCCAAAAACTTTTTAAAATTATGACTAAAATTAGATTTTGCAAAGCCAGTACCAATAATAAACCTATAATAATTAATGCCGAATAACGAATAATAAGACTAATTAATGCTTTTTGAATGGCAGTATTTACTGTTTCTTCTAAACCCTCATTTGTCATTACTTTATAGACAATTTTTTCTACCTGAGCATCCAGTTTTTCTGATAGATTGCGAGGTTTTCTTTTTCTGCTTCTTAAATTATCTTCCTTCATTATACAAAAAATATTATATCCATTACCAACTTAAAAAAATTGATAATTTTTGATTAACTCAAACAAAAAATATCAATTAAATATTTGATTTATCGTGAATTCCTCATTCCTCAATTTTAGCCCAAAAAACTAAAAATAAATTAAAACTATTGATTAGCACTAGCAACTAATTCTTTTCTCTTTTGAGAGTAAAAAGAAGCTGATTCTTTACCTTGGATACATTCTTTAGTAAATTCAATTAGATGATGACTAACTAAGCCAATATGAATGATAGTCTCTATATCTAATTTTTTTAGTGCAGGAATAGCCATATCCCAAAAAATTTGACGATAACTACTTTTTAAACCTACCTGCCACACTAAATTGCCCATTATATGCAATCCTTTCTTAATATTTGCCCAAGAAACCCTTTCTGGACTATTTGGAACTTCGATACGATTAGGATAAGTATTTTCAGCATTATAAGCAAATCTTTGATATAAATATTTTGGCTCATAAGCAGTTGAAATACAGCGTTTCCACATATTCAACACCTCCTCATAGGGCATCAAAAAATCGATATTAGATTCTCTTGATTCATCTTCAATAATTCGCCCTTCAGCTTTTAAACGATTCCATAGGGGAGTTTTTGGTAGAGCATAAAGTAGATTAATTGTCAAAATAGGAATTTGAGAAGCATTAATAAACTCAAGAATATTGTCCGCCGTTTGTGGTGTATCTGTGTCAAAACCGATAATAATACCAGAAACAACCTCTAAGCCATAGCTATTGAGGGTTTTTACAGCATCTAATATAGGCATACTTAAGTTATGTTGTTTAGAAATAGCTTTTAATGCTGATACTTCAGGAGTTTCTATGCCACAAAAAACCGTAGTGAAATACGCTTCCCTCATCATTTCTAATAATTTCGGGCTTTGTGCAATATTGAGGGTGGCTTCACAGGTAAACTCTATAGGGTAGCCATTTTCTTTTTGCCATTTGATTAAATGGGGTAATAATTCCATTAAGGCACGACGATTACCCACAAAATTATCATCTACAAAATAAATCGCCCCCGGATTTCCAGAGGCGATAATAGCATCTAATTCCGTTATTATTTGTTGAGGGGTTTTTAAACGAGGGGAATTTCCGTACAATTCTGGAATATCGCAAAATTCACAGTTATAAGGGCAACCACTGGAAAATTGTATGTTAGCAATAAAATACTGTGATATATCAATTAAATTATAAGCAGGAATCGGGAATTGATCTAAAGGTAATCGATGCTTAGTTTCAAAAATAATCTGTTTTTCAGGTCTTTTTTGATGATTATCAATGTATTCAATAACTTTATCTGTTGCATCTCCTAATTCTCCTAAATGAAGAATATCAAAATCAGGATAATATTCTGGACATCCAGAGACAGAAGGGCCACCTAGAATGGTGATTTTATCAAATTTATGGGCTAGTTCGTTAATTGCTTTGATTCGAGGTTTTTGAATGTGCATTCCACTAACTATGATGGCATCTGCCCATTGATAATCTGTCTTGGTTACTGATTTAATATTTTCATCAATTAATCTTACTTCCCATGTTTGCGGTAAATAAGAAGCAACCACAAGTATTCCTTGAGGAGGCATAAAGCCTTTTACCCTAGGCATCAGAGGATACGCATGATGAAAAGTGCCAAATGAACGACTATATTGAGGAAAAATACATAAAACTTTTTTTTTATTTTTGGGAATGTATTGATTTGCGTTGTTTTTTTGATGAGCAGTTGCAGTCATTTCAGTTATTAATGTTGAGGGTAAGTGGATAAAAATTTTTTTTAATAATAACGAAAAGAAAATTAAATGATGAGAAATAGTTTTGCTCGAATCAAAGTTTAAGAAAAGTTGCATTTCACGAAATGAAGGGCTATGATGGTTATATTGAACAAATAAAAATGGGAGTCTTCTTGATCAATGGAGCAAGTAGATAAAATCTTAGAAAAACTCAAAGAATGGACTCAAAAAGTTATAGAAGCCTTGTTCGGTCCAGAAAGTCAACCAGAGGCGGAGTTAATCCCCATTCCAGTTAAAGATTATCCTAGACGATATTAATAATAATTCTTATAAAGACTTAAATGGTTCACTAATATTGTTTAGATAGTTAGATAAATTGTCCAATCATAATATTTTAGTATTGCATGGTCCGAATCTTAACTTGCTGGGTCTTAGAGAGCCTAGCATATATGGACATCAAACTCTGGAAGATATAAACGGTATTTTGAGATTAGACGGTGAAAAAATGCAGGTGAGTGTTACTTGTGTGCAGTCTAATCATGAGGGTGTTTTAGTTGACCAAATACATCAGGCTTTAAATAAATATCAGGGAATTTTGATTAATGCAGGGGCATTTACTCACACCAGTGTTGCTATTCGAGATGCTTTAGCGGGTGTAGCAATTCCTGCCGTTGAAGTTCATTTAAGTAATATTTATCGTCGAGAGGAGTTTCGTCATCACTCCTACATTGCCCCTGTCGCAATTGGTCAAATAAGTGGCTTTGGTGCGAATAGCTATCGTTTGGGTTTAAGGGCTTTAGTCGATTATCTTCAGAAGGATTTATAACCGATGTCAACCAAAATCACCTGAGTTCGATGAAAAACCTTTTGGAAAATGAGTAGTTGAGACTATTGATCGACAAAATTTTCCCCAAAACAATCATTAAGCAGTTCATATCGATTATAAAAACTCTTCCCGCTTCTCTACCATCCTCTAATGGATCTTTCACTCACACTTCAAGATAACCATTCTTGGTTTTCGACAATGGCTTTAGATAGTTTATTTAGTTCATCTAGGAGTTTTTGGTTATCAATATGGGTTTTAACAGCGACACGGAAATATTTTTCTCCCAACTCAGGAAAACTGACACAATCACGGATGAGGATTTGTTTTTGTCTTAGCAGTCTTAGCTGTAACTGAGTGCTTGGGATTTGGGTTTTAACTAAAAGAAAGTTACTTTGACTGGGTAAAACTTGTAAAAATTCAATGTTATCTAAACCTTGCTTTAACGATTCACGGGTTGGGGGTAGCCATTGCCATGTTTTTTCTTGAAATGCTTTATCCTGTAAACAGGCGACGGCGGCTATTTCCGCAAGACTATTAACACTCCAAGGATCGCGCCATTTTTGCCATTTAGCAATTGTTTGGGGGTTACTAATACCGTAACCGATTCTTAAGCCGGGGAGTGAATAAAATTTAGTGAGCGATCGCAATATTACTAAATTATCATAATCTTTAATAAAATCGATCAAACTTTCTTGGTTTTGAGGGGGCAGAAAGTCCATAAACGCTTCATCAACGATGACTAAAGCAAATTTTTCTAAATAGGGCTGTAAACTAAGACGAGTCCAAAGTTTTCCTGTGGGATTATGGGGATTATTAATCAAAATTGCCAGACGGGATGATTGAGGGGAATTAATACCCTTGTCTAAATCATCCAAGGGATAAAATTGATATTTCACCCCAAATGTCTTTAATGCCCTTTTATAGTCTGCAAAGCAAGGAGAAGGAAGTAAAACTCCTTCTAACTCGTGACATTCCCATGCTATCCAAGTAAGTAACTCCGCCGCCCCATTACTCGGTAAGATATATTTCTCGTCAAGATGGTGATGATTTGCCACCCCAAGGCGAAATTGAGGATAGTCAGGATTCGGATAGTGATTTAACTCAACTATACCAGCTTTTAAAGATGCGATCGCACTTTGGGGAGGACCTAAAGGATTGATACTAGCAGAAAAATCCACTACCTGAGTAGCAGTTTCATGATTCATCAGGCTCATAGCCCAATCAAGATTTCCTCCGTGAATTGGTCGCTTCAAATCAATCACCCAAAGATAAGATAAAAGGGGCAAAGTAAAAGGATGTACAGGGCAAAGGTTGACTATACACCAAAAATTACTTTTCTAAAAAAACAGGGCTTTAAAGCCACTATTCTTTGACAAAAATACAAGGCAAAAACCAACCGAAAAAGGTCGATCTTTGCTACACATGAATTTCGCCAAATTACTTGTTATTTTTTGCTACACTCTCTTTAAATAGTTTACCCGCAGAAAACGCAGGAACATTGGTAGCGGGAATTTCCATTTTTTCCCCAGTTTTCGGATTACGCCCTTCTCTTGCTTTTCTGTGACGGCTTTCAAAAGAACCAAAACCAACTAAAGTTACTTTGTCGCCAGAGGATACTGCTTCCATAATTGCCTCAATAGTAGCACTGATTACGGAATCAGCTTGTTTTTTGGTTACTTCTGCCTTTGCCGCTACTGCATCAACTAATTCACCTTTGTTCATAAAATAATCTCCTAATTGATTGAAAATGATTGTCATAAAACAAAGTTTATGGTAAAGATTTGCTCAAATTACCACTCACTAAGTGTTTTCGTGTTTTGACACTAGATCTGATATTACATGATTCAACGCTGAAATGTCGAAAAATTATAGTTTTTATCGAATTTTTTACATTTTTTTGCTTTTGTGTAAAGATTTGTTACTTTTTCTCAGTTAAATACGGATCAAAGTTCGGAGTTCTGAGTTCAGATTTCAGAGTTAAAATAAGGAGAAAATGGGATAAATTGATTTTTTCGTCTTTAACCTTGTTTTAAGAAAAGTTTTTCTTTCTCCGTAAAGGCTTCTTGTTGCTTCTGTTGCTGTTTTAATAATTCTGGTGTGGCATCAGATATATCGCTATTTCTCTGGCGAAGGCGATTTTGTAAAACATCTAATGGTGCATGGCAATAGATAATTTCAAATTCGATGTTATGGTTTAAGGCAAATTCGAGTACGGGGTGTCGCCAACAGATGCGATCAAATTTTCCATCAAGAATCACCTTAAACCCTTGAATGGTAAGAATTTTAGCTAAATCTAGGAGTTTTTGATAGGTTTTTGCCGTCATTGCCTGAGAATAAATTTCTTTCTCGCCTTTTTCTTGTAAGGGAATATTTGCAAGATGTTTTCTCACTGCATCAGTGCGGATATGGATAGCATTTAACTCCCGTGCTTTTTTGGTGGCAATGGTTGTCTTTCCTGAGCCTGATAACCCCGACATCATTATAATTTTCCCTTGAGATGGTTGGGTATATTGCCAAGCTAAATGATAATAGGCGGCGGCGGTTTCTTTAGCTTTTACTTTTTCTTCTTCCGATATGGCTCTATCATCTAACAATAAAGAGGTAACTTTTGCCCTCACATAAGCCTGACGACTCAAATATAACGGTAAAACCAGCACTCCTTCCCAATCCCCCGTTTCTTCTAAATAAGTATTTAAAAAGACGTTAGCAAGGGTTTTTTCTCCTTTAGAGTCTAAATCCATCACCGTAAAGGCAACATCATACATAACATCCACAAAGCGGAAAGGTTCATTAAATTCGATGCGATCGAAAAGTTGAATTTTATCCTGCCATATGCAAATATTTTTAAGGTGTAAATCCCCGTGACATTCTTTGATTTTATGGTCAGTTTGACGCTTTTCTAAAACATCTCGATAATTATGGAGAAAAATATCTGTAAATGTTTTAGTTTGTTCATATTGTTCTTGATTTTGGGCAATACCGATATATTTTTGCGTTTGCTCATAATTTTGACTGATGGATTCGCCTATTTTTTCAGGAGTACCAAAACTGGTTATATACTCATTGGTAACGGTGTTTTGATGGAATTTTGCCACTAATTTCCCTAATTCCTTCATGTGTTGAGAGGTTAAATTTCCCTGTTGATAGATATTTAGTAATAGATTTTCTTGGGGAAACTGATTCATTTTTAAGACGTATTCTTTTATTTGCCCTTGCTCTTGCCAATAAAAATTGTTATTTTCTTCGTAGATGGGTAAGACTTCTAAATATAAATCAGGGGCAATCTGCTTATTCATTTCTAACTCAACACTTAGGAAATGTTGGCGTTTTGCCAAAGTAGAATAGTCAAGAAAACCAAAATCAACTATTTTCTTCATTTTATAGGCATAGTTTCCCGTTAAAAATACGATCGAGCAGTGTGTTTGTATTATTTTTATAGGCTCTTTTACGGGGTGATGATAAAAATTAGCCTGTTGCATTCTTTGGATTAGTTTTTCTTGAGACATTTTAGTATATTTGTTATCAATAATGGGCAAATTAAAAGATAACCCCAGTTAAGTTTAAGAATATCGGATAAGAGCAGATTTGACAGTTTGATTTTTTGAATGTTGAATCATTAGTCAAAAATGGAAAATAAGAAAATCAATTTATTTACTGTTTTTGTCAAAATCTGTTAATTTTAACTCCTAACTCCGAATACAAATAAGTGATATACCTCAGTATTTAGATAAATGCTAAAAAAAATCAGACTAAGAATAAATCATCCTAGCCTGATAAAAATTGAGTAGTAATTTAAGTTAAGATGTAGCTACATCAAATTTGGGAAGTTATGAGTATTCGGTGCATTCATAGCTTCAAAGCCTAAATTGGCACGGTTAATCATATCTGCATCGGTAGGAATCACATGATTGTTACTATCTAAAATAGAATGGTTAAAGTTGAATCCATTAAGGTTAAAGGCAACGCTACTGATACCTAAACTCGCAAACCAAATGCCAATAGTGGGAAAAATCGCTAAGAGGAAATGAACAGAACGACTATTATTAAAAGCAAGAGAGGGAATTAATAATCGTCCTAAATAACCCACATGACCAGCTATTAGATTATAAGTCATTTCCTGTTGACCAAATTGATAACCTTCATTCTGAGATATATCTTCTGTGGTTTCCCGAATTAAACTAGAGGTTACTAATGAGCCGTGCATGACGCTCAATAACGCACCACCTAAAACTCCTGCGACTCCTAACATATGGAATGGGTGCATTAAAATATTATGCTCTGCTTGTAGCACAATCATGAAATTAAATGTCCCCACGATTCCTAAAGGCATCCCTTGAGAAAAACTACCTTGCCCAATGGGATAAACTAACAATACCGAAGTTACGGCGGCCGCAGGGGCAGAAAATGCGATAGCAATCCAAGGGCGCATACCAAGACGCTCACTTAATTCCCAAAGTCTGCCTAAATAAGCCCAGACAGCGATTAAGAAGTGAAATATAATCATCTGGTAAGTACCACCATTATAAAGCCATTCATCGATCGAACCTGCTTCCCATAAAGGATAAAAATGTAGCCCAATGGCGGCAGAAGTAGGCACAACGGCGGCGGTTGCAATATTATTACCGCTTAAAAGCGAACCCATGACGGGTTCACGAATACCATCTACATCCACTCCCGGGGCGGCAACAAAGGCAATAATAAATGCGATCGCAGCGACGAAGGCAGTGGGAATCATTAACACACTAAACCATCCTAGATAGATACGGTTATTAGTGCTAGTAATCCATCGACAGAAACGATCCCAAAGAGAATCATAGTTTAAACTGGAACTATTTTGAGCTATGTTTGCCATAATTTAGAACTCCTACAACTTTATCTTGTTGTCTAATGAGTTATTTGACTTCTCCACGCATTGAAATACGTGGATTCTAAGCGGATGTCGCTACACAGGTTAAAACCTGTTCGCTCCGCTTACGATATACTTTAGTTAACGAATTAACGTTATATCGCTTAGGAAGAGTCAATGCTTCCTTAGACACCTCGGCTAGGGTTATCCCTAGCTGTGTGCTTACCTTTTTTAAAATGTTGATAGCTCCGTTACAGTCCGCATTAATCAAGTAACTTTTAGCCGTTTTATACAAACCTCTATTTATTCTTTTCCCACTAAACTTATACTCTCTGGGTTTTTCACCATATTTTGGTAATAAGTCATTATCGAGAAAAGATGACTTGCTTGTATAACTTTCTTCAGTCTCAGTGAATCTTATACCCACTTCATCGGCTAATTCTTTTATACGGTTTTTTAACCTCACTGTTGGTAGTTGTACAAAGTTCTGGTTATTTCCCTTACCTAGATTAGCATTACTCTTCACACCTTGCCCCCAACCAAATACGATGTCACCTATCCTATTATTAAGGCAGTAATTAATAATAAAACGAGCATATTTGTTAATACTATCTTTAACTTGACAATTTCTTTTATGGGTTATTTCATCTAAAAATTCATCCCAATAAAACTCTGATTTCCCATTTTTATATTGAGCTACAGTCTTATTATATTTTTGGTTGATGAACTTTAAACGTTTTCCACATAAAATAAATGACTTGCCTTTAGTACTAACCGCAGTTATTAAATTACTTACCCCCGTATCTATTCCTAGAGCTTGACTGTAATTTAATTCGGTTGCTTTTACTTCTGGTGTTTTATAAACAAACTCAGCCCATAACTTGCCTAATGACGGTACTATCCTGACTTCAGCAATATTATGGCTATTCACTCCTTTAGCACTAGGAATTATTAGCTCTTTTGTCACCAGTTCATCTTTTTGAGTTTTTGGGATAGGCAATCTACAATAACCATCAATTGTTATTTTTATTTGTTGCTTGGTAAAAGACACTGCATATAAACCATTTTTTCTATAGCTAGGCATTTTAGGTTTATGTTCTATTTCCCCTTTAAACCACAGTGATAATAATTGGTTATAGGCTTTAAATGCTTCCGCTACTGACTTAATAGTTTGTTGTCCTTGACTCCCACCTATCGCTTGATAATGAACATTTGTTTTTAACTCCTTACAAAGGTTAGGATAATTAGCCTTTACCTTTCTTAGCTTAAAAGATGAACGCAATAAATCATTTTTATCAAAATATATATTTCTAGGGCAATCTTCAAAATGAGATTGTCTAATCAGAAATACTGTAGAATTATACAACTTATTTGACTGTTCACAGGTAAACTGTAAATAGTCGTTGCATTCGTCACTAATATTGTTTGTTAGTAAGATTCTGATAGTTTTATAATTCATGCTATAATTTTAACATCGTTTAAAACATAAATCAATGGTAAAAACAAAATTTCTTGGGGTAAAGTTATCAGAAAAAAGGTTTACAAAGTTGAAGGAGTATGCGTCATTAAAAGAGATGACAATGACTCAAGTAATTGAGCAGTACATAGACAGGATTAGTTTAGACAAAGCACAGGCAGATTAAAATCTGCAACGTTCGTTCTGCCACCCGTTGTTAAAACAGGTGGCTATTTCTCACTAACCTTTCTTGTATTTATCACCTATCAACTCACAATCTTTCCTACATTATCTAACAGGACACAATACGCTTAATACAAGGAAATACACTATGTTTTGTAGAATGATTGCAAATATTTTGAGTAACTTTAAACGCCATTTTATAACTAAAAAGGAATATAGTCAATAAGTGTTTATTCTTAGAGGAGGTAGTTTACTTAAAAAGATAGAAGTCTTTTGAGATATTATGAATAGTAAAGAAATTATTAAATAGTCAAAAATTCGATCGTGAAGCCGATTTCTGAGTCAGAATTTAACAATTTATATCAAACGGGAAAATTAGCTTTTGAAAAAGGGTGCTATCGTCTCAGTATTGAAAATTTGGAGAAAGCCTGTCAATTAGCTTCTTTTTATACTCGTGTGGGAGGAGAAGCAAGAATTTGGTTAGTAAATGCCTATGAAGCAGGACGAGAAACAGAAAAAGCGATCGCACTTTGTGAGGAATTAACAGCACATCCTCACTTAGAAACAAGGAAACAGGCTCTAAAATTATTGTATATCCTGAAAGCACCTCAATTAAAAAGACCAGAAGAATGGATGACAAAAATTCCAGACTTAAACGCTGATACTAACAATTTAATTAAATATAATCCTCCTAGTAACGGAAAAAAAATTAAACCTCCGCCTCAGATTGTTTTAGAAGATTTCAGCAAAATAAATACTAAAGATAATCGTTTTATTTGGTTAAGTTTAATTGTTTCTGGTTTAACTCTTACAGGATTATTGTTTTTATAGTGAAAGGGCAAGGGACAAGGGGCAAAGGGCAAAGGTAAATAGTTCATAATTAACCTGAGTTTTGGATAAGCTGAAAGCATCCCAACTCGTAGTCAGAAAACCTTATAGCTTCTTAGAAATAACGATAAAATTGCCTTAACCCGAACTAACTTAAACAAGGGGCTTAAGCCCCTTGCTAAAAACCCCTACCACCTGCAACCTGCAACCTGAAACCTGACACCTACCCTTATCCAATATTCTTAAACCGAACTGAGGTTAATTACTCATTACTGATAACTAAATGTCATCTCTTTCCGTGCGAATCCATTGATTTTCTCGCTTAAATAAAAATTTAAAATAAAGAGGTATTTTCCAAAGTATATATAAAGGAATTTTCATTAGTGTTGTTAAGGTTAATTCTTCCCGTGCAAATTTCACCCACGCAATAAATATCCCGAAAAATATCAGTAAAGATGCGATCGCATTTTGTTCAACATTACAATCTGCATCTATAAAAATAACTACATCTGGGGGATTTTCTCTCAAATAGTTAACCCCAAAATCCAAAGCATAACCCTTGCCTTTTAATAAATCATTTTGACGCTCAATAATTTTTACCCCCATATTTTCTACCACTGCCACAGTACAATCTGTACAATTGTCTGCGATTACAATGATATTGTCTGTTGATTTTAATTGGGGAATAATCGTTTTTAAAGTTTGAGAAATCACTCTTTCTTCATTATGAGCAGGAATTAAAACGCTAACAGATGTATGTAACCATTTATCATTAAAATTCTCGTCTTTTTTTATGTTTAAAGCAGAAGCCAGACATTCACCCATTAAAGTTACTGCTAAACAGAAGTGAATAAAACTAAGCAGAAAAAGCAATACGGAAAGAATAGTTAACATGAATTTAAGACAATATTAGAGCGAGAAGTAAAAAGTCTAATGATTTTACTGGCAGGGGGTATCAAATATACCCAAAGTTAAAATTAAGTCATCATCATAGTCATAATATAGACCGGGTTCAGAAAAAACAACCCGATTTGTAGGACTGTTGCGCACTCCGTTTTTACCAAAAAAAGTTATTTGAATATAACACTTTTGCGAACCACCATTCCAACTTTCATAATCGTAGCGAGAATTAAAGGGAATTTTATCGATATTCCGACGGGGAAAACAATTAACCCCAGATGGTTTCGTGTTACTGCCTACGTCTTTCGGAAAAACTCCATTTTCTAAGTGATACGTCCTGACATCGTCTGCTATACAGTCCATATCCATTATTGCTTGAGTATAACGGGCTTTATCTACTTGTTTCAATAAATTAGGAACTGCGATCGCAGCTAAAATGCCGAGAATAAAAGTTACAATCAACAATTCAAGCAAATTAAAGCCTTTTTGCCCAAAATAGTGATAATTTGTCGGTAAATTTGAGATTACTTTTTTTAAAAGCGAACGATGGTAGTCTTTCATCATCTTAGCTCCGACTTTCTGCCGCTATATTTCAAGACTACCCAAATAGAATCTTAACTATGACAAATTTTTGCTAAAAAATATTAAGTTTGAAAATTTTGAAGCTCTTATTTTTTGTTAAATTATCATAACTAATGTAAAAGACCGATAAAATGACGAAATAAAGTTTATAAAAATAAACTCATGTCATGATTCATTGACTTTAACCGAAGAATTATTGAGAAAAATATCCAAATTTTTAATAATTTCGGAAATTCCTTGTAGGATAAGCAAAAAAGGACTAACCAGAATCATTGTTTTGATGGGATAACGAGGTAAACCCCCCTCATCAGCAGAAATTTCCCATATCTGCCAAGAATTAGCTACATATTGCCAAGAAAAATAAATTACTACCCCACAAAAAGGAAAAACAAATAAAACAACCCCTAAAATATTAACTAAAGCCTTTAATTTCGGAGAAAAATCTTTATAAAAAAGATCAACCCGAACATGACTATCTACCTTTAAAGCATAAGCCGCCCCTAAAAAAAAGATAATATCAAATACATACCACTGCAATTCAATAAAGCTATTAGAACTCAAATTTTCACCAAAAATCTTACCAATATATCTACCTAAAACATTCCACACTCCCAAGGCAATCATTACTAATACTAAGCCATAGCTAATCTTGCCACACCATTCACTGATATTGTCTATTATTTTCGATATTTTTAAGGCTATTCCCATAACGTTTCCCTTTCATCAGAAATTATATATATTTTTACAGATCAAAAGATTTTAATGATATTATCCATCCAATCATTCATTAATTTCTTACAAATAATTTAAGATGAAAAAAATTGGAAAGGCAAAATAGAGCCTTAATTTTTGGTATAATTTCAGAACATTTCATACCATGATTAAGCAACGCCAATTTAAGATAATAAATTTAATTCATTTTGTAAAGAAGTCTTTAAATCTGCGGTTAAACGAATACTATTTTCCCTAATTGAACCATTAAGATATTCATTAACCCTTAAACAAGAACCTATTTTCACATTAACACTACAGCCACGACTAGGAATCACCTCACTATACTTAATCGCAACAGGTAAAATTTTTACTTCGACTTCTGGATTACTAGCCTCCACTTCCAAGGCAATTTTGGCAATACCTCTTTTCAATGGATTAACTGTATTAACAGTGCGATAAATATTTCCTTCAGGGAAAATAACAACCATCTTGCCTTCAGATAATAATTTTCCACTATGATATAAACTTTCTAACCCTGGGCGCTCTGTGTCAACGGGAAACCCCCCCAAGCGACGGATAAACCAACCTTGAAACCCTTTCATTTCGTTTGCTGATACCATAAAAAAAGGATCTCTATTTGTTACCATTCTACCAGTGGCATAAGGCACAATTAAAGCATCCCACCGGGAGCGATGAGTTGGTGCAATGATTACCGCCCCACTTTTTGGGACATTCTCTTTGCCTTCAATATGGATATTTTTGAAAAAGAAAGGAAAAATTATTCTGTTAGCTAAAGGATAAACTAACCTAATTAACCAAGGGGAAATTTCAGACTTAATAATGTGCTGATTTTCATTTTTGGTTATGGGGGATTCTGTTTTTGTCACCATGGAACTTTATGTAATTAAATACTAAACTTCTTATATTTCTAGCTTAAAGGCATTTATCAAACTTTTAAACCGCTATAGTGACAGTTTCTCAACTTGCACCCCTCACAAACTTGAGTTAAGATTTGTTACGAACATTCAAAAATACTGATAAAAGTTTTAACTAATTCTGGTTTAACATCTTCAACGGAAATACTGGGTAGAAAATTACTTAATTTGGTTACTCCTTTATCCTTAATGCCACAGGGAATAATCTGATTAAATCCCGATAAATCACCGTTAACATTTAATGCGAAACCGTGCATCGTAACCCAACGTTTGACTTTAATTCCGATCGCAGCTATTTTTGTATTATCAACCCAAACTCCCGTTAAACCTTTTATTCTTTCTGCTTTTACATCATACTTTGCCAATAAACAAATAATAACTTCTTCTAATTGCCTTAAATACCAATGTAAATCCTGTTGATAGGAACGTAAATTTAAAATAGGATAAGCAACTATTTGACCGGGATAGTGATATGTTACTTCTCCGCCCCTTTCGATGCGATGTATTTCCCCTGAAAAAGAATTTAGGTCAAATTTGAGGTTTTCTGTGGTTGCTCCCGTTCCTAATGTATAGACAGGGGGATGTTGTACTAAAATTAGCTTATCAGGGAAAGAAGGATTATTTAATTTTTGTTGGACGATACTTTGTTGATATTCCCATGCAATTTTGTAAGGTAATAAACCTAAATCTTCTATTTCCAAATGAGCCATCTTGTCTGGTAACTGGATTCAATTTATTATGGATTGGGGTATTTAAGGTGTTAGGGGACAATTTATTTATCTTTTTTTATCTTAACTCCGAACTCGAATTATTGCCCCTTGCCCTTTCTTTTGACTTTTTGAGATCAAAAAAGCCCTCGATAACGTACAAATAAGAGAATAGCCGCCCATGAACCTAAAGCAACTTTTAAAGCTACAATAATATTTAAAAGAGGGATCGAGCCTCCACTAATAAGATAACCTAAGTTACCATGAGGTAATTCTATACCAGTTAAAGTTGCGATCGCAAGAATAATAAATAATAAAACAGATACTTTTTCTAAGGTTGCGGCAGAAAATCGTTTATAAACTTTCTCCATCGTTTGAGATGAAGATGTAATCGCTATTAAGCCAATAGCTGTGCCTCCTGCCACTCCTGCGGCGAATCCGCCCCCCGGACTTAAATGACCTCTTATCGCTAATTCCGTGGTGACAAGGGCGGTTATAGTCGCCCCTAATCTAGCTAAAACGATAGATGGTTGATCTGTAAATTGATAAACTACAGTAGTGGGCTGTTCATTAGACAGCAAAAACCCGACTCCTAAAATAGCAATAGTAAATACAATCACTTCAAAAATGGTGTCGTAAAGACGGTTGCGAAATATAATTCCTGATACAGCATTAGGTACACCTGTATCTTCAACAACCATTTCAACAATGGACATTTCCGACAATTCCGCCATGGTATTGGGCATAACTAAGATTTTTATAAACATTGCCAAACTAGCAATTATGTATAGTATTTTCATGGTTTTTACCCTTGCTTAAATAGTTTTAATAAATATTAATTAGCGTTATTTTTTACGTATTCTAAATATTGATCTTGGTTTTCTTTTATATCCATTTGATAGCCAATTAGTAATTGCTCTGATTTTATTCCCTGTTGAAGAATATCAAATAGTCTTTTTGTGCGTATATTTAGCAAATATTTTTTATCTAATTGATTACTTGTTAAAATATAACCATGAATTTTCTTATCATTAAAAGAATTTTTTAATAGTTCCTGCTCAGAATAATAAACTAATTCTAATCGTAAATAAAAATTATTAATAACTTGTTTAATTTGATTTTTTATATTGTCAAAATTAGGGTCTTTTTCTGTATTTTTTTTATCCTCCTGAATTACTCCTAAACGCATCACAAAAGATGATCTAACAGCAATAATATATAAAGCAACCCCTAACATTGTTCCCATTAAACCTTCTGTTAAAGCTACATCTGCCGCCCCTAAAATGATATAGCTCAAAACTGCGATCGCACCTAAAATTCCTCTAATTACTAAGGCTTGATAAGGATTAACTTGAATCATTAACATTAATGCAGAAATGGGCAGTAAAGCCATAATCAAATAAATATATAAATTATCCATTTAACTTTTTCCCCTCTTGATTTCGACTACAATAAGCTAAGACATAACCGAGCATTGTGTTCCATAAAGTTAAAGAAATTATTGCTAAAATTAATAATGGTAATTCGCTAGGAATTTTCAAAGCTAAGGCAAAAACAATTAAAATTGAACCTAAAGTGTCAGCTACAGATAAACTATGTAATTTATACAAAACGGAACGTTTATCTAATATTTGAATTGTTCCCCATAACCAAAAAACTAAACCAATTACCATAAAAAAATACGTAAGAAAGTCCATACTTTATTAATAATTATACAGATTTTAAATATAGTTTAAATGAATTAAGTAAAAATGAAAAATAGAAATAATTGATTGAAAGAATCAGAAAATTAAATTACCCAGATATATACAAAGATTAAAATAATTTACAATAAATTAATTGAAGATAAAAGAATAAAAATAATTAGTTAATGCAAATTTAATATTAAACATAAATGATTTAGTTAGCCTCTTCAATGTTAGTTAATAGATTTTATTTTTTGGCTCTTTTACAGTTGCTATGGTAAATTAACAAAAAATAATTGCTATAAGCTATGTAAATTAAGAGATTAACGATAACAAAAAATTAATTGTTATAAATTAATATTTATTATTTAACCTGACACCTGCCACCTGCCGCCTGACACCTTTTCCTAACCAATAATTTATATACTCACAGTAAGAGAGCCTATTTTTTTTATAATTTCAAACGTTTTAAAAGATGAGCTAATAACATTAAACCAGCATTACCTATAGTTAAAATAAGAACGCCAACAACTCCCATCATCCAATCATCTTTAAACACAGAAATAGCTAAAATCATGATAGATGCTTTAGTGGAAATGCTACTAACCGCTAACATTCTTTGCCATATATCCTCATTTTGCCATGCTTGATAAATGGGTATTAATAGGATTAAAAACATCGAAATAATAACAATATTCATCTCTTAAATAAAATAATAAATTGAGTAAATATTAATCGGTCAATAATTGTTTTCTGTCAATTCTGTGAACTTCGTACCATCCTTCTTTGTGATATTTGACAACAACAGTTTTGGGCGTAAAAGTAATAAAAAATATGTCCAAAAAAATTAGTAAAGGCGATCGCCCCGCAGGTACTTTTTCCATATTTAATCCCTCATAACGATGGGGAAAAAGCATAATTTCCAGAGCTTCCCAGTAGGCTTGAGGAAAAACGATCAACATTTTCGCTAATATCTTTAACCATTCTTTTATATCTGCTAAACCAATTCTCGGCTTTGGTAAGATAAATGCGATCGCAACTCCAATCATAATATTTGCCGGACTCAAATCAGAAGTCAGTAAAAACCATATTCCTAGCCGAAATATAAGATGCAGTATCATTGACCCTTGTTAAGAAAAAAGTTTTATAGTTAATAGTCAATCATTATATATCATGAAATAGAAAATAGTCTATAATTAAAATGCCGAGAAAAAGAATTGAAATTTGCTTTATATATGTTTTTGTGTGTTCTCATTTTCAAAAATTAATTGAAAATCATGACAGGATCAAGTAAAATGCAGTAATCTAAAATATGAAATCAAGCAATTCTTAAGTTAATAATTCATGGAGACGCAGGAATTTAGCGACACTTTCTCCTTATTTCACAATCTCAACACAGAAACTCTCGAATGGGTTTTATCCATGACAGAAAATGAAAGTTACAGTGCTAACGAAGTAATTATTTCCGAGGATAATTGGGGTAAAGCAATTTATCTTATTGTCTCAGGATGGGTAAAACTAGAAAATATTTATCATCATCAAGAAAGTATCACCGTAGAAGTTACAGGCAAAGGCGGTTTAGTAGGAGAAGCGGGTATTTTAGATAGTGTCAATACCAATAGTCGTATCACTTGCATTTCCGATGTGGAATTATTAAGTATTTCTGCCCAAAGATTTTTACAAATTCTCTATCGGGATACTCAAATTCAAAATCGTTTACTGAAAATGATGGTTAAACGAGTGGCAGAATATCAAAAATATTGTCAATTTCATCGTCAAACCCCAAAAGTTAGATTGACAACAATATTAATTTCTTTAGCTGATAGATATGGTAAAGCTACAGAAAAAGGCATCAAATTATTTAATTTTGGTCGCAAAGATTTAGCCGATTTAGCTCAACTTAGTTTAGAAGAATTAGATTACATTGTTGAAAAACTAGAAACCAAAGGCTTATTAGTAGTTGAATCTGAAACTAATAGTTTATTTTTACCTAACATTAAGCAACTTCACCACATCATCGGAAAGCTAGGAAATGAGTAAAACCTGAAACCTGAAACCTACCTTAACCGATAATTTTATATCGAATTCAGGCAAGGTAATTGAAATTTTTGGGACAATTCGTGCTAAAAATTAGGGCATAAACTAGATTTTACTCGTCAGAGGCTGGGGATTTTATGTATCGTTTTCAGGTAAGTGCCCATACTAATATGGGAGAATCAATTGCCCTTCTTGGTTCAACGGCTGAATTAGGATCTTGGAGCATTTCTAATTGTATCCCATTACAAACAAAGAGCGATCGCTATCCTTTATGGTGGGCAGATGTTGACATTCCCTATACTGACTCAAAAATAGAATATAAATATCTCAAATTCTCTGCCGAAGGAGAAGTGATTTGGGAATCTTTAGGTAATGATAATCGTTGGATACCCCTTGAAAAAGAAGCAAAAGAAGCCACTTTAATTGTGGAAGATGGTTGGTTTGGACACCTACAACCCTATCCCTATGGCTATTGGGAAAAGCCTTTGATTCAAAATCCTCCCCTCAAGGATAAAAATGGTTTAAGAATTTTAGTTATCGGTAGTTCTGTTGCTATGGGCTGTAGTGCTTGGCTCTTGAAAGGATGGGCAGAATTATTAAAAGAGACTTTAGCAGATAAATATGGTCATCAATTAATTAATGTCTCCGAATTGGGAGCGAGTGTTTCTACTACCATTAAAAGATTTGAGTCGGTAGTTATTCCCCAAAAACCTGATATTGTGATTATTGCCCTTTCTCTCGGCAATGAAGGTTTTGCCTATTGTCAACCCCACGAAAGAAAAGCATTGCAACAAAGGTTTGAAAGTGGATTGCAGAGGTTAATCCAGATGACAAAGGAAATAGGTGCAATTCCTATGTTAGGCTCAGTTTATCCTCACGGTGAATATAGTGCTGAACATAATTGGTTTTTATACGATACCCATAGCCGTATGTTAAGTTGGGATGTACCTGTATTGGATTGGTTAACGGAATTGAATGATGGTAACGGGCGTTTTGCAGAAGGTTTATCTTTTGATGTAGCTCACCCCAATAGTGAGGGGCATCGGGTAATGTTTTCGGCGATTAATGTACCTATTTTTGATCTTAATAAAGAGGAAGCAGGAAAAAAAAAACTATCTCTTAAGCCGATAGATGTTTGCTTATTTGATGACCAAAAGGGTTTTAAAATAGCTTGGAGAGAAAAAAATAATAGCCTCTTATTCACAAACAATAGTAAAGTTGATTTTCAAATTAATCCTTATCGCTTAGAATTACAAGATTGCTTACAGAATAATCAATTATTAGAAAAGGGAATATATTTGGCTAATACCAGAAGGGTAGCGAATTTTTCCCTCTGGTTGGGGGAGAAGAAAACGATTGATACGATTGTCAATATCCCCCCTTCCCATGCTTTAGAATATTTACCCCTGTCGGCTTTCTTTTCTCCTGATAAGAGCGAGGTGTTATTCTATGATGGTTCATTAGGAATTTTAAAAATAGATGAAAATAATCTCTATTTAATTAATGAATCAGAACATGAATATAATGTTCAACCAATGTGGAAAGAGGTTTCTGAGGCTTTACGGGACATGAAACAAGGGGTTTATGATGATTTGCTTCATCCTGATATTCCTTTTCGCCGTATGATGTTGGGAGAAACGGGGTTAGAAAGTCGTATTAAAGTACCTCCGAAGTCAGCTTTACCTTTTCAGTATAAATGCCCCCTATCAGAATTAAAACGCATTGCTATTTTACCATTGGGCGATCGCTGTGCCGTCAGAATGTTGTTACATAAAATTCAGTATGATGGACCTGCTTATCCTTTCGATTTAACTCGTACCACTAATTTAAGTGATGTGGCGGACATTATTGACACAGGTTTTGAAGATATGTGGAATCCTGAATATCTCCACTATAATGACGAGCATGGTCGAATATATCACAGTAAATGGACAGGATTATCTTTTGCCCATGAAGTAGAAAATACAGATGACCCCATTAATGATATGACTCCCGTATTCAAGAGAATGAAAAAACGTTATCAGGGGCGATCGCACCGTTTTTGGGCTACTATTGATAAGTGTGATGAAGTGCTTTTTATTCGTACTGGTAGAGCAGATAGAGAACAAGTCATCGATATAATGGGCAAATTAAAGGAAAAATGTCAGGGAAAAACCTTTCGTTTATTAATAATGTCGGAACAAGATTCTCAGGAGTTTTCCGATTTAGAAGGAGTTTTACACGAAAATATCTATTACAATCCCGATTGGATGTATGATAATCATGATTATTGGTGGGAATGTTCACAAAAGATGCGATCGCTTCTTGACTCTTTAGGTGTCACCAGTAAAAACCTCTTTTGGTGTACCATTTAGTAATTTACAAAGATGTCGAAAACAAGGAAAGAGGAAAAAGTAACAATAATTTACAAAAAATGTATGTTTATTGATTTTCTTCTTTTTATATAGACTCATAGCAGAAATCAGGTAACAGACAACAATAAAAAAAATCGACGAATGTGAGTACTTCACCTTTATAACTAAGTGCTAGAAAGAGAAAACCTGCTACCTGAAACCTACTACCTGAAACCTACCCCAATTTGACATGACAAGGTAAGTGCATAATGTTAGCAATTAATTTCCCGCTCTGTACTCGTCTTGTCCACGAATCTCATGGGCAGGTATAAAAGACTTCTGTAACCAACACTTCTCTAAAATTCTAATCTTGTAAATATACCAAAATCTACTCGGCTTCCAAACGGAATATTCTTCTTCTGTGGGAGTAATAGATTGATTAAGATAACTCCAAACCGCATGAGTAACTCTGCGAAAACTATACATCATGGTACATACCTCCTTATTTGATGAATCCAGAAATTAATTTTTGTTTCGATTCACGACCTCATCACCAAAGTGCTTTTACATAATAATTTGGCAAATATTCTCAATGTGAGACAACAAGGAAAATTAGTCAAAAAAAAGCCATTTAGTGGAAAAACAAGAATATTCACACTTAATACTCCTAATTTCAGTATGCCCAAAATTTATTATTAGTTGACAATTTAGTTAAATATCTCAACATTTCGAGTTCGGAGTTATTATTCTCTATTTAACCTGAGTTTTGGATAAGCTGAAAGCATCTCAACTCGTAGTCAGAAAACCTTATAGCTTCTTCTTAGAAATAACGATAAAATTGCCTTAACCCGAACTGACTTAAACAAGGGGCTTAAGCCCCTTGCTAAAAACCCCTAACACCTGCAACCTGCAACCTGACACCTGAAACCTACCCTCACCCAATATTATTAAACCGAACTGAGGTTATTTACTATTTACCTTTGTCCTTTGCCCCTTGCCCTTTTTACTTTAATCCCGACTATTTTAGTCGGATATATTTGCCAACAAATTTTATTGCTGTTATACTTTTGAAAAAGCAATCATTTTAAAGATCAATTTTCAGATTTATCACTCGTAAAGCACAGGAGAGTAAAAAATGACACAAGCGATCGCACGTACCACAGACAATAAATTAAAACCCACTTTCACCAAATTAGTATCTAAAGAAGGAAGTGCAGAATACCCTCTCAAAGCGATTCATATTTGTGAGGAAACCTTTGCACCCCTAGAAGTAGCCTACGACTATGATGCCATCAAAGCTCAAGTAAGTCGTGAATCCATCGCCGCCGGACCTAATTCCATTTGGCGTTACAAAGCATTTTTACCCGTAGAAAGTGAGAATCCTATTGATGTGGGTACAGGTATGACTCCTTTGGTCAAATCCACCCGCTTGGCTCGTCGTTTAGGTCTGAAAAATCTTTATATTAAAAATGATGCTGTTAATATGCCTACCCTCAGCTTTAAGGATAGAGTCGTTTCCGTGGCTCTAACCCGTGCTAGAGAGTTAGGTTTTACCACCGTTTCCTGTGCTAGTACTGGTAATTTAGCCAATTCTACGGCTGCGATCGCTGCTCATGCTGGTTTAGACTGTTGTGTCTTCATTCCTTCTGATTTAGAAGCAGGAAAGGTTTTAGGTACATTAATCTATAACCCCACTGTCATGGCTGTTAAAGGTAACTATGATCAAGTTAATCGCCTCTGTTGTGAAGTTGGTAACACCTATGGTTGGGGATTTGTTAACATTAACTTACGTCCTTACTACTCTGAAGGTTCAAAAACCCTCGGTTTTGAGGTAGCAGAACAATTAGGCTGGAAATTACCTGATCACATCGTTGCACCTTTAGCTTCTGGTTCTCTTTTCACCAAGATTTATAAAGGTTTCCAAGAATTCGTCAAAGTCGGTTTAGTGGATGATAAAGCAGTGCGTTTCAGTGGTGCTCAGGCGGAAGGATGTTCTCCTATTGCTCAAGCATTCAGAGAAGGCAGAGATTTTGTCACCCCTGTTAAACCCAATACCATTGCTAAGTCGATCGCCATTGGTAATCCTGCTGACGGTATGTATGCGTTAGATATTGCTCGTAAAACTAACGGTAATATCGAATCTGTCACCGATGCAGAAATTATTGAAGGGATCAAACTCTTAGCAGAAACTGAAGGTATCTTTACTGAAACTGCAGGGGGTACAACCGTTGCCGTATTGAAAAAATTGGTAGAAGCGGGAAAAATTGATCCTGAAGAAAGCACCGTTGTTTATATCACTGGTAATGGCTTGAAAACTCAAGAAGCTGTACAAGGATACATCAGCGAACCTTTAATCATTGAGCCTAAATTAGACAGTTTTGAAAGAGCTTTGGAGCGTTCTCGCACCCTCGATCGTTTAGAATGGCAACAAGTATTAGTATAAGAGTTCGGGGTTCGGAGTTAAAAATAAATAATTCTCTGTTCCCTGTTCCTCTCCCCCCTTTCAAGGGGGGAAATAGGGGGGGCTTCCTGTTCCCTACCCTAACTTAAAATTTACATACTTAAAGTAAAAGAGCTATTATTTTAAGATATTTCACTACTAAAAAAATACATAAATAAATTTAAGTTCAAGAAAATATGTCCGTAAAAGTATTAATTCCCACTCCTTTACAAAAATTTACTAAAGATCAAGCAACCATCGAGTGTTCTGCTTCCAACATTCAAGAATTAATTGACGCTTTAGAGGCAAATTGCCCCGGTATTAAAGCTCGTCTTTGTGATGAGGCAGGAGTGCCCCGTCGCTTCCTCAATTTCTACGTTAATAGCGAGGATATTCGTTTTCTTGACAATACTGCTACTCCTTTATCTGATGGTGATGAGGTAAGTATTGTACCTGCTGTTGCTGGGGGCTAAGTAAAGAAAAATTAAGAATTAAGAATTAAAAGGTTTCAGGTGGCAGGTGGCAGGTGTTAGGTTTTCTTCCCCATCTTCCCACGCTTCCCACACCTGCACTACTTCCCACTCATTACTCGTTACTCATTACTCAACCAATATCGCTACATGGATGTAAATGGTAAGCCTTATCGCACGATTTGGCTCAAGTCAGATAACCCTGAGATTGTTCAAGTTATTGATCAACGTTTTTTACCTCATCAGTTTGTCATTGAAGATTTAGTCACCTTAGAGGATGTTTGTGATGCGATCGCATCTATGCACGTTAGAGGAGCAGGAGTAATCGGTGCTTCTGGTGCTTATGGGATGTATATTGCTAGTTTAGAAGCCAAAAGAAACAATATTAGTGATATTCAGTCTTTTTTGATTAATGCTAGTGAAAAATTAAAAGCAACTCGCCCTACGGCAGTGAATTTATCTTGGGCAGTAAATCGTCAATTAGAGGCAATTATTCCTTTAAAAGATGATATTGAAGCAATTATTACCAAAACTTTGCAAATTGCTAACACTGTCGCTGATGAAGATGTGGACTTCTGCCAAAATATCGGTAAACATGGGGTTAGGTTGATTGAGGAAATTAGTCAACGCAAACAGGGAGAAACCGTTAATATTCTCACCCACTGTAATGCGGGTTGGTTGGGTTGTGTGGATAATGGCACTGCCACTTCTCCTATTTATGAAGCCCATCGCAGGGGTATAAAAGTTCATGTGTGGGTGGATGAAACTCGCCCCCGTAATCAAGGCTCAACCCTTACCGCTTGGGAGTTAGGACAACAGGGCATAAATCATACTATTATCCCTGATAATGCCGGGGGACATCTCATGCAACACGGATTGGTTGATATTGTAATCGTAGGAAGCGATCGCACCACTTACACCGGAGATGTCGCCAATAAAATTGGTACATATTTAAAAGCCGTTGCCGCCAAAGATAATAATGTGCCTTTCTATGTGGCTTTGACTTATTCTGCCTTTGACTGGAATATCAGTGACGGAGTGAAACAGATTCCCATTGAGCAAAGAGACGCAACAGAAGTAAAATATATCAAAGGTTTACATGAGGGGAAAATAAAAGAAGTTTTGATTGCTCCTGAAAACAGCCCGGCGGCTAACTACGGTTTTGATGTCACACCTGCTCGATTAATTACGGGGCTTATCACAGAAAGGGGAATTTGTCAAGCATCAAAAGAGGGAATTTTCAGTTTATACCCTGAAAAAATCAACTAGGAAATTTTTTATCTTGTTGGCTACCGATAATTTTATCTTGAACTGAGGTAAGATTAATTCCCAATTTAGCCACATCTACTGCATAACCGCCCACCATCAAGTAAACTGAATTAGCGATTCCCCCCACCAAACGAATCAAATTACCCAAACGAGAGCGAAACAATCGCCCTAACTCATAAGCAGGTACAACTCCCCACCCCGTTTCCTCTCCCACAAAGATTATTTCCCCCTTATATTCTCGGCAAGTTTCCAAAAGATGATTGATTTCTTTCTGCCAATCATCATTGTTTTTATCTAAATAATTAGCAACCCATGTTCCTAAAGAGTCAACTAAAATACAGTTATCAGAAAAATTAAGTGCGATCGCATCTACTAAATTATATGGAATTTCTAATGTTTGCCAGTTTTCTGGTCTTCTGATTTGATGTTGCTCAATTTTTTTTTGCCATTCTATATCATGATCATTTTTAAGTCCTGTCGCAATATAAATCACAGGCTTTTGACATTGAGAAGCTAAATATTCCGCCCATTCACTTTTCCCAGAATTTGCCGCACCGGTAACTAGAGTTATAGACATTTGCTAAATAAGAATTAAATCAATAAGGTTTAAAGATTGACTGAATATATAATAACCAACATAGTATAGTACAGTTAACACAAATTAACTTAAAATTTAAAGCCCGAAATTTACTAGAGAATAATATTTTTACAGCGAAGGCAGGTTAATATTAGTATTTTTAAACTACTATTGTTGAAAGATTGTGGCAAAATAAAGATAGTTAACTAGCAAAAATAAAAGATATATTTATGAATAGTTGTGTTTTAATGGGGAAAATTGTTCGTAGTCCTCAATTACGATATACTCAGGACAATCAGTTGGCGATCGCAGAGATGATGGTAGAATTTGAAAATATATCGCCCAATAGTCCTCCTAATACCTTAAAAGTGGTAGCGTGGGGTAATTTAGCTTTGGATATAGAAAAAAATTACATAGAAGGTAATGAAGTCGTAGTGACGGGGCGTTTGAAAATGGATTTAGTAGAGAGACAAAATTATAAAGAAAAAGTTGCCGAGTTGACTCTTTCTCATATTTATCCTCTTTCGGGTAGTAATCCTCCTCATAATCCCGATAATGTCGTTAGTTTAAATAGTTATCAATCCAATGAAGATGTTGATGATTATAGTTTTGATGATGGGGAAATAGATGGTAAAAATTTAGATAATATACCCTTTTAATAAGTTTTTCATTAATTCACCTCAGTTCGGTTAAGGGTAGGTGTCAGGTGTTGGGGATAGGGGGATAAGGTGTCAGGTTTCAGGTTTCAGGTTGCAGGTGTTGGAGAAAGTAATAAGTAACGAGTAATGAGTAATGAGTGTTTGGAGTTATTAATTATTAATTATTCACTATTCACTATTCACTATTCACTATTCACTATTTACCTTTGCCCATTGCCCTTTTTGCCATCACTCATCGATAATTATCGCAGACTCAGGTTAGTTAGTAAGAGTTTTTAATTCTTCTTGGTGATTATTCAATTTTGTTTCTGGTTGATAAATCAATAAATCAAACCAAAAAGTTGTACCCACTCCCACTTCACTGATTAGATGAATACGACTATTATGTTTTTCCGTGATATTTTTGACGATGGATAAGCCTAAACCTGTCCCTTCTAAAGTGTGAACCCTGTTTTCTACTCGAAAGAAGCGATCGAATATTGCCTCTTGATCTTCAGGTGCAATACCAATGCCTGTATCTGCGACTTCAACCCTAACATGAGTTATATCATTACTATTTTCTGGGTCTCCTTTAACTCCGTAAGCCCTCACTGTGACTTTTCCACCTTCTGGGGTAAACTTAAGGGCATTGCCCACCAAATTGGTAAATACTTGTAATAAAAGATCGTAATGTCCCCAAATAGATGGTAAATCAGGCTCTACTTCTTGAACAAGTTCAATATTTTTATCTTTGGCATTGAGTTGATATGTTCTTAAGGTTTGTTCTATGGGTTGAGCTAAATCAAGAGAATTGAATTGATAGCTACGGGAAGATTCAAGGCGTGATAGGTCTAAAACATCATTAACTAAGCGTGTTAGTCTGTCTGTTTCGTGATTGGCAGTTTGTAAAAATTCCAGTTTTTCGCTTTCTGTTAAATCATCTCCGTATTCAAAAAGAGTTTCAATGAAAGATTTGATATTGAATAAGGGAGTTCTCAATTCGTGGGATACATTACTAATAAATTGGCTTTTTGCTTCATTTAATTCCACTTCTCTGGTAATGTCTTGTACTGTCATGACTATACCCTTAATATTTTCCCTATTTTGGTCTAATACTTGAGTTAAGAGAATGCGAAAAGTGTGATGTTGAGGTTTGGTAATCGTAACCGTAAATTCTCCCCTAGTGGGCAGGATACTATTGTTATTGTTTTCTTCTTCGGGATGCTCTCCATGGGAAATGTTTTCTAGGGGTTGTTGCAGTTGTTGAGTAACTTCTTGGGGGAGATATTCTAAAAGATTTTCTCCCAGAATGTGGGTTTCTTCCCAACCAAACATTTTTCTAGCGGTAGGATTGACTAATACAAGTTTTAACTGTGAGTCGAGTAAAATTGCACCATCGGCAATAGTTGCCACAAGAGTTTCTAATTTAGCCTTTTCGGCGGTTAATTCTTCGATGTTTTGTTCTTCATATTTTTCTAGTCTCTCCGCCATATCGTTAAAGCTAAGGATTAATTCCCCTAATTCTCCTCCGAGGGGTAAGTCAATTCTCTGTTTAAAGTTTCCTGCGGCGATGTTTTTCACCCCCATAAGTAATTCTTTTATGGGTTGGGTGATGGTTAGGGCATTGAATACTCCTCCTAAAATTACCATTGCCCAAATGGAGATAAATACTGCAATAGTAACATCTCTGGTTAAGTTGGAAGACGCTACAACGGTGGGATTCGGATTAATTCCAATGGCCAAAACCCCTAAATATTCATTGTTGCTGGAAATGGGTACGAAAACATCAGTCACTTTTCCATCAGGGGTGAGATGTTGTCTAACAACGGGGATATTTACTTCTGGGTTATATTCTTCTGGTAATTGTAGTTTGCGTTGGAGGGTAAATGAGTTTTTTACTTCTTGTTGAGAAAAAGGTATGCCGAAAATTATTTCCCCTTCTTTATTACTGTAGATGATATAACGAACGCTGGAAGTGCTGTGAAAAAATCTCCCTGAAAATCTGGCGACTTGGGTTAAGTCTTCTTCCGCTAATAAGGGGGCGACATTACTGGCTAAAAGCAATCCTAAATCTCTGCCAAAACGAGTGTCATTCATTTGAGCATCTTGTTGAATGGAGTTGACTGCCCAAAAAGTTATACTACTCATAAACAAAGATACTACTAAAGTAGCGATCGCCATTAATTTAGTTTGTAATGTAAATTCTGACCACCAACGGGCGATAATTTCCTTAAAAACTTGCACGGGATTTATTTTCAATGATGAAATAAAAAACTGATTTACTAACTATGTTAATATTTACCATGATTGTTTACCTAACCTCTATTTTGTTTTACAAATCTTTGGTTAAAATAACCCATTTTAAAAAGCTACAAACATCAGGCTCTGGCAAAAAGAAAGGGAGATGAACTTAAACCGCAATACAATAATTTTATTTATCACTGCATTTAGTTTAATGGGATTGGTGTTTTTAACCGAAATTAGGAAAGACGGTTTTAATATTTCTCCCGTCGGTAAACAAGAGGATAATATTCCGTCTATTTTTCCTTTTAAGACTGAGGAAATACAAGCCTTAGAGATTCAAATAGATGATCAGTTTATAGCTTTTGAAAAAACTGGTAATGAGCCACTATCTTGGATGATGAAACAACCAGAAAACACCAAGGCGAGTGATGCTGCGATCGCATTTTTACTGAATCTTTTTCCCAGTGCCAACAAAAAAATAGAATTATTAGCAACAGATGAGCAAAGAAAAGAATATGGCATTAACAACAACTCTCCCACTATCACTATAACCCTAAAAAACAGCGATCGCTATCAGATGATATTAGGTAAGTCTAACTTTGATGATACTCAAATTTATGCAGAGGTAATTTTTCCAGAAAAAGAAAAGATAAAACCGCAGATTTATTTAGTTTCTAAAAGTTTTCAATATGCTTTGGAAAGAAACTTTGATGAGTGGCTAGAGAAAGGAAATTAAACTATTTCCCCATAGATTCAATCTCCAAAATAGTCCCGACTCGACAATCTCTACAATCAATGGATTTTAATTCATGCCACAAAAACGAAATCGCATCTATACCTGTACAGTGATTTGCTCCTAATAATTGTATATTATATTTTTTGAGGGTTTCTACCGTTGTCATTAATCTTTCTTGACTTGCTCGTAAGAGGTGCATTCCTCCTATCACACCATAAATCTCTTTCTTATTAGTAATTTGACTAATATAATCTAAAGTGTTGATAACTCCTGCATGAGCGCACCCTAAAATCACAAATAAACCCTTGTATGTGTCTAAATAAAGGGCTTGATCATCGAGAATGGGGTCAACCTCATGATGATTTTGATCGTGCCAAAATAAGCCTCCTGTTTCTTCTAGGGGATGATTTCGGGGGATACTACCTGTGATGTAAATATCTTTTGCAATTTCGGTAGGTTTTTCTGTTTTAATCACACACTGAAAACTTCTGCTCAAAGTTTCTTCGTCTAGGCTGAAGCCAATATCACCTCTAGGGCTATATTTGGGCATCAAGGCATTAGGATGAAGATATAAGTCAGTATTTTTGCACAAAGGTAATAAATGAACTAACCCTCCGCTATGATCATAATGTCCATGACTAAGTGCGATCGCATCTAAATTATTCAGAGAAACTCCTAATATATCTCCATTGTGAATTAAAGTCATCCCTTGACCAGTATCAAAAAGAATTCGAGAGTTATCCGCCTCTATCAGAAAAGAAAGACCATGTTCACCCAATAAACCTCGCCCCCCTGCGGTATTTTCCACTAAAATCGTTATTTTCAACGACGAAATCATGATTTTTCTCTCGAATAAAATTAATAGAAATTACTGTTTTTTACTGTTAAGTTTAGTTATTTTGCTTAGTACCACAATGATAGCAATAAGATAAATATTTATAAGTTAAATTATGACAATTACTACATTCTTGATATTGATAAAAACCACAATGAGGACAATAGGCAGTGTCATGATTAATTTTTTTACCACATCTCAAACACCTTGATTTTTCCACTCTTTTACTAGCTTGAGTATAAGGATTAAAAACAAACTTTTGAAAAAAATTAATTAATAAAAAGCCCACTAAGGGAATAATAAATATATATAAATAAGAGACTAAAAATAGTAAACCCCCGAAAAGAATTGTAACAATATTGAATAACGACTCAAAAATAAATCCAATCTGTAAAAACTCAAATAATTTAATCAGTAAGGGAATAAAAAAGATAACCAACAAATGCCAACTCATTAGGGATACTAAACCGTAACCCTTGTTATCTGACCATTTATGCACTAGCGAACTAATAATAATTAAAGGTACTAAAAATACCATTTGCCACAATAATTGAATTGTTGGATACCAAAAATTAGCTCTTTCCCAACTACTCTTAATTTGACTAAATTTATCCTGAGAATTAACAAAATTTAGCAAAGCAACAGACTCATTTTTATTTAATAACTCCCCCTTAAGTGTTTTAATTTCTCCAGTTAATAAATTAATATTACTTTGATTATTAGTTAATTCTTCTTTGGCTGTTTTTGCCTCAATTTCATTGATAGATAATTCTCTCGGTTGCCCTGCAATTTCTTCGAGCAACGTAGAATCGTATTGTTGACGAATTTGTTTATTTTTATCTTCTAATAGTCTAATTTGAGTATTTTTTTCATCAATTCTTCTGACAATATTCTGATTGGTGTTACTATTTAAAGCCTGAGTTAAACTTTCATACTGTAAACATAGGGGGGACATTTTTCCCAGATGATTTTCTTCTACAGAGTTAAAAGATAATGAGTTTTGATTTTCACCAATAAAATCCCGAATGAATTGATAGTTGTCTGGGGAAGAAGAGTCTTCTTGATAATTTTGCCAAGATTGATAACAAGGATAAGCCTGAGTAGGAGATAAAGGCCAGCGACTAATATCATCTAAACCATAGAAAACGTTACCTAGTATAAATAAATCGATGATAATAATTACAATCAAACTAACTTTATTTATAGGTTCGTCTTCAATTTTTCTCGATTTTGCAAAAAATACCCTGATAAAGTCACGAATTCTATTCCACATATTCCCCTACCCCATTTGGTTTATCTTCTCGCTTTTTGAATCAATCATCATCTTATAACGAAAAATCAGATCTTGCACCTACGGAACATTTGAATGAGAATAGTAGGAGTCAGGAGTCATAATTAACCAATTCAGAGAAAATAATTAACAAAAACATAGATTTTTGATTTATTGGTTGCTTATTAATTCGATAGCCCACATTTTGAATTTTCTTGATCAATTTCCTTTTTTAACTCCGAAGAAACTCCTAATATTGCATCGTGATAAAGATAATCAAATTCTCTTTGAAAATGTTGAGCGATTAGAGGATTATAAATAACTAATAAAGTTTCATCATTAATATGATTGGCAGAATTAGACCAATTATGAGAACCTGTAATAACTATGTAACGGTCGATTATAGCAAATTTATGGTGTAATTTATCTCCTAATGGTAGAGCTGGAATGCCAACAGTCTTTAGGGGTTGTTGCCAAGGATTATTATCATTCTCATAAACACATTTTCTTGGTATTGCAACACCTAATAAATCAAGCCCTTCACTATAATATTGATAAGCAAAATTAGGATCGATTAAAACCCTTATTTTAACCCCCGATAATGATTCTTTTTCAAGGGTATTTGCTATTTCTTGATCACTGAAAACAAATAACGCTAAATCGATGGAGCTATTCGCCTTTGCCAATTCCCTAGCAATAATACCATTACTACTATTTTCCCAAAGAGTTGATCGACTATTAGGAGAAAATTTTACCACAATAGAACTACTACCGATATTTACTATTTTTGTGCGTCTTTCTGGTTTATTTAAACCAAATAAGCTATCTTTCTTTTTTCCGACTCCATCACCCCATAAGTAGTTAAATTCTTGAGTAAAAATTTTAGCCATTTCTTGACTATTAAATACAATTAAATGATTTGTATTTCCCCTTGTTTCTTGATTATCAAAATCTCCATGAATACCACTAAGAGTAAAATTTGCTGATCCGGTTACAACTTTTTTCTGATCAATAATAACAAATTTATGGTGCATTAAACCGCTACCCTTACTCCCATCTTCCGTATCGTCAATGATAGGTATATTAGCTCTTTTCAAAATTGCTAAACCATGATTATTAGGCAACTGATTTAAAGGTTTATTATAATTATTTTCCGTGACAATTCTTATTTTTACACCCTGCTTTTTTTTCTCTACAATCGCCCTTGCTAATCGTGCTAAATTTAATTCTTGAATTGCTATATCAATAGTTTGATTTGCACTGTTAATTTGCTCAATTAAAACTGTTTCTAAATCATCGCCAAATCTTTTAATTTTACGATAGGGTTCTTCGTATTCTTTCCCTTTAGCTTGATTGTGATTAAAATAAACTTGAATGCTTTCCTCTTGAGCTAAAGGTGGCAATTTAGGTGGAGAATTATGACAACCACCCAATATTATTAAGCCAAAAATTATCCCTAGGGGAAAACTAATTATTTTAAGCATTTTAACTATTATTCATTTTCTTAAAACGCTAATCGGGACAATGTATTTTCTAACATTGAAGGAAAACGATTATAGTATTTTTGATTTAATGGGGAAGGATGAGGTAGAGGATAAATAGTAACATTTTTCTGATAGGTTTTTCCCTTATCTCCCATGGTAGAAATGGTAACATTTAAGCTACTTTCATAACGAGAATCACCTTTTGACCAAAAGGCATTAAATTTGTCTTTATTACTATAATATTCAAACCACTTGAATGCTTCTGTACCTAAAGTAATTATTTGTGTTCCTTGCCAATAAATAACTAATAACTGCTCAATAAAAGGTCTAAATCTTTTTTTTACTTTCATCGCATAGGCTTTGTTTTCTGGAGGTTTATAGGGGACTGTATTGGTCAAGATTAAACGTTCTTTTATAGATGCTAATTTTTCTTCGTTTATTAATTCTTCTTGGTAAATAGCCTTATAAAAACCCTGTCTCACCAATTGCCCCGCCGCTCCAATCAAAGGTTGTCCTGCTTTGACTTCATCCCTACCTAAGTCTCTACCGAAAAAACAAATATTACTCTTTAAATTGCCATAGTATAAAATTGGCTTAGTGGGATCTTTTTCACAATTTTTATATACAGGAATATCTATGGGAAATTCTTCTCTTTGAGCTTCTTTTTGAATTTGATCTATTAAATTTTCAATGGGTTGCATTCTTCATTTAGATTTAAGTTTTTAACAAAAATAAACAAATTTTAATAACTTGCCGATGTTTAATTTATTCGTATGATTTCCTATTCCTTATTCCCGTTTAATTAACCTAATAAACTTGTAAATAAGTCTTTACCATCCACAAAGCCTAAGGCGGAATCACTTGCTCTTTCAGGATGGGGCATCATACCTAAAACGTTACCTTTTTTGTTAGTAATTCCTGCAATATTTTTACATGATCCGTTAGGATTAGATTCGGAGTTTATTTCTCCTTTTTCACTGGCATAGCGAAATAATATTTGTCCGTTATCTTCCAATTCTTTGAGGGTATCATCATCAGCATAATAGTTCCCTTCCCCGTGGGCAATGGGAAAACAAACTACTTGAGATGATTGATAATTTTTTGTCCACACAGAGTTATTATGTTCTACTCTTACGGGAACTTGATCACAAATAAAGTGTAAATCTCGGTTACGGATTAACGCCCCGGGTAATAAGCCTGATTCGGTTAAAACTTGGAAACCGTTGCAAATTCCTAAGACATATTTTCCTGCTTCTGCGTGTTGAATTACACTTTTCATCACTGGAGAAAAACGGGCTACCGCACCACAACGAAGATAATCTCCGTAACTAAATCCTCCCGGAATTATGACTACATCTAAATCATCAATATCTGTTTCTTGATGCCATACCATACGGGTAGGTTGATTTAAAATTCCTTCTGTTACCATGGCAACATCGCGATCGCAGTTGGAACCGGGGAACACTATTACACCAAATTTCATTTATCTTTTTCCTCTTGATTTTATTCTTCGACGGGGATTAACTCGAAACAATAGTTTTCAATAACTGGATTAGCTAAGAGTTGGTCACACATAGCGTGTAATTGTTGATCCGCTTCTTCTTTATTGGCGGCAGTAATACTCAATTCTATATATTTCCCAATACGCACATTTTCTACCCCCTGATAACCTAATTGATGTAATCCAGACTCCACTGCCGTACCAGCAGTATCTAATACAGATGGTCTGAGGGTGACATAAACACGGGAATTGAATTTTTGACTCATGGATGCAGTGTGAATGAACAGTTAATATTATTACATTTTATAGCCGTTCGGGGTAAAAGTTAAAGGTTTTGGATGTAGAGGATAGGGGTTCGGAGTTAAGAAAGAGGTGTCAGGTTTGACGGTTGCAGGTGTTGGGGTATTAGGGGATTAGGGTTAGTTGTTAAAACCTTCGGGAGAGGGAGGTGCGGAAGGAGAAGGAGGTTGAGAAGGCATTGGGGGGGCTGTGGGATTGCTAGGGTTAGGACTGGGATAGTAAGGATTAAAACCAGAATAAGGATCAACGGTTTGAGTTGGGGCATTAGACTTACCGGCTAGGGTAGCTAGAGCAACGCGATCGCCTCCTACTTCTTTTAACATATCTAGCACTTCAATTACTTCACTATAACGGACATCTTGGGAGGCATGAAGAACCATTAAACCCGTGGGGTTAAGACTATGATAATTTTTAATAGCACTGTACAACTGTACCTGACTAACAGGTTGTTTTTCCAAATAAAGCTGACCTTGATTATCTAAACTCACCACTAAAATTTCTCGCATTTGAGGAGTACCTGTAACCGCTTTAGGCAGATTCAGACTAATCGCTTGTTGACGAGAAAAACCCACCGCCGCCAAAATGAAAAATGTCAAAATACAAAAAATAACGTCAATCATAGGTACAATCTCAATTCTTACCTCTTGATGACTCTGAATATCCTGCCATAATTTGAAAGGTTTAGCAGGAGATTTTTGTGATTTTGTTACAACGTTATTTGGAGTTGATTCCGTGTTTTGAGTGGGGACAGACATATTTTTATCGTAATGGTAAATTCATAATAATTTTAGACTTTTTTTTGCAAAAATTAATCTCACTCTCTTCTTTCCCTATCTCCCATTGTTTCTTATATCCCAATGCCCCAATACCCAAAGCTCAGAAAATAGTTATTAACGAAGAGGTGTTGATCCCCTCCCCTAGCAAAATATACTCATATATAGTAAAGTGAGAAAGTGAAGAAATAAGATCAAGTTCGCAATTTATGATGAAGTTATCTCAAGCTATTGCTCAACAAATCAAGAATTGGTTTCCTGCACAAACCGTCTCTGCTCATTGTGATGGTCCTTGTGGAGTTTATGATCCCGCTTCCGCTAGAATCACCGCCGAAGCTGTACTTTCCATGACCAAAAAAATTCTTGCCTTAGATGCACCTGCACCTGGTGCTAGTCCTGCAGAGGTTGTAGCATATAACAATACTCTTTCTCGCTATATCGCTATTAAAGAGGAACAGGCACAGAAAACCAAAGAAGATTTATTAATTTTGTGGACTGATTACTTTAAACCTGTGCATTTAGAAAAATATCCTGACTTACACGATACTTTCTGGAAAGCAGCTAAATTATGTTCTGCTTGTAAAGTAGAAGTTAGTCTCCAACACGCTGAAGAATTAATGGCGGCAGTGGAAAAAATCCATAATATGTTCTGGGCTTCTAAAGAGCGTGATGTGACTTTCTACAAAGCTAGTTAATGATTTTATCTTGATTGTGGATAAAAAAAATAATGCAGTCAGAAATACCTCATTGCAGTTTTATTGATTTCTTACTGCTAGTGACTAGGAGGAGGCGTAGATTTAGGGTGACAGGTCTATCTATGCTTCCTTTACTTTCTCCCGAAGAGGAAATTATTATTGATCCTTACTATTACCGTAATATTTCTCCTCAAGTTAATGATATTGTTATAGTTGAGCATCCTTTACAATCTCAACTCAAAATAGTTAAAAGAATAAATCAAATTATTGGGGATAAATACTTTATTATTGGTGATAATCAACATTTTAGTACTGATAGCAGACACTTTGGCTTAATTAGTCAGAGTTTGATAGTTGGTAAAGTAATCGCTCGATTTCCTTAAAGTCTTTTAAAGTTAAAGATTCGTAAAAAAATGTTAACCTAATAGAATAGAATGTTAAACCATAGTGTATAGAGCAGATTAGTAAGGAAATTATTATCAAGAAATATGGCAGGTGACTATTACGAAATACTAGGTGTTTCTCGGAATGCAAGTAAAGATGAAATCAAATCCGCCTATCGCAAAATGGCGCGCAAATATCATCCAGATGTTAACCAAGATCCGGGGGCAGAAGAACGTTTTAAAGAAATTAGCCGTGCCTATGAGGTATTATCAGATCCTGAAACTAAGGCTCGATACGATCGCTTCGGAGAGGCAGGAGTTGGTGGTGCCGGAAGTGGCGGCGTAGGTTTTGATCCCACTGATATGGGCGGTTTTGCCGATATTTTTGAAACTTTTTTTGGTGGTGGTTTTGGCGGGGGTACAAGTACCCAAACCCGTAGGCGCGGACCGACAAGAGGAGATGACTTACGGCTTGACTTACGCTTGAAATTTAGAGAAGCGGTTTTCGGTGGTGAAAAAGAGATCAAAATTCCCCATTTAGAAACCTGTAGTAGTTGCAATGGTTCTGGGGCGAAAAAGGGTAGTAGTGCAAAAACCTGTGGAACTTGTGGCGGCACTGGTCAAGTACGTAGGGCTACTCGTACTCCCTTTGGTAGTTTTGCTCAAGTGTCAACTTGTCCTACTTGTAATGGTGAAGGACAAATCATTGAGGAGAAATGCGATTCCTGTGGTGGTCAAGGAAGAAAACAGGTTAACAAAAAATTAAAAATTACTATTCCGGCGGGGGTTGATAATGGTACTCGTTTGCGAGTGAGTTCTGAAGGGGATGCCGGCACTCGTGGAGGTCCTGCGGGAGATTTATATGTTTATTTGACGGTGGAATCTGACTCTCATTTCCGTCGTGAGGGTATTAACATCTTATCTGAGATTAGTATTAGTTATTTACAAGCAATTTTGGGTTGTAAGATAAAAGTGCCTACTATTGATGGCGATTTTGAGGTGCAAATTCCTGCTGGTTTACAACCAAATACTGTTTTGACTTTAGAGGATAAAGGTGTACCAAAATTAGGTAATTCTGTCAGTCGTGGGGATCATTTATTAACGGTAAAAGTTGACATTCCTACTAAAATTAGTGGTGAGGAAAGAGACTTGCTGGAAAAATTAGCTCAAATTAAGGGTGAACATACTTCGAAGAAAGGTTTTGAGGGTTTCCTTGAAAGTATTTTTCATAAATAGCGACTTTTCCTTAAGTTAGGGAATTTGAGTGAGAAAGTAGTTATTTATTTGGTTAGCAATTAGTTAAGGTATTAGGGAAAGTGTTCGGGAAAAGTGAATGTACCGTGTTTCTTGTTTAAAACTTACTTTTTCTTTTTTATATGGCTCAGTTATTAGATTTACGTGGCACTCCTTGCCCCATTAATTTTATTCGCAGTAAACTACAGTTAGAAAAAATGTCTCAGGGTGATGTTTTAGAAATTCATCTTGATGGTGGTGAACCTATTGAGCAAGTTCCTAATAGTTTATCCATGGAAGGTTATAGTATTGAAGCCATTGAAGACAAGGGAGAATATTTCGTTTTATCTGTTCGTGCCTAATGTATCTGAGTTCGATGAAAAAGGTCTTGAAAAATAAGGCTTTGAGAGTTATCACCGAGCAAATTTCACCAGAAAAAATAATTAAACTTAGAAAAAACTCGTATGAAATTAATTTATTCAGCTTTTTTGTTAATAACTATGATTTTTAACTACGAACTCCGAACTCCGAACTCAGTTAATTTCTATGGTTAATTCTAATTCTGCAAATATTACTGAATCTGATTTAATTCAAGGCACTGTTATCGCTTCTCAGGCTAATTTTTATCAGGTTCGTCTTGATAGTAACGAAAGTCTTTTATGTACACGCCCCACACGGTTAAAAAAAATCGGTCAATCGGTGTTTGTTGGCGATCGCGTCTTGGTGAAATCCACGGAATTTGAAAGAGGTGCGATCGCATCTGTTTTACCAAGAGAGACAGAATTAGAACGTCCTCCCATTGCCAATGCTCAACAGATTTTGTTAGTATTTGCCCTAGAAGAACCCACTTTAGATCCAGTACAGTTAAGCCGTTTTTTAGTTAAAGCTGAGTCCACAAAATTAAAACTATTACTGGGTTTAAATAAAGTTGATCTAATTTGCCCTGAAAAGCAAAAAGCATGGCAAGAACGCCTTTGTGCGTGGGGATATGAGCCTTATTTTTTTAGTGTGCAGACCTCTCAAGGAGTTCCATCTTTACAAAAAGTTTTAGCGAACAAAATTACTATCTTAGCAGGTCCTAGTGGAGTAGGTAAATCGAGTTTAACATCTTTGTTAATTCCCGAAATTGAGGTGAGGGTAGGGGAAGTGTCAGGAAAGTTGCAAAAAGGCAGACATACCACCCGTCATGTAGAGTTATTTGAGTTACCTTCTGGGGGATACATCGCAGATAGTCCGGGTTTTAATCAACCTCATTTTGATTTTAGTGTAGAATCTTTAGTTAACTATTTTCCCGAAGCAAGGGCAAGATTAGCGGAAAATACTTGTAAATTCCATAACTGCATTCATAAAGATGAGCCTGATTGTGCGGTTAAAGGAGATTGGGAACGTTATCCATATTATCTTAAATTTTTAGAAGAAGCGATCGCATTTCAAGAAGCTACTGCCCATAAAAAGGATGAGGAATCCACAGTAAAAACGAAATTTAAAGCCAACGGGAAAAAATATACCGAGCCAAAGCTAGAAAGCAAGAAATATCGGCGAGTTTCCCGTAAAGTGAGTAATCAAAAATTAGAAGACTTATATAACCTTCAAAATCTCGATTCTGATGAGTTAGAGTAATTACAGAAATAAAAGAAACCATTATTCAGTAAAGTTTATGACAATTGCATCTACTCAAATAAAAGGATTAACCTTAGAAGAATTTTTGCAACAAGATTATATTGATGAATCCCCTGCTTATGAATATATTGATAATCAGATAATCAGAAAACCTATGCCTCAAGGAAAACATAGTCAAATTCAGTATAAAATTTGTGAAACAATCAATCAATTATCTGAAAAAGAGAAAATTGTTTACGCTTTACCCGAATTGCGTTGCAGTTTTTCTAATCGTTCTATAGTACCAGATATTGCGGTTTTTTATTGGGCAAGAATACCCTTAGACAATCAAGGAGAAATTGCTAATCAATTTAACTCTTATCCAGATTGGACTATAGAAATTTTATCACCGAATCAAACACCAACTAGAGTAATTGATAATATTTTATTCTGTTTAGAAAACGGCTCACAATTAGGATGGTTAATTGATAGTCAAGAAAAAATAATTATGGTATTCCAAGCAGAAAAACCCCTTAAAATTTATCGTCAAGATGAGACATTACCTATTATCGAAAATATTAATTTACCCATAACCCCTAACAATATATTTTCTTGGCTAAAAATCAAATAAATTTTTTTCTACAGTAGTTAGAATAATGTGATTAAAAAAAATGGCTTTATCACTTTGAGTATGTAAATTATTGATCAGGGTAGGCAACAGGCAATAGGCAATAGGTAATAGGCGATTATTAAATAGTAATTTATAAACTTTTAGTTTTTCTCTTACTATAAACACTATTCAATAAAGGTTATAGAAGTTATTAGTTATTTTCTATTAATTTATCATAACCACTGTTGAAGAACAAAAGAAATAAGAGCTGCGAGCTTTTATTACTTCTTTGACTCACTAACAAATGTTCAGAAAATCTTTACCGTCAAACCTGATACCTGAAACCTACAGGTTAGTTGATAGATATTCTTAGATCGAACTGAGGTTAGGGTATAATTAAACACGAAATTAAACTCTTATATAATTTATTAGAATAAAGTTGAATGGCGCCCCAATTAAAAATATATGTCCCCCCTCATCCTCTAATCAAACATTGGCTCGGAGTTGCAAGAGATAAAAATACACCTTCTACTCTATTTAAAACCGCTATGGTGGAATTGGGACGTTGGTTAACCTATGAAGCAATTAGAGAATGGTTGCCGACAATGGATGTGACAGTTGAAACTCCCCTCGCCCTTGCACCAGCTACTTTTCTAAATCCTGAAACAAAAATAGCTATTATCCCTATATTGAGAGCAGGTTTAACCCTTGCCGAAGGTAGTCAAACTATATTACCCTTAGCTTCCACTTATCATCTTGGAATGATAAGAGATGAAAAAACACTTAATCCAACCTGTTATCTGAACAAATTACCAACACAATTTACTGCTGATACCCATATTTTAATTCTTGACCCTATGTTAGCCACTGGCGGTACAATTATATTAGCGATGGAAGAAATTATCAAACGAGGTGGAAATCCTGATCTCACCAGAATTATCTCCGTGGTATCTGCCCCCCCTGCTTTACAAAAATTAAGTGCCAATTATCCTACTCTTAATATTTATAGTGCCATGATTGACGAGCAGATCAATGATAATGGTTTTATTGTACCCGGTTTAGGCGATGCAGGCGATCGCGCTTTTGGTACTGAATAGAGAGTTAGGAGTTAGGAGTTATTTATTATCAATATTAATCATATAATTATCCATAATTTCTTTTAACTTTTTCTGATATTTGTAGATAACATCTTCTTGACAAAGCTCTTGAAAAGTTACGACAGAAACATTCGTCATTTCCTGAGTTTCCACTTCAAAAAGCCTAAGTCTGCGTTTAGCCACATCAAAACGTTGATGTAAAGCATAGTAAAGGGATTGCCATTGGTGGTTAAGATTCTCTAATTCTGGAGCAGGGGGTAAACTACCAACAAATTGTTGCTCTATTGTGCCTTGGTTAGCCCTTAATCGGGCGATAATATGGGGAAATCCATCGTTTAAGTTTCCTGCGCCTAAATTTAATACTACTAACTTAGTCATGTAATCCAATTACTCTTAAATTCTCTTTGTTTATTGTAAAAGCTATCTTTGAATATCAATAAACCCTAATGAATAGAATTATGAATCTTTACTTTTTACAAATATTGAATGATTATCAGACGGAAAATTTTAAGGTTTGCTATATTTATTCATAAGATAAAAAATAAAATTTATGGTTATTTTTATTTGCTCTTTATTTTCTCTAAAAGCATTTTTTCCTAATTTATGTTTCATTTAGTCTGAAGTAAAATTATTATCTTGAATCTAAAAATCTAATCTAAAAATCTCTTTTTTTGTATTATTATGAAACCTAATTTAAAAGCCCAACGAATAAGAATACAAAGTGGCACTGTGCGATCTCATTATAGACTTGTTTTTAGTCTATTTGTACTAATATTGATTTGTCTATTTACTGGTTTAATGAATTTTTCCGTTGCGCAAGACAACCAATCTTCCGACACGCTTTCAGTATTAGCCAAGCGTTGTCGCTACTATTATATTCGTTCTCGTGCTGGAGATTCTCGTGCCACCTATTTATTGATTAGTAAAAATGAAGGTAAAAATACTTTGACGGGCTTGGAAAAATGTTTAAATGTACTAAATGAATATCTAGTTAGTGATAGTATCACTAATGATGAGAAAAAAGTATATCAACAAGTTTACGATCATTTGTTTATATTGAAAGATAAATTACCTAAAGATGAAGAAACAAATAACCCCAATAATCAGCAATAATTTAAACGTAGGTAAAACCCTAATTATTTAGATTTAATATTTGAGAATTAATGACTAATCTAGGTGTTAAAAGAGACGAAAATTAAAATAAAAAATAAATGGTTTATTTAACGGAAGTTGAAGAAATAAAAGAGATTATTCTTGATTTAACAGATACTGATATTCTTTGGTTAGATACTGAAGTAGCCGATTATCAAACTTCTCATCCTCGCTTATCTCTTATTCAAGTTTTAGCCTATCCTCAAGATACAAGGGGCGATCCCGAAGGGATCTGCTATGCAGCACGCACTTATATAATTGATGTATTAGAAAAACCGGAAATAATAGAATTTTTTATTGATTATATTATGGTAAACGAAAACATTAAAAAAGTTTTCCACAACGCTAATTATGATTTAAGATTTTTTGATAAAAAAAGAGCTAAAAATATATTTTGTACTTATCAATTTGCCAGAAAAATACCTTACTATTTACTACCTGTAAAAAGATATAATTTAAAATATTTAACAGAATATTTGACAGACTTTAAAGTTGATAAACAAGAACAAAGTGGAGATTGGGGTATAAGACCACTAAGCACAAATCAGCTGGAATATGCGAAAAAAGACTGTGTTTATTTAGCTCAAGTTTATTATAAATTAACAGAAATAAGTAAACAATTAGAATATGATCCCCAAACCGAAAATATTGAAAATTTGTTAGAAAGATATGAAGAAATAGAAGATATTTATCTAAGATTAACTTCAGAAATAGGCTTTTTAAAAGAAAGAATAAAACAGTCAATGATTTCTCAAAATATTAAGGAAAACAAATGTTTTAAAATACAATCAACCTCAAAAAAAACTATCAAAGCAGATTTACAAGAATTAGTGAAATTGATCAAAGAAAAACAAGTTAATATTAATTTTCCCATCACCTTAACTAAAGCAATACAGGAAAAATTAGGCAATAATTTAAAAGAAATAGAGATTCAATCAGAAACCTCGCAATATTATTCTTTAAAAGAGAAATTACCAGAATAACAAATTAAACATGACTTACGATATAGCAATTATAGGAGGCGGCATAGTCGGTTTAGCCACTGCCATGAATTTACAACAAAAATATCCTCAGAAAAAAATTATCCTTGTAGAAAAAGAAAATCATTGTGCAACTCATCAAACTGGCCATAATAGCGGAGTTATTCATTCGGGAGTTTACTATCAACCCGGTAGCTACAAAGCAAAGTTAACCACTCAAGGAAATCGAGCCTTAGTTGAATTTTGTCAAACCCACAATATCAAATATGATGTCTGTGGAAAATTAATTGTTGCCTGTAAAGAAAAAGAATTATCTCAATTAGAAAATCTCTATCAACGGGGATTACAAAACGGCATTGCCGTCACTAAAATTTCAAGGGAAGAAGCTAAAGAAATTGAACCCTATGTTAATTGTATTCAAGCCATAAAAGTACCTACAGCAGGAATTGTTGACTATAAGGAAGTAGCAAAAAAATACGCAGAAATATTCTGTAATATTGGCGGAGAAATTAGATTGAATACAAAAGTAGTTAACCTTAAATATCAAGATTCTCAACATATTATCATCACAAATCAAGGGGAAATAACGTCAAAATATCTAGTTAACTGTGCAGGGTTATACAGTGACAAAATCGCTATATTAGGCGGTATCAATCCAAAAATGAAAATTATCCCTTTTAGGGGAGAATACTACGAACTAAAGCCAGAAAAACGGTATTTAGTTAAACATTTAATCTACCCTGTGCCTAACCCAGATTTTCCCTTTTTGGGAGTGCATTTCACCCGTTTAATTGACGGCAATATTCACGCAGGGCCTAACGCTGTCTTGTCATTAAAACGAGAAGGATACAAAAAAACAGATTTTGCTTTGGGAGAATTTTGGGAAACAGTTACTTACTCTGGATTATGGAAATTAGTGAGTAAATACTATGAGGAAGGAATAGAGGAAATTATCCGCTCATTTAGTAAAACAGCTTTTGTTAGAAGTTTACAAACCCTAATTCCCGAAGTACAAGAAGATGATATTATTCCCTCTCCTGCGGGGGTGAGAGCGCAAGCATTAAATCAAGATGGTACTTTAGTACAAGATTTTGCTTTATTACCGACAGAAAATGCCCTTCATGTTTGTAATGCTCCTTCTCCTGCGGCTACAGCATCTTTAAAAATTGGAGAAGTAATTTCTCAGAATGTCGCTTTTTAATTCAATTAACCTCAGTTCGATTTAAGAATATCCAACAAGGTTAGGTGTCAGGTTGCAGGTGGTAGGGGTTTTTAGCAAGGGGCTTAAGCCCCTTGTTTAAGTTAGTTCGGATTAAGGCAATTTTATCGTTGTTTCTAAGAAGCTATAAGGTTTTCTGACTAGGAGAAAATAATGCTTTCAGCTTATCCCGAACTCAGGTTCAATTAGCAATTAGTAATTAAGACAAGGCAATTAGTGAATAGTGAATAGTGAATAGTTGATAATTACTCGTTACTCGTTACTCGTTACTCATTACTTTCTTCTAAAACCTGACACCCGACACCTTATCTCCCTCTCCCCTCATCACCTCATCCCCTCATCACCTGCAACCTGCCACCTGACACCTGACACCTAACCCCGAACCCCAAACACCCTATTTACAAAATGTTAGATATTGCTGTACCTAATCGCTGTATTTTAGAGATAAAGAGTTTAATTTAAAATACTGTTGTAGAATATGTTAGATAAAATTTTATATGCCGATTCTGGTACTGGTCACACTCAAGAAATGCTGAAAATTTTACTTGATATACCAGCATTTAAAAACAGTGAAATAAATATTCTTCATGTTATTCCCCCTCAAGTTTCTGCGGATGCTTTAGCTGAAAAATGGGAAGAAGGTGGGAAAATACTTTCTGAAATCGTCAAAAATGTTAATATCGATCCTTCTAAGGTTGCTACTATTTTAAAACAAGGCGATCCTAAAGATACGGTTTGTAATACGGCACAGGAAATTAATGCAGACCTAATTTTAATGGGGTCTCGTGGTTTGAAACGTTTAGAGTCCTTTTTGGAAAACTCTGTTAGCCAGTATGTGTTTCAATTGAGTGATCGCCCCATGTTACTTGTGAAAGATGATATATATGTAAGAAAAATTAAAAAAGTAATGTTAGCCTTGGATAAATCCGAGTCTTCTTCCTATGCCCTTGAAATGGCGTTATATCTTCTCAGAGATTATCGTGAGGCAGAGTTGTATTTAGTCAGAGTTAATCCTGATATGAATGCAGATTTAGAATTATCGACGGCGGAAATGGAGCAAAATCCGATTTTAGCTCCTGCTTTACAACAAGCGAAAAGAATGGGAATTTCTGCTAAATGTATTGTTAAAGGCGGAAAACCTGCACAACAAATTTGCAAATTAGCTGATGATAATAATATTGATTTACTCTTATTAGGATCTCCTGATCGTCGTCCTTCTATTGCTAAAAATTTAGTAGATTTAGACCGTTTATTAGGTACTTCTTTATCTGATTATGTAAGGGTTAATGCAAATTGCCCTGTTTTATTAGTCAGAAAATAAATTAAAAGTAAACTCACTTTTAAGCAGAAATTAGCAATTAGTAATTAGTAATTATAAAATAATAATATATAAAATTAATAACTCGTAATTCCTTCCAAATTTAAAATTATCATGAGTATAGGCGATCGCATTAATGAATTTATCGGCAAAACTCGCTATGTGGTTTCCCGTATCTTTGTCCATCTTGAGGGAGAAGAAGTAGCTCCTTTTTTGGGTATTTTAAACCAAAATGCCCGTAGGGCAGTAGATGCCGATGGTGAAATGGACACTATGGGAGAATGTTTAGTCAACATTTGCGAAGGTTTATTGCAATACGAATTTTACTGGAAAAGTGCTTCTAATGAAGGGGATGTATTTTGGAATGAGGGAGATGCAGGAGATTATGTAACGGAGTTATTTACTGATTCTGCTCAACGGTATCTTAGCCAACCAGACTTAGAAGACGATGAGGAAAATGACGGTTTATCCCTCCCCGTAACCGATAATATTATTGTTATGATCACAGTAGCTTTTGAGGGAGAAGTGCCAGAAATTGAAACGGATTTAGCCCAGAGAGATAGTTTAAAAGATGGATTGAAAGCCCTAATTAGCTTACATTATAAACAAAGATATAGAGCGATCGCAATTCATTTCTCTCCGGCTAGACTGGGAGAACAACTTAATTCTGAGCAAATCTTAATTAATTTTTCTGAATTAATCCCCCTCTAGTCAAGAAAAAATAACACCATAAAAAACGATGTTTAAGCGAATTGTAGCCCTATTTTTAACAATCTTCCTTTCTTTTGGGACTTTTGCTTGTGGCACACCTAATAGTGAAGCCGTTAGCAACTCCAACAATTTTAATAATAATACCAATATTCCTAGTAATAACATTGCTAGTGGTAAATATCCCGTACAACAGGCAACATTTAATGATATAGACGGTGAATATACCCTCATGTTGTTAAATACTCCAGCCGGTAGCAGTCCTGTTTTTCGTACCACTAACTTACAAATGGCTCGTTTAACGGATGAAGAAATCAAAGAAGGACAAAGTACCTACGCTGAAATTAAGGGTAACGAAGCAATAATGCACCTCACAGAGGATTTTCGCATTGAATATGTCCACAACGAAACTCAAACTGTCACCAATCCAGATACAGGCAGACAAGAAACCGTTATTGTTAGACGAGAATCCAATTTTTGGACTCCTTTTGCAGGGGCGATGGCAGGACAAGCCCTAGGTAGTTTATTATTTACTCCTAGATATTATGTTCCTCCTGTCTATTCCGGTGGCAATTTATCAGGTATTGGTGGCTATGGAAGCACTTATAATCAGGCAGTGCAAAGCTATCGTAGTAACTATAATTCTGTCCCCACAGTAGAAAAAAATCGTCAATCTTTCCGCTCTACAGGCACTCTTAAAAATAGTTCTGGTAATACTATTAATCGGGTCAATAGTAACAATAGTAAAGCTACTGGGTCAGGTTTTGGCTCAAGTGATCTGAAAAACAGTGGTAATTCCAGCAAATATAAACAGCCTAGCAAAAATAGCTTTGGCAGTAATAAATCAAGTGGTTATAGAAGAACTACTCCCGCTAGAAGAAGTGGGGGATTCGGTAGCCGTCGTCGTCGTTAAAGTCTCTGAGTAGGTAATGAGTTGGGAGTTCGGAGTTTTTTATTATTAACGATTGATTATTTATTATTAACTAATTGCTAATTGCCAGTGAAAAAAGTCAAATATTGGTAAGAGGAGTTATTTTCTATATCATTAGAAGTATTTTACTAAAAACTGTTGTTTTTCTACTCTTAACCTGAGTTTTGGATAAGCTGAAAGCATTATTTTCTCGTACTCAGAAAACCTTATAGCTTCTTAGAAATAACTTAGAAATAACGATAAAATTGCCTTAATCCGAACTAACTTAAACAAGGGGCTTAAGCCCCTTGCTAAAAACCCCTACCACCTGCTGTTCCTGCAACCCGACACCTGACACCTAACCTTATCGGATATTCTTAAACCGAACTGAGGTTACTCTTATGTAAAAAATAGAGGTATAAGATGATGATTACAGAACAATTATTATTAATAAAATGGCAATCCTTAGATACTGAAAAAAAAGCTAAAGTTTTGGCTTTAATAGATGATTTAATTAAGGATAATGAGGAAAATGATAGTGAGCCACTAAACTATCAACCAAAAACGGAATTAGGTAAAAAGTTATGGGCTTTAAGACAAAAATCTTTAGGTAGTCAACCATTATTAAATAATTGGGATGAAGTAGAAAAAGAGTTAGCTGATAGAAGAGGGGGTATTAGAGAATGACTTTAACCTATCTTGACTCTGGAGTACTAATTACTTTATTTAGAGCTAGTGATAATTTAGCTTTAAAAGCACAAGAAATAGTGGATGATTGTACCAGAAAATTTGCGAGTAGTGACTTTGTTAAATTAGAGACTTTATCAAAAGCAATATTCCATAAACAAATAGATGAAGTGGACTTTTATAATACTTTTTTTGATATGTGTAATGTATGGGCAAATGACTTAAATACTATTATTAACTTAGCAGAAAATTTAGCCAGTAAATATGGTTTAAATGCTTTAGATGCTTTACAAATAGCTAGTGGTATTTCTGTCAATGCTGAGGAATTTATTACCACAGAAAAACCGACTAAACCTCTCCATCGAGTGACAGACATCAAAGTTATCTCTCTAATGACTATATAGATTACAAATAGATTAAATTATTAGAAACATAACCATTGGTATAGTAATAAAACTCATCAGAGTGGAAAGAATTATCGTCCTAGATACCATTGTTATATCCCCTCCAAATTCTTGCATCATCACCGCCGTATTAATAGCCGTAGGCATGGCAGTTTGTAAAACCAATACTTGTAAATCTAAGCCCTCTAAACCCATTATTTTACCCACTCCATAAGCAATTAAAGGTGCGATCGCAAGTTTACCTAAACTGATTAAAAAGTGAATAAAATCAAATTGAAAACGAGTATTTGTTAACTGCATTCCCAAAATTAAAAGAGCGATGGGAATAGAAGACATCCCTAACCATTCAATACTTTTCCCCAAATTAAACGGCAGAGTAATATGAGCTAAATGAAGAGAGACTCCTAATATCATTGCCCAAATCAAAGGAAGGCGAAAAGTCATTTTTATACCCTTGATAATTGATTCACCCTTCAAAACCGCAGGTAAAACACCAAATAAGACAATACTTGAACCAATCATATAAATTACTGCTCTTTCTAATCCCCCTTCTCCTAAAGCAAATGCGGTAATTGAAAGCCCCATATTACCATTATTAGGACATAACAAAATTGCGAATAAACTGCGATGATTTTCCGACGATAACTTAATCACTTTACCAATTAAGATTATCCCACCATACAAAATTACAGAAATAAGACCATAGGCTAATAAAAAGCGTAAAGTAACATCTCCTCCCATAGAATTGCGATAAAAGCTATCTGTAACTAAAGCAGGTGCGAGAATATAAACCGTTAATTGCGAAAGAGTAGAGCGCTCCAAACTCAATTTTTTTCCTGCAACATAACCAATAATAATAATAAAAGCAACAGGTAAAACAGATTGAAGAATTATATTCATAACAAAAGTTAAAGTAAATAAGGCAAAAATTTTTGATTTTTATGAGCCTTGAGTGCATCTAAGTTTACTGATGAGGTAAGCAAAAGGGAAATATAAACCTGAGTTGAGATTTCAGAGTTAAAGTTAATAGATTTTGACAAAAATAGTTAATGTTCAAAAAATCAAACCGTCAAACTCATCACCTGAAATCTATCCAAATGGGATATTTTTATAGCGAACTGAAGTAATATAAGAGTTTGAATCAGTTTCAAAAATTTGAGGTAAAAGTAAAATAAGAACATTTTTCGCCAAATTAAACCAATCTAAATGATAAAAGTTATTGACGCAGATTTGAATATATCCGCTCATCGAGAAGCCGTAGTGGAGTTGATGAATACCTATGCCCTTGATTATATGGGAGGAGGAGAAGAATTATCAGATTTTGCCAAAAACAATTTAGCTAATGAATTAGCACAGAGAAAATATATTCATACTGTTTTAGCTTTTGTGAATGATAATCCAGCAGGGTTAATTATTGCCATTGAAGGTTTTTCAACTTTTGCTTGTAAACCGTTATTAAATATTCATGATGTGGTGGTTGCTTCTGCTTATCGTCGTCGGGGTATTTGTAAGTTATTGTTACAGAGAATAGAAGACATTGCCCTAGAGTTAGGATGCTGTAAACTCACCCTAGAAGTATTAGAAGGTAATCAAGTCGCTCAAGCGGCTTATAAGGCTTTTGGCTTTGACGGTTATCAGTTGAATCCCGACATGGGCAGGGCATTATTTTGGCAGAAAAAGTTAAATTCTTAAGTAATATTACAAGTTACAAATACTATAAGCTAAAACCCATTAAACTTACCTTTTTACTAATTCTTAAAAATGATTTAAACCCCTACCTGTTGCCCGTTGCCTACCTTTACTGACAATTTTATATCGAACTCAGGTTATTTATAGATTGTCTAATATTTTTATTTCTGAGGTAGTTAATTCTCTGTATTCTCCTACATTCAAACCCTCTAAAGTTAAAGATAGTTGTTGGGTAATGCCGATTTTTACTCTTATTAATCGTAAAGTAGGATAACCTACCGCCGCAGTCATTCTTCTTACTTGACGATTTCTACCTTCTGTTAAAGTTAACTCTAACCAAGCAGTAGGGATATTTTGACGGTAACGAATGGGGGGATTTCGAGGGGGCAATTCTGGCTCTGATTTTAACATCGATGCTGTTGCCTTTTTTGTTTTTTTCCCTTTGATAATAACTCCTTCTTCTAATTGTTTTAATGATTCTGCGGTAGGGATATTTTCTACTTGTGCCCAATAGGTGCGAGGATGAGCAAAACTAGGTTCACAAAGACGATGTTTTACTCTGGGATTATTTGTTAATAAAAGTAATCCTTCGCTATCTAAATCCAGTCTTCCCACTGAGTAAATATGGGGTATATTAATATAGTCTTTGAGAGTTTGTCTTTGGTTTTTATGGGGACTATCATCGGTAAATTGACATAGAACATTATAGGGTTTATAAAATAAAATATACTTATATTTCATAGCTTAATTTAATATCAATAAATATTTTTTATCGTTAATTTAATGAAAATTTTTTTTGCAAAATATAACAATATAATAACATATATATTAATTAGTTTTTTTCTTTTATTTATTGCTAGTAGCTTTCGCCATATTTTATTTAATTCCCATGCTTTTGATTTAGGTATTTTTGATAATGGAATTTATCTTATTTCTCAAGGAAAAAATCCTTATGTTTCTTTCAGAGAATTACATATTTTAGGGGATCACGCCGCTTGGATTCTTTATTTTATCGCTCCTTTTTACTTCCTTTTTCCTTCTGTTTATTGGCTCTTTTTTATTCAATCTCTAGCAAGTGCGATCGCACTTATACCTATTTGGAAACTAAGTAAATTAAATAATTTAAGTGATTCTAAAGCTAAGACTATCTGCTTAATTTATATTTTATATCCCTTAATATTCAATGTTAATCTATTTGATTTTCATCCAGAAGTTATTGCTTTACCTTTATTTTTTATCGCTATTTTAGCTGTTAAATTAGATAAAATTATTTGGTTTATTGTCTCTATTTTACTTATTTTAGGATGTAAAGCAGTTTTAGCTTTAAATGTAGTAATGATGGGGGTATGGCTAATTCTTATTTATCGTAAAAAAAACTATGGTGCGTTCGACGTAGTCGCACCTTCGGTGATCGCAATTTTTAGTGGTATTTTTTGGTTTATTATTGCTACTCAATTGATTATTCCTGCTTTTAGTGGAGAAGAAGCCGCGGCAGTCAGTCGTTATGCTTTTTTAGGAGATTCTGTTAGTGAAATAGCCCTGAATTTAATTATTAAACCCCAAATTATTTTATCTCATCTTTTTACTTTAGCTAATGCAGAATATTTACTACTTTTATTCTTACCAGTAATTCCCGTTTTAGCTTGGCAAGAAATACCTAATTTAATCCCCGCTATTCCCACTCTGTTTCTCAATCTTCTTACTGAATATCAACCTCAAAAAGACTTAGTCCATCAATATTCTTTACCGATAATTCCTTTTTTAATCTTTACTATAATTGCTAGTTTGGCTCATCATAAAACATGGTTTTATCAAAATACAAAAATTAGAATTTGGTCATTAATTTTATTTTTAGCCTTAGCTAAATATGTTTATTTTTTCCCCAATGGCTTATATTTAAAAAACTTACATACATGGAAAGCTAGTAATGAAGCTATTAGTCTGATAAATACCTCAAAAAGTGTTTTTACTGCTCCTCAATTTGCCCCTCATTTAACTCATCGTTTAACTTTAGATCTTGCGATCGATTCTATTGATTATAATCAAGTTAATAAATTTCATTATGTACTCTTAAACCTAGACAACCCCACTGGATATAGTTCTCAAGAAGATATTAAAAATCTAATTAACTTTTTAGAAAAAAATAGAGAATTTCAGTTGAAATATAATCAAGATAATATATTTTTATTTAAAAAAATTAAATAGCAATAAAGAAAAAAACTAACTAGACAAAAAGACTTAAATCTTGTAAAATTTTTAGATGTTATAGTTTTATAAATCTTAAGGATTTAAAATTTTATTAATCCTAAAAATAAAAAACATCATCTTTTCTAACTCATAAAAATATAAGCAATGAAACAGTTTTTAGAATCAGAAATTATCTCTACTTATGAAGAAGCAAAAATAGTTATTTTACCAATCCCCTATGAAATTACTACTACCTATCGTAAAGGGTGCGAATATGGGCCTGATGCCGTATTAACTGCCTCTGATCAGCTAGAATGTTATGACGAAGAATTAGGAATGGAAACTTGTTTTCATGCCCCTATTTTTACCCATGACTATATCGCCGATACCCGCATCAACAAAAATCTAACGGCAGATGATATGTTGAAAGTCACAACAGAAACCGTTACAAAATTGATCAAAGATAATAAATTTGTCATTGCCGTTGGCGGAGAACACGCTATCACGACAGGAGTAGTCCAAGCCTATCAACAAACCCTTGATGAACCCTTTACAGTAATACAGATAGATGCTCATGGAGATATGAGACACGAATTTGAGGGGTCAATTCATAATCATGCTTGTGTTATGAGAAGAATATTAGAATTAGACTTGCCGACATTACCAGTGGGAATCAGAGCAATTTGTCAAGAGGAAGCTGATTTAATCAAAGAAAAAAATATACCCGTAATGTGGGCGAGAAACATTTATTTTAATCCCCATTGGATGGCAGAAGCTATCAGTAACATAAAAACGAAAAAAGTATTCATTACCATTGATTTAGACGGAATTGACCCTAGTTTAATGCCCGGAGTTGGTACGCCTGAACCCGGTGGCATGGACTGGTATCAACTATTAGCTTTTATGAATTTAATTTTTTCGAGCTTTGATGTAATTGGCTGTGATGTTATGGAATTAGCACCAACAAAAGATTCCGTTGTTTCTGAATTTACTGCGGCTAAACTAATCTATAAATTAATTGGCTACTGGCAACAAAATAACTCAAAAGTCAGAAGTATAGAGTGATAAGGAGATGAGAGGAAAACAAATAATAAGTAATAAGTAAGACTCTATCACTTCAAAAGTCTTAAACTTTGATTAACCTTGTTTTAATTTATTCTTAAACCTAGCAAAAATTTAGTGTTATAGATAACATGAAAAGAAGAAAAATATCATAATTGTCATAGTAAAAAAAGATAAGAAAAAACAATTATTTAAAAAGATTAAAAATAGGGCAATTTGTTTTAGAATTTAAGCTGTAAATAGTTTTTTATGGTGTAGCATTAATCTAATGACTGATTTTCAAATTAGAAGAAGAGATTTTTTATACGGTTTAGCCGGTTTATCTGGTAGCGTTATTGCTAGTCAGTTACCTTTTGAGTCTGCTTCTGCTCAAGCTATGAGATTAAATGGTGCTGGTGCATCTTTTCCTGCCCCTTTATATCAACGCTGGTTCGTGGAATACAACAGAATAAATAGAAATGTGCAAGTAAACTATCAGTCTGTGGGTAGTGGTGCAGGTGTAAAACAATTCATGGGTGGCACAGTGGACTTTGGAGCTAGTGATGTAGCCATGAAAGATGATGAAATTTCTAAGGTTTCCCGTGGAGTTGTTTTGTTACCTGTGACTGCTGGTAGTATCGTAATTGCTTACAACAATAAAGATGTATCTAATCTTAAACTTTCTCGTCAGCAATTAGTTGATGTTTTCTTGGGCAAAATTAAAGATTGGAAACAATTAGGAGCTTCTAAAAGTAAGCCTATTAAAGTTATTCATCGCTCTGACGGTAGTGGCACAACTGCTGTATTTACTTCTCATTTGAGTGCAATTAATAGTGAATGGAAAAGCAAAGTTGGCGAGGGTAAAACTGTTCAGTGGCCCGGTGGTATTGGTGCAAAAGGTAATGAGGGTGTTACTGCTACCATTATGCAAACTGATGGTGCGATCGGTTATGTAGAATATGGTTTCGCTAAAAATAATAATTTGAAAACTGCTCAGTTACAAAACAAAGCTGGTAAATATGTTACTCCGACTTTAGAAAATGCGAGTAAAACTTTATCTCAAGTAACTTTACCAGCTAACTTAAGAGCATTTATTCCTGATCCTACAGGAGATAGTTCTTATCCTATTGTTACTTACACTTGGATTCTAGCTTATAAAAAATATTCTGACGCTAAGAAAGCTGAGGCTTTGAAAAATGTTCTCAAGTGGTGTGTTAGCAAAACGGGCGGACAACAATATAGCTCTCAATTAGGTTATGTACCTTTACCTGATAATGTTATTCAAAAAGTAACCCAGGCAATTAATACTATTGCTTAAGAGTCAAGGTTTAGGGGTTAGGAGTTAGGAGAAGTACTTATCAATCAACCTATTTAACCTCAGTTCGGTTTAAGAATATCCGATAAGGTTAGGTGTCAGGTGTCAGGTTGCAGGTTGCAGGTTGCAGGTGGTAGGGGTTTTTAGCAAGGGGCTTAAGCCCCTTGTTTAAGTCAGTTCAGATTAAGGCAATTTTATCGTTATTTCTAAGAAGCTATAAGGTTTTCTGACTACGAGAAAATAATGCTTTCAGCTTATCCAAAACTCAGGTTATTTAACCCCAGTTTTGTTTAGGAATGTGCCATAAGGGCAGGTTGTAGGGGTTGAACATTGTTCAACCCTCATTGTTGCGAGTGTTAGGTTTAACGGAGTAATGATAAAAAGGAAAATGAGGAAAGAGAAATTCAGGGTTAGGAGTTTTTAATTATTAATTATTAACTGTTCATTATTCACTACTTAAAATAAGTTGAACAGCAGTTTATGTCAATTATAAATATTTTTCCCTTTTCCCTATAATGACGAAGAAAGTGAGAAAGTCAAAGCTAGTTTTATTTTTTCCTCGCAGAAATCAAATAGTTTTTTTGTATAAGTATGACGTTCAATAAATTGGGTACTAAGATAAATATGACGCACTAAAGTTAGTAGGCTATAAATATCAATATTGTTGTTAATAATAGTTTTTAAATCTTTTAATTCAGATAGGGATAAATGGTCTTGCTTTTCCCTTTTATGAATATTTATAAATTCATTTTTTAATGCTAACTCTTGATATTTTAACGCAGATATATCTTCAAATTGACGTAGGCTATATTCACTAATATGTCCGATAAAATTGCCAATATCTAAACAAGGATTTCCTCGACAATATAAGTCTAAATCTAATAAGTAAAAGCAGTTATTATCAATAATAATCTGATCAAAATAAAAATCTCTATGAATACCACATAATTCTGTTTCAATAACTTTTGAGGCTAAAATATCACATTGATTTAGTAAGTTTTCAATTCTTTTTTGCCAATGGGGATAATATTTCTTTAGTAATGGTAATTTTTCATACAAAATATTTAATTCATTTGTAATAATATGATTACGATTGGTGGGAATATTTGTTTTATGCAATTTGTGAGCAATATAAGCAACTTTTTGATAAATTTTAATGGGTTGATTTTTTGTTAAATATTGACTTAGTATTTGCCCTGACACTTTTTTTTGTAACCACATTTGCCATTGAGTAACGATACCAACAACTTCAGGGACAGAAATATTATCTTGGCTATTTTCATCAAAACCATTTTGCCAGAGGTTTTTTTGTAATTGAAAACTATGAAAATCTGTCTTTTTTGCCCTAATTTTACCTATTAAAATTAAATTATTTTTACCTTGAAAATGATATTCAATTAAACAGCGTTTTTGTGGTTTGTAACGTATTAATTCGATTTTAATTAATTTATAATTATCTTCCTGAAGAATTGATATATTTTCGCTAAAAATTTTGATTACTTGATGAGGATTAATAGCATTTTTAATATGGTTAATTAGTTTATCTTTTGGATGAATTTGATAATTATTAATAATAGTACAATTCATTATTTTTTTTGAATAATCTTATAATTTAACTAATTTATTTAGATGTTCACAATTAGATAAAATTTCTATTTTTCCGTTGTTTAAATAAAGAATTAAATCCGCTTTTTCTGCTAAAGATAAATCATGGGTAATTAAAAAAGTAGTGCGATTTTGAGCTAATTTTTGTAGGGATTCCATAACAATTTCTTCATTGTGACGATCGAGTCCTGTGGTTGGTTCGTCTAAAATTAAGATGGGAGTTTGTCGAATAGCCGCTCGTGCGATCGCAATTCGCTGTCTTTGCCCTCCTGAAAGGGTTGTACCTCTTTCTCCGATCATGGTATCGTATCCGTGGGGTAAATTGGAGATAAAGTCGTGAATATTGGCTAATTTGGTAGCTTCAACAATTTCTTTATCAGTAACATTCTTCACCCCGTAAGCAATATTTTCTCTGATAGTCGCCCCAAACAACAGACTTTCTTGTAAAACTACACTAATTTGCGATCGCCACGATTTAAGGGTATAATTTCTAATATCCTCACCATCGACTAAAATTGCCCCAGAAGTAGGCTCATAAAGACGTAATAATAAACTCATCAAAGTAGATTTTCCGCCCCCAGAAATCCCCGTAATCATGACAAATTGACCTGCTTTTATCGTTAAATTGATATTATCAAGGGTTTGTTTCCCTGACGGGTAAGTAAAACTAAGATTTTTGAAAGTTATTTCTCTTTGTAGAGGAGAAGCATTGATAGTATGGGGTAAATCTCGAATTTCGGGAGTTTCCTTGAAAATATTTAAAATTCTTTCTCCAGAAGCCGAAGCCTTAGCTAAACGCCCAGTATATTTAGCAAAATTTTGGATTGGTTTAAAAGCGTTTTTGAGATAGGTAAAAAAAACAATTACATCCCCTGCCGTCAAATTATCTTGCAACACTAAATAAGAACCATACCATAAAACCAAAGCAATGCCCAAAGCAATTATCATATCGACAATCCTTTCTAAAGAAGCCGATAAACGTTGAGTTTCAACTTTTTTTGTTAAACTAGCCTGATTTTGATGAGAAAATATTTGGGCAAAGGCATTTTCTAAAGACAAAGATTGAATCAGTTTAATTGCCATCATCGACTCCGCCGCCGTAGAAGCAACTAACCCCTCTTTTTTCCGTTGATTAAGAGAAGATTCCTGTATCTTAGAACTAAGAAGATTTCCAGCTAATACGAACAAAGGTACTGTTAATAAAGACAATAAAGTCAACTTAACATCAATCCACAACATTGCCCCAAGGGTTGCCACTAAGGTTAAACTACTGATAATCAGGGGTAAAGTAGCTGTTAGCAAAATCTCTTGTAACCGACTAGCATCACTGCTAACTCGAATAATTAAATCTCCACTTCTGGATTGGTTGTGATAATTGAGAGAAAGTTGTTGTAGATGGCAATATAAATCATCTCTTACTTGTGTCATAACTCTACTGCTAACTATGGCAGAGACTACAGTACTCCAGTACCCTGCAAAAGCTCTTAAAGAGGTAATCAGTAAAATAGAGAGACTGCTTAAGGTTAATAGAGAAAGAGGTGAGATTTGATTCAGAATGAGAGGAGTTGTGTGAGTATCTCCTAAAACGTAGTCAAATATAAATTTTAAGGGTAAAGGCTCTAAAACTCTTAAACCAACTTCTGCCACGATAGCGATAAAGGTTATAATCACTAACCACTTTTGTTGATGTAGATAGGGGGAAAAATAGCTTAATAATTCTGAGAGAATGGACAGAGTTTTTGTTAAGGATTTTGCGGATGTCATGAATTACCCTCCTTTATCCTTAACCTAGATTGTTCCACACAGGCTAAAATTTTATCAACGACTTTATTCCATGTATAATGACTTAAAATCTTTGCTCTAGCAGATGTACCCAGTTTATCACGAAGAAGATGCGATCGAGCTAAAGTTATTAAAGCATTAGTTAAAGCAAGACTATCTCCAGCCTCGCACAGTAAACCATCAACCCCATCCTCTATCAATTCCTTAATTTGCCCAATATTACTCGCAATTACAGGTAAACCTGCCGCCATATACTCATAAACCTTGAGAGGAGAAAAATAAAAATTATCCAAAGAAGGATAAGGTGCAACACCGACATCCATTTTCCCTAACCAATAAGGAATCATGTCAGGAGATACCGCTCCCACAAATTGTACCGCAGATTGTAATTGACGTTGCTCAACATTTTCCACTAAAAAATCTTTTTCTGCGCCATCCCCCACAATTAAAAGACGACTTTCAGGGTAATCTCGATTAAAACGAGCAAAACTGTCGATTAATATTGGTAAACCATGCCAAGGTTTCAAAGAACCAACAAAACCCACAGTAAAACGATAATTGGACTCTTTATGGCTATTTTTAATGACATCATCAGAAAATCTTTGAGCATTAACCCCATTAGGAATAACTGTAATTTTCTCTGGATTGCTTACATATTGACTAACATAACTTTTAATTTCCTTTGACACAGCAATAATGACAGTTGCCGACTCAAATACCCTTTGAGCGATTTTTTCCGCCTCTTGACGATGAACCAAACCCCGATGTCGATCTTGTTCTATAATCAAAGGAGCATTAACTTCTAAAATACTAGGAATACCTCTTTTTTGAGCAAATTCTACTCCTGCATAACTCCACAAGGAATAACGCTCATAAATAAAATCAAAAGGTTGAGTTAAAGTTAATAAGGAATCTAAATCAGAGTTAATACTTAAAGCTATTTTCTCCCTTTCACCTTTTTCTACCTTTGGAATGGGAGGAAGAGGATAAATATTAATTTTTTCAAAATCACAGGGTTTTTTTTCCCCTAAACGAGGGGTAAATAGGGAAATTTCGATATTTTTCGCCAAGAATGAGCGGATTATTTCTTGTACATGAATTGCGCATCCTTTTTGCCCAAATACGGGAATACCCACATCAGCACAGACATAAGCAACTTTCAAATTAAACCCCCTGTTGTAAGCTAGTTTGCATCTAAGTCTATTGGTGGAGATAGGCAAGAGGCAAAAGGCAAGAGGCAAGAGGTAAGCGTTTGAGTCATTTTTAAAAACTAATAAACAACTCCCCCATGCTTCCCATACTTCCTATGCCTCCCCATCTTCCCAATTCCCAACACTTAAAATAAATTCCTCAATAAAGCAGTATTTTTGTGAATATCAAATTCTGATTCGAGTAAATGCCTTGCTGATTGAGCTAATTTCACCCTTAAATCAGATTTGTATAGAAGTTGTTTTAATGCTTCTGCTAAAGCCTTTTCGTCTTCTTGGGGTACAATCAAACCAGTTTTTCCATCTCTAATTAGTTCAGGGATACCAGTTATATTCGTACCGATACAGGGAGTGCCTAATGCCATTGCTTCCAATAACACCGTTGGTAAACCATCTCTATTACCATCTTTGGCAATAATATAAGGGGCGGCAAATACTGCGGAATTTTGTACTAATTCACAAACTTCATTTTGAGGGCGTGAACCGATTAAAATGACTTTATCTGATAAATTTAGTTCCTCTATCTGATTTTTTAGGGATGTCTCTAACTCTCCGCCTCCCACTATTTGACAGGAAAAATGACATCCCCATTGTTTGAGTAAATCACAAGCCTTAATTAAGATTGATAATCCTTTTTTTTCAACTAAACGCCCCACTGAAATAATTTTTGGTGGACGATTTTCGGGGGAAAGATAGGTAAATTTAGCCAAATCAATGCCATTGTAAATTCTTTTAACTGATTGAGCTACTTTTCCATAATTTTCCTGCAAATATTGACGGTTATAGTCACTGACAGTAACAACAATTTTACTATCTTTGATTTTATTCTGGAGATCGTTAAAATCAACACTTTGATGATAAATGTCTTTGGCGTGGGCGGTAAAAGTGTAGGGAATATTAGTAAAATGAGAGGTTAGACGAGTGACGCTAGTAGCAACCGAAGCAAAATGAGCGTGTAAATGGGTAATATTTCTCTGACGCACTTCTCTGGCTAACCATAATGCTTGATAGACAACACTTGCCCTTTCTCCTGTGGCTAAGGGGAGTTTTCGCCAAATATCGGGTATGATTTGAGCGGTTTCTTGTAATTCTGCCCAAAAGTAACTGGCGGGAGTGGGGGAAAGGGTATTAAGAAAATTACTTTTTCTGCCTTGAGTTGGTTTCTGGATATAGGTAACGGAAGCCCTAACTTGGGAAATAATATTTTGAAAATGAGTATCGCTAGGAGGGCGTAAGGCGAAAATATCGATGGCAAAACCTGCGGATTCATGGGCCAAGATTTCATTGACGATAAAGGTTTCTGAGTAACGGGGATAACGTTTTAAGATGTAAGCTATTTTACATGGCTGTTTCATTTTTCAGATAAAGATAAAAGCCTTAATTTATCATAATAATTGTAGAAGAGTCATTTATTTTTTGTGGATAATTTCAGTAAAAAGGGTACAGCTTTTTCTACCCATTGGTTAATGGGTGTGTAGTATTGGGCTTCATCCCCAAAACAAATATCTAACATCTGGGTATGAATAATACCGGGGTTAAGGGCAATGGTTGCGATACCAGATGGTAATTCTTGGGCTAATGATTGGGTTAATCCTTCTATAGCCCATTTTGAGGCACAATAGGGAGCTACTTCAGGAGAGGTCGATCGCCCCCAACCTGAGCTAAGATTAACAATGATACCCTGCTTCCTCTTCATCATTACGGGAACAACATGACGAATCACATTTGCCGTTCCTTTGATGTTAACATCAATTAAATAACTGACGTTACGCACTTATTGATGTGTTAAGTTAAGGGAGGTTTCAGGTTTCAGGTTTCAGGTTTCAGGAAATAATAAAAATGATTGAACTAAAAAGTTATCGAGATTTAACGGTTTGGCAAAAATCAATGGATTTGGTAGTAATATGTTATCAATTAACTTCTCAATTTCCCAAAACAGAAATTGATGGTTTAAGTAGTCAAATACAAAGAGCCGCAGTTTCAATTCCTGCCAACATCGCAGAAGGAAAAGGGAGAAATCATTTGGGTGATTATATTCGTCATCTTTCTATGGCAAATGGCTCACTCAAAGAATTAGAAACTCATTTGATGATTGTAGGACGATTAGGCTATCTTAACCTGAGTTCGGGATAAATTTTCATCTATGAATGATGGAGAAAAAAAGGCAAAAGGCAAGAGGCAAGAGGCGAACCCCCCTTTATCCCCCCTCGAGAGGGGGGAGGGCAAAGGAAAAATTAAGAATTAGGAATTAAAAACCCCGAACACTCATTATTTGTTACTCATTACTTTCTCTCAACACCTGCAACCTGCAACCTGAAACCTGACACCTACCCTTATCCAATATTCTTAAACCGAACTGAGGTTATCTTAAAGAGCAAGAATTAAAAGTTACTTTAAACAAATGTGAGGAAATTGGCAGAATGTTACATAGTTTAATCGAAAAACTAAGTCAAAATAAAAAAGGGTGAATTTTTCTGACTTTAAACCTGACACCTGATACCTGACACCTGATACCTCAAAACAACAACTAATTATCTTTTTGCCTAACATCAGTTACTAAAGAAGCGATCCTTGTAATTATGACAATACATTCGCCAAAATGAACAAGGAAAATTAAACTGGAGGCCAAGAAGAATTGGGACTTTTGTCGGAAACTAGATTAATAACCAATTTCTTTTGAAAATTCATCGAGTTCAATATTAAGTTTAAGTGTATTTATTCTCGGTTCACCAAAAATGCCTAAGAATCTTCCTTCAGTATGACTTTTTATTAATTCTCGTAGTTGATTGGGATCAAGATTACGTGCGATCGCAATTCTTTCGATTTGATTTTGAGCAGATTGGATACTAATATGAGGGTCTAAACCCGAACCTGAAGTATAAACTAAGTCAGCAGTGGGAGTAATGCCAACTTGTTTGAGTTTGGTGATTTCTGCTTCAATATTTTTGACTAAATCAGGGTTACTAGGCGCTAAATTACTTGCACCAGATACACCAGTTTCGCCCCCATCCTCACCAGTACTATAGTTAATCACACTGGGACGACTCCAAAAATAGCGATCGCTCTGAAAAGACTGACCAATTAAACTAGAACCAATAATATTATTTTGATTGTCTTTAATGAGACTACCATTAGCTTGATATGGTAAAAATATTTGTCCAAAAATTAGGATAAATAAAGGATAAATTATCGCAGTAATTAGCCATAAAATAAGGGTGGCTCGAATAGCTTTAGAAAAATCGTTGACAGAAAGCATTTTAATTATTCTCCGTTAAAAAAAGTAGAATATTCTGATCTTGCAAAAATGCAAAGAAGAAAGGAACGAAACAAAGTTAAAATTTTTCGGGTTGAAAGATAACGACAAAAAGGTAAATAAATAAACTCATTGTCACCAATCCTAATAGTCCTAAAGCATAGGATTGTCCCCTAGAAAAAACCTGATTTGTACTAGCATAAACTAGAGGTGAAATCAAAATATTAACCACTAAAATCGAAAACAAATAAACAGATAACTTATCAGAAAAAAATCTAATTTTCATAATCTTAAAAACAGTAAATTACAGAAACAGATAAAACAACCTCTGTACTCTCTTAAAGACTTTGCACCTTTGCAAGATACTTAAGCCAAACCAGCCGCACTAACCATCATGTCAATAACTTTAATGGCAATAAAAGGAGCAATTACCCCGCCTAAACCATAAATTAAGATATTTCGTTGCAATAATTGATCAGCAGTCAAAGCTCGAAATTTAACTCCCTTGAGTGCAATGGGAATTAACGCTGGAATAATCAAAGCATTGTAAATTAAAGCCGATAAAATGGCCGATTGAGTACTACTTAAATCCATAATGTTTAATGCCCCAATCCCCGTACTAGCAAAAATTGCAGGAATAATGGCAAAGTACTTGGCAACGTCATTGGCGATCGAAAATGTAGTTAACGCACCACGAGTGATAAGTAACTGTTTACCGATAGTAACAATATCAATTAACTTAGTGGGGTCAGAATCTAAGTCCACCATGTTAGCAGCTTCTTTGGCGGCTTGTGTACCAGAATTCATGGCAACACCCACATTAGCTTGAGCAAGTGCCGGAGCGTCATTTGTACCATCTCCCGTCATAGCTACCAGTTTACCTTCTGCTTGTTCACGGCGGATTACTTCGATTTTGTCTTCGGGGGTAGCTTCAGCGATAAAGTCATCCACTCCTGCTTCTTGGGCAATGACAGACGCAGTAATTTGATTATCCCCTGTTAACATAATAGTACGAATACCCATACGACGCATTTGATCAAAACGTTCTCGGATACCGGGTTTAATAATATCTTTAAGGTAAATTACCCCATAAATATCATCACCCTGACAGACCGCTAAAGGAGTGCCTCCTAAACGAGATACTTTTTCGTAGGTGCGATCGAGATCATTGGAAACATTCCCACCTCTGGAACGCACAAAACCTTTGATGGCATCCACTGCACCTTTCCGAATTTCGATACCAGTGTCTAAATCTGTACCACTCATACGAGTACGAGCAGAAAATTCAATCCCTGTAGCCGTATTAATATCAAAATCAGCTTGAGAGCCTAATTGTTGAGCTAAATCAACTATCGATCTTCCTTCGGGGGTTTCGTCAAAAAGACTGGAAATCAAGGCAATATTCGCCACTTCTGCCAAAGTATGACCATTTACAGGGATAAACTCCTCTGCTAAGCGATTACCTAATGTAATAGTACCTGTTTTGTCTAATACTAGAGTATTAATATCCCCACAGGCTTCCACGGCTCTGCCAGAAGTAGCAATGACATTGAATTGAGAAACTCGATCCATCCCTGCAATGCCGATCGCACTAAGTAAACCGCCGATAGTAGTAGGAATAAGGGCAACTAAGAGAGAAATTAACACGGCGATACTAACAGGATTATCTACATAATTGGCAATGGGAGGCATAGTAGCGATAACGATTAAGAAAACCTGAGTTAAAACCGCTAAAAGCACCGTTAAAGCAATTTCATTAGGGGTTTTGCTTCTTTGCGCCCCCTCTACCAAACTAATCATGCGATCGATAAAACCCTTACCCGGATCAGCCGTAACCCTGATAACTAGCTCATCAGAGATAATACGAGTACCACCAGTCACCGAACTGGCAATATCCGTACCCGGTTGCTTTAAAACAGGAGCAGATTCCCCTGTAATAGCGGATTCGTCCACCGAAGCCATACCACCAATAACCTCACCATCGGCAGGAATTATATCCCCCGCAATGACCTTTATTTGGTCATCTCGTTTTAAACTGGTAGAATTAACCTCTTTAATTAAGCCATTAGGAAGAATTAGACGAGCGATCGTATCGCTTTTAGTAGCACGGAGAGCATCCGCTTGAGCTTTACCCCTACCTTCTGCCACTGCTTCTGCAAAATTAGCAAATAAAACAGTTGAGAATAAAATAAGAGTTATTAAACCGTTAAAAAGTCTTTCATTAGAGTCATTAAAATTACCAAAAAGACTAGGATTTATTGTTACTAAAAGGGTGATAATTGTGCCAATCCAGACAAGAAATATGACGGGATTTTTGATGGCAATTTTAGGATTTAATTTGATAAAAGATTGTTTAATTGCTCTGGTATAAAGCCCTTGATTTTTGGCTTTGGGTGTATGTTTTCGTTGCGATCGTGGTGGTTTATTCATAGTAAAATATTAAGGATTAAAGATTTTTTAATATTTAGTTAAATAGCTAAAGTTTCAAAAGCTATAGGTAAAGATTTATTTTGTGAGAAAAAATTTAACTTTTCAAAACCGATAACTTTCCCATTTTTATCCTTCATTAAAATGACTTCATTACCAGTTTCTTCTACCTCGTACTCATTTTCAGGATTGTCAAACCAGACAACTAAACTATCTCCCATAGAGTCATAAAAAACTTTTACTTGTCTTACTTCTGCCATAATAAAATTCCCTCCTTAATTGCACTGGTGCGATATGCCGTTATTAAAAATCCATCAATTTCTAACTTTTTGGATACGGCACATACCCATCTTTTATTACCATCTGCTCGATAAAATAAGAATACTTTTTCATCATTTTTGCTAACACGAATTTCATCTGGTGACATTAAAGTTTGCATAACATCTTCTAATCTGTTTTGCATAATCGGATGTTTCACGGTGGAAATTATATTCCAATAACCTACAGTTGTCCTAACTACAAAACCAAGAGGAGTTATTATTTCAAATAAAATACTGTCTTTTTCTGAATTGTTCATGTTAATTGATATACAATATTGTCATGAAAAAGATGATTTCTGTCTAAAATATCTATAGAATAGATCATCCTGCTAATTGAAAACCCTCTGCGATCGCACCTAACGCTAATACAGGAAAAAATGTTAATGCACCTAAGATCAAAATAACTCCTGCGGTTATACTCGTAAATAGCACCGTATCTGTGCGTAAAGTACCAGAAGTTAAAGGCACAAGTTGTTTCCGTGACATATTATCAGCTAACAACAACAAGGCAATAATTGGCACATATCTACCTAAAATTAAACTAAAGGTTGCACTTAGATTCCACCAAAGAGTATTATCACCTAATCCTTCAAATCCTGAACCGTTATTAGCGGCGGCGGAGGCGTATTCAAACACCACCTGAGAAATGCCATGAAAGCCGGGGTTGCTTATTCCTGCTAGAGCTTCTGGAAAAGCTAAAGTGATGGCACTAGGGATTAAAATGGCGATGGGATGCACTAATAAAATCACACTGGCTAAGACGATTTCAGGTTTTTCGATTTTTCGCCCTAAAAATTCAGGTGTTCTTCCTACCATTAATCCTGTTAAAAATACGGTTAAAATCAGATAAATGAATAAATAAGCTGTTCCTGTACCTTGTCCTCCCCAAATTATCTGTAAAAATAGGTTGAATATGGTACTAAACCCCCCCGTGGGCATCAGTGAATCGTGCATTCCATTCACAGCACCGCACATAGTAGCCGTTGTCATCACTGCCCATAAAGCGGTTTGACTCCAACCAAATCTTACTTCTTTCCCTTCTAAGTTGGGTTGAGTATCTCCCAATAAGTTATTAACTAAAGGATTACCGTAATATTCTCCTACTGCACTTATGGCTATTAAGACAACAAAGATGCTAAACACCATCCCATAGATTAACCATGCTTGACGTTTATTATTGGCAAATACCCCATAAGTATAAATTAGAGATGTGGGAATGCTCATCATAGCCAGAATGGTAAATAGATTGGAGAAAGGATTAGGATTTTCGTAAGGATGAGCGGAATTAATGCCAAAAAAACCGCCTCCATTTTCCCCCAATTCTTTGATAATTTCAAAATGGGCGACAGGTCCGATCGCAATTACTTGATTTGCTCCTTCTAAGGTTGTCGCTGTTACTGGTGGAGATAAGGTTTCGGGTACTCCTGAGATTATTAGCACGATCGCCCCTACAATGGAAATGGGTAATAAAATTCGAGTAATAGATAAAGTTAAGTCCACATAAAAACTGCCTAATCTTTGTCCTGTTAAACCCCTAATAAATGCGATCGCCACTGCTAATCCTGTACCTGCAGAGGTAAACATCAAAAACCCCAAAGCTAATACTTGAGAGGCATAACTAAAAGTAGTTTCCCCTGAGTAGTGCTGTTGGTTGGTATTCGTGAGAAAAGAAATAGCAGTATGTAACCCTAAATGCCAAGTTGGTGCAGATAAATCAGTGGGATTAAGAGGTAAAAATCCCTGAGTCATGAGAATTAGATAAACCAAAATACCCATAACTAAGTTACTAGCGATAACATCCTTAACATACTGATAACCATTGCTATTAGTGGCTTCGAGTATTCTTAGTCCAAATAAAGAATATAACCGACTCTCAATGGGTTTTAAAAACCTATCCAAAAAGGTAGGCTTTCCCAAAAACACACAAGCCATATAATTACCCAATATGGGAGTGATAATCACCACCAATACAAGGGTTAAAATAATTTGTAAAAAACCTTGCCACATGAGTTGATAAAAATAAAATTCATTAATTAAATGTTAAAAAATTCAACTTCATAAGTCTCTAAACAAATGTATAACTTTGTGTTTATATTTTATAAACACTTATCTAAACCTCTTAAAATTTTGATAGTTTTTCCATAAAAAAATGACTATTCCATGCCATAATATTAAACTCAATTCTAATTAAATTATTTATTAAATTAACAATAAAAGGTAGTGTTATTTTTTATGACTGAATGGATCATAAATACAATGAATTCTTTGAGATATGTGGGAATTGCCTTATTGATGTTTTCTGAAAACTTATTTCCTCCGATTCCTTCTGAATTAATTATGAAGATAAATTCTTTTATAATTTATTCTACTGTTGGCACATTAATTTGGGTTTCATTACTAACAAGTACTAATTATATCTTAGGTGAAAATTATACTTTAATAGAAAAATATATAGCACCCATATCTAAAATAACCTTACTAAGCATTGTATTTTTATTCGTAATTTGGGTCATCAAAAAACAAATGAAAAAATAAATTTTCTCTCCTATTTCAAGCCATGCAACCAACCTTAAAACCCTTGGTGACTTTACACCTTTGGGAGAAAAAAAAACTTTTGATTCTCTCTGTATTCATTATCCTTATCATCCTTGAATTTAAAACTCCTCCAGCTTATGTATTTGGCTATCTTTACACCGGTGCAATTTTATTAGTTAATGTGTTCTATGGTGGTAAAGCAACTTTCATCGCTACAATTGTTTCCGTATTCCTAACTCTCCTTAATTTGTATGTCCATATTGGTACTGTAATTGAATTACCAACTCTTGCCAATCGTTTAATTGCAACTCTCTCTTTAATCGTCACTGGTTGGTTAAGTAACAGTAATCGTATCTATCAACAAAAAATAGTTGAACAACAAACTAAATTACAATCTCAGGAAGAGTTAGTCAGATTAAGACAAGATTTTGCTTCTACCCTTACCCATGATTTGAGAACACCCTTACTAGGTGCGTTCGAAACTATAAAAGCCTTTCAAAATAAGCAATTTGGGGAAATTACACCTACTCAGATAAAGGTACTAGCCACGATGATTCGTTCTCATCAATCTAGCCTACAATTAGTCAATACTTTGTTAGACGTTTATCGCAATGACTTAGAAGGCTTAAATTTGAAGTTATACCCCTTAGATTTAACGGTTTTAGTGGAAGAAGTAGCGAACAGTTTGACTTCCTTAGCTTCATCAAATCAGGTTTATCTTACCTTCAACTATGGTGATTCGGATTTTCGTCAATCTTTATGGGTTAATGGGGATGCTTTTCAGTTAAAGCGAGTCTTAACAAATTTGCTTATCAATGCTATCAATCATTCTCGTCGAGGCGATCGCATCGAGATTATTTTATCCTCAAACACTGTTAAAATATTAGACTATGGTTCAGGTATTAAACCAGATGACTTCTCTTTTTTATTCGATCGATTTTACCAGTCTAACAGCGATCGACAAGCAAAGGGTACTGGTTTAGGTTTATATCTCTGTCGTCAAATTATTGAGGCTCATGGTGGTAAAATTTGGGCAGAGAATCACTCTAAAGGTGCTATTTTTGGTTTTACTCTTCCCGTTTATCAGGGTTGATTTTTCTCTCATAAAGGTAGTCGCAAAGAAAGATACAAAAAAATAAAGATACAAAGGAGTTTTGTGATTATGTTAAAAATTCTCCTAGTAGAAGATGATGAGTTATTCCGTTTAGGACTTTCAGTTAGATTACAACAAGAAACTGATTTACACATTGTGGCGGAGGCAGAAGACGGAGAAACAGCCGTTAATCTCACAAATCGTCATCCCTTAGATTTAGTTCTACTTGATATAGGATTACCTCGTATGAGTGGTTTAGAAGCCTGTTACAAAATTAAGTCAAATCATCCCAAATTAGCTATTCTTGCCCTTACATCTCACTCAGAACCTTCTTTAATTAATCGTTTGATCGAGGTTGGTATTCAAGGTTATTGTCTTAAGGGTATTCCTGCTGAAACTTTAATTTTAGCTATTCGTTCTGTGGTTGCTGGTGCTTCATGGTGGGACTCTAAGGCAACTCAAGAAATTCAATCAGCTTTTACTTCTCCTTCTAATTCTATTTTAGATGCTCTGACTGAACGTGAACGAGAGATTTTAACATTGATGGCACAAGGAAAATCAAATCAAGAAATTGCTAAAATGCTCTATATTACTTCTGGTACGGTTAGGGTACATACTCATTCTATGATTCAAAAATTAGGAGTATGCGATCGCACTCAGGCTATTCTATTATTTCAGAATCTTAATGATTAGTCGCAATAATATGTAAATCAATTTGTTTTTTCCAGATTAACCTCATCAATTTTTGGGTGAAAGAACCTCTTAATAACTGTTTCCATCGTGATTGTCGGCTTTCACCGATGACAATTTGAGTAATTTTTTCTTGTTCAGCTATCAAGGCGATTACACTTGCCACATTATAATCTTCTACACGCAGGAAAGTACCTTCAAAATCTCGACAAAGTTGTTGACAGGTTTCTATGTGTAAGGCTTCTGTTTTAGAGAGAAAATGATCAGGATTTTTGACAAATAAAACAAAAAGAGGAGCATTCATATAATTAGCCAATCTCGCACCACGTCTTAGTAAACGCAAAGAATTGGGATAAGTAGAAACGCAAACTAAAACCCTTTCTTGAATGAGATAAGATTGAGCAAAAGGAATTGATTCTTCTCCTTCTTCTTCTACCGTGTCAGCCACCTCTCGCAATGCTAACTCTCTCAAGGCGATTAAATTTTTACGTTGGAAGAAATTTTGTAGAGATTGCTCAATTTTATTACTAGCGTAAATTTTACCTGCTAATAGACGTTCTTCAAGGGTTTCTGGAGTCACATCAATAACGACTACTTGATCCGCTTCATCTAAAATACGATCTGGAATACGCTCTCTAACCACTACTCCCGTAATTTTAGCAATCAGATCATTTAAACTTTCTAAATGTTGAATATTAACGGTAGAATAGACATCTATTCCAGCTTTGAGAATTTCCTCTACATCTTGATAACGCTTTTGATAACGAGAGTTTGGAATATTAGTATGGGCTAATTCATCTATTAACACTAACTGAGGATGACGATTTATAATCGCTTCTGTATCCATTTCCGTTAGAGTAAGATTATCTTGGGAAATAAACTTACGGGGGATAATTTCCAAACCATCAGCTTGTAATAAAGTCTCTTGACGGTTATGAGTTTCTAATAGTCCAATGACGACATCAATACCTTGTTTTTTTAGAATGTTAGCATCCTGAAGCATTTTATAGGTTTTACCAACACCTGGTGCCATACCAATAAATATTTTATGCTTTCCTTGTTTTCTTAACATAAAACTATTTCATATTTTTCCCTTATAATCCTCTGTGACTCGTGAAAAGTAATAATCGTTGGTAGGGTAAAGTCAGACAGTGCAAACTTTAATACTTTATTCTCAAATTGTTCTATCTTGTTATAGTAACGTGAATTGCTAGTTTTAATTGCTAGTTCTAATTGCTAATTCTGCCACTTAATCTTCAATAAATCTACAACCTGCTAAATCATACATTCCTGTATCGAACTGAGGTAAAATAAGGGTTACTAAATCAAATTATTTTCTACACATAAAAGAGTATGAGTGAAAGAACTGTTATCACTGGAAAAGGTCTTCCTTTAGTTGGTAATGATATTGACACTGATCGCATTATTCCAGCCCGTTTTCTACGTTGCGTTACTTTTGATGGTTTAGGAGAGCAGGTTTTTGCCGATGATAGAAAGGCTTTAAATGGTCAACATCCCTTTGATTTACCTCAGTATCAAAATGCCAAGATATTAGTTGTCAATGGTAATTTTGGATGTGGCTCTAGTAGAGAACACGCACCACAAGCGATCGCACGTTGGGGCATTGATGCAATAATTGGTGAAAGTTTTGCCGAGATTTTTTTTGGTAATTGCTTAGCAATGGGCATTCCTTGTGTAACTTCTTCGGCAGAAAATATCAAAAGTATTCAGAATTTATTGCAAGAAAATCCAGACATTCAAATGACTTTGGATTTGGAAAGTTTAAAGGTTAAATGTGGTCACTATAGCAGTGCAATAAAAATTGATTCTGGTGCTAGAAATATGCTCGTTACTGGAAAATGGGATACTTGCAGTTTATTAATTAAAAATATTAGCCAAATCAAAAATACTGCGGAAAAATTACCTTATTTAGCGTGGTAATATTTAATGAATAGTGAATAGTGAATAGTGAATAGTTGATAATTAAGAATTAAGAATTAAAAACCCCAAACACTCATTACTCATTACTCATTACTCATTAGTCTTTTTGCAACACTTCTTCAAAGGGAAAATCATTAGCCGCCATCATAAAGACAACGCTGGGTAAATTTTTTGTTTTTTGTTGCCATTGATAATAATATTGATCAAAATCTTCTTGAGGTTCAGCTAATCCTAAAAAGATTAAATCCGCCTTATCTGAATATTGGTGCAAGATTTTTTCAAAAGAGGTTTCTTCCGAGACGATAACTTGAGGAATAACATCAATATTTAGTTTTTCGATGAGATTACTAAGATTGCTTTGAGTCGTTTCTGAGGCGTGAGGATTTTTTATAACCAGTTTGACAAAGATATTTGCTTTACGCCATTGCCAATCGTTTTTGAGTAAATAGGCAAGGAGTAACATAAAACTACCATTAGCTTGAATACCACTCCACCATATATCTATTCGTTGATAGTTGCCAAATTTGTGTTCACCGAAAGTACGACTTTGTCGATCGCTATTTTCTTTTAGAATAATAATATTGCGTTTGAGTTGATGTAGTTGGGCGATGGTTTGACAATATTGTTTATGGCTTTCCCAATCTTGATTAAAACTAGCATTACTATTGCCAAGTAAAACGGTGTTAGGAATTAATGCACCAATACCATAAGTTTCTACCACTTGCGGAATAACGGCGTAATTTTGATTGGAGCGAATTATTTTGACTAAGGCTTGGACATTATTTTTACTGAGATAGTCTTTGATGGTACTTTCGAGATTTTTTTTGCTTTCGTATTCTCTCCTTTCGGGTACAATACTGGCTACAGTCAATAATCCTTTGTGGTTAAAACTATCTGCTAATTCAATCAATGACCAACTTTTATGAGGGGAAGCGGAAAAGACAATAATATGAGGGCGCCAATTTTTGGGATCGGTTAATTGGTCTAATTGATAGATACCCGTGCGTAAAAATGCCATCCACATTCCTCGCCGACTATCTCCCCAAGTTACTTTTAATTCTTGTCTTTGTAAATAGATAAAAATTCCTGAAACAATTATACCTGCCACAATAGTTGCGATCGCATTGATCAAAAACATTACGGCTAAACATCCCACTGCCCCCAAAAAAGAAAGAAACCAATTTACTTTAAAAGTAGGACGAAAAGAAGGAGATTGTAAAAAACTTTCAATTCCCGCCGAAGCATTTAAAACTAGATAAGTAGTCAAGAAAAACATTGTCAATACCGGGGCAATTAAGTTTAAATCCCCTAAACAGACTGCCGCAATGGCAACCCCTAAAGTTACTGCTGTACCGACACGAGGTTCGTCATTTCTACCGTTTCCCTGCCCTAAAAAATTGAGTTGATTGGGCAAAATTCCATCCCTTGCTAATGCCTGTAAAACTCTGGGTGCTCCTAAAATACTACCTATAGCACTACTAAGGGTTGCACCCCATACTCCAAGAGCGATCGCACCTCCCCAAAAAGACATTCTAGCCATGATAAATGGTTCATCTACAAGGGTTTGAGCATCAGCCCGTAAACCGAGAAATAAGGGAATAACCATATAAATAACATAACCAGTCCCAACGGCGGCTAAAGTACCAATGGGTAAGGCTTTTGTGGGGTCTTTTAAATCTCCAGACATATTAACCCCCGCCATGATACCCGTAACGGCGGGAAAAAAGACGGCAAATACTTGCCAAAAAGAAACATCTGTGGTTCTCCATAACTCAACGTGGGTTTGTTCCACTGGATGCCCTAAAAAGAAAGAAATTAAAGAAAGTGCAATGGCCGCCATAATAAAATATTGGGCTTTAATGGCAATTTGGGCACTGGTTAAAGCTAAAATTCCCACCCCAATCGTCACCGCTAAGGCAATATAAACTTCATAGGCTTCCAAACTAGGAAAAATTTGCACCACACTTTCAGCAAAACCGAGGGTATAAAGGGCAACGGATAAGGCTTGAGCAAAATATAAAGGAATACCCACTGCTCCCCCTGTTTCTATGCCTAAAGAACGACTTATCATATAATATGCCCCTCCTGCCCTAACTACTCGGTCAGTTGCGATCGCACATACAGATAAAGCGGTTAGAAAGGTGATGAGATTAGAAAGAGTGACAATAATAAAAGTACCGAATAAACCAACATTTCCCACTACCCAACCAAAACGCAGATACATGATTACCCCCAGAATAGTGAGAATAGAGGGGGTATAAACACCGCCAAAAGTGCCTAAACCCGATGTTTTTTGCTGGTTAGTATTCATATAAGATTATTAACTATGGTAGTGATTGAAAATGGACAAACCTTTCTCAATATAGCCTACCTCATAGACTATCCAGAAAAAAAGGGCAAAGTGAAAAGGGCAAGGGGCAAGAGACAAGAGACAAACGGCAAAAGTGCTTAATTAACACTAACCCCATCTCCGTAAGGGTTGAATATATTCAACCCCTACCACCTGCAACCTGCAACCTGAAACCTATTTTATAACTCCTAATTCTGAACTCCGAATGACCCCACAATCGAGTAAAATATGTAAAGAAAAGTTAAGCAAATATTTAGGATAGAGAATGCGAGTTGCCATAGTAGGTGCTGGATTAGCAGGATTAGCCACAGCCATTGAATTAGTTGATGCAGGTTGTGAAGTGGAAATATTTGAGTCTCGCCCTTTTGTTGGTGGAAAAGTCGGCAGTTGGGTTGATAATGACGGTAATCATATTGAAATGGGCTTACACGTTTTTTTCGGTTGTTACTATAATCTTTTTGCTTTAATGGAAAAAGTAGGTGCGATCGAAAATTTGCGTTTAAAAGAGCATACTCACACTTTTATTAATCAAGGTGGTAGAGTCGGGGAATTAGATTTTCGTTTTCCCACTGGTGCTCCATTCAATGGTTTAAAAGCCTTTTTTACCACTTCTCAACTCTCAACGGTGGATAAGATTGCCAATTCTCTAGCCCTTGGCACTAGCCCTATTGTTAGAGGTTTGATTGATTTTCATGGGGCAATGCGTCAAATTAGAAATTTAGACAGTATTAGTTTTGCTGATTGGTTTCGTAAACACGGGGGTAATCAAGGCAGTTTGGATAAAATGTGGAATCCCATCGCCTATGCTTTAGGATTTATCGATACAGAAAATATTTCTGCCCGTTGTATGTTAACCATTTTCCAATTTTTTGCGGCAAAAACTGAGGCTTCTGTATTAAGAATGTTAGAAGGTTCACCCCACGAATATTTACATAAACCCATTATTAACTATTTGGAATCGAGGGGCGTAAAAATTCATACCCGTCGTCGTGTTAGAGAAATTTTATATCAAGAAGGAGATGATACCACTGTCACAGGTTTATTAATTGCTAAAGGAGAAACCGAAGAAGTTATTATAGCAGATACTTACGTTTGTGCTTGTGATGTACCGGGTATTCAAAAATTAATTCCTGATGGTTGGCGTAAGTGGTCAGAGTTTGATAATATCTACAAGCTCACGGCTGTACCAGTAGCTACAGTACAACTAAGATTTGATGGTTGGGTAACAGAATTAAATGATCCTCAAAAACGCCGTCAATTAGAGAAAGCAGAGGGGATTGATAATTTACTCTATACTGCGGATGCTGATTTTTCTTGTTTTTCTGATTTAGCTTTATCTAGTCCTGCAGATTATTATCGAGAGGGACAAGGATCATTATTACAATTAGTTTTAACTCCCGGTGATCCTTTTATCAAAGAAAGCAATGAAAATATTGCTAATCATGTCTTAAAACAAGTTCATGAGTTATTTCCTTCTTCTCGTGAATTAAATATGACTTGGTATAGCGTGGTTAAGTTAGCTCAATCTCTCTACCGTGAAGCTCCGGGGATGGATGTTTATCGCCCTTCTCAGGCTACACCTATTTCTAATTTCTTCCTTGCAGGTAGTTATACTCAACAAGACTATATCGACAGTATGGAAGGAGCGACAATTTCTGGATTACAAGCGGCGAGAGCGATTCTTAAGAGTAATCAAAAAGTGGCCGCAATCTCATAAGTTCGAAGTCAGTTAGGGGCGAATGGCCATTCGCCCGTACAGGAGTTAGGAGTTTTTAATTATCAACTATTCACTATTCACTATTCACCTTTGCTTTTTGTAGTATCAAAAAATAACTTTTACTTTATAAGAAATATAGAAACATCGTCTCCCATTTCAATTAAATTAACCCCCACTGGAATAATGGCTAAACTATTTACTCCTTGCAGATTAATTAAATTACCAGAATTATGAGAACCTTCTGCCATAGTGAATTGATAATAACCATCCACAAGATTAGTATAGCCCCATAAATAAGTTTCTCTTGTTCCTTGAGAACGCAAATGATTACAAGTTATACCTTTAACAATGGGTAAAGAAGAAGGATTTATCTCCCCTGATAATTTTGCGATCGCACTTTTTAGAAAACGCCAACAAGTAACCATGGTGGAAACGGGATTTCCTGGAATACCAAAATATAGTTTATTTTCGCCAAATGTGGCTATAGTTAAGGGTTTACCCGGTTTCATTCTGACATTTTTAACCTTGATTTCTCCTCCTAATTTTTCAATCACTTTGTCCACATAGTCATATTCTCCTACAGATACTCCCCCAGTGGAAATAATCCAGTCAGCTTCGGCTAAGGCTTTTTTTACCTCGGTTTCAAGGGCATCTAATTCATCGGGAATAATACCCCATGGTAAAGGAATCGCCCCATTTTGTTTCAAGAAACTAGCGATTAAGTATTGATTAGAGTCGATAATTTTCCCTGTTTTTAGGGTATCTTGAGGACTAATTAATTCATCTCCAGTGGAAATAATGGCAATACGAGGCGATCGCACTACAGGTATATCTAAACATTGTGCTGTGGCTAAAATGGCAACTTCAGGGGCATTAATACGACTTCCTGCGGGAATTAAACATTTTCCTGCCTGATAAAATGAACCTTTATGCCTTACAAATTCTCCTTTGAGAGGGGGATGAGTAATTAAGACATTATCCCCTTGACGGAGGGTATTTTCTTGAATAACGATAGTATCCGCCCCTTGAGGTAACATCCCCCCCGTAAAAATTCGGGCAGCTTCTCCCATTTTTAGTTTTTTTTGGGGACTATATCCTGTTTTAATTTCTTCTATTACTTTTAAAATTACGGGATTTTTTTCAGATGTAAGGGCAACATCACTATATTTAACTGCATAGCCATCCATTGCCGAGTTATCCCAATAGGGAAAATCTAAATCAGAGGTAATATCTTGAGCTAAAACACGATTATCAACTGAAGAGAGAGAAACTAATTCTATATCTTTAATGGGTTTAATTAAATCAGAAATAATTTGTTCTACTTCATTAACATTTAACATGAATTAATTAGAGATTGATTTGATTAATTTGTAAGATTCTAACAGCGAAAGGGCAAGAGGTAAGAGGTAAACCCCTCTGTATCTCCCCTTAAAATAAACCCCCCTTTATCCTCCCTCTCGAGGGGGAAGGGCAAAAGTGGTTAATTAACACTAACCTTAACACCCTAACACCCTAACACCTGCAACAGTAAAACCTGAAACCTGACACCTCTTTCCGAAGCCCAAATCCTGAACATGGCTAATACTTTTTTAGCAAATTATGGTAATGTTTTTTACTGATCAAGATTAAATAATTATTATTTACTAATAGATAATTTTTTTCTTATAATAAATTCCATGACACAATTAGCCGATCGCATCTCCCAAGTAACTCCTTCTATTACCTTAACTATCTCTGCAAAAGCTAAAGCAATGAAAGCTGAGGGCTTAGACGTATGTAGTTTTAGTGCAGGAGAACCAAATTTTGATACCCCCAATCATATTAAAGAAGCGGCGAAAAAAGCCCTAGATGAGGGTAAAACTAGATATGGAGCGGCGGCTGGAGAATTAGCCTTAAGAAATGCGATCGCATCTAAATTACAGAGGGATAATAATTTAAACTATCAAGCGGAAAATGTCATTGTTACCAATGGGGGAAAACACGCCTTATTTAACCTTATATTCGCCCTAATTGAGCCTGAAGACGAAGTTATAATCCCCGTACCCTATTGGTTAAGTTACCCTGAAATGGTCACGTTAGCGGGAGGAAAATCCATTTTTGTTACTACCTCCGCAGAAAACAATTATAAAATTACTCCTGAGCAATTAGAATCGGCTATCACTCCTAAAACCAAACTCTTAATTCTCAATTCCCCTTCTAATCCCACAGGGGCAGTTTATACCCCCGAAGAAATCCACTCTCTTGCAGAAATTGTGATCAAACACGATATATTAGTAGTCTCAGATGAAATTTATGAAAAAATCCTTTACGAAGGAGCAACCCATCTGAGTATCGGTGCTGTCAGCGAAGAAGTTTTTAAACGCACTATTGTTTGTAATGGATTTGCCAAAGCCTATTCTATGACTGGTTGGCGTGTGGGTTATATTGCAGGTAGCGTGGACATAATAAAAGGCATGACAACGATTCAAAGTCATACCACCTCTAATGTTTGTACCTTTGCTCAATATGGTGCGATCGCAGCTTTAGAATCTTCCCAAGACTGCGTGAAAGAAATGCTAGAAGCCTTCACCGAAAGAAGAAAATTTATGTACTCTGCCATACAATCTATTCAGGGTATTAGTTGCCCTTTACCCTATGGAGCATTTTATCTATTTGTGGATATTAGCTCAACAGGCTTAAAATCCCTCGAATTTTGCGAAAAACTCTTACAACAAGAAAAAGTTGCCGCTATTCCCGGTATTGCGTTTGGCGATGATAATTGTATCCGTCTTTCTTATGCAACAGATATGACAACCATTGAAAAAGGAATTAATAGGTTAAACAACTTTATTCAGTCAATTAATTAGGGGTTTTCCGGGTTCGGAGTTCAGGGTTACGAAACAGGTGTCAGGTGGTAGGGGTTAAATAACGTAGATAGACTCAGTTAGTAGTGAGGGCTCGGTTCCCTTATTCTCGGAAACTTTGAAACCCCTAAAGGGGTAACTACAAACTCTGTTTTATAATTTATTACAGGGTGGGGCAACAGCAAAAATATAGTGTTTAAGCATCTTCTAACCTACTTGACTAATATATCTCTCCATTTCTTCACTTTCCTCACCGTAAACAGCCTCAATTTGTTGATGGCAACAATCGATCGCAAATTCTTCAAATTCTTCTAAGGGTATGTCATACATCTGCTCAAAAATATCAGGTTTTACACGACAAAAACGAGGTCTATCATCGTAAATATTACACCTACGTTGCTCATGATTATAGTTAATGCACCAACCATCTTCTCCCACCATACTCAAATATAAGGTTAATTCCTCCTGAGTTAAATATTGCTCTAAATCGGGGCGATCGCTCGGATCTAAATTACAACACGCACCACAGTTTTCAATACAACGCCATTGATTCATAGAAGATAAAATCTGTAACAAAACTTAATAAATTTTCCCTAAACAGACAGATGAATAGGAGAACTTTTCCTAGTATGATATATTCTGGTGAGACTAAGAAATAAAATTTAAAATTATCAATTAAAAAGCTAGGAGTTACTATGGATTTTATTAGCAATTTTTTTAGTAATCTAAACTTAGAAGTCATTTTACAATTGACCTCTGTTAGTTTTATCTTAATTGCCGGTCCTGTAATTGTGTTTATTCTTTATGCTTTGCGTGGAGATCTCTAAATTACGATAATTCGAGTAATTATTACTATCAATTGACCCTTGACAGTTGACAACACAAAACCCCTTTGTAGAGTCAGAATATTCTTTGTTTTTATTTTTCATTCCCCCTGCAAGTTACGTACACAGGCTTATAGACAACATTTTTAGGATATAGTTTTTATGTTAAATCGTAGATTGAGCGGTGTTTTGCTCCATCCCACCTCTTTGCCCAATGCTTACGGTATTGGAGATTTAGGAAATAGTGCTTATCGTTTTGTCGATTTTTTGAACGAAAGTGATCAAGGGGTATGGCAGATTTTACCGTTAGGTCCTACGGGGGCTGGAAATTCACCTTACTTAGCTTATTCTGCTTTAGCGGGGAATCCTCTTTTAATCAGTGTTGATATTTTATTTGGGGATGGCTTAATAACTCAAGAAGATTTAGATAGTCTTAGCAATGCTTTCGCTTCTCATTCCCCTACTCATATTGATTATGATTTAGTCATTCAAACTAAGTATCCTATTTTACGCAAAGCCTTTAATGCCTTTCAGGAAAGAGAAAAAGACGAATACACCAAAGAATTTATTGATTTTTGCCAAACTCATAAAGACTGGCTAGAAAACTATTCCCTGTACATGGCTTTAAAAGATTACTACCAAGATAAACCTTGGTTTCAGTGGGATGAAGATATTGCCAGAAGAAAACCAGAAGCCATTAAAACTTGGCAGAAAAAACTGGCAGAAGAAATGCTTTTCCATCAATTTTTACAGTTTAGCTTCTTTCGTCAATGGCGTAATTTAAAAGACTATGCCAATGAAAGAGGAATCCATATTTTTGGCGATATTCCTATTTACGTTGCTCACGATAGCGTCGATGTATGGGCGAATCAAAGTATTTTTTGTTTAGATGAAGAAACAGGAGAAGCGGCTTCGATGGCAGGTGTACCACCAGATTATTTTAGTGCTACTGGTCAGCTTTGGGGTAATCCTGTTTATAATTGGCAAAAGCTCCAGGAAACTCAGTTTGCATGGTGGATTAAACGCATTAAAGGAATGTTGGAATATGTAGATGTAATGCGCATTGACCATTTTAGGGGTTTTGAGGCTTATTGGGCTGTACCTCAAGGGGAAACCACTGCTATGAATGGAGAGTGGAAGGAAGCCCCCGGAGATGAATTTTTTGCGGTGTTAAAGCAGGAATTAGGTACTTTACCCATTGTGGCGGAAGATTTAGGGGTTATTACTCCTGAAGTGGAGGCTTTGAGGGATAAATATGGTTTCCCCGGGATGAAAGTTTTACATTTTGCCTTCGATTCTGATCGTGATAATCCTTTTTTACCTTACAATTACCAAAACAATTGCGTTGTTTATACTGGTACTCACGATAATGATACGACTATCGGTTGGTTTGAAAAACGCTCCCACGAAGATAAACAAAAAGTAATTGATTATTTAGGGGCAGTTTGCGATCGCGGTATTCACTGGAGTATGATTCAATTAGCCTTATCCTCTGTTGCTAACTGGGCAATATTCCCCTTACAAGACTTATTAGGCTTAGGTTCAGATGCAAAAATGAACACCCCCGGCACTATAGAGAATAATTGGACTTGGCGTTTTCCTGAAGGGGCTTTAAACCTTGATGTTACTGGTCATTTTCGTTATTTAACTTATCTTTATGGTAGGAAAAATAATTGATGAAGGGCAATGGGCAATGAATGGGCAAAGGGCAAACCCCCCTTTATCCCCCCTCGAGAGGGGGGAAAGCAATGGGCAAAGGTAATTAAAAATTAAATTAGTAATTAGTAATTAAAACAAGGCAATAGGCAAGAGGCAATAGTTTATAGTTGATAATAAATAATAAAAACACCTGAAACCTGTCACCTGAAACCTGAAACCTCTTTCCCAACTCCGAACTCTGAACTCAAAATCATGTCCACATTAGAAAGAGAAATACATCGCCCAACTTGGGATGAATACTTTATGTTGATGGCTAAGTTAGCATCGACTAGATCAACTTGTCTTGCTTTTCCCGTTGGTGCGGTAATTGTTAAGGATCGTCAAGTGTTAGCTACAGGTTATAATGGTTCACCATCAGGCTCTGCTCATTGTACTGCACAGGGTTATTGTTATGAGGGCTTGAGCAGTTGTGATGCAAGTAAAACTCTACCTTCTCGGGCGGTTCATGCGGAGGCAAATGCGATCGCACAGGCGGCTAGACACGGTATTGCTACCCAAGGGGCAACTATTTACGTAACTCTTGAACCCTGTATTGCTTGTTTGAAATTAATTATTTCAGCAGGAATTAGAGAAGTATTTTACGAGACTAATTTTAATTCAGGAAATAAGTTATTAGTGCGAGATGCTTTTGTTGCTGATAATTTAGTTACCTTAAAACAAATGAATGTTAGGGAGGCTATCGCTTCTAATGCCAGTCGTTTTCTTTTAGAACCAGTTTCTCTGTTAGATTTTAAATAAAAATCAAGATTTATCAATTCAGGGATAAAAATGCGATCGCGCTTCTAATCCATTCTTCTACATGGGGATTTTTCTGTAATAAATTATCTTGACTGATAACAGAAATCGCTTGTTGAATTTCGTTGTTGGTGTATCCTAGTGCCAATAAAGTCATTTCTAAATCTGCCATAATTTCCTCACTAGGTAAAAAATTACCACTGTCAACTCTAACCCCTGCATTAACCCGCCATTGGGCAAGTTTCGTTTTTAACTCTAAGGCTATTCTTTCGGCGGTTTTTTGTCCGATACCGGGAGTTTTTGATAATAAACGAATGTTTCCCGTGACAATAGCTTGAACTAATTCTTCTAATCCTAAAGTATCAATAAGTGCGATCGCAGTTTGAGAACCAACCCCAGAAACACTAATTAATTGTCGGAATAAATCTCGTTGAGCAGAATTTTCAAAACCATATAGTATATATTGATCATCTCTTACTTGAAAATGGGTAAAAACACTAATAATCTGGTCTGAATTTGACTCTAATTGTCTGGTAAAGCGACTAGGAACTTGAATTTCATAGCCAATATTATTAACTTCTAATATTAAAAAATAACGATTATTATTAGCATTTATACTATTAACTATTCCCTTAAAATAATTAAACATAATTTAATCTCATTTGTTCAGCAAGAGTGTCTTGATTTAGATAGGAGTTAGTAATTAAGAATTAAGAATTAAGAATTAAAAAAACCCCGAACTCCTGTTATGATTTTCTCAACGGATGCGATCGCATTTTCTAATTGATCATTAATAACTTGATAGTCAAATTCATTACAGGTGGATAACTCAAATTTAGCTTTTTCTAAACGCTTTATAATCGCCGATTCTGAGTCTGTTCCTCTACCTCTTAATCTTCGCTCCAATTCCGCTTCTGAAGGAGGTAAAATGAAGATTCTGAGAGCATCTGGAAAAGTTTCCTTAACTTGTCTTGCCCCCAAAACCTCAATTTCTAAAATAACGATTTTCCCTTGTTCAATTTGTTCAATAACTGGTTGTTTCGGAGTCCCATAATAGTTACCGTTATATTCTGCCCATTCCAACAATTGAGAGTTATCAATCATCTGTTTAAACTCATCTTGAGAGAGGAAAAAGTAATCCTGACCATGAATTTCTCCCTCACGGGGTTTACGAGTCGTAGCCGAAGTCGAAATAAAAATTTGTGAGTGTTTAGCCAGTAATTGCTTAACTATTGTTCCTTTTCCCACACCGCTAGGTCCGGTAATAACAATTAGTTTCCCTCGTTTTTCTTGTTGGTTCATTATGTGTCAATATAATACTTTTCTGATTGGTTTTTGTTGTAAAAAAAAGTTTTTTAGATATAAGTTTAATAGTGTAATGACTAATTACGATACGATGCAAGAAAGTTACTTAAGTTTGGGGAAACAGAGGCGAGTTTGGAGTTAGGAAAGAGGTATCAGGTTGCAGGTGGCAGGTTTCAGGTTGTAGGGGTTGAATATATTCAACCCTTTCGGGGAGTAATAAGTAATGAGGATGAGAGTTAGGAGTTTTTAATTATCAACTATTCACTATTCACTATTCACTATTCACTATTCACTATTGCCTTGTCTTAATTTCTTTTTTTTTGTTGTTCAAGTAACTTTTTCTTTTTCCCGAATTTAAACAGATTTGCCAAAAATTTTCGACCGCCAAAACTCAATTTTTTACTTAAACGACTAACTCCCGTGACAACTTCTCCCTCGGAAGGTTGAGATAATTTTTCCTCTAGTAACTCTTTTAATTTTGTACTGGTTAAAGGACGATTTAAAGTACCTTTTTCCGCCAAAGAAATCGATCCTGTTTCTTCTGAGACTACAATGCAAATACAATTATCAACTCTTTCCGTGATTCCCATTGCCGCACGATGACGAGTTCCTAATTGACGAGAAGCACTACGATCTGATAATGGTAATATTACCCCTGCGGAAACCACTTCATTTCCTCTGACAAATACTGCGCCATCATGGAGAAGGCTTTTTGTTTGAAAGATAGTTTGTAATAGTTCTTTACTGACAATAGCGTTTAACTGTACCCCCGGATTGACAAAAATTCTTTCTTCAAGAGTATTAAATGTTTCTACAATAATTAATGCTCCAACCCTATTCTGAGAAAGGTCTTTGACTGCTTCTACCATTTCATCAATGGCACTATCTTCTTTTGGTAGTGAAGAATTAGAAGAAGAAAAATCAAATTGCCATCTGCCTATTTGTTCCAAAAAACGGCGGAAATCGGACTGGAATACTAATGCCAGTGACAACGAGCATATTAAAATTAGTCTTTCTAAGAAAAAGCTAAATAACTTTAACTGAAAGATGCGATCGCTCACATAAAAAATGATAAAAAGGAAAAATAATCCCCGAATCATCCGTTGTGCACGACGTTCTCTAATTAAAACTGAAATATAGTAAAAAGAGAAAACTGCAAAACCTAAATCGAGAAATTGACGGAAAAAAACAATAAAAGAAGATAAATTGTCAGGAAAACCCGACCCAAACATCAAATTTTAACCCACCGTTACTATGTTTACTTGCTCACACCAAGAATAACAAACTATTGACCATTCAGGTACGATATTTTTTAGTGATTTAGAGATAATTCTCTGTTGGGCAAAAAGATAGTTCACATATTCTTTGACGAATTTCTGCAAGGCTATGGCTTTTGATTAGTTTTCCATTCAAAAATACCGTATCCAATACCCCTTGTTTTTCTTGTGCTTCTGTTTGTTCTTCGTATAACACAAATCTATCCCCCTCTTGCTCAACTCTTAGTAATCCTTTTGCCGATTTTTTCACCCCATTATCAGTTTTTGGGTTCTTAAAAATATTACGGCGTTGATGGTTGACTACTCCGCTAGTGGCTTTGACGGCAAAACCGAAGTTATCACGGGTTACATACTGATAAGTATAAGAGCCGATGCCAAATACTACGTTTCCTGATGCAAATCCTTTTTCTTCTAATTTAGATAATATTTGTGAAGCGCGATCAAGAGTAATAGAATCTCCGTAGATAAGTCCAATATGAGAATCAAGCATTTTATAACCTTGAGGGGTCATTGTACCGCCAAAAATTTCCCACAGACATTGTATAGCCCCTTTATTTTCCGGGGTGTAGGGGAGTGCTTTTTCATCCCCACAAATTATTTTAACAGGATCGCCACTATCAGGACGTAAAACAACTTTGCCATCTCTATTTAAAATTTTTTCTTTCAAGATAGCAGTATATTCTGTTACCACCTTCCAAAAATCCCATGTATCCGAAACAATGGAAATAATTCCACTGGGGTATAAATCTTCAATTAAACGACGAAATGTCTCTAATTCTCCATCTTGTAAACCCATTGCCATGACTGAATGTTCCGTTGCAGGAACAGAAACACCTACTATTTCTTTAGTTACATCAGCATGATAATAATTTTCTAAAAGATCGATCGCAAGTACCGTATCTGTGCCATAAAATGAGGTAAGATGAGCCGAACCACTAATGATTCCATCTTGAATGCCAGATAAACCCCTAAAAGAAAAATCATGACATTGCAAAGGAACAAAATCTAGGGATGTACCTGTTTTTAAAGCATATCTTGTCAGCAGTTTCTTATATTGAAAAGCAGTAGTTGCCGAAGTAATTGGTTTCCAAAGATAAGTTGACATAACTGATTCAATATAGTTGGTTAACCAGAAAAAATCAGGATGAGTATTAACCACTGTTAGTAAGGGGATACCAATATCAACTTTACTTCCTTCAGGTAAGGCTTTAATTCTTAGGGGTAAATAACCCAAATCGTGTAAGGCTTCAATATGATTAGTTGGAATTGCACCCACACCAAGGGAATTATCCATGCGTCTTTTATAAGCTGAGATTACTTTTTGCTTGTCTTGCTTAAAGAAATTTTCATTCCAACAATCGATAAGATAGTCTTGAATAAAATACTGTAACCCGAAAAAAATAACACTGACATCATCAGAATCTAAAACTTTAGCTAAACGTCCACTACGAGGGGTAAAGTTAGCATAGACTTCCGTTGTACCTTGAGGATACTGACGACGATGATCGGTTTTATAAAAATCAATGGCGTGAAGAGGATTTATATTCATGGCTTTTACTCCTTTTAATGATTCAAACTTTTTTCTAAATTCTTTAACCTCATACCCATTAACAATTAGTAATTAATAATTAAAAACACCTGAAACCTGACACCTGCCTCAATTAAATATTCTTGTTATCAAGCTGAGGTTTTTTATGATGGCTGAGAGTGCCTGTCATGAGACGATATAACTGTTATAAAATCTTGATTTTCTTCTGTTATGGGTAAAAAAGAGTGATAGCAATAGATATGATCGAAATAGGGATTTAAAGCCTGTAAGCCTTTAGAAAAAATACCGTGGGTGATATATAAATAAATTGTTTCTGCTTGTTTTTCTCGTAATAATTTACCCAATTCAATGAAAGTTCTACCTCCATCACAAATATCGTCCACTATTAAGACTTTCCTCCCTTTAACCTCATCATGAAAAGTGGTGTCAGTTATTTTTCCTGTTTTTGAGTCACGAATTTTACTTGCACAGAAAACATCTCTTAATCCTAAACGTTGTGCCACTGTCAAAACTTTTTTCTCTGCCCCCGCATCGGGAGCAACCAACGCCCAATTATCTTCAATTAAGATATTTTTTAAAACACTATCAAAAATAATATCTGCTTGGGTTTTGACTTGACAGTTATCTAATAGGGCAGGGGTTACATCAGAATGGGGATCAATAACTAAGATGCGATCGCACCTGAGACTATTAATTAAATTTGCCATTACCTTAACACTGAGCGCCTCTCCCTGATTACAAACTCGATCCTGTCTAGCATAGGGAAAATAGGGAATAGTTAAATGAATTTTGACACCCAAAGAAAAACGATGAATCGCATCAACAGATAATAATAAAGCCATAATATCCTCTGCTTTATACAACCATGCCTCTATCACCGTTATGGGTTTAATCATTTCGGGGGAAATCCTGACGTGAGACTCTCCTGCAGGAAAAACGAAGGAAAAAATCTGCTCATCATTGATAAAAATAGGCATTTTTTGCTCCTCTCTTTAAATGGCTTTAAGCCAATTAATTTAATGATGGCACAGAGACAATAATATTGACAAGAGTATAAATGAACTGAAAACCTAGAAATATCTCAATTATTAACTGACGTTACGCACTTATTGATGTGTTAAGTTAAGGGAGGTTTCAGGTTTCAGGTTTCAGGTTTCAGGAAATAATAAAAATGATTGAACTAAAAAGTTATCGAGATTTAACGGTTTGGCAAAAATCAATGGATTTGGTAGTAATATGTTATCTATCAATTAACTTCTCAATTTCCCAAAACAGAAATTTATGGTTTAAGTAGTCAAATACAAAGAGCCGCAGTTTCAATTCCTGCCAACATCGCAGAAGGAAAAGGGAGAAATCATTTGGGTGATTATATTCGTCATCTTTCTATGGCAAATGGCTCACTCAAAGAATTAGAAACTCATTTGATGATTGTAGGACGATTAGGCTATCTTAACCTGAGTTCGGGATAAATTTTCATCTATGAATGATGGAGAAAAAAAGGCAAAAGGCAAGAGGCAAGAGGCGAACCCCCCTTTATCCCCCCTCGAGAGGGGGGAGGGCAAAGGAAAAATTAAGAATTAGGAATTAAAAACCCCGAACACTCATTATTTGTTACTCATTACTTTCTCTCAACACCTGCAACCTGCAACCTGAAACCTGACACCTGATACCTGACACCTGATACCTCAAAACAACAACTAATTATCTTTTTGCGTAACATCAGTTCTTAATTCTTAATCCCCCCCTGAAGGCATTTACCGTCATTTCAGGGTATGGCTATAATTTAAAAGGAATTTTATTTATCTCATGGATTAAAAAATTTAATTAATGCAAACTGCAATTATCGAACAATTACCCAGACAAGAGCAAGAAATTACTTTAACTCCTTTACCTTATCAACGTCCGCTTCTAATGATTGGTCATGGTACAAAAGATCCTCATGGTAAACAAATCTTTCTCGAATTTGTAGAAACTTATCAAAAATTAGACACATCTCGTCCTGTCATTCCTTGTTTTTTAGAATTAACTGAACCCAATATTATGACAGGAGTTGACTATTGTGTAGAGCAAGGATACACAGATATATCTGCTTTACCGATATTGCTTTTTGCCGCTCGTCATAATAAATTTGATGTTACAAATGAACTCGATCGCACCCGTCTTAAATATCCTCAACTAACTTTCCACTATGGCAGACATTTTGGTATAAACCCCAGTATTATCAATTTGTGGCAAGAGCGTTTAAATCAATTAGACTCAAAAGAATATAACCCTCATCAAATTACCAGAGAAGATACGGTTTTACTATTTGTGGGTAGAGGCTCAAGTGATCCAGATGCCAACGGAGACGTTTATAAATTAGCCCGTATTTTGTGGGAAGGAAGTGGCTACAAAACTGTAGAAACCTGTTTTATTGGCATTACTCACCCTCGTTTGGAAGAAGGTTTCCGTCGTGCCTTACTCTATCAACCGAAGCGTATTATTGTTTTACCCTACTTTCTTTTTATGGGTGCATTGATGAAAAAAATATTTACTATTACACAAGAGCATCAAACAACTTATCCTGAAATAGAAATTAAATGCTTACCAGAAATGGGTATTCAACCAGAATTATTGCAATTGGTGAGAGAAAGAGAAATAGAAACCCAATTAGGAGAAGTAAAGATGAATTGTGAAATGTGCAAATTCCGTCTCAATGCTTTACAAAATAATGATCATCACCATCACCACCATGATCATTCCCATGGGCATCATCACCATCATCATGATAACGATCCCTTAATAGATCCGACTGCTTATCATGAACGTATTTGGCAAACCCCTTAAGCAAAGGTCTAATGTAAAATGTAGAATGAGGGATATATAATGGTTTACTCTATAACAAAATAAAAGATACTAGAGATATTCGGCACTTATGGAAAGGCAAGAGACGAGGGTTTTTTATTCCTAATTCCTGATTCCTAATTGAAATCTAATTCTTAATTTCTAATTTCTTAAATGAAGGTAACAATTCAAAATTTACAACAATGGAAAGGGGAAAAACGCCCTATTGTTTCTTTAACTGCTTGGGATTATGCGATCGCACAATTATTAGATTCAGCAGGAGTTGATTTAATCTTAGTAGGGGATTCACTGGGTATGGTAGCACTAGGTCATTCTAGTACCCTGCCCGTCACCCTAGAAGAAATGATCCATCATACAAAAGCTGTTTGTAGAGGAGTTAATCGGGCTTTAGTGGTATGTGATTTACCCTTTCTAACCTATCAACGAGATGTAAGTCAAGCCATAGAATCCGCAGGAAAAATAATCAAAGAAACCAACGCAGGAGCAGTTAAATTAGAAGGGGGCTATCCTGCCATGATCAATACTGTAACCCGTTTGACAGAAGTTGGCATTCCTGTTATGGCTCATGTGGGCTTAACTCCTCAATCAGTAAGGATTTTAGGCTATAAAAAACAAGGAAAAACCCCCGAACAACAGGAAAAAATTTTTCATCAAGCCATCGCACTTCAAGAAGCCGGTGCATTTGCCATTGTTTTAGAACACATTACCGCAGATTTAGCCCAAAAGATAACTAAAGAGTTAACTATCCCCACCATTGGAATTGGTGCAGGAAATAGCTGTGATGGACAAGTTTTAGTCACTTCTGACTTACTTGGCTTATCCGATAAACTGCCTCCCTTTGCCAAACCCTACGCCAATTTAAGAGAAACTATCCTAACATCAGTGAACTATTTTGCCGAAGATGTTAGAAATCGTCGCTTTCCTTAACTCAACAGTAACGAATAGTTTTAGTCAACAATATCCGCCTCTGTGTCAACCCAATTGGGATTACCCCTTCTCATTTGTTTTTTATGACATTGTCCTTGTTGATGTTGATGTCTGTTCCCCATTCTACCCTTATTCTGTCTTTGAGCTAAAACCTCTTTGATTTCCAATATTAACTGCCGAATATTATCCCATTCCTGACCCTGATTTTCTTCGCACTTAGCCTCCCATCGTTCCACGATATTTTCCAACTGGGAGCAGGTTTTTCCCATTATCACCCCTCGCCCTTGATCTAATTCTCTACCAATAGTAATTAAATCATCTTTAAGAGCGACAGGCACACGAATAGTTTGAGTTTCTCCATTTTGCCACATGGGTTTACGTCCTGCACCTTGGCGAAATCCACCTCTTCTTTTCATCATGAATATCTCCTTATTCTTAAACTAAAACTAATTTTGGTTTTCCCACTATTTAGCATTCTTAGGGAGTTTAACCTTTACACTTATCATTATAGTTCCTTATTTTGATTTTGTGTCTTTTTCTAAAGACTTTTTATTTCAAAGTTCATAGAATTAATCGCATAATCAAAGTTTTTCTTAATGATAATTACTAAATATATGGAATAACACAGTTTAGTTTTGCAAAAGATTTTAAATTACACAGCAATATGTCTGTTTTAACTTAATTATTATTTAACTTAATTATTAAGCTAGAAACCATCTAAATCATCAGGAAGAGTTAAGCAAAAGGCAGAAGACAACAAGCAGAGGAAAATACTCCTGTTGATAAAATTTAACCTTATCCTCTTTACAAATGCAAATCTTATGCAATAATAAAATCAATATATAATAAGTTTTATTAATTAGGAGAATAGCTAATGTCTGTTGTTCATTGGGATAAATCGGTTTTGAGTTTACATTTAAAAGAAATTATTGAAGATCATAATAGAGGCGATCGCACCGCTTTAGCAGGATTAGGAGCAATTTTAGTAGGCACAGTAGTAATTCCAGCCACAGCAAAAATGGCAAAACCTATCTTAAAGCAAATTATTAAGGGTGGTTTGTCCATTTCTCATAAATTAAAATAATCACTACTATTTTTGTTACAAAACTTAGTTAGATTGGAATTAAACAATACTTTAACTATAATTCATATCTCCTAAATATTTAGTAAGATAAGGAGAAAAAACTTCGTAAATTAGGGTTAAAGGCTTTCTAGCGTGCCAAAAAAGATAATGTCGCCCCCAAAATGCGCCTTTTTCCCCAAAACCTTCTTCTAAGGCTTGACTATGACCATAATAAATCCCCTGAATGTCTCGGTATAACTCAGTGTGTAGGCTAGATAAACTCTCCCAAATAGGTAAATTGCGATTTTGTAAATAATCATCTACCTGACTAGCTTCCCACCAAGAAGAGGCATAAGCTAATCTCTTACCACTAGCAGTTTTTAACCATACTTGCCTTCTGAGTCTAGGACCTGGTACTTTTTCTATATCAGCAGGTGCATTATCATGACTATTACCCACCAATGACATATCAATGATGTCAACTTTAATGGTTTCACTGGTTAAAAGTCTTAAGTGTCGAGTGGGTGAACCATCCCCCAATAAAAGTATCTGCCATGGGGGTGCAAGTTGACTATGAGGTAAACCTATCTTGACTAATTCCTCTCCTCCTTGCCAAATATTCTCCAATTTATGCCATGAGGTTACGATGTTTTCCGTTTTCAAAATCATGCCTCTTGTCTTTACAAAACTTAATATTATCTTAGCAATATGAGAGAGTGATGGCTATTTTTCGAGATACTTAACCTGAGTTCGGGATAAATTTTCATTTCTGAGTGAATACTGAATAGTTGATAATTACTCGTTACTCATTACTTTCTTCTAAAACCTGAAACCCTGTACGGGCAAATGGCCATTCGCCCCTACGTCTCCCTCTCCCCTCATCACCTCATCACCTCATCACCTCCGAGCTCCTAACCCCAAACTAAGGTTACTTAAATCAGGTGAACTCATCCTGACTTTTTTTGAGAGTCCTAGCTTAGACAAGTCAAAATAGGTAAACAATTTAACAAAAAATAACAATGATCGGTTAAGATGAAAAGGATATATGAATAATCATTACATTAAGTTAAATAATATTTATGTCTCTCCCCATTCGCAATGTTGCGATTATTGCCCACGTTGACCACGGCAAAACCACTTTAGTTGATGCTTTATTAAAACAATCTGGTATCTTCCGAGAAGGAGAAGAAATACCCACCTGCGTGATGGATTCCAATGATATTGAAAGAGAAAGAGGAATCACCATCTTATCTAAAAACACCGCAGTACGTTATAAAGATACTTTAATTAATATTGTTGATACCCCCGGCCACGCTGACTTTGGTGGTGAAGTAGAACGAGTTTTAGGAATGGTTGATGGCTGTATCTTGATTGTGGATGCCAATGAAGGACCTATGCCTCAAACCCGTTTTGTACTCAAAAAAGCCCTTGAAAAAGGTTTACGTCCTATTGTTGTTGTTAATAAGATCGATCGCCCCCGTGCTGAACCTGATACTGCTGTAGATAAAGTATTTGACTTATTTGTCGAACTAGGTGCAGATGATGATCAATGCGATTTTACCACCCTTTATGCCTCTGGTTTAGCAGGATTTGCCAAAGCGAACCTCGATGATGAGGAAGTGGATATGCAACCTCTATTTGAGGCAATTTTACACCATGTTCCACCCCCAGCAGGAGATCCCGAAAAGCCTTTACAATTACAAGTTACCACCCTCGACTATTCCGAATATTTAGGACGTATTGTCATTGGCAGAATCCATAATGGAACCATTGAAGCAGGACAACAAGCGGCTTTAATGAAAGAAGATGGTAGCATGGTTAAAGCCAGAATTAGCAAATTATTAGGCTTTGAAGGCTTACAAAGAGTTGAATTAGAAAAAGCTAGTGCAGGTTATATCGTAGCGGTTGCTGGTTTTTCTGATGCAAATATCGGTGAAACTATCACTTGCCCCAATGAACCTCAAGCCTTACCTTTAATTAAGGTGGATGAACCTACCTTAAGAATGACCTTCTCTGTTAATAACTCTCCTTTTGCAGGGCAAGAAGGTAAATTCGTTACTTCTCGTCAAATCAGAGACAGACTTACCCGTGAGTTAGAAACCAACGTAGCTTTAAGGGTAGAAGATGGTGAATCTGCAGAACAATTTATCGTCTCTGGACGTGGTGAGTTACATTTAGGTATCCTCATCGAAAATATGCGCCGTGAAGGTTTTGAGTTCCAAGTATCTCAGCCTCAAGTTATTTACCGTGAAGTCAATGGACAACCCTACGAACCCTTTGAATATCTCGTTTTAGACGTTCCAGAAGAGGCTCAGGGTAGCTGTATTGAGCGTTTAGGTCAAAGAAAAGCTGAAATGCAAGATATGCAGTCTGGTGGCAATGGACGTACTCAGATGGAATTTATTATTCCTGCACGGGGTTTAATTGGTTTCCGTGGTGAGTTCATTCGCATGACTAAGGGTGAAGGTATCATGAACCATAGTTTCCATGAATATCGTCCTTTAGTTGGTGAGTTAGAAACCCGTTACAACGGTGTTTTAATCGCTTTTGAAGAGGGTGTTTCTACTTTCTACGCTATGAAAAACGCTGAAGACAGAGGAGTATTCTTCATTCACCCCGGTACTAAAGTTTATAAGGGTATGATTATCGGAGAAAGTAACCGTGCCCAAGATGTAGAGTTAAACGTTTGTAAAACTAAGCAGTTAACTAACCATCGCTCTGCCACAGGGGATGAATTAGTGCAGTTGCAAACTCCTGTAGAAATGACTTTAGAAAGGGCGTTGGAATATATTGGACCTGATGAGTTAGTGGAGGTTACTCCTGAGTCTATTCGTTTACGCAAGTTACCTAGTAAGAAATTAGCTAAAAGATAAATCTCTGGATAATACAGGCAAGATGCCTGTTTCACTTTTATTTTTTATTGTGGGGTGGGCATTGCCCACCATTATTTGTTGCTCAACCTGAGTTTTGGATAAGCTGAAAGCGTTATTTTATTTTCTCCTAGTCAGAAAACCTTATAGCTTCTTAGAAATAACGATAAAATTGCCTTAACCCGAACTGACGTTAAAAATATATTCAGCCCCTACTTCCCCCTCTCACCCTCTCCCCTCATCACCCTAACACCTAACCTTATCGGATATTCTTAAATCGAACTGAGGTTACTCAGATTTGGGTAAATCAATACCTTGTTGTTGCAAAAACTGTTTTAATTTTTCTAATTCCAACTCGGCTGAATCTGCCCGTTGTTTTTCCATGTCCGCCCGTTGTTTTTCCGCATCTGCCTTTTGTTTTAATTCAATGGTGGTTAAAAACGGACTCTCATCGGGGTAATAGACTTTTAAATTTTCTTGGGTGAAGACAAATTTTATCCCCAATCTCGGACTAATCCAAGTATTAATATGATCGATGAGGGTTAATTTATCATTGATTCGTTGAAATCCAGTGAAGTCATGGCGATCAGGATCATAGATGTAATATTCTTCGACCCCATAACGTTCATAAAATTGCTGTTTTTTCAACATTTCTTTCATGGTGTTGCTGGGTGAGATGATTTCAAATACCACTTGAGGGGCGATATTATCTTCTTCCCATTGACGATAAGAACCTCTATCACCTTTAGCTCTACCAAATACTACCATAACATCGGGGGCAACCCGAATATCAGGTTTTCCCTGTTGGGGATACCAGAGTAAATCACCGGCGACAAATACATTAGAGTTGTTAGCAAATAAACATTCCAAATTTTCTTTCAAAAATACAATCCAGCGAAATTGTTTTGTATTGTCTGCCATCGGTTGCCCATCGCTTTCGGGATAAATGATTTGATGTTCTACGGAGAGAGTCATAATAGACAATCTATATATAATTGTTAAAGGGGATATTCTATATTTAATTTTAACTCCCAATTCTGAACTCAACTTTATGATTAATAGCCAAACAAAAAATAATCCTCTGTTTATTTCTTTAATACCCAATTTAATGGGAGGGGAAGGGCATATTATCCCCTATCATCAGTCAATTACTAAGGCGATGAATATTTTGGGGTGGCACCATGAAGTTATTTATTCAACGGAGGATAATTTACCTTCTTTACCTTCTCATTGGCAGGGTTGTGTTAAGGGTAATCAACTAGAAGAAAAAGCTAATATTTTTCAAACTATTAAGGATGTAGATTTATTTGCTAAAACTATCAAAATTTTTCTGGAACAAAGGCTAATTTCTAATAGTAATCAACCGATAATTATTTTTGTTGAAAGGTTTATTCATTTACAATTATTTTCTTTATTATTAGCTATTAATAATTTGCCAAAGGATAATTTATATATTTGGGTTTTATATCGTCATAATTTTCATCAGCATAAAACTAAAGGCATATATAAACTATTAAATAAACTTCTCAAAAAGTCTGTAAAAAAAGACCATTTCCATCTTTTTAGTGACAGCGAGTTATTGGCTAATTCTATGGAGAAGTATTTTAATGAAAGTTTTACGGTAATGCCTATTCCTCATACAGAATTTGTGGATAAAAATAGGGATCTTGAAAATAATTCTATCATTTGTTGGTGGGCAGGTCCTCCTCGTGAAGAGAAAGGATGGCAAGTAATTAGAAGTTTGGCAGACTATCCGATAAAAAATGGCGATAATTTCGTTTTAGTTACAGCAAAAAGTGCTGATTTAATCTCTATTAATGGGGGAGTAAAAGTTATTACTACTGATGATAATTTGTCTCGTCTCGATTATATTCATTGGTTGCAAAAAACTGATATTATGTTGATACCCTATGATGCGATCGCATATCAAGAGAGAACATCAGGTGTTTTCACTGAGGCAGTTATGGCGGGAAATATTCCTTTAACAACTACGAATACTTGGATGGCAAGGGAATTGTTAAAATTTGGTTTAGATAATTTAATAATTAGTTGGGAAAATCCTGAATCTGTGTGGCAACATATAGAAAAAGTTTTTCATTGTCAGGAAACGAGATGCAAGTTAAAAAAAATGCAGGAAAGCTATCGCAATATTCATAATATCCACAATTTCGCCCATCAGTTTCTTATTAGTCTTGCTTAGTAAAAACTGTATTTATGCTAAGAAAAATTAATAGGAATAACTTTATTATTTTTAATGGTTTTAAAGCGGTAAATTAGTTGTTTTTGCTCACTATTATCCCCAGTGATAGTAATAATGGTATCTTCATTTAAAGGTGCGATCGCTCTTATATTATGTTGAAAATGGGATAAACCTAGTAAGTTTCCCTCTAAATTTAATAAAGCAACATTTCCCGAAGTACTAGCACAAATAAAGCCGGTGGTCATGGGATAATAAAAATCTGGGTAAAAATGAAGGGGAATGCGCTTAACAGAAAAGGGATAAAACTTAAGCAAAATTAAATTATTTGTTTTTCTTTCTCCTGCCAATAAAGTCTTAGAATGTCGGGAATGATAAACGATTCTTCTTAATGGTAAAAATACGGTATAAGTATCATACCAAACTCCTCGACGGTTAAATAATCTAAAATAAGTTCGGTTTTTATCAATATCATTTTGAGTATAAATAACAATTCCATGACAGGAATCAAGAATAATAATTTCTGAGGGAATAAAATCAGTAATTAAAGGAGTAATCGGGGATAAATCTTGTGTTTTGATTATTTGAAAGCCCTGCTCATTACCCTCAGTTTTCGTCACCGCAAACCAACGACAATTACTATCTATTCCATAATGAAAATAATCACTTTTTATATGAATTAAACTTCTTTTTTTATCTTGACATAAATGGAGTTTATATACATCTCTTTCTTTGCTATCTTTGGTAACAACAACACAGCCATTATTAATGATTTTTAAATCAATAATATTCTCAGGAAAAAGATAGTTATTTTTAAAGCAAAAATTAATTTTTTGATGATGAAAATTAAATGTTTTAACCGTTACTTTTTTTGCACTGGTTTGATATAATAAGTTGCCTTGAGTTTTTAAACAAATAATGTCTTCTTTATCATTTAGTTCTTCTTGTATTAATTCTAAATAAAGGGGCTTTTTTCTAATTTCTTCATAGAAACCAACATCTTTATTTTCTAAATCTAAAACACATTGTAAAATTTGTGCTTTCATTTCTGAGGCGGTGCGAAAACGATGTTGTGGTAATTTTTGTAAGGCTTCTCTTAAAATTAAACGCAAATTGGGAGATAAATTTTTAGGAAATTTGGGTTGTCTGTTTAAATGGGCAAACATTATTTCTGAAGGAGTGCCAGAAAAAGGACGAACTCCTGTAATTAACTCATATAAGATAATACCCACAGAATAAATATCAGACCCATAAGAATATTTACCGTAAAATTGCTCTGGTGCCATATAGGCAGGAGAACCAGTATCACCCATATTACTAATGTTTGCGATCGCATCTTCAACCTCAATTTTAGCGATACCAAAATCGGAAATTTTAGCTTTCCATCCCTGAGAAGTAACGGAGAGTAAAATATTTTCTGGCTTTAAATCTCGATGGATGATTCCCTCTTTGTGAGCATGACTTAAACCTTCTAATATATCGATAATGATTTTTAGCTTATATTCAATATTCACCCTATTATTATTTGCAGCGAGTAAATCTCTTAAAGTGCCTCCATCGCAATATTCTGTGACTAAATATCTTTTGTCCTGATAATGCTCTACTCCATAACAACGAATAATGTTAGGATGATCTAAACTTAGTAAAATGCGAATCTCTCTTAAGAATTTTTTTGTCGAGAATTTAAAAGGATTTAATTCTTTCAGTGCCACTAATTCTCCTGTTTGACGATGTATAGCGGCATAGACTTTCCCAAATTGTCCTTCTCCTGCCAAACCAACTATTCTGTAGTGTGAATTTTGCACGGATTTTATCTCACAACGAACCGACGTAAATTTTGAGTTTATCATGTAATAATGACATTATGTATCTTACAATACATAGAGATTTGTAAACTGTGTTTATTACAAGTCATAGAAAGTTATAATTTTAATTTACACCGCAATTATATTTTTGAAACATTTATTTATGGTCGCCATATTCCCAGAAAATAAACATAGAATGCCCCTAACACCGATTTTTAACCCCCAAGGGGACGATCGCATCGAAAACAGAACTATTTGGTTCGGTAACACTACAAACTTGATGCAACTTAATGATGTACGCTATTCATGGGCGATTGGACTTTATCAACAGATGCGGGAAAATTTTTGGATTCCCCAGAAACTAGATATTACACAAGATGTCACAGATTACTGGAATTTGACTAATGATGAACGTCGTGCCTTTGAGGGGATTTTATCATATTTAACCTTCTTAGACTCTGTTCAAACCTGCAATATCCCCCACTTAAAAAGTTCCATTACTGCCCCTGAAATCAGCTTATGTATGGCAGAACAAATTTCTCAAGAGGGGATGCACAATCACGCTTATCAATACATGATTGAAACCATTATTCCCAGTGAAAAGAGAGATAAGGTATATGATTTTTGGCGTACAGATAAAGTATTAGCAGGTAGGTGTGAATTTATTGCTCGGATGTATCAAAAATACATTGATAATCCCACTGAGGAGAATTATTTTATTGCCTTGTTAGCTGATTATTTATTAGAGAGTCTCTATTTCTATAACGGCTTTATTTACTTTTATAATCTCGCCGCAAGAATGTTGATGCCCGGGAGTGCAGATATATTCAAAATGATTAATCGTGATGAATTATCCCACGTTAGACTATATCAAAGATTGATCCCTGAAGCGATGCGATCGTTTCCACATTCTCTTGATCAAATTTATGAAATGTTTGATACTGCGGTACAGCATGAATGTCGTTGGACTAATCACATTGTAGGGGATAATATCCTAGGAATAACCCAATCAAGCACAGAACGCTATACAAAATATCTAGCAAATATTAGACTAAGAGCGATCGGACTTGATCCTCTCTATACAGATCCTGAGTATAGCAAAAGTCCTTACACCCATTTAGAAAAATTCTCAGACACGAAAAAAGATGGTAATACTAAAGCTAATTTCTTTGAGTCTAGTGTTACTAGCTATGTGATGTCTTCTGGAGTTGCTGGTTGGGAAGAAATTTAATTAGATAAGGGCTTAGGGTGCTAGGTTTAGGAGCTTTTAATTCTTAATCTTTAATTATAAACTATTTACCTTGCCTTCCCCCCTCGAGAGGGGGGATGAAGGGGGGTTTGCCCTTTGCCCTTTGCTATGATGCCAAAGCATTAAACTTCAAACATAGCACGAGAAATTAAACTTTTAGCAATGGATTGAGTGCCTGTGTGTTCAAAATAATTAGTGGACATATCAAGAAAGGCGGCCACATAGTCAAATTGATCCTCAGAAAATTCAATAAAATTATGAAGACTGCTTAAGAGTTTATCTCTGGTTAGGCTATGATTGGCGACAAATCCTGTCATCCAACCTTTTACCGCCGAAAAGCTATCGTGAATAAATTGTAATTGTCCTGCGGGATTATCTCCCGGAATTAAACGACTAACTTGAGAAAAAGAGGAATTATTACTCAATTCTTTTCCTGAAAGATTATTCAAGGTTGACTCGATTTGCAGGATAAAATCTCCTCCAAAGGGAATTAAACCATCAAAACAAACTAACCCTCCCATACGAATTAGGGCTTCTTTTTCGTATTCTCCTAATGCTTTGACAAAGTCACTAATGCTATCTCCGGGTAAACCGTTAATCTGACAAAATGCCACCACTTCCACCACTAATTTAATGGCTAAATCGATGGCTTGGGCTTTTTCGTTATTGGGGGTGAGACGGTTAAGGAAACCTAGTAACTTGATTTTTTCTCCTACTTTATTGGCTAATGCCGCCGCCCCTAAAGCGTAATCGGTTTTATCTACGGTTTGATATAGCCAAAGGGCGTTTTGATACCCTTGAGTCTTATCGTTAAATAACCAGACAGCGCGATCGCCTATTTTTTGGATCATTTCTTCATCGTTTTCCCCTGTTACCTGACGAATCATTTCTTCAAAATTCGTAATATTTTCCCATTGTCCGGGGATGAATTTATCCAGACTTTTTAGAGCTAAAGTCGTAATATTATTTTGGGGTAATTCGTTAACTAATTCGTAAATTGCTTTGCTCATGATATTTTTTTTTGAATATTAAAAAATGCTGTTTTTTGTTTATTTTTGTTGAGCTAAATTGGCTAAATCAAATTTATTTAACCATTCTTTTCTTTCTTCTGCGGTAAAATTAGGATCACTGGATCTGATACTTACTTGATAGCGATCGCCTACTAAAACAGCAGTGTTATTAGACCCCTTTTCCACAGTGGGAAAGCCCTTAATTGTTTCTGTGGCATTGGCAAAATCGTTTTTAGCAGTGGGATTGCTGATGGTATCAAAAATAGCTAAGGTAGCAACATCTTGCCCTTGAAATTTTAATTTTGCTTGAACAAAACCTGTTTTTTCTTGAGTGAAAACCCGTTCATAATCACCACTACTAACAGGAAAAAATTGATTAAAACTAGCCCCTTTAACAGCATCTTTACTCACCGCCGTGTTTTTATTTCCTGCGGCAATACTATCTTGTTGTGCTTGTTCAAAACGAGAAGGAGGTTGAGGAGAACAAGCAGTTAATGTTAATAGAAAAAGTAAAGAAACAGAAACTATTAAATGAGATATTTTTTTCTTAAACATTGGCTCAGTTAAATTTATCTTGATAGCAATATTATATTGAGATTTTTCAGAAAATTTTAGGTAAATAAAAAATATAGATAAGCTAGGAGTGCATTTTTGTTTACTGGCGATGATAAGTAGAGCCAATTAAATAAAAGAAAGTTTGTAGTTACCCCTTTAGAGGTTTTAAACGTTCTTGAAATAATGAAACCGAGCCCTTACTACTAACCGAGCCTATCTTACGTTTAATTAAAACCATATGGTTATTGAGTTATATAATTGATATTGTAGCTTTAAATTTTGAGGTCTTTATGATAAAAAAATTATGGAAAATGGTGTTGAGCATTCTTTGTGTTTCTCTAATTTGGTTTAGTGGTGGGAATAAGATACTTCATGCGGATACCCTTCCCAATGATTTGGGAAAAGCAGTGACAGAAATTGAAAATTTGGATGAAATGCGATCGCATCTTGCTAGTTTTTTGGAATCAACCCCAGACAAACCAACTCCAGATACTTTTAAACAAGTGTGTAAACCAGTGGGTATGAAGATGAAACAACTGGGGGAAGAAAATGGTTGGCAAACAAAGCAAATAGCGAAAAAATATCGTAATCCTAACCATGCTCCCCAAAATTTACAGGAAGTCATGGCATTAGCCAAATTTGAACAAGACGAAAATCTAAAAGGATTTTGGCAACCAGAAATTGTAGATGGAGTCAAAGGCACAAAATATTATCGCCGTATTAACGTAGAATCAAGTTGTTTAGCTTGTCATGGCTTAAAAAATGAGCGTCCTAGCTTTGTTCAACAAAAATATCCTCAAGATTTAGCCTATAATTTCCATGTGGGAGATTTAAGAGGTATGTATTCGGTATTTATTCCCGAAGATGCTATCGAGGCTTTAAAAGACAACTAACATCTTTAAGGGTACAATAATTTATGTTTGCTTTTGGAGAGATTATTGCATGAGTAACCCTGATTCTATTGTTGTAAAAGTACCTGCAACCACCGCTAATTTAGGGGCAGGTTTTGACTGTATTGGGGCGGCACTAGAATTTTATAATGAGTTTGCATTTAGTTTGAGTCAAGATGATACAACCTTTACCGTTGAAGGGGAAGGGGCAGATAAAATTACTTTAGATGAAAATAACCTTTTATATCAGTCTTTTCTTTACTATTATCAACAACTTAATTTAACTCCTCCTAAAGTTAACATTTCTATTAAAATCAATGTACCCTTAGCCAGAGGTTTGGGAAGTTCTGCAACAGCTATTATTGCGGGGTTATTAGGGGCAAATCACTTTTCTTCTAATTCATTAACCCAAACAGAATTACTAGAAATGGCGATCGCACTAGAAGGACATCCCGATAACGTTGTACCTGCCCTCCTCGGTAATTGTATTTTATCTGTAGGAGAAAAAGGAAATTGGCATTTTGTCCCTATTAATTGTCATGAAAAGATCAAATTTATAGTTGCTATTCCCGACTTTGAATTATCTACCGAATCCGCTAGAAAAGTTTTACCCCCTCATTTAACTTATAGTGAAGCTGTTTATAACATAGCCCATTTAGGCTTGTTAATTAAAGCCTTAGAGACAGGAAACGAAGATTGGTTGAGAGAAGCATTAGAAGACAAACTTCATCAACCCTATCGTAAAAGTTTAATCAAAGGCTATGACGAGATTTATCAAGCCGTTGTCAAAGGTGGGGGATATGGTATGGTAATTAGTGGGGCGGGGCCTACTTTACTGGCTCTTACCAGTGAGCAACATCAAGAAACTGTTACTCAGGCTATGGCACAAACTTGGGCTAGTTTAGGTGTAAATGCGATCGTCAAATGCCTTAATCTGAACACTCAGGGAGCAATTAGTGAATAGTTAATAGTTAATAGTTAATAGTTAACTGACAATTTTATATTGAACTCAGGTTAAAAAATATCATCGAGAGATTGAGGAATAAACTCATTATTAGAAACAAATAAATGAGCAAAATTTTTCCGATAAAAACAAGTTTCGCATTTTGAATGATGAGGAAAATCTATATTATTATTTCGATAATTTTGATAATATTTTTCTAAATTAACTAAGAGGTTTTTTAATTCTTTTTCTGTACTAGAATGTTTTTTCTGATCATAATTAATAGTTAAATTTTGGAGCTTATCAGACTGTTTAACAAACCAATAAGTAAAGGAAATTTGTTCAGGTAAGTAATTACTATTTTCTGCTAAAATATATAAATATAGTTTTGTTTGCCAATTATGTAATATTCTATTATTGTTTTCTGGTAATGGATAAGTTTTCCAGTCAAAAATAATAGCTTTATTATCATAAAAAACTAACAAATCATAAATAACAGTGAATAGATATTTATCTAGTTGATAATTAATTTGATATTCTGCTTCTCTTAGCTTTATCTTAGGATTACTCCAAATATCTTCTGTTGCCTCGATTAATGTTTTTGCACTTCTAATTAAATCAGGATTTTCATCTTTTAATAATTCTATATTTACTCCTAATTGATATTGTTGCATTAGATAATGAAATTTTTTTCCCCAAACAGTTTTTTCTTCATTGCTAAGATTAGGAATCGACGTATATTTTTCTATATAAACTTTTTGAAATTGGGGAGGACAAGTTTGCAGTAAATTGAGTTGACTTTGAGATAATTTCCAATATTTATTCATTTTTATCGGATGCAAATAAAAGATAACTTTGGAATTTTCTATAGTTTACTCTCTATCAGCACTAGCTGTATTCACGAAGTGGTGATGTGCAATCTCAGCTTCCCTGAAGTGCGCTTGCGATCGCAATTCCTTGAGTTATGATACGATGTTCTTGAATCTGAATTCGTTGATGTAAAGTCTCAGGGGTGTCATTGGGTAAAATTGGTACGGCGGCTTGAACTAAAATAGGGCCACTATCCACCTCTAAATCCACTAAATGTACAGTACAACCAGTTATTTTCACCTGTGCTTCTAATGCTTGTTCAATGGCGTTAATCCCTTTGAAACTAGGTAAGAGACTAGGATGAATATTAATCACTCTCTGAGGAAAAGCCTTTAACAATTCTTCTGTAACAATTCTCATCCAACCTGCCATGATTACCCATTCCACATCACGGGCTTTAAATTCTTCTACTATTGCCCTATCTAAGGCTTTACGGTTGGAAAAATCCCGATGATTCAATAAAAGTGAAGGAATTTGATACTTTTGAGCTCTATTTTTTACCGTAGCTTCAGGATTGTTATAAATCAACAATTCAATTTTAGCATTTAATTCTCCCTCATCAATAGAACGCGCGATCGCTTCAAAATTACTGCCACTACCCGAAGCCATAACCCCTAATTTAAGGGTTTTATCTAACTTGATGGACTGGGGATAAGGAGAAATAATAAAAGAGGAAGAAGAATGATCCATAATTTAACCTTTAATAAACATAAACATAATATTATACATCTATTTTTTCATAATTATCATTTTTAAATAAATATTATAATTTCTTTCCATCATCATAATAAAAGATATAATTTTCTAGGAGTTCAAAATCAATAAAAATAAGTAACAAAAAGTGAAAAAAAATAATTTAATCAGTGTTTTAATTATGGGTTTTATTGCCAGTCAATTAATACCCTTCTCTGATTCTATTAAAGCCGAAACTGTATCAGAGAAAAAACCATTGTTGTTAGTTCAAGAAACACAAACAGGGCTAACAGAAGACACTTTAACTCAAATTATGACAGAAATAGAACAAGCGGAAGCAGAAGAAAATATTGCAGGTATTTTAGAATATCTTGCTCCCTATGTTATTACTTCTATCACAGTGGAAATAGATAATCAAAAAATTACTACTTTCGTAGAAGGAAAAGACGATCATGAGGGCTTTTTAAACGATAGTTTCAAAAAAGTGAAAGGGAAAAAAATAATTTCTTCTTATACCACCACAAAAATTAATGATAGTGGAGAAATGGCATTGTTAACCAGAGTAAGAGCCAGAGAAGTTGATACAGAAACAGGAAATCGTTACCTATCCTTAAGCACCGATAAAATTCGTTTTGCCATGATAGATAATGAACCAAAAATTATCAACATAGAAAGTTCTGGATGGTTAGAACCTATTTCTGATCAAGCTCAATTTTAAATCAATAAATAATATTAAATAACCATGAAAAATTTGTCAAAATACAGTTTAAAAAATCAGCTAATTACCTTCAGTATTTGTGCCACCAGTTTTGCTTCTTTTGGTACTATAAATATCAAACCTGCACAGGCTAGTTTTGGTGATTTTATGTTAGGAGTAGGTGCAGGAGTTGGTACAAGTGTAATTATTAACAATAACCGTCGTGCCAATGAAGACAGGTATCGCCCCGTACCACCTGAGCAAGAGTATTTTCGAGGACGCAGTGACGGTATTAACGGTTTAAGATATGATAATCCAAGAAATTCCCCTGATTATGATCGAGGTTTTCAAGAAGGTTTAAGAATTAGACAAGGAAAAAGATAATGGCTCTCTTACTTTGGAGATGATAAATTATCCCAAAAAAAAAGGTGTCAGGTTGCAGGTGTGAGGGTGTTGGGGGGATGAGGTGATGAGGTGATGAGGGAGAAGTAGGGGCGAATGGCCATTCGCCCGTACAGGGTTGCAGGTTGCAGGTGTTGGAGAAAGTAATAAGTAACGAGTAATGAGTAATGAGTGTTCAGAGTTATTAATTATTAATTATTAATTATTAATTATTCACTATTCACTATTTACCTTTGCCCTTTGACCTTTTCGCCATCACTCATAGATAAAAATTTATGCCGAACTCAGGTTATATATTAAAGTTTCCAATTTTCACTCCCTAAAACATAAAATCTTTAGATTATTTCTCTAATGAAAGATAACTTTAAATTTTTTGAATTGTGGAATAAAATACCCCAATGGTTGAAAATATTTTTTCTATTTCCTCTTCTTTTTCTTAACGGTTTTTTACTGTTTGTTCTTATTGATTATCTACAGCCTTTAGTTAGTTTTTTAATTATTGCTAGTATTATTGCTTTTTTACTAGAATTAGTCATTAAATTATTAATCAAACAAGGTGTAAATCGCTCGATCGCTATTACAATCGTTTTGTTATCTGCCTTAATATTCCTCATTGTTAATAGTTTTATCTTAATTCCTCTTTTAATTCAACAGCTAAATGAGCTAATTATCAACTCTCCCACTTGGATAAAACAGGCTAATCAATATTTAATATCTCTTTCTGATTTACCCATATTTGAAAAGTTTTCCATTAATTTAGACGGTATTATTCAAGAAATAACAAATAAAATATCTTCTATTCTTAAGACTTTAGGAACTCAAACTCTCAATATTGTTGTAACTACAATTAATAGCGTTTTTGACGTTTTATTTATTGTTATTTTTACCATATTTTTATTGATAGGAGGGGATAAATTTTGGCAGGGTTTATATAGTTTTTTCCCTGAACCTTGGAATGTGAAAATTCCCCGTTATTTTCGTCAGACTTTTAAAGATTACTTTTTTAGCCGTTTAATTTTAGTGGGCATTGCTAGTGTGGTTCGTCTTGTCGTCTTTATATTATTAGGTGTACCTTCGGCTTTATTATTTGCTTTTGGTATTGGTATTGCTAGTTTAGTACCTCTTTTAGGAGGATTTTTGACTATATTATGTACTCTAATTATTGTTTTTAAGAGTGGTAAATTAGCTTTATTTTTCTTTGTCTCAGCTACTATTATTGACCAAGTTACCGATAATGTAGTTGCACCTCGTTTAATGGGAGAGTTAATTGGTTTAAATCCTATTTGGTTGATTATTTCTTTATTTCTCGGGGCAAAAATAGGTGGTTTGTTAGGCATATTTTTAGCTGTACCTGTAGCTAGTGTCATCAAAAAAATTATTGACGATTTAAGACCACCAAAAATGATTCTTGATGAGTCTTCTCTTAAGTTATCAGCTAATTTGGATGATGATGATGAGCTTTAGAGCTATTTATAGAAACTAATAGTTGATATTTGTAAAAGTAAATTTCTCTGTATTAACTAATGAATAATAATCAGAAATTAAGCAAATTTACTGAGGATTACTAGGACAAAAATGTATCTGAGAAAACTAAATATAGAATTAAGTTAAACGAATTGTAAAATTAATATACTAATTTAATATTTTTTTTATAATTAATGCCAAATACTTAATATAAATTAACATTTAAAAATGTCTAAAATTAAGTAATATCAACGATCATAGTTACAACCAAAAGATTTACAATATGAAATGTCTGATGCAAATATTCATTTATTCATTTATTAAATTTGAGGTGGAATCATGAAGTTTTGTTTAAAATGTAAAAATACTGGTAGGATTCTTGAACAAAGATTGTCTGACTACGTTAACTCTTTTGATTATTATCCTGTACCTTGCCCCGACTGTCAAGTGAATCAAGGAACAAAAAACGGTAGAGATTCTTCGCCCTCAACCTTCTCATTAGCCAGATAAATAGGGGAATAACAACGCTCTACCTTTTACTTTAAATCATTTAACTATATTATACGATAAAGCAGGATCTTAACAAAAAAAGGTCTTTGCTTTCTCATTGGTTAGTATTATTCAAGTTTGGTTCTAATAGCGGAATTGCTGCATCTTCCAAAAGGCGAATAATAGCTGAACTATCTTCCTTTCCATCGGAGAAAATATTATCGATCGCATTTTCTAAACTATCTGCCATAACAATTTTATTTTGATAAACTACAATCACCCTTGCTAAAGTTGGTACGCTATTTTTATCCGCTTCTAAATAAACAGGCTCAACATATAATAATGATTGTTCGATGGGTATAATTAACAGGTGTCCTTGAACAGCTTTTGAACCCTGACGATTCCATAAAGATATTTGACCAGAAATGACAGGATCTTGATTTATCAAGGCTTCTACCTGATCAGGTCCATAAATCAATTTTTGTTTTGGAAATTGGTATAGTAAAAGTTTACCATAGTTTTCTCCGTCAGAACGAGCCGCTAACCACGCAATTAAATTGGCACGGGAAATAGGGGTATAAGGATGAAGAAGAATAAACTCTTCTTGTTTGCCGATGGGCAGTTTCATAATTAGATAGTAAGGTTGCATGGACAATATTTCATTGCCATAAATTTCTTCGGGTACTTGCCATTGGTCTTCTCTGTTATAGAATACTTGAGGATCTATCATATGATAGGTTAAAAGTCTTTCTGATTGGGTATTAAACAAGTCAGTGGGATAACGAATATGTTGTTTAATAGTTGGTGGCATTGCCGAAAGAGGTTTGAATAATTCGGGAAATATTTTTTGCCATACTTGAATAATTCTATCTGTGGAATCACTCACATAAAAATGGGTATTGCCATTTTCCGCATTAATCAAGACTTTTACTGAATTGCGAATATAGTTGAATTGGTTTTCTCCACCGTCAGAATAGGGATAATGGTCAGATATGGTATAACCGTCTATAAGCCAATGTAGGGAATTTTTATCTTCAGGGTTTGTTTGTGCTATTACTAGGTATGGATCTCGATCATAATATAAAAAAGGTGCGATCGCACCTAGTCTTTCTGTGATATTACGGCGAAAAAGAATGCGAGTATCAGGGGTAAAATTGGGAGTTAACAACATCCGCCAATCCCGAAGATAGACAGAAAAAATAAACTTGCGCCAAAAAGAATCAATTTTAATTCCCCCATCGCCAGTATAGGTATGATAAACATTATCTTCCCCACTAGGAAAATCAAATTCAGGCACTTTCGTATCTACCATGACGTAGTTTTTTGTTACCTCCCCGTAATAAATACGAGGGCGGGAAAAGGGGATACTCTCTCTAATTCTTGCTGAAGAAGTATTTAATTCCCCCGGATCCTGAGCCGTACCAATATCTTTGATAAAATAATAAGGTAGTCCTCCCTGTGCCACTCTATTAACAGGAGACATGGTAAATCCATAGCCATGAGTATAAACTAAATGTTGATTTACCCATGTTTGTGCTTGATTCGGCAATAGTTGGGAGTCTAACTCTCTAGGAGCGAGAATAACTTGAGTATTTTCGTTAATATCACTATTAATACTACTCTTTAACTGATAGCGGTCAATATCCGCATCCGCAAACACATAGTAAGGACGAATCTGTTGCAATTGACGATTAGCTTGTAAAATAGGGCGGGTATCCCAAAGACGAATATTATCAATAGTAAGGTGATTTTTTTTGATGTCTTCGGCGGTTAAATTCCCCTCAGGATTAAACGTTTTTACTTCTATTTCATCTAAATTAAAAGCAGATCTTGTGGCTTTAATGTTATTAATTATATAGGGAGTTTCTAGCGCTAATTCGTTGGGTTGGACAATGGTATTTTGCACCATCACAGCCAATAAAATTCCGAAAGAATATAAGACGAAATAACCAATAAAAGGTAAAGTCGAAAAAGGTAAAGAATATTTTTTTTCTGCTTGTAAATGAGGATGATTTCTTTTTCCTGAACCAGTAAAAGACTTAGTTAATAACCAAATGCCCATTAATAAAGCATAAGCTGTAGCAATAGTTTCTCTTGGCAAATTAATGTGAATATCTGTATAACCCGCACCATAAACAACTCCATCGGGAGAAAGTAAGAGTAAATAACGATTTAGCCAGTGAATTCCCCCTAAGATAATCATTAAACCGCCACCTAAACCATATAAATGCCTTAATTGATAGCGAGAAAAACCTTCAAATTTTCCCTCAGAAATACTTTTATTAGATAGTAAATAAGTTAAGGTAACAGTGCAAATTGTAAAAATAAATAAACTCTGTAACCACAGTGCGAGAATCTGAAGAGCAGGAATTTTAAATAAATAAAAACTCAAATCAATATTAAATATAGGATCGGTTTTTCCTAGATTTATACTATAAAAATAATGAAGAAATCTTGACCAATAATCACCAATAATTAAGCTAGTTATGATACTAAAATAAATACAGATAAATTTAAAACATTGTCTGGGTTTAAATATTAAAAATAAAGTAACAAGTATTGTTAAAATAATCTGCCATATTCTCAGAGGTAAATTATTAGCAATATCGGTAAAAATAGCTAATTGTAAAGGTAGTGAAGAAGGAGATCTTAAATTTGGTAATAATAAACTAGCCCCAGAAATTTGAGTGAAAAACTTTGTATAATAGAATAAAGTTAAGCTAATTAGACCAGAAAAACTGATTACTATTGGTAATAATAAACGTAATTTTAAGGGAGGAGATTGAGGAGTTAATTTATCTTTTCCTTTAGCAAAAAATTGTTCTTGTTGCTTTCTTTGCCTAGATGCGATCGCTAAATTAAACCATAAAAAAGAAGTGGAAATAATAAAAGCAAGACCCCCAATAGTAAACTTACTTAGAAATTGAGTAAAAAAAGTTTGCGGATAGCCCAACTCTTCAAACCAAAGAACATTAACAGTAAAATAACTAATTAATAAAAGAATAATCCAAATTATTAATAGACTAAATACTGCAAAAAATAAGATATTAAAAGGGGACTTAATCGTTTTCATCAAAGGTTATTCAAAAAATATAATAAAATTTGAATTAGGTAGTTTACTGAAAAAAATAATTACAATTTAATTTAAATTTCAGAGTTAATAATAAAATTTTAGCTCTAGTGATATTATTCAAAGGACATTGATATAGAAAAAATGTTAGAAGAAAATCAAAAACTGATATTTACTTGGGATGAATTTTGGCAATATTGTCAGAAAGTAACCGAAAAAATCATACAAGAAAACCAAGAATATTCTCAAATTATCTCTATTTTAAGAGGAGGTTTTTATTTAGGAGATTATCTTTCCCGAAGGTTAAATATCCCCTTATCGGCTATTGTAGCGAAAAGTTATTCTGAACAGAATCAACAAGGAAATTTATTATTAGGACAACTATCTTGTATTGAGCCTCCCACCAACAGAGTTTTATTAGTAGATGACTTATTAGATACGGGAGTAACAATGATAGCGGTGAAAAAAGCCCTAGAAAATCAATGGCAAGTCAAGGTGGATACGGCAGTTATTTGGCAAAAATCCCACAGTCAATGTCAGGCAGATTACTTTTGTGAGATAACACCTGCTTCGGTTTGGATAGTTCAACCTTTTGACTAATAAACTTTTTGCAGTGGGGCAAAGTTCAAAGGGCAATGGTAATTAGTAATTAGTAATTAATACAAGGCAATAGGCAAGAGGCAAACCCCCCTTTATCCCCCCTCGAGAGGGGGGAGGGCAACAATGTTTAATTAATTTTCCCCTCATCCCCCTGAAACCTGTAACCTGCAACCTGAAACCTGAAGCCTGAAACCTGACACTTTATCTCCCTAACACCCCAATCCCCAAAACCTAGTCCCCAAAATGAACTAGAGAGATGAAATTACTTCTTTTAAGGCAGATAGTGCAGTATAAACATCCCTTTCGGAAACAAAGCCTAAATGCCCAATACGGAAGATTTTACCCTTTAAGTGATCTTGTCCACCCGCTAAAGCAATATCAAATCTTTTTCTCATGGCGCTACGAATTGCTTCTGCGTCGTGGTTATCTGGTGCGACAGCAGTAATTGCTAAAGCCGCATCGTTATCACTGGCAAATAAAGGTAATCCTAAAGCCTTAACTCCCTCACGGGTAATTTGAGTAAGATATTTATGACGGGCAAAAATATTTTCTAAACCTTCCTCTTTCATCATCTCTAAAGCGGCTTTTAAGCCATACATGAGATTAATAGGGGGGGTGAAAGGTGAGCTATCTTTGGCATTGGCTTTTTTGTATGCTCCTAAATCTAAATAAAATTTAGGTAAATTTGAGGTTTCATAGGCTTTCCATGCTTTTTCACTCACTGCAACAAAGCCCATACCGGGAGGAATCATGAAACCTTTTTGAGAACCAGAGGCAACTACATCTAAGCCCCATTCATCCACAGGTACATTTACAGCTCCTAAACTGGTAACAGCATCGACAATGATTAAGGCTTCTCCGTGGGCTTTAACGTATTTGTTAATGGTTTCTAAGTCGTTTAAAACACCTGTGGAAGTTTCAGAGTGAGTAACGATTACTGCTTTAATTTTTTTCTCTGTATCGGCTTCCAATTTTGCCTTGAAATCATCGGGATTTAAGCCCTTGCCCCATTCGGCGGTAATTTCTTCTACATCTAAACCAAAGGCTTTTGCTACTTTACCCCAACGTTCACCAAATTTACCATTATTTCCGACTAAAACGCGATCGCCTTTACTCAAGAAATTAATAATACCAGCTTCCATCGCTCCAGTACCAGAAGCACAAAGGGTACAAACTTCGTTTTTAGTTTGATGTAGCCACTTCAAATTTTCATTCAATTCCGCAATGATTTTGCTAAAATCCCCGCTACGATGCCCTATTGGGTGCTGTGCCATGGCTAATAATACCCTCTCAGGCACGGGAGTAGGACCTGGAATCATTAACATTAATTTATCTTGCATTAACTTTTTCCCTTATTGTATTTAGGTTAATTGTATAGATTAATTTTTAACAAAAAACATGATTGATTACTAATTCCTAATTCCTAATTAAACCTAATTCCTAATTAAACTAACTAGCAATATATTCCTCAATAACCTCTTTCCGTTTACGCAATTTGGTTAAGGCTTCTCTTTCAATTTGTCTAACTCTTTCTCTGGAAATATTGAGGATAGTACCAATTTTTGACAAGGTCAAAGGTTTTCCATCATCTAACCCATAACGAAGTCTGATGACATCTTGTTGTTGTTGAGTCAAATCGGACATCATACGACGCAAATCAAACTGAAGACAAGAGTAGTCAGTAAAATCTTCGGGAGATTGCCCTTTATCTTCTAATAACTCTCCTAATTCAGTATCGTTATTGTCTCCTACTTTTAAATCTAAGGAGAGGGGTTGACGGGCTTTACCTAAGTAATCTCTCACTTGCTCTGTAGTTAACTCTAAGGCTTCGGATAATTCAGCAATGGTTGCTGGACGACCTTTTTCCTCAGACAATTTTCTTTGAGTTTGACGGATTTTATTTAATTTTTCTGTAATATGTAAGGGTAAACGAATTGCTCTGCTTTTTTCTGCGATCGCACGAGTAATAGCTTGACGAATCCACCAGTAAGCATAAGTAGAGAAACGATAACCTTTTTTGGGATCGAATTTTTCTACCCCTCTTTGCATACCAATAGTACCTTCTTGAATTAAATCGAGTAGGTCTAAATTATGTTTAAGATACTTTTTCGCAATAGAAACTACAAGACGAAGATTCGCTTCAACCATTTTACGTTTGGCTTTTTCTCCTCGACTAATTTTTATATCGAGATTTTTTTCAGAGATTTTTGCCGCTTCTGCCCACTCTTTTTTAGAAGGTTCTCTTTCCAACTTTTTCTTCAAAGTTTCTCGTTTTTTTTCTAACGCAACTAACTCTTGAATTTGTTTGGCTAAAACAATTTCTTCCTCTTTAGTTAAAAGGGGAATTCTGCCTATTTCCTTGAGATATACTCTAATGGTATCAATATTTTTAGGTAGTGCTTGCATAATTGTTCTATTTTTTTTTATATATTTCAGTTAATAATATTTCCGAGAATTAAAATTATACAAAATAAAGTGCAAAAGTCAGCAATTTTTTTAGGTTTTATGCTGAACAATAGTTCAAATACAATGAGTCAACCTTGTCTTATCTGTTTTTCTTACGGCATAATAGAAAAGTTGACCCTATATCATCATAAAGCATAGATTTAATTTTTGTAAAATTTTTTTTTGACTATTTCTCCCTTTGTTGATTTAATTAAGGTTTGGGCTTTCTTTGCAAATGTGATTAATTATACTAAAAATCTTCAACAAAGAATAATTAACTTCATTTCGGCTTAAGAATATCGGATAAGTTTAAGTATCAGGGTGTTTGGGGGATGAGGGAGACAAGGTGTCAGGTTTCAGGTTTCAGGTTGCAGGTGTTGGAGAAAGTAATGAGTAATGAGTAATGAGTAATGAGTGTTCTGAGTTATTAATTATTCACTATTCACTATTCACTAATTGCCCTTTGGTGTAACGATGAGAGTAATTAAATTATTGATTAAACGCTCTTGCTCTAAAGGAATGACTTTTTTTGCCTGTAGTTTTTCTTGAGTTAAAACATAGTGTAAGATGCTATTGACAAAAATATGTGCGATCGCTTCTGGGTCATCTAAGGTTAAATCTGGACTATTTTGTAGATAGTTAGTAAGTTGATTGATGGCAGGTTTAGCAAGGTTTTTAAAACATAATTGAGCAACTTCTGGGTAGTTTTTTACTTCCGTAACAATGAGGTGAATAAAATCTAAATAAAGAGGATCACTAACTTCTTTTATGATGGTTTCTGCTAGGTTTTTTAATACTAATTGTGGTTTTCCTTCTAAGGGCTTTTCCCAGACTAACTTAAATTTACGGGAAGCCATGTCACTAACTAAGGCATAAAATAATCCTTCTTTATCTCCAAAATGACTATATAAAGTTTGTTTTGAAACTCCAGATGATTTAGCTATTTTATCCATGGTCGTACCTGCATAACCATAAGATAAAAACTGTGATAATGCACCCTGCAAAATTTTTTCCGCTTTTTCTTCCATTCTTTTCTTTTTCTTCTTAAAGTTCTTGATTTTCTTGACAATATTTTTGTCTTGACAAGATTAGACTAGACCGTCTAGTATGATAACAGGGTAGAAAAACCATTTTTATTTATACATTCATTAAATCATAAAAGGGAATATGGGGGAAGCTAAAATTTCAATAATGGAAAAATATGGCAAATCCATTACGATAATTGCAACGGCATTTGGGGTAATAATGATGGTTGGTCTAGGTCTTTATGTGGTTAGTCAAAGAAAGCCGAATGTTTCCTCAGAAAATGAGATTAGCCAACCTGTTCCTATTACTTCCATCGGTGGTTTAGGTAGAATAGAACCCCGAACAGAGGTTATCAATGTTTCCCCTAGTCCTAGTTTGGCAGGGGCAAGGGTCAAAACTCTTTTAGTGAAAGAAGGAGATTGGCTAAAAAAGGGTGATATTATTGCCTATACTTCCGATTATGATTTGAAAAAAGCAGAATTAGAACGAGCAAAAAAAGAGTTAACTGTTGCCCAAGAAAATCTTAATATCGTTAAAGCTGGAGCAAAGGAAGGTTCAATCAATGCTCAAAAAGCTATTGTTTCTCAACTTCAAGCTGAATTACAAGGTGCGATCGCAACTGATCGAGCTAAAATCAATCGTTTACAAGCCCAATTAGCTTCTGAAAGGGAGGAAAGACAAGCTACCATAGACCGATTACAAGCAGAAAAAAATAACGCTCAAGCCCAATTAAATAGATATGAACAATTAGCAAAAGAGGGGGTAATTTCTGCATCCGAATTAGATGATCGTCAATTAACCCTTGAGACAGCCGATAAACGTTATCAAGAAGCCTTAGCTATTTATCGAAAAACCATTAGCACCCTATCGGAGGAAATTAACGAGGCTCAAGCCCTTGCCACTCAAAGAGTTAATACCCTAAATAAACAGATAGCCTCTGCCCAAGCTACTTTAAATGAAATTTCGGAAATTCGCCCTGTGGATGTAGCACAAGCTCAAGCACAAGTAGAGAGTGCGATCGCACTGGTTAATCAAGCAGAAGTCGATTTAGATTTGACTATCATTAAAGCCCCCATAGATGGGGAAATAATCGATATAAATGCTTATCCGGGAGAAAATATCAGTAGTGACCAAGGGATAGTAGAAATAGGCAATACTCAGGAGATGATAGTTGTCGCAGAAATTTATGAGAGCGATATTAGCAAAGTAAAGTTAGGGCAAGAAACCCAGATAAGGAGTGAGAATAATAGCTTTGATGGTATAATTACGGGCAAAATTACGGAAATAAGCTCTAAAATAGGTAAAAAAGACGTTTTAGAAACCGATCCAGCCGCCAGCGTTGATGCCAGGGTAGTAGAGGTAAAAATTGCGATTAATCCAGAAGATAATAATAAGATAAAAAACCTAATTTATTCCCAAGTCATTGTGAATATTCTCTTATAAATAAAAACTGTACTTAATTAATATAATAACTGACAATTATCAAAATTTTTATTTCTTATTTCCTTACCATTATTAATAATTTTAGATAAAAAATTAATTATGAAAACTCCCCTTGCATGGCTACAATTAAGTAAAGAAAAAATCCGCCTTTTAATTGCGATCGCAGGTATTAGTTTTGCTGATATTTTGATGTTTATGCAGTTAGGATTTAAGACAGCTTTGTTAAATAGTGCAGTAAGAATTCATGAAAATATAAAAGGAGATATATTTTTAATTAGCCCTCAATCTGATGCTTTAATTGGGATGAAAAGTTTTTCTAGTCGCCGTTTATATGAGGCTTTAGCTGTTAAAGAAGTTGAATCAATTAACCCTTTATATATAGGTTTCACTACTTGGAAAAATCCTCTTAATCAAAAAACTAGACAGATAATGATTATGGGATTTAACCCCAAGGAACCAATTTTTAACTTATCAGGAGTACAAAAAAACTTAGATAAATTAAAACAACCAGATCAGGTATTATTTGATACAGATTCTCGTCCAGAATTTGGACCTATTCCTGAGCTTTTTCAAGAAGGAAAAACAGTTAAAACGGAAATAAGTAATCGTCAAATTGAAGTAGCTGGTTTATTCACTATTGGTGCAACTTTTGGTGCAGATGGAAATATCATCACTAGCGATTTAAACTTTTTAAGAATATTTGCCCAAAGAGATAAAGGTTTAATTGATGTAGGGGTAATTAACCTTGAAGAAGATGCCAATACAGAGGCTGTAATAAAAACTCTCAAAAACAAACTCAGTAGCGGAGATGTTTTAGTTTTATCCAGAGATGAATTTGTTAACTATGAGCGTAGTTACTGGGAAAATACTACTGCCGTGGGTTTTGTTTTCACCCTTGGCACGGTAATGGGGTTAATTGTGGGAACGGTAATTGTATATCAAATACTTTACACAGATGTTGCGGATCATTTGCCCGAATATGCCACTCTCAAAGCCATGGGATACACCAACAATTATCTGTTAGTGTTGGTTTTTCAACAGGCAATTATTCTCGCTTGTATTGGATTTTTACCCGGCTTAGGATTTTCTGCCTTTCTTTACTCTGTTACCGCTAAAGCTACGGGCTTACCGATTTTTTTAAGTAAGTCTTTAATTATTTCTGTTTTTCTGTTAACTTTGTTTATGTGTGGCTTCTCAGGTGCGATCGCAGTTAATAAATTAAAATCTGCTGATCCTGCTGATATTTTTTAAGCTCTAATTTTTAATTATACTCGGGAAGGGGCAACGGGGAAGGGCAAACCCCCCTTTATCCCCCAGGGCTGTTTCATTTTCGAGAAAGAAAAAAGAGCGGGGGATAAGGGGAGAGGGAGATGGGGGGATTTTTGACTTGCAGATTTTAAGTAAGAATAAAAAATCTTGAAACAATCAATTAATCATAATAAATTATCAAAACTCATTACTCATTACTCGTTACTTATTACTTTCTCCAACACCTGCAACCTGAAACCTGAAACCTGACACCTTGTCTCCCTCTCCCCCCCAATACCCTCTCCTGGTAGCGAAGAAAATCCATTGCTCGAATCTCTTAATATTTCGTTAACATTAAGATATGTAAATATGAGATTTATTTCCTCTGCAAAAAATATGCTTGACTTAGAAAATATTGCTTCCTCTTTTGTCTCAGAAAACAGTGAGCAGAAAGTCAATAGTGATGTTAGCATACCTAGGGAAGATCAATTTATTCATCGTCATATCGGTATCGATAGTTATGAAGAAGATTCGATCGTAAAACAACTGGGTTATGATAGCCTTGACTCTCTCATTGATAGGGCGATACCTCAATCTATCCGCTTCTCTAAACCCTTTAATTTACCTTCTCCTCAAACTGAAACTCAGGCATTAAAAACATTAAGTGCGATCGCATCTGAGAATCAGGTATATCGTTCTTTTATTGGTATGGGTTATTATAATTGTGTCACCCCTGCGGTGATTCAACGCAACATTTTAGAAAACCCCAATTGGTACACTGCTTATACTCCCTATCAGCCTGAAATTGCCCAAGGAAGATTAGAAGCCTTGTTAAACTTTCAGACAATGGTAATAGATTTAACGGGATTAGAAATTGCTAACGCCTCCCTCTTAGACGAAGGCACTGCCGCCGCAGAAGCCATGACGATGAGTTATGGAGCAAGTAAAAGTAAGTCAAAGCTGTTTTTTGTTGATGAAAAATGTCATCCTCAAACCATTGAAGTAATTAAAACAAGGGCGAGATATTTAGATATTGAGTTAATTATTGACAATCCCTTTACTTATGACTTTACAAACGCCGTTTTCGGTTGTTTACTTCAATATCCTGCCACTGACGGCACTATTTACGACTATCAAGCCATTATTGAGCAAATTCATCAAGAAAAAGGCTTAGTGATTCTAGCCGCCGATTTATTAGCATTGGCATTATTAAAATCCCCCGGAGAATTAAATGCTGATATTGCAGTGGGAAATAGTCAACGTTTTGGTGTACCATTAGGTTATGGTGGTCCCCATGCTGGTTATTTTGCCACGAAAGAAGAATATAAACGACAGATACCGGGGCGTTTAGTGGGAGTTTCGGTAGATGCCCAGGGTAAACCTGCTTTAAGATTAGCATTACAAACTAGAGAGCAACACATTCGCAGAGATAAGGCTACCAGTAATATTTGCACAGCACAGGTTTTATTGGCGGTAATTGCTTCTAGTTATGCAGTTTATCACGGGGAAAAAGGGATCAAAAATATTGCCACCAGAGTACATCAATTAACCCGTATTTTAGCCAATAGTTTAGAAAAATTAGGTTATCAGTTACAATCTGAACATTTCTTCGACACTATCAAGGTTAAAATCGATGATAATGAGTTAATTGCCTCTATTCGGGAATTAGCAGAAAATCAGCAGATTAATTTCCGCTATTACCGTGATGGTGTTGGTATTAGTCTGGATGAGGCAACCACTCTCACAGAAGTTAATCAGATTTGTGCAATTTTTGCTCAAAATACTGTCTATATTCGCTTATTAGAAAATAAATCTCCTTTATTGGATGCTTCTATCTATCAGGGAGATGATAATATTAGCCGTTTAGGGATTCCTGTTTCTTTACAGCGTCAAAGTCGTTTTCTCACAGAACCAGTTTTCAATCAACACACTAGCGAAACGGAATTATTACGCTATCTACACCGTTTAGAAAGCAAGGATTTATCCTTAACAACTTCCATGATTCCTCTAGGCTCTTGTACAATGAAGTTAAATGCGACTTCAGAAATGTTACCTATTACTTGGGCTGAATTTAATAATATTCATCCTTTTGCACCATTGTCTCAAACAAAGGGTTATCAGGCTCTTTTTTCTCAGTTAGAAACATGGTTAGCAGAAATTACGGGCTTTGCGGGAGTCTCTTTACAACCCAATGCTGGTTCTCAGGGGGAATATGCAGGGTTACAAGTTATTCGTCGTTATCATGACAGTCGAGGAGAGGGCGATCGCACTATTTGTCTTATTCCAGAATCTGCTCATGGTACAAATCCTGCTAGTGCGGTGATGTGTGGTTTAAAAGTGGTTGCGGTTAAATGTGATGAGGAAGGCAACATTGACATTGCTGATTTACAGGCAAAAGCCGAGAAACATAAAGATAAATTAGCGGCATTAATGGTGACATATCCTTCTACTCATGGGGTATTTGAGGAAGGGATTAAGGATATATGCGGTATCATCCACAGTTATGGTGGGCAAGTATATCTCGATGGTGCGAATATGAATGCCCAAGTTGGCTTATGTAAACCGGGAGATTTTGGAGCGGATGTTTGTCACCTCAATTTACATAAAACCTTTTGTATCCCTCATGGTGGGGGTGGCCCCGGGGTTGGCCCCATTGGTGTCGCCTCTCATTTAGTACCTTTTTTACCTTCTACTTCTTTAACCCCCCTAACCCCCCTTAATAAGGGGGGAGATGCGCAGGAGTCTATCCTTAATGAGGAAAGAAATGTGGAGGAGTCTATTGGTATGATTTCCGCCGCCCCTTGGGGAAGTGCTAGTATTTTGCCCATTTCTTGGATGTATATTGCCATGATGGGAGGAGAAGGGTTAACCCATGCCACGAAGATAGCCATTCTCAGTGCTAATTATATGGCACATCGTCTCGCCCCTTACTATCCTATTCTATTTACTGGTAAAGATGGTTTAGTTGCCCATGAGTGTATCATTGATTTACGTCATTTTCGTAAAACTGCGGATATAACCGTGGAAGATGTGGCAAAACGATTAATGGATTATGGTTTCCATGCTCCTACCATGTCTTGGCCTGTTGCAGGTACAATGATGATCGAACCTACAGAAAGTGAATCAAAAGCCGAATTAGATCGTTTTTGTGATGCTATGATTAGCATTCGTAAGGAAATTGAAGCCATTGAAAAAGGGGAAATGGATAAAAATGATAATCTCTTAAAAAATGCCCCCCATACGGCCGAAATGTTGCTTAAATCTGAGTGGAATCACCCTTACACCAGAGAAATGGCCGCTTATCCTGATAAATGGACTAAAGAGCATAAATTTTGGACTTCTGTGGCTCGTATTGATAATGCTAAAGGCGATCGCAATTTGGTATGTTCTTGTGTAGGCATGGAGAGTTATACTGCGTCTTAGCTTATAAAAGTATCGTTGTTGAAAAGGTGTTAGGTGTTAGGTGTCAGGTGAGAAAATTGACCAAAAACATTAGCTTACTTAATTATTTTGAAATAAAAAAAGTAGCTATATTTCAAGCTACTATCAAGATTTTTGTCTGATATAAAAATTAGTAATTACTTAACCATTGTTGTAAATCTTCAATGGAATTCATATCAAATAAATCCTCTGCTAAGGTTTCTAAATCTTCGATATTTAGAGCTTTTACTTGAGTTTGTAAATCAGTATTTATTGTTCCCAATTTACGTGTTAATAAGCGAATAATCAATTCTTTTTCCTTTTCAATTCTTTGCTCTAAACCTTTTTCCAAACCTTTCGCTAAACCTCTTTCTTCCGCCATTTGCTCGAAAGGACTAATTAAGGGCATCACTTTTTCCTCCTCGTATTCAATAACTTTTTTATTTAAACTTTGTTGTAACAATGGTGGTAATGTCATCATCGCATCAATAAATTTAAACAGTTTTACTATTTCCAATTTACTGAAATTTTTATCGTATAAACTTCTGATTAAATACCATTTCCATTGTTCTCTTTCTGTTAAATTACTTGTGGTTGTCTTGGTTTTTAAATGTGCCATTATCATTATGGCGAAGGGGTTTAAATCTCTTTCTAATTCTTCCCATTTTTCTTGATAATCTAATAGTTTAATTACGGGAAAATCTAAGTTTAATTTACATCCACCTAAATCATAGCCATAATTCGATGGTCGCCATTTTTCTTTTTCGTCTCCTAGTATAGCAAGGCTAATTACGGGTTTTCGGTATAAATCAAAGGTGCGATAATGATAGATAAACATTCGTTGATTAAAATCGCTATCATATTGACTTTGTACTTCGATATGAACCAAAATCCACACTGGTTGATTATTTTTTAGCCATACTTGAAACAATTTATCTACCAATCTTTTACTATCATCAGAATCAGCAGTAATTTTCTGTAATTCTTTGTCTAAAGAAATTGGTGGTTTTAACCAGTCTATTAAGTGATATACTTGTGGGAAAAAGAACTCCAAGAAGCGATCGAAGTATTCTCCTATGGCTTCTTTCCAAGGTTCATCATAATTAGCGTTGATTTCCGTCATTACTATCCGATAAGTTTCTGGATTCAGGTTATTTTGTAAATATTTGTTTAAATAACTTGACATTTTTTTCGCTATAGGGAGCAAAACGCCAGTTTAAATCTCCCCAAAATGGGCGGGATAAAACGCTTTTATGGTGGGAAAAAGTATCAAAGGTTGCTTTTCCATGGTATGCACCAATACCGCTATCTCCTACTCCTCCAAAGGGTAATTCGGTGACTCCTACGTGCATAATTGTTTCGTTAAAGCATAATCCCCCTGATGTGGTTTCTCTCAAGATTTTCTGCTGTTTGTCTTTGTTATGGGAGAAGAAATACAGGGCAAGGGGTTTGGGTTTGCTGTTGACAAACGCGATCGCATCTTCTAGGGTTTGATAGGATAAAACAGGGAGAATTGGTCCAAAAATTTCCTCTTGCATAATGGGAGAGTCGGGGGAAATTTCATCTAAGATGGTGGGAGCAATATATTTTTCTTCACGGTTATAGTTACCACCAATAATAATCTTACCATCGGTTAATAAATTTTGAAGGCGATCGAACTGTTTATGATTAATAATTCGGGCAAAATCGGGACTATCAGCAGGATTATCACCAAAATAGCTTTCAACACATTTTTTCATCTCCTTAATTAAATCTGCTTTGATTTTCTCATCCACAAGGATATAATCAGGAGCAATACAGGTTTGTCCTGCGTTAATAAATTTACCCCAAGTGATGCGTTTTGCGGTTTCCGTGAGATTGATTTGTGTATCGACAATACAAGGGCTTTTTCCTCCTAATTCGAGGGTGACAGGGGTTAAATGTTTCGCCGCCGCTTCCATGACGATTTGTCCAATTTTTGTACCCCCAGTAAAGAAAATATGGTCAAATTTACAGGCTAATAATTCTTGAGCTACTTCTACGCCACCTTCTTGGATACAAATATATTCGGAGGGAAATGTATCCCTAATTAATTCCGTGAGTAAAGCAGAGGTATGAGGGGCGATTTCCGAGGGTTTTAGCAGTACACAATTACCAGATGCGATCGCACCAATAAGGGGAGAAATCATCAAAGAAAAGGGATAATTCCAAGGACCTATAATTAATACTACGCCTAAAGGTTCAGGATGAATCTTGGCTTGGGCGGGAAAAAGTTCAAGCCCTGTTTTTACTTTCTGGGGTTTAACCCATTTTTTCAGGTTTTTAATGGCATAGGTTAAATCTTGTAAAACTGCTAATTCAAAGCATCCCTCAAAGGTAGGTTTGCCTAAATCCGCTTTTAATGCCTCTAATATCTTATCTTGACGAGATGCGATCGCACTTTTTAATTTTTTTAACTGTTGTAAACGAAAATCAACAGACTTGGTTTCCCCTGTGGCAAAATACTGTCTTTGTTTATCTAGTAGAGAAGCAATGGAATAATTAGAAGTAAGCATAATGGCAAATAAATTTAATAAAACTAAACATTGCTAATTTAACATTTTTGACTCTCTTGCTTTGAGTGCAATAAATTTCATTGAGGTAAGAAAAAGGGAAACCCCTTTGTATCCAAGGTTTTTTCAAAGTCTGGGTAAAATTATCTTGCCCTCACCCCCACCCCCTCTCCCACAGTAGAGGGGAGCGTTTTTTCTTAATAATTGATTAATTAATACTTAAAAACTCCTGTATCTGTTACTATTTGTTAACCTGAGTTTTGGATAAGCTGAAAGCAGACCAACTCGTAGTCAAAAAACCTTATAGCTTCTTAGAAATAACTTAGAAATAACGATAAAATTGCCTTAATCCGAACTGACTTAAACAAGGGGCTTAAGACCCTTGCTAAAAACCCCTACCACCTGCAACCTGCAACCTGCAACCTGACACCTGACACCTAACCTTATCAGATATTCTTAAACCGAACTGAGATTATTTGTTAGTTGCAAAAATTGACATTTTTGAGAATGAAAAAACCCTGCTCTGTATCTCCCCTTAAAAGAGGAGAAGTTTTAGGATTATTTTTTGCTCTTTTTGCCTTGTGATTTCAGGAGAGGATTAGTAAGATTTTCATATAAATTAAATAAGAATTCAATGCGATTTAACTCACTGGAAAAAGACTGTTTTCGATAGCATAAATCTACTGCTTTGTCAAGGGCTTGATGAGCTTTTAATAAGTCGGGAGGCATGGTTAAAGGGTCATACAAATCCGCTAAACTACTATCAGGATATTTGTTTCTTATATCGAGTATTTTTTGAGCTAAATTAGTTACTTTTTCTTTCTGTTTTGCCGTCACATTTTCAGGGAAAGGATAATTATTATAAACAATATCTTTTGAGTAACGGAAACGACTTTCTAATCTTCCGCACACATATTTAACCCATGTCATGTGCATTTCTGAGGTTAAGATTCCAAATAAATATAAATCTGCATTAGGAATAATCATACAAGTATCACCAGGAATACTATTTTTGTAAAAAAATCCCATAGGAATATATTTTCTATTTTCTGATGACACACGAGGTATAACAATAAATGTTTGAGGGTTGTTTTTATCTCTAAATAAACTAGGAAAAGCTGAATATTTACGGGTTTCCGCTCCTTTGGCATTAAGTCTAAATTTTCTTACTTTGTCTATTTTTTCCAAGATTAACGGACATTGTTTTACATCAGCAGGATTAGCATTTAATAACCATATACAATATTTATTTTTTCCATTAATAAATTCTTTTGCACCTATAAAATTTTTGACAAATTTCTCGGCTTGTGGTTCTAATTTTAATAAGTTTTCTTTCTCTATCTCATCTAATAAAAAATTACCGCCATCGTAGGGAGAATTTCCTCTTTTAATAGGAGGTACATCGCACAATGGCGATGATTTTGATAACACATATATATCCTCTCCCATTGTTAAATAAGGATTAATATTTTTTACATTAATTTCACTAGCTTCACCCTTAATATTTTCATAGGAAAAAAGTCGCTTATTCTCCATATTTTCTAACCCAAAACCGATGATAACACAATGGACTCCTGCGTTATTTTTTGCTTCATTACTCCAAGAAAAAGTCCGATGGGCAAAGTGAATTTTAATCTTATATTTAGTGTATAATTCCTGCCATAAAACCCCTACCTGCTCACCTTGAGAAATAGAACTTGTACTAACAAAAGCACAACGGGTTTTAACTACCCCTAACCCCTCCTTCAAAGTAGGGAAATTTATCGAAGATTGAGGGGAGTTAACGGTAAAACCTCCCACCTTACCAAGGGGGGATTGAGGGGGGTTGAGATATTGAGATGCTTTTAAATACCATGCACACACATAATCTAAAACACCTGCATTTTTAACTCCATTAAAAACTAAACTCATATCCGCTTTTTGTTGAGCATTTTGATAACTTTGACCCACAAAAGGAGGATTACCAAAAATAAAATCAAAGTTATTTACTTCCCCTAGCCCATTATTCTCCCCTCCTATGTAGGAGGGGTTGGGGGTGGTAGATTCTCCTATGTAGGAGGGGTTGGGGGTGGTAGATTCTTCTATGTAGGAGGGGTTGGGGGTGGTAGATTCTTCTATGCTAGAAGGGTTAGGGGTGTTAGACTCTCCTATGCTAGAAGGGTTGGAAGTGATAGATTTACGTTGAGTGAAAGAAGCATCAGGATTATAAAGATATTGCCGAATATCCTCTAAAACCCCCGTCAAATTATCACATACATCATGATTGTGATAACGAATTACCCTAATTCCGACATTGGCAAGAAAATTATCTCGGATGCGATCGTATTCTTGTGCTTCAGGGGTATAATGAGTTTCACCGTCTAATTCAATGGCTAAACTAACACTGGGACAGAAAAAGTCTAAGATGTAATTACCAATAGAATGTTGTCTGCGAAATTTAAAACCATCTAATTGCTTTCCTTGTAAGGCTTTCCAAAGTAATTGTTCGGCTGAAGTTGCATTGTTTCTTAGAGATTTTCTCAACTCTTTTTTATCTTTAAGGTTGCTTATTGATTTATAAATAGGATAATTATTTTCTGTTGTTTCTTTTCCAGATGTTAATTCAAATACCCCTAATCCATCCTTTAAAGATTTAGATTCTACCCCCCCTAACCCCTCCTTCAAAGGAGGGGGATTTAAGAGGGAGTGCCAGTCAATTTGTAAAGCATTACCATGAATAATATTAGCCGACTTTTTCAGAGGTAAACGGACAAAATATTGACCAAATTCATTACTAACTTTCATATTCATTTGATGGTCAATTAACCACATTGCAACTTCTGCCACTCTAACGGCAAATTCATCATATTCAATGCCATAAAATTGATCTACATCAACTTTAATAATATTACTAATATCTAACTCTAATTGTCCTTTTATTTGTAATTCTTTTAAGACTAAAATTTCTAAATCTCGTAACTCCCGATAAGAAACAATTAAAAAGTTACCGCAACCACAAGCAGGATCTAAAAATTTTAATTGAGCTAATTTTGCTTGAAATTCTTTTAACTTATTCTGGCTATTTTTGATTTTATAAAACTCCTCATATAAATCATCTAAAAAAAGAGGTTTAATTACTTTCTGAATATTTTTCTCTGAGGTATAATGCGCCCCTAAATTGCGTCTTTGTTGGGGATTCATCACCGCCTGAAACATTGAGCCAAAAATTGCAGGAGATATTTTCCCCCAATCTAAAGCACTGGCTTTTAAAAGCATTTGACGCATTTCACTGTCAAAGGAAGCAGGGGGTAAAACTTCCTCAAAAAGTTTACCATTAATGTAGGGAAATTGAGCTAAATTTTCATCTAAATTTTTCAGTCTTTTATTTTCTGGTTGATTTAAAATATGAAAAATATAACCCAAGTGCATAGCTAAATCGCTACCATCTTCTTTCGTATATAAATCTATATATTCTTGAAAAATGCCTTTATTAAATATGCCCGTATCATCGGCAAATAAACAGAATAATAAACGCACTAAATATACTTCTAAATTATGTCCATTATAACCAATATTTAAGAGGCGATCGTGCAATTCTCCCATTAACTCCGCCGCTTGAATATTAACTGGATCTCCTTCTTTATATTCTCGTTTTTTATATCCTGCTATAAAATCAAATAAGTGAACATAATTAATAAAATCTTTAAGCAAAAACTCATGATTATTATTACTGTCTAAATCATATAATCTAAACCGCTCAAAATCTGAAACTAAAATATATTTTGGTAACTCAAATTCTTGTAAATTAGGAAAATAATCAATGGCTTGTTGATAGGCTTTATCTAAATTTTTACCTCTTGATTTATGTTCAATTAAAATTACCCCTTTCCAAAATAAATCAATAAATCCCTGCTTATTGCCCAATTTTTTCACAGACTCTTCAAAAGTTGCCACCCTTCGGCGGGAAATACCAAACACATTAAAAAAGTCATTCCAAAATGATTGCGATTCAGCTTTTTCTGATATTTCTCCTTGCCATTCTTGACTAAAAATTAAGGCTCTATTTTTAATTTCATTCCAACTTAATAAGGGCATATTTTGACTCTCTTGCTTTGAGTATATCTGAATTATTGCTTGTGATAGAAAGGGTAAAGTTAAAAGGGCAAGGGGCAAAGGGCAAAGGTAAATAGTTGATAATTAATAACTCCTAACTCGTTACTTGTTTCTCCCTAATACCCAACACCCCAATACTCTAATCCTTCAAAAACCTTTTTGGGATTTTAAGGAGAATTACAGAGATTTTCCGATAATATTTGTAAGAGAATTAAAGATAATCATTTAATATTCAATATTGTATGGGACAACTAGAAGTTAAGCCAAATATTCGTACTTGTGGAATTAATCCTAATCATTGGTATGTGGTTGCTAGAAGTGTGGAAGTAACAGATAAACCCTATTGTGTGACTCTTTGGCATGAAAATATTGTAATTTTTCGTAACGCTCAAGGAAAAATTAAGGCTTTAGAAGACCGTTGTCCCCATCGTCAGGTAAAGTTAAGTGATGGTGTAGTAGTGGGTGATGATATTGAATGTGCTTATCATGGTTGGCGGTTTAATGGGGAGGGTAAATGCTCTTTTGTACCTTATTTACAGGAAAATCAAAGGTTGCCAAGTTGTAAGTTAAAGGCTTATCCCGTACAGGAATTAGATGGTTTTATTTGGTTGTTTTTAGGTGATGGTGACTCGGAAAAAATTAAGCCTATGGGTTTGCCTGAATGGGAGCATCTTAACTATATTGCTAGTGTAACTACTATTAACTGCCCCGGACATTTTTCTTATTTAATCGAAAATTTAATGGATATGTATCACGGGCATTTACATGACAATTATCAGGCATGGGCAGAAGCGAATTTAAAGGAAATTGAGACAACTTCTCAACGCATAGATGTTTTATATACTGCTCAAAGTTATTATCGTATTGATAAAATATGGTCTGTTTCTCAATTATTTTTTCCTGCCCTAAGACGTTTACATCCTGAACCTTTAAGGGTAAGTTATATTTATCCTCATTGGAGTTCAAGTTTAGGGGAAGATTTCAAAATTTATTGTTTATTCTGCCCCATTGATGAAACTACTACGAAGGCTTATCTAATTCATTTTACTTCTTTACAGGCTTTTTGGCGTTTACATAAGTTACCCGTGTGGTTTCGTCGTTTTGTGAAAAATAGTTTATTTAATGCGGCAAAGGGTTTATTAGATGGATTGGTAGAGCAAGATATTGCAATGATAAAACAAGAACAAGAGGCTTTTAATCGTAATCCTTTACGGCGTAATTATGAACTAAATGGTGCGATCGCACCTGTACAAAAACTAATTATAAACCAATGGCAATCAGTGAATAGATTATAAAAAGGCAAAGGGCTAAAAACAGTAAACTTAGATTTTGCATCTAGCCAAAAATGGACTGATGAAGGTAGGGAATAGGGGCAACACCTCTATATCTCTCCTTTCAAGGCAAGGCTTAGAATAGAGAAAAGCGATAATAATTGACAAAAAAATTATTAAAATTGATTTTAAAGATATTGTTTTTTGCATTAATATACTGACGCAAGGTATCAGGTAAAGGTTAATAATTGCGAATAATCAGATATTTTTCCGTCAAAACGAAAAAAGTAAAATGCAATTTTTGCATAAAGAGAAATGAGAGGATGTAAAATGTAGAGGGTTTACCATCGTAAAAACGGAGATGAGCAAAAAACAACTACAGCATATCGAAGAAGCAGACAAAGCCCGAAGGCTAAAAAAACATAAGGAATTATTTAATTTACTTTCAATTGCGGCGGGTTTAATCTTTTTACAAGGCTATATGATAGCCCCTCTTATACCCAGACTCTCAGAAGTGTTTAATGTGCCGGTGCAGGAGATTGGTTTTATTGTTCCTGCCTATATGCTTTCTTATGCACTAATGGCATTATTTTATGGACTATTATCCGACCGTTTTGGTCGTTGGTCAATTATTCGCCTCTCTCTTATTATTTTTGTAGTGTGTACTGCTTTGATTGCAACTTCTCAAACTGCTAGTCAAATGGCAACATGGCGTTTATTAACAGGAATTGGAGCTAGTGGTGTAATACCTCTTACTTTTGCCCTTATTGGAGATTTATTCCCTTTTGATCAAAGAGGGGTAAAATTAGGATTAGTATTTGCCGCAATGGAAGGAGGAATGGCCGCAGGTTCAGCCGGAGGGGCAATTCTCGAACCATATATCGGATGGCGTTGGCTTTTTCTTGGCACGGCAATTAAGGAATTTTTAATTATTAATGATTAACAGGGTAATTTATCATAGTAATATTAAAGCATTAAATGTTTGTGACTATGACAAAAATTCACCCTCACTGCGAAAACCTTGCCTCTCAAGTTAATCAGGTACTAGAATTATTACAGAAAAATCAGGAGATGCGATCGCACCTTGACACTTATCCTGTAGAAACATCTCTGAGAAAAGCCATTTCACCCCGTTTTGAGATAGTATTTGCAGGGGCATTTAGTGCAGGAAAATCCATGTTAATCAATGCCTTATTAGAGCGTGAATTACTCTATAGTGCAGAAGGTCACGCCACAGGTATTGAATGTTATATCGAGTATGCACCTTTGGATAAAGAAAGGGTTGTGATGACTTTTTTAAGTGAAACGGAGATTTTACAGCAAATTATCACCATTTCTCAAAGGGTAAACATTAACCTCCAAGACGTATCTATTACCGACTCCTATATCATTGACGGCATTAAGCAAAAGTGTCAGGAAATTATTGACAAAGAAGGAGGGGTAAATAAATCGGAATTGGCAAAACAGGCAAACGCCTTAATGTTATTAGCACAGGGTTTTGAAACCAACAAAGACAAGATTAAACCCCATGATAACGCCACCTACTCAATGGAGCAGTTTAATTTTAATAACCTCACCGAAGCCGCCAGTTATGCCAGACGAGGCAAAAATTCCGCCGTCTTAAAACGCCTTGACTATTATTGCTATCATCCCCTTTTAGAAGATGGTAACGTTTTGGTTGACTTACCCGGTATTGACGCCCCCATCGAAAAAGATGCTAAACTCTCCCTTGATAAAATAGCTAATCCTGATACCTCTTTAGTTATCTGTGTTTTGAAACCTGCTTCGGCTGGAGATTTAACCCAAAAAGAAACAGAATTACTAGAAACAATTAAATCAAATCCCGCCATCAGAAACAGAGTTTTTTATGTCTTTAATCGCATTGATGAAACGTGGTATTCTGGACAATTAAGACAAAGATTAGATAATTTGATTAACTCTGATTTTAGCCATACTAATCGAGTCTATAAAACCAGTGGTTTATTAGGCTTTTATGGAAGTCAAATTAAAAACACATCAGAAGTAAATCGCTTTGGTTTAGATAGCATTTTTACTGATAGTATTAAAGGTATTGGTGGAGAAGAAGAAACCCCTCAATTTGTTAGTGAATTTAACAATTATTGTGCTAATTCAGGTAAGTTAACGGCTACTAATTTTCGAGTATCAGTCAATGGTTATGATACCCCAAATCAAAACTATGTCAGAATTTTAAAAGAGTGGGGAATGCCTTTAATAGATAAATTAATTCAAGATAGTGGCATTATCTTTTTTAAGGAAGAAATCACCCGTTATTTAACAGAAGAAAAACGCCCTGAATTGTTTAAAAATTTAGCCGATGATTTACAACCTTTATGCTTGGCATTAAAGAAAGATTATCAAACTCAACAAAGAGAATTAGATAGTCAACCCCAAGAAATTGAGTTGATGAAACAACAAGAATTAACTCGTTTAAATAATAAACTACAGGAAATTGGCAATGATTTTTATAGCTATCTTGATGAAGAAGTAAACCGCCTAATTAATCAAGAAAATAAACAATTTAATCAGGATTTTCAACAGTTGCAAAGTCGTTTTGTTAATCACCTTGACGAATTGTTAGACGCTTTTTCCGTCAGTGAAACCTATAGCCTAGCAGTTAAAGCTCATCCTCGTAATCAAACAGCCCCTCTAATTGCCGTTTTAGTAGAGGCTTTATACTATATCTCCAATTCCCTCGAAGATGTCTTGATTGAGGAATTGCAATATTTAGTCTTTAATTACGTCAATGACTTGGTGACGGCAGTAAGAAAACAGGGATTTTACCTCGAATTGACTCGCTTATTAAATGGCGATGCGGGAATTTATGATGAGTTATCAGCTCTCGAAAACAAGCTATATCAAGCATTAAAAGCCGTTGCAACCTCAGAATGCGATCGCTATGTCAGAGAAACACCTCAGTTTTATAGTGAAGGTACATTTTCCATTTATCAATTCCGAGAAACCTTAAAACAGACATCACAAGCCTATGATGCTTCTTCAATGGTAGAAGCTGAACCAGCAATTCGACAACTATTAAAACTAGATTTTGAACCAAAAGTAAACACAACAATTCGGCAAGTTTTTCGACAAACAATCAATCAAAATATCAAGACAAATTTGCTACCTTTAGCCAAACAATTAGCAGATAATATTCTGCAACAATATGACATTGCCAGAGATAATTTACAGCAAACATTAGAACAAGAAGCCAAAGAAAAAATCGCCTATAATCAAAAATTAATGACAGAAATTCAACAAGATATTCTAGTATATAATGAAGCTATTTCTGGAATTAATAACTGCTTAGAAGCGATGAAAGTTTTTGAGAATAAACTCCCCTTAATTAACCTTCTCGACTAACAATATAAAACTATAGGGTGGGCATTGCCCACCATTTCTAATTAAAAATTAAAGCGAAAAAACTATGGATCAAAAAATAGAACATTTAGAAAAAAACGACGTAATTCAAATGAAAAAGGATAAAAGTAGATGGGTAATGAAACAGACAACTTTTACTGTAAATGATTTTATCTCAACTCTTTCTAATTGTTATATCTCAGACGCTGAAGCAAAAGAATGGTGTAACAATGGTGTGGAAGCTGAAGTTTTAGTGCCAAGAAAACCCTGGAGAAAAGGTAAAATAAGATTATCGATCGAGTTTATTCCTGATGAATCGGAAATAGAATCACCCCTAGATGATTTTAGACAAAAAACCAATTTATAAGTTATGAATGGATAAAAAATAATATCTGACTATATTTTACTAAGAAATAAATGAGAAATAATATAAAAACAGAAAGAATAAACATTCCTTTATCAGTGAGAAAATATATTTATGAGAGAGATAAATTTCAGTGTCAAAGTTGTGGTAAAAAAGAAAATGAAACTCAGTTAAATATCGATCATATAATTCCTTTAGCAAAAGGGGGAAGTAATGATTTAAGTAACTTACAAACTCTCTGCTATCAATGTAACCAAAGGAAAAAAGCAAATTTTGATCCTCGTTTTCGTCGTTATTTTACTTAAAATTAACCCCATTATTTCTCCAAAAATTATCACATCAAGAAAACTCTTTTTGCAACTTACTAATTATTTCTTGATTAGCTGAGGGAAATTCAAATTGGCTTAATTCATGAGGTTTTACCCATAATATTTCTGCACACTCTAAAGGTTGAGGTTTTCCCTGACAAATATGACAAAGATATACATATAGAGTCACCGTAAATTGTTCATAATCATGAGTAATCTCAGCAAAGATGCGATCGCATCTCACCACAACCCCTAACTCCTCTTTTATCTCTCGAATAATACAATCTTCTGGCGTTTCTCCCCTTTCTATTTTTCCCCCCGGAAACTCCCATAAATTCGCCATAACCCCCGTAGGTAAACGACGATCAATTAGAATTTCCTTTTTATCATTAATAATAATGGCAACACCTATATGTTTATGAGATTTATTCATTTTTAAACCATAAATTTTGTCAGAAAAAGAGCAACGGGCAAAGAGAGTAAAGGGCAATGGTGAATAGTTGAGAATTAAGAATTAAGAATTAAAAACCCCGAACCCCTGTACGGGCGAATGGCCATTCGCCCCTAACTAACTCCTAACTTGTCTTCCTTGACACCTCATCCCCCCAACACCCCAATTTCCTAATCTCCTAATTACTTATAAATCAGCAAAACCTCTTTTCTTCTTAGTTTTTTTCGCTTTTTTCTTCGGTTGATTACGATAACCCGGGCGAGGCATTCCCCCCCCCAATAAGCCACCTAAACCGCCCATGCCCGGCATACCTCCCATACCGGGCAAACCACCGCCCATACTCATTTGTTGCATCATCGATCGCATCCTTGTAAAATCACTAACAAGACGAGAAACATCCTTTTCTTGATGGCCTGAACCCTTTGCCACCCGGCGACGACGACTAGGAGACTGAGCCAACAATTGAGGATTAGCCCTTTCCTCCTTCGTCATGGAATTAATCATTGTTTCCGTACGCTTTAATTGTACTTCTCCTTGCTCTAATGCTCCCGCTCCCAACTTATTCATCCCCGGAATCAACTTCATTACCCCGGCAAAAGACCCCATATTCTTCAAAAGACGCATCTGTTTGAGGAAGTCATTAAAATCAAATTTTGCCTCCATCATCTTCTTCTGCATCTTCTCCACATCGGCAATATCCAACTCCTCTTGAGCTTTTTCCACCAATGTGACAATATCCCCCATATTGAGAATACGAGAAGCCATCCTATCAGGATAAAAAGGCTCTAAAGCCTCAACCTTCTCTCCAACCCCAATAAACTTAATGGGTTGCCCAGAAATAGTACGAATAGATAAAGCCGCCCCCCCACGACTATCTCCATCCATCTTCGTGAGAATAGCCCCAGTAATACCAATCTCCTCATGAAAAGAGCGAGTAACATTAGCCGCTTCTTGCCCCGTCATGGAGTCAACCACCAATAACACTTCATCAGGATTAACAGCATCTTTCACCTGAGCTAATTCTGCCATCATTTCCTGATCAATTTGTAATCGACCCGCAGTATCAATGATAACAGTGTCAATACCTTTATTTTTTGCCTCTTCCAAACCTTGACGGGCAATATCCACAGGATTCGCCCCAGTGCCTAATTCAAACACAGGAACAGAAATTTGCGTCCCTAAAGTAATTAACTGTTGAATAGCCGCAGGGCGATAAACGTCCGTTGCCACCATCAAACAACTACGCTTTTGTTTTTGTAGATATAAAGCTAATTTTGCCGTTGCCGTAGTTTTACCAGCACCCTGTAAACCAGCCATCAAAACCACTCTAGGAGGTTTATCAGCCTCCGCAAGAGGGGCATTACTCTCCCCCATCACCTTCACTAACTCATCATAAACAATCTTGATGAATTGCTGTTGAGGATTAACCCCAGAAATAACTTCCGCACCCAGAGCATTTTTTTCTACCTCGGCAACAAAACTTTTGACGACTTGAAAATTAACATCTGCTTCTAATAAGGCTTTTCTAACTTCCTGTAAGGCTTCTTGTATATTAGATTGACTAATCTTGCCTTGTCCTCTTAGTTTTTTCCATGTATCTTCTAAACGTTCTGCTAAAGCGTCAAACATAATAATCTTAATCTAAATAAATATATATAGTAATTCTATTAACGCAACCGTTATGGCACTAAACCCTTATTTTACCTTAGTTTGATATAAGAATATCGATTTGGGTCGGTTTCAGGTGGCAGGTGGCAGGTGTCAAGTGTTTTTAATTCTTAATTACTGTTACCTCGGTGCATCCTTGCCCTTCTCTCCTTTTAAGGGGAGACACAGAGGGGTTTTCTTATTGCCGACTATAACCAACAATTTTATCTTGAACTCAGGTTCTTACTTAAATTTCACTTTATTATTAAGCCAATTTGCCACTTTATTCGATAAATTTTTCCTCACCCACCGCCAAGCAAGAATTTTAAAAATTGGTTTGGGGGTACTTGCCATTATCTTCGCTAATTTATTTAAAGGGCGATTCTGTATTTTTTTATTAATTAAATTGATGATACCTACATCATATAAACAATCGATAATTAATTTAATGGTTGCTTCTTCTTTTAAAGTTAAATTTTCCAACAACAAATAAACATCCCTCATCCTTTGTTTTTGAAACAGTTTTTCTTCAGAAGTTAATTCAGGCAGAGGAACAATCTTAACAGTTTCTTTTTTAGTCGTTAACATTTTTGAAGAAGCCATAAACCATCATCATAATTTATCAGATTTTTGTCATCTTTTACAGACAATAAAAAACAAGGGATAAAAAAGTAAACCCCTTGCTTAATAATAGTTGATGATTGATAAAAAGCATTAAATTTATGCTCCAATTTACTCATAACAGTCAGCTACACTCTCAGGTAAATTTAACGAACTGAAAGTCCACTGACTGATTAGAAAGTAATTTACTCTACTGCTGTAGTGGTTAATTCTTCCTCAGACTGATTTTCAATATCTGAAGTTTCAGTTGTCTCAGTTGCTGTAACCTCTTCTCCTTCTGCTACTTCTTGCACAGAATCAGAATCAACATTAGCTTCTTCAGCATCACCAGCTAATAATTTTTCTTTATACTTCTGAGCCATTTCCTCTGCTTTCTCAAAGACTAACTCACGGTTTTTGAGCATATCACCCGGTTCGGGTTCTAACTGCTTGGTAGAGAGAGAAATACGACCTCTTTCTGCGTCTAAGTCAATAATCATCACTTTCAATTCATCATTGACATTAAAGACACTATGAGGAGTATCAATATGATCGTGAGAAATTTCGGAAATGTGTAATAAACCACTAACGCCACCAATATCGATAAACGCACCGTAAGGTTTAATACCACGTACAGAACCGATAACCACTTGTCCAACTTCTAAACCATTCATCTTGCGTTCAACTAACGCACGACGATGACTTAAAACTAGACGATTGCGCTCTTCATCCACTTCTAAGAATTTCAGGGGCAAATCTTGACCAACTAAATCTTCTTTAGTGTCTTTAGCACTGATGTGAGATCCGGGGATAAACCCTCTTAAACCCTCCACTCTCACTAATGCACCACCACGATTAGTAGCAAACACGTTAGAATAAACGGTAGCATCTTCTTCTTGTAACTGACGAACTCTTTGCCATGCACGCATATATTCTATACGACGGATAGAAAGAGTTAATTGTCCATCTTCATTTTCGTCAGTGAGAATAAAAAATTCTCTGGTTTCGTTAGCTTGTAAGACTTCACTAGGATCATCCACACGATTGATGGAAAGTTCCTGTACAGGAATATAAGCGGCAGTTTTTGCACCTATATCAATCAAAGCACCTTTAGGCTCAATACTGAAAACAGTCCCCGGAACTACATCCCCAGGACTGAAATGATAGTCATATTGATCTAAGAGGGCAGCAAACTCCTCATGGGTAAAGCTAACATTACTATTTAGGGTTTCTGTTTGATTGACCATAGGCATTTCTTCTATTTTTTGATTTTCAATTACTATTGCGATAATTCTGATCCCTCCTCAGAAACTTAAAAAATTTCAAGTTTACAGGATTAGATAGATATAGGAATTAAATATAAAATTTACTACTCTATCGTTTTTCAATAAGTTTTGTTTAAAGCCTTCTAGTAAAACACTAGAGGGTTAATTTAGACAAAGCCCTACTAAAAAAGTTAGGACATTCTTAGTTGCACGAGTTGTTTCATCAAAGCTAAGGCGTTTGCTTTAACTTCCTGAAAGCCTCTCTCCCTAAGCCTTTAACTCCTCTCGGAATTGGTTTGGGATTTGTCGTTCCCTACCGAATACTTATATAAAGATAAAAAATCTTTAATTAATAGTATTATTATACAGAATTTTTACTCTACACTATAATTGAGATTTTGACAAGTGTTAATCATTATTGATTTGTTGTCTGATTCTTTTTGTTTTCATTTTCTGAAATGGGAGATTGAGGCTCAGGGTTATTTCCTGAATTTTCTGGTGAATTTTGCAATTTTTTCAGGGTTGCCACAAAATCTTCAATACTGGTAAAGTTTTCATAAACTGATGCAAATCGAATATATGCTACTTGGGAAATTTGGCTCAGTTGTTTTAATACTAAGTTCCCAATTTGTTTACTGGTAATCTCTCTCGGAAATTGATTTTCGATTTCTGATTCTAGGTTGTCCACAATAGAGTCTAGTAATTCTGACTCAATGCCCGTTTTTTCACAAGCTCTTACTATTCCTCTAAGAACTTTAGAGCGATCGAAAGATTCTGTACTACCATCTTTTTTGATCACTGTAATTGCTACAAATTCTATTCTTTCATAGGTTGTAAAGCGGTGATGACATTGGAGGCATTCTCTTCTACGTCTGATGCTTTGTGCCTTTTCCGTAGTTCGTGACTCTATTACTTTTGTTTGATTAAAATGACATGAAGGACATTGCATAATTTTTAATTAGATGACAAAATCGCAATAAAATTGTTGATGATTAGCAAGGGGGTATCAAACTCATTCCCAGTAGAGAAAAATAATAATTAAAAAGTAATATTAAAAAATTTATGTATCATTTTTTATGAGTAAAAATAGAAAGTTGAGCTAAAATATCCATTAGCTTTCGGAAAAGAATATATAGTTTATTATTGTTTTTACTACTTGTTCAAGTCTCTTTGCTTCTATCTCACAGACAAAATAATTTATTTTACCGTCACTTTATTAGATAAAAGAAAATTACGTTTTCAACACCCCTTATGGATTTTTTTACGTGAATAAATTTATCGAAACAAATAATAAAGTTAAAATATTAGTAATAACTATATTTATTGTTGTTAATTATTATTATTATTTATGTAATTGTTTTTAATTAATGAGTTAAATTTTAAAAAGATAAAGATGAACTATTCTAGCTTAAATAACCTCAGTTCGGCTTAGGAGAATATCGGATAAGAGTAGTTTTCAGACTTGATTTTTAAAAGATAGACTTATTACTCACTCATATTGAAAACAAGAAAATCAATTTGTCAATAAAATTTAGGAGTCATAATAAATGGCTTCTTTTGTGCTAAATAAATGCTTAATTTTCCAACTTGAGGTATTAGCTACCGACTACTGAGTCCTTTTATCGACTATTTTGATAAAAATCTATTAACTTTAACTCCGAAATCTAAAGTCTGAACTCAGGTAGGTTGCAGTTATTATTTTTTCAACATTTAATGAAAAAAGCCTTTCTCTTTCTACTCCATAGTCAGGAATAGATGAAAAAGACTTCTCTAAAGTTAAAAAGTTTGATTATAAGTTTGTGAAAACGTCCCATTTCACAGATGATTTATTTTTGAATCTTGGGAGGTTCACGGAACGCTACTGCAAAGAATAAGACGGCGATCATCATCGCTAACACTAAAATATAAGCTACACTTTCCATTTTTATTCCTCTATATTATCTGAATTGGACAAGATGAAAATGCACTGAGTTTACATTTAGGAGGATAAATGACAAAGAAAATAAGATTAACTTGTCTCTATCCATCCTACTATAAAAACCAAAAATTATGCAGATTCTGCACGACGAGTGGATTTGTCACCAACTTTCTGGAACATACCCCACTCTACCTGTTCAGGATCTAAGTCAGGATCAATACCTGCAAATACGTCACGGAATAGAGTACGAGCGCCATGCCAGATATGTCCAAAGAAGAATAAGAGGGCAAAACAAGCATGACCAAAAGCAAACCAACCACGAGTGCTGGTACGGAAAACACCATCAGAGTTCAGAGTTTCTGTATCAAACTCAAAGGGTTCACCTAATTGTGCTTTACGAGCATAACGTTTTACATCTAAAGGATCGGAGAAAGTTTGACCGTTTAATTCACCGCCTAAGAAGCTAACAGTTACGCCAGTTTGCTCGATACTAAGAGCAGATTCTGCACGACGGAAAGGAATATCTGCACGAACTACGCCGTCAGCATCAGTTAAGACAACTGGGAAGGTTTCAAAGAAGTTAGGAAGACGACGCACAGTTAACTCACGTCCTTCTTTATCTTGGAAGACAGGGTGTCCTAACCAACCTTGAGCAATACCGTCACCTTTGTTCATAGCACCGGTACGGAATAAACCACCTTTTGCGGGGCTGTTTCCAACGTAATCGTAGAAAGCTAATTTTTCAGGAATTGCTTCCCATGCTTCTTCGGGGGTTGCTCCGTCGGCAATACTAGCTTGTACACGACGTTGAATTTCCTGTTGATAGTATCCTTGGTCCCACTGATAGCGAGTAGGTCCGAATAATTCTACAGGGGTGGTAGCATTTCCATACCACATTGTACCTGCCACGACGAAAGCGGCAAAAAATACTGCGGCGATACTGCTAGAAAGAACGGTCTCAATGTTACCCATCCGTAATGCTTTATAAAGTCTTTCGGGGGGACGAACACTGAGGTGGAATAATCCGGCAATGATACCAACAATTCCTGCGGCAATATGGTGGGCAACAACACCACCGGGGTTAAAGGGGTTAAATCCTGCAGGTCCCCATTCAGGTGCTACGGGTTGAACGTGTCCTGTTAGTCCATAGGGGTCTGATACCCACATTCCAGGTCCCCATAATCCGGTAAGGTGGAATGCACCAAAACCGAAACAGAGTAAGCCAGATAAGAATAAGTGAATCCCAAACATTTTGGGTAAATCTAAAGCGGGTTCACCTGTACGGGGATCGGTAAATAATTCTAAATCCCAGAATACCCAGTGCCATACGGCGGCTAAGAAAAGTAATCCAGAGAGGACGATATGTGCGATCGCAACTCCTTCAAAAGACCAAAAACCGGGATTAACACCGGTTTCGCCAGTTACACTCCAGCCACCCCAAGAGCCAGTGACTCCTAAACGTGCCATGAAGGGTAATACAAACATCCCTTGTCTCCACATGGGATTTAACACGGGATCACTAGGATCAAAAACGGCTAATTCATATAACGCCATAGATCCCGCCCAACCTGCGACTAGTGCGGTGTGCATTAAATGTACCGCAATCAGGCGACCGGGATCGTTAATTACAACTGTGTGTACTCGATACCAGGGTAGTCCCATCGACTACGCTCCTCCTATTTGATTTAATTTTTTTTTCTAAATTTGGGGATAGATCTAGTTTAGTATAACCTTTTTGGGTTTTCGCTTTTATGGTTTTTTGATAGAATATCCCTAAAGTATTAATTTTATGTTAAAAATTCTATCTTTTCTTAGAAATAATGGCAAGAGTCGGGAGTTAGCAGTTCAGAGTTAGAAGTTATTAATTATTCACCCCAACCCTATATAACATTATCTATCTTTGCTCCTTGACCTTTATTGACTTCTGGTTCTGAGCTTAGAGGATAAAAGAGTCGTGACTAAATAATATTTGAATTAAAAATGTCGATCGCAATTTCTGACTTACCCGGTATGCAAAAAACGGATATTGATAGATTACAAAATCTAGGAATCACTAATATACAACAGTTGCTAGTTATGGGTAAAAATAAACAGGATAGAGAATTATTAGCACAAAAAATGGGTGTTAGCCCCCGTTATGTTCATAAATGGTTTGCTTTGGCAGATTTAGCTCGTTTGCCTAGTGTTGGGGTTGAATATTGCGGTTTAATTTTACATTCTGGTATTATTTCCGTTGCTCAATTGAGCCAATGTAATGCACCTCAATTACAAAAACAAATTTTAAGATTACAGGTTGCAAACTTACGTCGTCGGGATTTATGCCCCTCTTTTTCCCTAGTTCAAAGTTGGATTCAAGAAGCTAAACAAGATAAAGACTCAAATCGTTTTAAGGCTTGAATAATAGTATCTGATTTTACGGGCTTACTTAAATAATCATTCATGCCAATCTCTAAACAACTGTCTCTATCGGTAGATAAAGCAGAAGCAGTCATGGCAATAATCCAAGGTTGTTGAATCTGGTTTCCTAACTTTCTAATTTCTTTGGTAGTGGCAACACCATCTAGTAACGGCATTTGCATATCCATAAAAATTAATTGATAGGTTTTATTTTGAATCATTTTAATGGCTTCTAAACCATTATTGGCAATTTCAATCCATCGGTAGCCTAGTTTATTTAGCATCAAACGAGCAACTTTTTGGTTTACCAAGTTATCTTCTACTAGCAATATAGAAATATCTTTGTGAATAAGATTTTGTTGCTTTGGAGATATGAAAATACTATTGTTTGATACTATCTCATTTTTTATTAATAGTTTTTGAATCGTGTCGCATAATTGGAATTGTTTAACAGGCTTAGTAATAACTGTTACAAAAGGGCAGGTTTGAGCTAAATTTTCTTTGGTGACAAGACTAAGAGGAGTTAACCAAATGAGGGCTAAGTTAGGATGAGACAATCGAAGAGATTCTGCTAAGTCAAAACGATTGAGATGTTGTAGAGGATAATCGGCAATGACAACGGCGACTTGATGTAGTTGGTCTGTGGAAAAATTAGCACTATGACAAATCTGACTTTCTAAGCCTAGGGCGAGGGCTTGTAAACTAAGCATTTCCGCCATAACAGAGGAATCGGCAATAATTAGGGCTTTTTTCCCTCTTAAATGATTTTGTTGTTTTAAAGAAAGATATTGATCGTTTTCATCATTTGTTTTTTCTAGGGTTAGGGAAACACAAAACTTTGATCCCTTACCGACAATACTACTAACTGTTAAACTTCCCCCCATTAATTCTACTAACTTTCGGGCAATGGTTAAGCCTAAGCCAGTTCCACCATACTGACGGGTTGTAGAAGCATCCACTTGAGAAAATGCCTGAAAAATGGATTCTCTCCTATCTTGGGGTATGCCAATACCTGTATCCTCGACAATGATTTTTAGATAACAAGAGTCAAGTTCCTGTGATGCTACGTTTAAACGCACGATAACTTCCCCTTGATGAGTAAATTTGACTGCATTACTAACTAGGTTTAAAACAACTTGTCTTAAGCGGGTCACATCACCTTTAAACCAATAATTATCTTGAGGATTGGCTATGTAAATTAAATTAATGCCTTTTTTTTCTGCCTGTAATTCCATAAGACTGATGACAGACTCTAGGCATTCATGAATATTAAAGGTGGTTGATTCTAAATCGATTTTTTTTGATTCAATTTTCGATAGGTCTAAAATATCATTAATTATGGTTAACAAAGTATTACTACTATGGTTAATAATTTCTACAAAGTTTTTCTGTTCGGAATTTAATTGGGTATCTAGTAGCAACTCTGTCATGCCTATAATGCCATTCATAGGAGTTCTAATTTCATGGCTCATGGAAGCTAAAAATTCTGTTTTTGCCTCACTGGCTTCTTTTGCTTGTTTTTCAGCTTTTAAGAGGGCCTGATTTTGTTTTTCTAGTTGTTGTTTTTGTTGTTTTTCTTGCTCTAATAGTTTTACTTGACTAATGGCTATACCTAATTGCTCGGCGACACTTTGTAATAAATTTATTTCTTCTGATGTCCATTGGCGGAAGCGATCGCACTGATGTAGTCCAATAATACCATTGGCTTCGCCTTTATAGGAGGTGCGTACACACAACATTGATTTAAGCTGAATTTCCTGACAAAAAGGAGTCATCGGTTGAAGGAGGGGGTCTTGATAAACATTATTGTTTACTAAGGCGCGATCGCTCATAATCACCTGATTAAAATGGTCATTACCTTCAGAAAGATCTATATTTGCTCCCCACATAGGCGGAAAATCGCCTGTTATTGCCTCTGCTACCATGGTTAAACAAGAAGACTGAGATTTATCATAAGTAAACAAATGACAACGATTTACCTGAAAAGCATTGAGAATAGTTTTAGCCGCAGTGTCAAATAATTGATCGAAGTTGAGAGTTTGCCTGATTTCCTGAGTAATTTTTTTCAGTAGAATTTCTTGCTTGAATTGATGTTGAATCAATGCCTCTGATTTTTCTTTTTCCAACTCATAACCAATCCATTGTGCCATTAATTTAATTTGTTCTTTCATGATGCTAGTTATTTTCACACCATGAGAATCAAGGGAAAAAAAGCACAAAGTGCCAATACTTTTACCAAAAACTTCTACTCTTGTACCTAAATAAGATTCTATACTTAAATTAACGTGAGCAGGATGGCGAATGTAGCTGGAATTACTCACATGATCAATACTAAAAGGCTCTTTTTTTTGATAAGCCAAAAAGCAAAAACTATCTTCTAAATTCAATGTTATTTCTCGATTAAAAATTTCCCTATATTTAGGACTGCTTTGCCACTGTACAATGCGACAATAGCTATCATCGATATTAGTTAACATGGCTACATCCAAATTAAAAGCCTTACGCCCCAGAGTGAAAATACCTTGTAGCTTTTGTTTAAAATTGAGTTGGGGAGAAGAACAAATCTGATATAAGTTTTTAATGACTCTTTCTTGTTGTCGAAGGGCAATTTGATTCTCTCTTAGTTGTTTTTCCGATTCAAGACGACGTTTTTCTATTTTATAAGCATCAATCAGGTTACTACAGACAGAAACAAAAGGTTGTAAATATTCCACTAACTCCTCACTGTAACCGCCTTCTCGATTAGCTATACCTACCATGCCTAATAATTGTCCATGGGACTTAAAAGGAATACCTAAAAAAGAATTTAAGGGCGGGTGTCCTTGGGGTGTACCACCGCTACGTTTATCTTTAGAGGGATGGTTAGAAATAACTGGTTTACCAGTGTAAATTACTGCCCCAAATAGGGTATTTAAATTATGAAACTCCATGCCTCTACCCTGGGTTTCCTCATATAAACGGATAGTTTCTTCATTCCAAGCCACATTACTGATGGAGTGGACTTTAAGAAAAGGTTTGCCAATATTTTTCATGTAGCTATCACCGAACTCTATTTTTCCATCCGTGTTATAGTCTAGTTCGCTGATAAAACCATATTCGCTACCAGTCAGGGTTAAAAGATTTTCTAAAAGATGATCAAATAGCAGTCCTTTATCTCCGTTGGCGATGAATTGAGATTGGGCATTTTCAATAATAGTTAATAAATCATGGCTACGACTTAAATCTTGTTCCATGATTTTTCTTTCGGTAATATCTCGACAATTACAAATTAGTGTTTGACTATCAATTAACTGAAGGGAAACTTCTTGCCAAAATTCTGTTTTATCTTTCCTTAAACCTTTTGCTTCTCCTCGCCAAAAACCTTTTTCTCTCAAAATCGGGAAAATTTCTTCTTGTATTCTCAAACCTTCTGCCGAATTGTAAAGAGAAAGCCACGATCGCCCTAATAACTCTTCTTGATTATAGCCAAATAAGCTCAAATGGGCTTGGTTTAAATAAACGAATTTTTCATCTATTAACAAAGCAATCCCATCCACAAACTTATCAATTAGGGAAAGTTGATATTGATTTAAAAAATTGTTATTCACTGATTTTTGCTTATTTTCAGAGATAATTTTTTGAGTATTTCTGGGGAAATAAGAGTTAAACAATAGAGTCAAACTTTGTGAATTGACATTATTAATAGACATTATATTAAAAACATATATAATTGCTAAGTTATTAGAAAACCATTATGAAAGAATGTTTATTCACTCAAGATAATGCTTTAGTTTTTTTTAAATCAAAGACTCAGATTAGATAATTAAAGCATTATAGTATATACAAATGATTTTCTATGGACTTTAATTCCCAAAGAAAATATAGATATTATCAATGCTTTATTATTACGTAAAATCTATGTTAAAGATTGTTGGTTAATTAATAACATCAAATTACAGGGAACTATAAATGAAAATATTATAGCTTTTCAGTATCAAAAATTGGTAAATATAAAAACGTATTATTTTTTAATAATAAGTAAAGAAATATTTTTAATTTAAGAGGTAAAAAAATTTGAAGAGAGTTTTATTTTATACTTAATCTGAGTTTGATATAAAATGTCTAGTGCTGTAAAGTTAATTTTAATTAATAATTAGGGTTCTATCAGTTTGAGTATGTAAATTATTAATTAGGGTAGGCAAGAGGCAATAGGGGATTATTAAATAATAATTTATAAACTTTTAGTTTTTATTTTACTATAAACACTATTCAATAAAGGTTATGCAAGTCCTGTTTCTCTTAATTTATCATAACCACACTCTGAAGAACCATAATTAGTAATGAATTAGAATAAAAATCTAAAACCTGCCACCTGATACCTAAAACCTAATACCTACCGAAATTAAATATTCTTATATCTAATTGAGGTGACACCTGATACCTAACTAAATCTGAGATGCTTATGCCCAACTGAGGAGATTAATTTAAGGACAGCCCAATGATTGACGGGTACTAGCACCGGTTACAGGGTTAATACCTTGAGCATTTTTACAAAGTTCGATTACTTGCTCATTATCTAAAACTGCAAAAGTAAAATCAGCACCATCAACATTAGCACCTTTTAAAGTAGTGCGTTTCATAATCGCTTCTCGTAAAATAGCATCGGTTAAATCGGCTCTATTTAAGCTAGTAACATAAATAAAACCGTTGGTAAGATCAGCTCCGTGAAAATTAGCTTCTTCTAATCTTGCGGCATTAAAAACAGCACCTCTTAAATCACTATTACTAAAATTAGCACCGTTTAATTTCACGTTACTAAATTCCATCGATTGCAAATTTTGAGAGGAAAAATCTTGTTGACTCAAATCTTTATTATCAATGGTAGAAGTAACAGCCGATGAACTTGCGGCAAGAACGTGATTAGGAGTTAATAATAATAGTATTGATAAAATAAATCCTACTATACAAGAAAAGACTTTCATAATGAATTTTTCTAGCTAAATAAATAAGTGCGAAAAAAATAAAAGAGCAATGGGCAATGGTAAGTAGTGAATGGTGTTGGGGTGAATAGTGAATGGTTGATAATTAAGAATTAAGAATTAAGAATTAAAAACTCTGAACACTCATTACCTTCTTCTAAAACCTAAAACCTAAAACCTAAAACCTGCAACCTGAAACCTGAAACCTGAAACCTGACACCTCAAAACCCTAAGCCCCTACTTCCCTAACACCCTACCTAACATCTCAAATTAAGTTCCCACTGTCCAAGAGTTCATATACTCAATTTGTTCAGGGGTTAAAGAGTCGATATTAATACCCATTCCTTGTAATTTCAAAGCGGCAATTTCTTGATCCACTTCGGTAGGAATAGAATGAATACCGGGTTGTAAAGTCTCTTTATTTTTCACTAAGTATTCACAAGCTAAGGCTTGGTTAGCAAAGCTCATATCCATTACCGCACTGGGATGTCCTTCGGCGGCGGCTAAGTTGACTAAACGTCCTTCGCCAATAACAATTACGGATTTACCGTTTTTGAGGATATATTGTTGAGTAAAGTTACGAACTTCTTTGATTTCTGTGCTGAGAGTTTTTAAGGCTTCTAAGTCGATTTCGATGTCAAAGTGACCAGAGTTACAAACCATTGCACCATCTTTCATTACGGCGAAATGTTCTTCTCTGATGATATGTTTATTACCTGTTACGGTTACGAAAACATCACCAATGGTGGCGGCTTCAGCCATAGGCATTACACGGAAACCATCCATTGCAGCTTCGATCGCTTTTACGGGGTTAATTTCAGTTACGATAACATTGGCACCCAAACCACGCCCGCGCATGGCGACACCTTTACCGCACCAGCCATAACCAGCAACCACAAGGTTTTTACCTGCTAATAAAACGTTAGTTGCACGGATGATACCATCAAGGGTAGATTGACCTGTACCATAACGGTTATCGAAGAAATGTTTGGTTTCTGCGTCATTGACATTCATGGCGGGGAAGGTTAGTACACCATCTTTAAACATTGCCTCTAAACGGACAATACCAGTGGTGGTTTCTTCAGTAGTACCAATTAAGTCCGCTAGTTGATGTTGTCTTTCTTTAACAAGGGTAGCTACTACGTCAGAACCGTCATCAATGATAATATTGGGTTTATGATCCAATGCGGTTTGTACGTGACGATGATAAGTAGCGTTATCTTCCCCTTTGATAGCAAATACGGGAATACCGTAGTCTTTAACTAAACAAGCGGCAACGTCATCCTGAGTAGAAAGAGGGTTACTAGCGATTAAAATAGCATCTGCACCACCTGCTTGAAGTGCGATCGCTAAATTTGCGGTTTCAGTAGTAACGTGACAACAAGCCACTAAGCGGATACCAGCAAAAGGCTTTTCTTGACGAAAACGCTCGGTAATTTGAGCTAAAACGGGCATTTCTCTTGCCGCCCATTCAATTCTCTGCTTACCGACACCAGCCAAGTTAATGTCCTTAATGTCGTAATTAATTTTTGTTGGTGTTGCAACCATTAGCAATTATGCTCAATAAAAGTTTACATTTTTCATCATACCCCATGTCGATCAGCTTTAACCTGAGTTCAATTTTTTAAACGCAAAAAATTTTAAACTGCCAGAAAATGGTTATTTTAGGGGGATTGAGAAGTTGGCAAATTAGGGAGAAACTAATTTTTAATAGCTAACTAACTGCTTAGTTGAATAATGGTTTACCCCAAATAACAGTTTCCTTGCTATAGATAACCATTCCGGGTTTTGCTCCTTTTGGCTTATAAACATGGTTGGGATTAGTGTAAACTACAGGCACTTGTTCGCTTTCTCTACCTTGACTGTAATAAGCGGCTAAGTTGGCAGTGAATTGTAAATCTTTTTCTTCTGGTGCATCTCCAGCGTTTAAGCGTAATAAAACATGAGAGCCTGAGATTTCTTGTGCATGAAACCATAAATCATAATCAGTAGCAGTTTTGAAGGTTAGAATGTCATTTTGACGATTATTTCTCCCGACTAAAACTTCATAACCTGATGGTGTTTGATAGCGTCTCGGTTGAGATTCTTCTTCACTGTTGTGATTATTTCGATACTGTTTATCTTCTATATATTTCTGATTGATTAATTCTGATTTAATCTCTTGAAGAGTTGTTAGATCGTCTTTTTCTTGATAGTCTAATTGTTGCAAATTTATTGCTATTTGTTCTAAATAATTTACTTCTTCATTCACTTCATCCAATAAGGGCTTTACTGCTTGTTTTGCTCTTTTTAATTTTTGATATTTTTTATACAATATTTGGGCATTTTGAATTATATTTTTGTCAGGAGCTAAGTTAATTTTTACGGGTTCTCCAGTGGTAAAATCGTTAAGAGTAATTTCTTTCATTCCTACTTGCCATTGATTTAGGTGAGCCATTAATAAATCAGCTTTGTTACTATATATTTCGCAGTTATCAGATTCTTTTATTTTTTCTAAATATTTATTTTTTTTTGTTTTTAATTTCTTTAATATATTTTTTATTTTTTGTTGTAGTTGTTGTTTAAGTTGAATAAAATTTTCTTGATATATTTTTTGGTTATAGTATTCGTTAATAACAAAATTAATATTTTCTGCTTGCTTTGGCTCTCCTAAAACTGTATATCCTTCGGATGTTAAATGAGAATAAAACTGATTTTTTTCTATAGATGTTAACCAAGTTTGCCAATTTTGATATAATTCTTTCCACTCATTTTGTGTTAATTCTTGATTAGTTTTACTTAAATCTATGTTACTTTTGTGCAATAAATCCTTGGCAATATTCGGACTAATTCCTCGATAACTTTTTATTAATTGTTTATCTATTCTTCCGGGTATTAAACTAACTTTTTCTTGCCATGTTTCTTGGGATTCTTCTAGTTTGGGAATATTTCCTGTTAATGGTGGGGGTAGTTGATAAATTTGACTGGTTTCGACGGTGCGCAGGGTGGATTTGTCGGCGGTAACTTGTTTGGCAACGGTGATAATTTGATTGTCGGCATTGGTGAGAATAACATTGCTATATTTGCCCATAATTTCTACGTAGAGATGATTTAAGGGGGATTCATTGGGGCGTTGTGCAAATTGAAAATCAATAACTCTTTCCCAATCACTTACTATTTCTATCCCTATCAAAGCATAACCATTTATTAAGTGTCTGAGTTGATCGCTAAAAGTAAAAGTATCTTTACCACGAGGAGGCGGATTACCAACGCAAATTCTGGCGGCTTGGGGATGCCATGAAATGGTTAACCATGATTTTTTCTCAATATTTCTCAAACAAAGACTAATAGAGGTGCGATCGCACTGGTAAACTTGTTCTAAGCGAGAGGGAATATAATTTTCTTGGAGGGAATAACAAACGGCTTTCAGGGTTGTGTAGTCAAAAGGTTGCATGGATGAGTAATGGAGAGTAGAAATATGAATTATTGGGGGATTAAGGTTTTAGGGGGAAATTTTTAATTGTTAATTATCTTCAAATTTGTAGCCTACACCGACAACGGTTTTAATAAAAGAAGGTTGAGCAGGATTAGGTTCAATTTTTTTGCGTAAACGGCGAATGTGAGTATCAACGACTCTTTCATCTCCAAAAAAATCTGCTCCCCATAGTTTATCAATTAACTGCTCTCTACTCCAAACTTTTCCAGGATAACTAATGAAGGCAGAAAGTAGATTAAATTCAAGGGCGGTTAAGTCTAATTCTTCCGGGGGTTGATTCTCTAGTTTGCGGGTGGCGATATGTTCGTCTAAATTGAGTATAAAGTGGGGGGTTTCATATATTTGTGACTGTTTTTCGTGGCGTAAACTACGGCGTAGCAATGCCCTAACTCTGGCAACTAATTCTCTGGGGCTAAAAGGTTTTACTAAGTAATCATCTGCCCCTGTCGATAAACCAATGATGCGATCGAGCTCTTCTCCTTTTGCAGTTAACATGAGAATATAAGGGTCTTTTGTCATGCCTTGATTACGAATGCGAGTACACACTTCCAATCCATCTAATTGGGGTAACATCAAATCGAGAATAATTAAGTCTGGTTGAATAGTTTGAGCCTGTTGAAGGGCAGTGACTCCATCATAAGCATGATGACAAGTAAAACCCTCTCGACTTAAACAACTATTAATCAATTGGGCGATTTCCCTTTCGTCTTCAACAATTAAAATTTCCATCTTTATAAATTAGGCTACTGCATATCTTCTATTTACAGGTGAAGACAGGGGGATGAGGAGAGAGGGAGAGGTTAATTAAACACTTTTGCCCTCCCCCCTCTTGAGGGGGGATAAAGGGGGGTTTCCTTTAAGGAGAGACACAGAGGAGTTTCCCTTTTGCCTTTTGCCTCTTGCCTTACTTTAGATACCTATAACATACTTACGCCATTCATGGTTAAGATTATCTTTGGTACATTTAACAATTTCAAAGTGAAGACTACTATAAGGCTTTCTCGGTGATTTGTGTAACGGCATATGAGCTTCTTTTGGAGTTCTATTTCCTTTTTTTATATTACAACGCACACAAGCGGTAACAAGATTCTCCCAACTGTCTGCACCTCCACGAGAACGAGGTAGAATATGGTCTAAGGTTAATTGATCTCCTCTGTAACCACAATATTGACAAGAATGGCGATCGCGCTCTAGGATATTTCTTCTAGTTAAAGGAATATCTTTATAAGGTACTTTGACATAGTGACGTAACCTAATAACTGAAGGAAAGGGAAAAGTCGGATAAATAAAATTTTCATAATGTTCTAACTGTTCGGCTTTTCCTTTGAGTAATAAAATAACCGCTCTTTTCCAGTTAGTAATATTAAGCGGTTCATAGGAGGCATTCAAGACTAAAACCTTACCCATAAACGTATTTTCTTAAATATTTTATTGCTGATGGTAGCACAAATTTTCTGAAAGTGACTATTAATCAACTTTTTCAGCGATAGATTCAGAAAAAATCCATTTTTCCAGTCATATTTTTGATAAACTTTCTAATAGATAATTTAAGAAATATTTTTATTGAGGAAAAAAATAAATGGTAGAGCCTTTATTACTTGGTATTGTTTTAGGTTTAATTCCTGTAACCTTAATTGGTTTATTTTTCGCCGCTTACCGTCAATACAGACGTAGCAGTGAAATTGGACTCGAATAAACATTCATAAATCTTTCAACTCTTATCCCCTAACTCCTGTACGGGCGAATGGCCATTCGCCCCTAACTGACTCCTAACCCCGAACCCTAAATCCTTAATTTATGATTATTTTCTGGCATCGTCGAGACTTAAGAATTAACGATAATATCGGTTTAGCAAAAGCCTACACAAGAGATAAAAAAGTTATCGGTGTATTTTGCTTAGACCCTAATATTTTAAATAGAGATGACATCGCACCTGCCAGAGTCAAATACTTATTAGGATGCCTAGAAGCATTAAAAACTAAATATCAAAAACTCGGTAGTGATTTATTAATTTTTCATAACACCCCAGAAGAGATTATTCCTTCCCTTGCAGAAAAACTCAAAGCTGATGCGGTTTACTGGAATTTAGACGTTGAACCTTTTTCTCGCCACAGAGATAAAAATGTTAGTCAAGCATTGAAAGAAAAATCCATCGAAACTCAAACTTTTTGGGATCAACTTTTACATTCTCCCGGGGAAATTCTCTCTAAAAGTAATCAAACGGCTTATACTGTTTACACTCCCTTCTGGCGCAACTGGGAAGCACAGCCTAAATCATCTCCCGTTGACTCACCTCAACAACTCACAGGTTTAAATGATTTAGAAAAAACCATTGTCAAAGAATTAGGCACTATTAATATACCTTCTCTTAATGATTTAGGTTTCCCATGGGATGCAGATTTGCCTTTGTCGCCCGGAGAAGAATCCGCCCTCGAAAGGTTAGAGTATTTCTGTCAATCTCTTATTTATAATTATGAGTGCGATCGCAATTATCCCTTTCTTGACGGCACATCTCAACTAAGTGCCGCCCTAAAATTTGGTGCAATATCTGTAAGAACTATTTGGAAAAAAAGTCAAGCAGAATTAACAAATTGTAATAGTGACGAAGCTAGAGAAAATATTATTGCATGGCAGAAAGAAATTGCGTGGCGAGAATTTTACCAACATTGCTTATACTTCTTCCCTCAATTAGCAGAAGGAGCATATAGAGAACAATTTAAACAATTCCCTTGGGAAAATGATGAAAAAAAATTTCAAGCATGGTGTGAAGGTAAAACAGGTTATCCCATAGTTGATGCGGCAATGAGACAACTCAATGAAACAGGATGGATGCACAACCGTTGTCGGATGATTGTGGCTAGTTTCCTTACCAAAGATTTAATAATTGATTGGCGGTGGGGAGAAAAATATTTTATGCAAAAACTCTATGATGGCGATTTAGCCGCAAACAATGGCGGTTGGCAATGGAGTGCTTCTAGTGGAATGGACCCCAAACCTTTAAGAATTTTTAACCCCGCATCTCAAGCTCAAAAATTTGACCCAGAAGCTGAGTATATTCGCACATGGCTACCAGAAATTAGACATTTGGATACTAAGGATTTGGTGACAGGAAAAATATCTCCTCTCGAAGCGAGTAGTTGTGGTTATCCCTTACCCATAGTTGATCATAGTCAACAACAAAGAGAATTTAAAAGGCTTTATCAATTAGTGAAGGGTTAATCAAAAAATAGTGTCATTTGAAGTACACAAATCAATAATTATATTGCAATAAAAATATGTGACGATTAGACATCTCCATTAATTGCTAAAACGAGGGCTGAAGCCCTTACTACGAGCCAATAAAAAATTTTTTTTGGAGAAGTCTATTATAAACCAAAAAAAGGAGGTTGATTAATTGTGACATAAAACATAATTGAATTACTCCAATTATCTAACACTCAAAATATTATTACTATCGTAAGAATACCTATTATTTACTTCTGATCTTAACTAAGAGTCATAGCTTAATTCACCAACTCCAAAAAATTAAAATCCCCCATAACCCATACATAATTGGGATAAAAATGGGGGACAATAAACCAGTAAAATTGCGAGAACAAACTATTTATATAAAACACAAAGTAATTGAGATCTGCCTTTAGGACTCTAAACTATTTGAAAATCAAACCTTTCGATACAATTGTGCCAGAGTCTTTAATTTATAATCACATAACCTGACACCTATCTCCATGACATTATTTTCTCAGTAACTCCTAATTAGATCCGTATTTGAGATAACGATCACTCAAAATATCGTTGATAATTAAGTCCCAGATAATTAAGCGGCAAGAGATTGTTTTTTTGACTGCTTAGATTTGAATAAACCTCCCAAACCTAAGGCTAAACCAGTACCAAGAATAGTTAAAGGTTCAGGCACAGCCTCAATATCAGAAACATGAACTACAAAATCATTATAATCACCATCTCCTAAATATGAGTCTTCCCAAGCGAAAATCCAATCACCGCCATCGAAAGTACCGGAAGAATTATTAGGAGGAAGAGTTAATGTTGTTTGATTATCTGCACCGCTAAACGCTGCCATGGCATCGAATCCATTAGGATTTGCAGCAGATTGAGAATATAAAACTTGTTGATTAACACCTCTTAAGTAAAAACCAAAATTAGTGCCAAAGCCATTAAAAGTACCATTCCCGATGGCATTATTATTTATGTCAAAAAGTCCGAGATTTCCACCGCTAAAGTTAAGGAATACTTTACTACCTTGAGTGGCTCCCCCACCAAAAATATCAACCATAGTTCCTCCAATGGAATTATAAATCCCCAATACATTGTTAGCGGCGTTACCAGCAAACTCGATAACAATACTAGAGGTAGCACTATTAGAAGAATTAGGTTTAAAAAACTCAGCATCCGATTGAACGGTAATAGCACCAGGACTACTTATGTTATCCAAAATAGTCTGTAAACTTTGTTCTCCCGCAGCAGGAGGTCCAATAGTAACGGCTTGAGCGGAGCCTGAAGAAAGAGCGATACTTGCAACTGTAGCAGTAACAGCTAAAGGCGTAAAAGATAAAGACAAAAATTTGTTCATGAGTATTTTCCTCTCTCTAATAAATTTTATACTTACGTATTTTCTTGGATACGATTAACTATAACAGTTTTTTTAAAAAAATCAACTAAGTATCAAAAAGTTCACAAAATCTTCACAAAAATTTTTATTTTTTGTTACATGTAATTACTTAAAGTTTTATAATTAAAGGGTTTACAAAATCTTTAAGAAATAAATGGTGACGTTTGCGAAAAAAAATTATAGACTAAAGTTTAAGATGTTATAGTTAAAACTGCGGCAAAACATTTAAGCATAAACACTGAGTAGCAAAAACTATATTGAGACTCAGGTTAAGTGTAAATACTGATTAATAATATTGTTTAGTCCTAATGAGAAGATCATGTTTTTTTCCGATAGCCAATTTTTTAATAATTCATTACCATCCCCTGATTTGATTTCTTGCCCTCAAGGAGTAAATACTACTATTCATGTATCTGCTTATAGCACTTTTAAAAGATATATTGATATTCTTGGTGGTTTCGTGGGCTTAGTGATTACTGCTTTGATATTTATTCCTATTGCGATCGCAATTAAGTGGGATAGTCAAGGACCGGTGTTATATAGTCAAATTCGTTGCGGTTTGAATGGTAAGCCTTTTCGCATCTGGAAATTTCGTTCCATGTATAGCGATGCAGATCAAAAAAAGCATTTAGTGGAAAATAAAGCCAAAGGTCATATATTCAAAAATGACCAAGATCCCAGAATTACGAGAGTAGGGGCATTTTTACGGAAAACTAGCCTTGATGAGTTTCCCCAGTTTTGGAATGTTTTGTTAGGAGATATGAGTCTGGTGGGAACTCGCCCCCCAACAATTTGTGAAGTTAGTCACTATAGTTCACGTCATTGGTTGAGATTGAGAGTCAAGCCCGGTATTACTGGAGAATGGCAAGTTAATGGACGCTCCTTGGTAGATGATTTTGAGCAAATAGTGTCTTTAGATTTACAGTATCAGAGAAAATGGTCTATTTGGTACGATTTAGCTTTGATTATCGCCACAGTAAAAGTGGTTTTATTGCGTAAAGGTGCTCACTAGAATCCGATTACTATATGATAGGAACAGTAACTAATACTGAATTAATCTAGTTATTTGTTTCTGGTAGTATGACCAACATTAATCGATCGCACTCCTTTAGTACACAAATTGTTAACTTTTTTAAACTGATTATCTTACTAATCATACTAACTGGAATCGGCAACGTTATTTTTCGGGAAAAAAAAGCGGAAATAAAAACCGCAGGACAACATTTAATTTCGAGTATATATGGGAGTCCTCCATTAGTGATGGAAGGGGGAGATCCTTACATTAGGGCGTTGATGCGTACTATTAGTTTTAGTGAATCTAATTATTTGAACCCCTACTATGTAATTTATAGTGGCGAATATGTGGACGATTTAAGCGAACATCCGAATATTTGCATGACCATTATTAATGGACCTAATAAGGGTAAATGTAGCACTGCCTCTGGACGTTATCAATTTTTAAATACCACCTGGGCGGAAAAAGCGGCAAAATATCATCCTCATCCTTCTAAGTTTCTGGTGTGGGAAGATTACAGTTTTGAGCCTGAGTATCAAGATAAAGTTCTCTACAACTGGTTAAAGGATACTACGGCATGGGAAAAAGATATAGCAGAGTTATTGAGAGAAGAAAAAATAGATGATGTGTTAAGAATGTTATCTCCCACTTGGACGAGTTTGGGTTATGGCATAGAAGATAATAATATGACGAAATTTTTGCCCAAAGTATATAAGAAGTTACTACAAGAAGAATTAACCCTCAGTCGGAAATAATTGCAATTGGAGTTTCGATAAAATCTATTCATAATGAGACCAGACAGAAAGAATTTTGATGGTTTTATTATTGTCATCAACACGATAAACTAGGCGATGCTTAATATTTATTCTCCTTGAATAGTAACCTTTTAAATTACCTGATAATTTTTCGTAAGGAGGCTCATAGGGATTTGATTTTAAGATGTTGAGTAATTCTTTGAGATTACCGTCTAATTTTGCTGATTTGAGTTTTTTCGCATCTTTTAGAGTATTTCGACTAAATTCAATCTTCCAAGTCATTTAAAACCCCCAAAAATTCCTCCTCTGATACCCATTCATTATCTTTTTCTGCTGTTTTTATGGATGAGACTAAGTTAGGAATAGATTGTAAATACAAGGTTTCTTGTAAACTGTCCCAGTCTTCTTTTGATAAGATTACGACATCCCCTTTTTTACTGCTGATAATCCGAGGATGATGATCTTGATTCACTTGTTCTATTAGACTGAATAAATTATTTCTTGCAGTACTTATATTAATTATTTTCATTACTATTTTTGTTTAACTTTTAAATTGTACATTTTATTGTACAACATTTTGGAAATTAAAAATTAACCTCAGCATAGGATTTGAAAATTTTTCAACCCTCATGATTGTTAATGATTCTTGTGGTGAAATGAATTGTAATTACCGAGAACATTTTAAAATATAGGAATAATCCTTTTAAGGCTATAACTTGAGTTAATAATGTTATGTGGGAAGAAGATTGGGAAAATGCGATTATTGATTTTGCTCATTGGCAGGGAGAAATAAATTATCATAAGGCACAGGAATCTTTACGGAATTTATTATTAAATCTGGATTTGAAAGAGGAAGAGAAGCAGGGATTAGAGACAGAAATTGCTCACTTGAATCAAATGTTACAAAAGTTAGAAGATTCAGTGATTCAAATTGCGGCTTTTGGCATGGTGGGAAAGGGAAAATCTAGTGTTTTGAATGCTTTAATTGGTCAAGACATTTTTATTACGGGACCACTTCATGGAGTGACAAGAGAAATTGATCAAACTAATTGGCGTTTAAGTAAGGAGAGTATTGGTAATGGAGAGCAAAATATTCAACGATTGATTAAGGGTTCAGAAAATGTCCAAATTCAGTTGATAGATACTCCGGGGATTGATGAAATTGATGGGGAAACGAGGGAAACGTTAGCCCATGATATTGCTTCTAGGGTAGATTTAATTTTGTTCGTGATTGCAGGAGATATTACGAGGGTAGAGTATCAGGCTTTATGCCAATTGCGAGAGGTGGGCAAACCAATGATTTTAGTATTTAATAAAATTGATCAATATCCTCAGTCCGATCGCATCGAAATTTATTCTACGATTAGGGATGTTAGGGTAAGGGAATTATTGTCACCGGATGAAATTGTCATGGTTTCGGCTTCTCCTTTAGAAACAGTGGCGGTAAAGGATAAAGAGGGAAAAGTGAAAATAATACGTCAACGGGGAAAGCCACAAATAGGGGATTTACAGTTAAAAATATTAGAAATTCTCCATCAAGAGGGTAAATCTCTGGTTGCTTTAAATACCATGTTATCCACTGGACAAATTAATGAGCGTTTAATTCAACAAAAACTTGTTTATCGAGATGCAGAGGCAGAAAAGATTATACAACAAACTATGATGACTAAAGCAGGTGCGATCGCTCTTAATCCTGTCACAGCTATAGATTTATTTACAGGGGCAATCATCGACGTGGTTATGATTTTAAGGTTATCACAACTTTATAATATCGCCATGACTCAACAAAGTGCGGTGAAATTGTTGCAAAAAATAGCCATCAGTTTAGGAGGAATTACCGCTAGTGATGTGTTAGTAACCTTTGGTTTAAGTTCCCTTAAAGGTATTTTAGGATTAACAACCCCTGTTTCTGGAGGTTTAACCGTTGTGCCTTATATGTCAGTTGCGATCGCACAAGGGGCATTTGCCGGAGTTTCCACTTATACAATTGGACAAATATGTAAAGTTTATTTAGCAAATGGGGCATCATGGGGAGAAAATGGACCTCACGCAGTAGTAGAAAACATAATTAATTCCCTTGACGAAACCTCGATTTTAAACCGCATCAAAGGGGAATTGAAAGCAAAATTGGGCAGAAGACTTATTAGATAACTAGATAACCTAAGTTCGGAGTTTTTAATTTTTGGCTCTCTTACTGTGAGTATATAAATTATTGGTTAGGAAAAGGTGTCAGGCGGCAGGTGGCAGGTGTCAGGTTAAATAATAAATATTAATTTATAACAATTAATTTTTTGTTATCGTTAATCTCTTAATTTACATAGCTTATAGCAATTATTTTTTGTTAATTTACCATAGCAACTGTAGAAGAGCCTAATTTTTAATTTTTAATTCTTAATTCTTAATTCTTAATTCTTAATTCTTAATTATCCATAACTAATTTTAGGAGATTTATATTCTGGGGGTTCAATATGAATTAAAATCCTGACGGGGGCGAATTTTTCTTCTAATTTTCTCTCTATTTCTTCTGTTATATCATGGGCAATTTTTACATCTTCAGTATCAACAATTAAGTGCATTTCAATAAAGATTTGTCTTCCTAATAAACCCCTTGATGCAATATCATGACAGTTAATTACTCCCGGTACTTCTGTTACTATTTTATGTATTAATTCAGGTGCGATCACAACTTGATCCACTAACCAAGGAAGATTGCTTGTTAAAACTTGCCAACCACTTTTTAAAACTAAAAAAGCTACAGGAAAAGCTAATAATATATCTAAATATTGTAGCTGAGGTAAATTTAATCTTTCACTTTGCCAAACACCTATTAAACCAAATAATACACTAATTGTTATCCACACATCACTCATGGTATGGGTAGCATCAGCAATTAAAATTTTACTGCCTATTTTATACCCCACTTTTCGCTCGTAAAAAGCAACAAAAATATTGATCCCCAAAACAATAATTAAAAGCCATAATTCACTACCACCAATTTTAACAGGATCACCACCAAAAATAATTCTATTTAAAGCACCAGTAATAATTTCAAAACAAGCAATCCCCAAAAAAGCGGCAATCCCCAAAGCACCAATCGCTTCAAATTTTTGATGTCCATAGGGATGATCTCTATCTGGTATGGGAGATGAAAGTTGATTTGTTACTAAGCCTAAAATATTGTTAGCACTATCAGTTACACTATGTAAAGCATCTGCTTGTAAACTTAATGAACCTGTTATTGTACCAACAACTGCTTTTAATAATAAAACAACTAAATTTAATATTAATGTAATGATTAGAACCTGCCGAACTTTTTTGCGATTATCTTGAACCATTTTTCATTTATTAATTGATGATAAAAAATAACAAACCAGCTATTATCCTCTATTTATTATAGTCTTAGCTCATGAGAAAAAAATTAAATTATGTAAAAAATATGTCAAAAAAAATAGGCTCATTACATAAATACTTTATAATCAAAACAAAGTTTATTGATAATAATTTTCATGATTTATCAGAATAACTATAAATTAGAACATATCACAGAACCAATTAACAAGGCAGAACCAGAAATAAAACTCATTGTTGAGCAAGTTCTACAACTAGAAAAAGATAAGCTATCTCAAAAAAATAGTCGTTATATAAATGAAGATATTTTAAATATTATTAGAAACAATATTCAATGAAAATTATCAGCTTACAACTAGCAAATTTTCGCCAATTCTATGGTAAAACTCCCATTATTAATTTTAGCTATGGTAAAAAAAATACCACAGTTATTCACGGTAATAACGGAGCGGGGAAAACAGCCATTCTTAATGCTTTTACTTGGGTTTTTTACGAAAAATTTACTGGGGCTTTTTCTGAACCTCAATCCTTAGTGAATAAAAAAGCAATTCAAGAAGTAGAAGAAGGAGCTTCTGTAGAGTGTTTTGTTGAGGTAATATTTGAACACGATTATAAAACTTATCAGTTAAAAAGAAAATGTTTTGGTAGTAGAAATAAACAAAATCAAATCCAAATAACAACTCCTCAATTATTCATGATGATTACAGGAGATGATGGTAGATGGCAACATCCTTTACAGCAACCAAAAGATATTATTGAAAAAATTTTACCTCAAAGTTTACACGGATATTTTTTCTTTGATGGCGAACATATTGATCATTTATTTAGAAGTCAAGAAAGACAAAAAATTGCTGAAGATACCAAAGAGTTAATTGGAGTAAAAGTGTTAGAAAGGGCGATAAATCATTTAAAAAATGCCAAAAAACATTTTCATGAAGAATTAGAATCCTTAGGAGATATACAGATAAAAAGCCTTTTGAAAGAAAGAGAAAAGCAGTGCAATTTAAAAGAAAAACTAAAAAATGATTTTGAATTACTTAAAGAAAGATTAGCTAAATTACAAGCAGAAAAAGATAATATTTCTCAACAAATGTTAGAAGTAAGTGGCATAGAAAACTTACAGCGATTAAAACAGAAATTGCTACAGCGAGAAAAAGAATTAAGAATAACTTTAGTTGATACTCAACAAAGCATCAAAAAAGAGATTAGCAGTAAAAGCTATTTAGTCTTTTTATCTAAGACTTTTACAGAATTTGAAGAAATAGTTAATCAGATGAGAGAAAAAGGAGAATTACCCATCGGAATTAAAAAAGAATTTATCGAGCAATTATTAAAACAAAATCGTTGCTTATGTGGTAATCAATTAATTCCTGATAGTTTTAGTTATCAAGAGGTAGAAAAATTATTACAAAAAACAGGTAGTAGCGAATTAGAAGAAATATTAATTCGCTTAGAAAGTAGTGTGAGTAATTTATTAGAATTGAGAGAAAATTTTTGGAATAATATCAATGAATATCAAGATATAATTAATAATTGTCGTTTGGATTTAAACCAAATTGAAAATGAATTAGATAATCTGAATGAGCAACTAAGAAAATATCCTGATAAAAATATTCAACAGATGCAAAAGCAACTGGATAATATAGAAAATCATATCCGTCAAGTAATTTTGAATCAGGGAGAAATTAACCTTCAATTAGATAACTTAGAGGAAGAGTTAAGTAAGTTAGAAAAACAGATTATTAAGCAAGAAATAAAAGCAGAAAAAGAGAATTTAATTAAACGAAGAATTGAAGCAACCCAAAAAGCGATTGATTGTATTTTAGAGGTTAAAAAAAGATTAGAAAATCAATTCCGTTTAACCCTAGAAAAAAGATTACAAGAAATTTTTGCCTCCATTTCTTTCACTCCATATCAACCTTTATTAAATGAAAACTACGAATTAAATTTAGTAGAAAATACTTTGGGTATTCCTTTACCCGTTGCCGCTTCTACTGGAGAAAATCAAATTTTGAGTCTTTCTTTTATTGGTGCAATTATTGATATGGTGAGAAAATGGTCGAAGGAAAGTCGTTTAGTTAATCTCAACTCAAGTAATTTTCCTATCGTTATGGATTCTCCTTTTGGCAGTTTAGATGAAGTATATCGTCGTCAGGTAGCCAAAATTATCCCTAAGTTAGCTAATCAATTGATTGTGTTAGTGACTAAAACTCAATGGCGTAATGAGGTTGAAACAGAGATGAATAGTTATATTAATAAACAGTATGTTTTGACTTATGTATCATCTAAGGATGATTGTCAAGAAGATGTAATTATTCTTAATAATCAAGAATATCCACTGGTGAAAAGAAGTGAAAATCAGTTTGAATATACCGAAATTGTTGAGGTTATTTGAGGGGGAAAGAGCAGGGGAGAGGGGGAAGATGGGAAAATAGTTAATTCCTCATTCCTCATTCTTGATTTTAAATTTTTAACTTAGTTCGATTCCTAATTCCTGATAGAATCTTCGTGATTACTTAGATGTTAGAAGCATAAAATGCGATCGCAACCACGCCGCCTAAAAGGATAATAGCTAAAGCACCCCAAATGATATAGTTACGCTTTTGGTTTTTATTAGGGGGTTCAGCCTGATACACTTTAGGCTCATTAGCAAAGTTGTTTAATCTGCCGCCGTCTTCTGTAGTATATGGCATAGTATATAATAACCTCATGTAAAATGACTTTAGTGTGATTATATTCAATCACATGCTTATTGTCTAATAAAAACGACCAGTTAAATCTTAAGTTTTGTCTAAGCTCGATATAAAATTGGCTCTCTTACTGCTCGTCGTGTAAATTATTGGTTAGGAAAAGGTGTCAGGTGGCAGGTGGCAGGTGGCAGGTTTGACGGTTAAATAATAAATGTTAATTTATAACAATTAATTTTTTTTATCGTTAATCTCTTGTAATTATTTTTTATTAGTTATTCTAATATAAGGTAATATTGCTTAAATCAGTAAATTACTAACGCAGATAATGAATTTATTTCATCTTTTTCTAATTGTAATTATTAATAATATTTAACTAATTTATCTTTCTAGAGTAGTAGAATAATTCGATATTGTGAAAACTTCTTTAAATAAAAAACTACCTCTGAAGTTAGTCTTAATTATCCCTTTCATTGTGCAAATTGTTGGTACTGTCACCCTAGTGGGGTATTTGTCTTATCGTACTGGGCGAAGTGCTGTGGAGAATTTAGCGAATCAATTGATGACTCAAACTTCTAATCGTGTTCGGGATCATCTTAATCATTATTTGCAAATTAAACAAGAAACCATTGCTGTTAATTTTGACATACTCCCACCGTTAAACCCTACGGGCTGTAACGGGGGATTCTGAACAGCCAGTTACCTGACCATTTATCCACTGAAACAACTCAAGTTGTCTAGGGTTGCTAGGCTCAACGACTAACGCCATTGATTTCTCCCGTTTTTTAGACGAATCTGTTAATTCAGATTTAGCCGTAACTTTCTGATTATCCACCAGTAGCTTGGATGGACTAATTCCAAGTATTTCAAGCCCTTTCATTCCGATGTTTACACTTGCCTGATTGTCAGCATCGGCAATGAATCCGCAATTAGTGCAAACAAACTTTTCTTTATTCCGACTAGCGGAGTCAATGTGACCACAATTCGAGCAAGTTTGTGATGTGAACTTAGGATTAACTTCTAAAACGATACAGCCAAACTTCTCAGCTACCGACTGTATTTTAAGTTTTAACTCCCCCCAAGAACAATCACGAATTAAACGGTTTAATGCTCGTTTAGCAGATTGATTATTCTTTAAGTATTTGCCGTTTTCATCTTGCTTTGGTTTACATCTTTTACTCATTCCCTGAATGTTTAAATCTTCCAGTACAATGACATCTGCTAACCTTGTTAAATGATGGGCAATATTCCATTGATAGTTAGTTCTTTGATTTACTATTTTTTGGTCAATCCTTGCTAATTTTTGATAGGCTTTTTTCTGATTTTTAGAACCTCTTTTTTTGCGACTAGCTCTGCGTTGTCTAATAGTTTTGGTTCGTTCTAATTGCTTTTCAAACTGAGGGTTGTTGATTTGTTCTCCATTGCTTAATGCTAATAGTTTTTTTATCCCCAAATCACAACCTATTAGTGATTTAACTTGGGCTAAATCTTTAGGTTGAGACTGTGGAATAGATTTATCCTCAATGGAAATAGAGACATACCAACCATCTGCTTTTTGTCTAACTGTGACAGAGCGTAAACTAAAACCTTCAGGAATTTGACGAGACTGAAAAAATCTCATCCAACCAATAGAAGGAAGATAGATTTTATTGCCTTTTAACTTTACTTGATTAGGCGGATAGTTAAAACTTTTAAACCGTTGTCTAGTTTTAAATTTTGGATACCCTCTCCCATCAAAAAAGTTCTTAAATGCTGTGTCTAATTTACGCAAATTTTGTTGTAAAACTGTTGAATGGATTTGTTTATACCAACTCCTAGTTTTCTTTAAATTAGGCAATTCTGACGACTGCATTTCGTAGGCACTCCGTTTTTTATCTCCCTTAAAAGGTTCTCCTAATTGAGAGTTTTTAGACACTGAACAAGTTAGAGGGCAACATTCAGCTTTTGTCCTTAAATCACAGTAATTCCCTAGCTTAGGTTGCTTTACTTGCTCGTAGCTTTCAATTCTATCTCGGAGGCAATAGTTGTAATAAGAACGAAGCATATCAAGCCAATTCGCCATCATTCTTTGTTGATAGTGACTTGGTTTCAATTTGTACTTGTACGCTTTATTCATTTTTTTGTTAAACTAAATACAGTGTATCATATTATTATACACAATGGCGAAAGTTCAATTAAGTGTAAGAGTTGAAGAATCTGAAATGAAGTTGCTTATTAAGTATTCCAAAAAGTTAGGAAGAACAAAAACGGATGTAGTGAGAGAATTTATCCGTTCCCTAAAAAGTATTGAAAATTAAGGACTCACTGACGTTCGGTTTGTTTGTTGGTGCAAATTCATGAGGGGCTGTGTGCGGAATTTATTTCCGCACCTTGTAAGCAGGGTTTTTTCAAAGTCAGGGCGAAATTATCTTGCCCTCACCCCCAACCCCTCTCCCACAGTAGAGGGGAGCGTTTTTTCTTAATAATTGATTAATTAATACTTAAAAACTTCTGTATCTGTTACTATTTGTTAGTTTCAAAAATTGACATTTTTGAGAATGAAAAAACCCTACCTTGTAAGCCCCATCTCACCGCTAAAAGACACGTCCGCCGTTACCTTCGGTAACTCTACTCGGACTCGCTTTCTAGTGGGAGTCTTCTTTGCACATTGAGATAATAAACTGCCATAATTTACCGATAAACTTGAATAAATTTCTCTAAATTCTCAATTCCTCATGTTAACTAATGAAATTGTCACTGAAGCAAAAAAACTTATAGAAAAAGATTCGATCGCACTTTTTGAGCAAATCCAGTTTACAAAAATTAACACTCCCTTAAGTTCAAAGGAAATCGCCACAAGTTATATAAAAAAGGGAGAAGGAAAAACACCAGTATTATTATTACACGGTTTTGATAGTTCTGTGTTTGAATATCGCCGTTTACTGCCATTTTTAAAGAAAGAATACGAGGTTTGGGCTTTAGACTTGCTAGGATTCGGTTTTACCCAAAGACAAGCTAATTTAAACTATTCTCCTCATAGTATTAGAACTCATCTCTATCATTTTTGGTCAACCATGATTAACAAACCCATGATTTTAGTGGGTGCATCTATGGGAGGGGCAAGTGCCATTGACTTTTGCTTAAGTTATCCCCAAGCAGTGGAAAAATTAGTGTTGTTAGATAGCGGTGGTTTGACTAAGCAACCGATAATCGGGAAGTTTTTATTTCCCCCTTTAGGTTATTTAGCTACGGAATTTTTACGGAATTTGAAAGTAAGACAGAGTATCAGTAAAACGGCTTATTTTAATCCAGAGTTTGCCAGTGAAGACGCCCTAAGATGTGCGGCGTTACATCTACAATGTGAGAATTGGAGCAAAGCGTTAATTTCTTTTACCAAGAGTGGCGGTTATGGTTCATTTGCAGAAGAATTAGGACAAATTAGAGCAGAAACCCTGATTTTATGGGGAAAAAATGACAAAATCTTAGGCATAAAACCCGCTAGTCAATTCCAAGAGTTAATCCCTCAAAGTAAGTTAGTTTGGATTGATAATTGCGGTCATGTGCCGCATTTAGAAAAATCAGAAATTACAGCTCATCATATTCTCGATTTTGTCAATAGCTGATACACTATAGAGAAATTAAACATTTTGTTACAATTAACACAACAAAAGTTAATCTATTAATAATTATTATGAGTGATAAAAAAGTCGTTATTTCTCCTTCCATTTTATCTGCGGATTTCAGTCGTTTAGGAGAAGAAATCAAAGCCGTTGACGAAGCCGGTGCAGATTGGATTCATGTGGATGTAATGGATGGTCGTTTTGTACCTAATATTACCATTGGTCCTTTAATTGTAGAGGCGATTCGCCCTTACACCAAAAAGCCTTTAGATGTGCATTTAATGATTGTTGAACCTGAGAAGTATGTAGAAGACTTCGCCAAGGCAGGTGCTGACATTATTTCTGTTCACGCTGAACACAATGCTTCCCCCCATTTACACCGCACTCTCTGTCAAATCCGTGAGTTAGGCAAACAATCTGGGGTAGTTTTAAATCCTTCTACTCCTTTAGAGTTAATCGAGTATGTAATTGACGTTTGCGATTTAGTCTTAATCATGAGCGTTAACCCCGGCTTTGGCGGACAAAGTTTCATTCCCTCTGTTGTGCCTAAAATCAAGGCTTTACGCCAAATGTGCGATGAGAAAGGTTTAGATCCTTGGATTGAGGTTGATGGTGGTTTAAAACCTAACAATACTTGGCAAGTTTTAGAAGCTGGTGCTAATGCTATTGTAGCTGGTTCTGCTGTCTTTAAAGCTCCTAGTTATGCAGATGCGATCGAAGGTATCCGTAACAGCAAACGCCCTGAACCTGAATTGGCTACTGCTTAATAAGTATCTATCGCAATTCTATGTTTTTTCTAATAATTGATTTTTCATCAACGATTTAGGAACATTATAGATAAATACAAAATAGTAATTTAATATGGGGGTTAAAGCCCCCTTTTTTTGTAATTAACGAAGGTTTGCTCAACAATTCTAAGCCCTTTGAAAATCAGACTTTTTAACACATTAGAAGACTAAAAAAACCTTTATGAGTCAATTTTATTCTACTAAAACCACATATAATCGCCTATTTTATAATTTGTTAATTTTTATGGTTGTTACACCTTTTTTACAATATTTTGATAGGTTTAATATTTGGTTTCCTATTATCTTTTTTTCTACCATTATTTTAGCAATTAATACCCTTGGTTTTTCGAAAAAGTTTATTTATATTTTTCGTGGAATAGCTATTTTTGCCTATCTAAGTTCTATCATTAGTCACCTTCAAATGCTTAATCATATAGATACTATTGAAATTTTCTCAGATGTATTAAGTGCTTTATTTATGATTTTATCTATCGTTGCAATTGCTCTTCGGATTCTTTCGGAAACAGAAATCAATGGAGATGTAATTAAAGGGGCAATTTGCATATATTTAATGATTGGCATTCTTTGGGGTATTTTTTATAAAATTCTGGTTAATATAAATGCTAACTCTTTTGAATTAAGTATATTTATAGATGCAAGTCCACAATATCAATTATTTTATTTTAGTTTTACCACCCTCACAACCTTGGGATATGGAGATATAAGTCCTCTTAATAGCGTGGGAATGATGTTATCTAACATAGAGGCTTTACTAGGACAACTTTTTCCTGCTATTTTCATTTCTAAATTAGTTAGTTTAAGTTTAAATAAATAGAGAAAAGGAAGGATTAAAAATTAACTCTATCACTTTGAGTATGTAAATTATTGGTTAGGGTAGGCAAGAGGCAATAGGCGGTTATTAAATAATAATTTATAAACTTTTAGTTTTTATTTTACTACTAAACACTATTTAATCAAGCTTATAGAAGTCCTGTTTCTCTTAATTTATCATAATCACACTCTGAAAAACCTAAAAATTTAAACTTAAGAATTAAGAACTAACAATCAGTGGGAAATATTTTTCATCATTCCATTGCTTGGTTTATTCCTATTCATTTCTACATATTTACCATTATCTTTTATTTCTTTACTAATTATAATTAAAATTTAACCAATTCTTAATATTAATTATTTAGATATAAGCAGTAGATTCGCATTTATTGATAGTAATATAAAATAAAAATAATTTAAAGAAATTCAGTTAAGGGTTAAGATAATATATGAAATTTAAACGTAGGGATTTTTTAACATTTTTGGGAGTTAGTGTTGCTTCTACCGCCTGTAGTTCTGTTTTTAAAAATTATTCTCATGCCCAAGGAAATACTGAGCAGGAAATTTTTAAATTTGCTAATTTTAAACCTGTTCAATATCCTATTCCTTTGGAAATAAATAACCTTAATTCACAAGAACAAAAACAGTTATTTAATTCTTATCAAGTACAAGACGATTTAATTCTACCCGAAGGATTTAGCTATGATGTGATTGCTTCTTGGGGAGATAAAGTGGGTGACTCCCGTTTTGGTTATAACAATGACTATGTTGCTTTTGTGGAAACTAATCCCAATGAGGGTTATTTAGTGGTCAATTTTGAATATGTCAGTCCCACTCCTTGGCTACAAGGTTATGAGCAGGTGCTTCAAAAATCATTGCCTCAAGAGGTTTTATCAGCTTTACACTCAGCAAGGGAAAATCGACAAGGATTAAATATTTTTGCTTTGCCTGATGATAATTCTGCTAAGATTCTCTTTCAAGAGTTTTTTGGGGAGTTGTTAACAGATCAAGGTTTGGGGGTTATTTCCATTCGTCGCAATGGTGATGGTAAGTGGGAGCGGACTTACTCTGAGCAAGATCGTCGTATTACAGGTATATCAGGATGGAGAGATAATCGATATTTACAGGTAACTGGACCTGCTAAAAGTGTTTTTCTGAAAAAGAAGGGTTTGGGTTATACTGACGATAAAGGAGAGCTAATCATTGGAACTTTTGCTAATTGTGCGGGGGGTGTTTCGCCTTGGGGTACAGTATTTAGTGCTGAAGAAAATTTCCAAACACAAGTACCAGAAGTTGTAATGGCAGATGGCACATCTTTTTCTCCAGAGTCTTTACCCATCAATGGTTTTAGTGGACAGGGTAATCCCTTTGGTTTGGCGGGTAATAAGTATGGTTGGATGGTAGAAGTTGATCCTGCTAATAAAAATGACTATGGTACAAAACATACATGGTTAGGGCGTTTTCGTCATGAAGCTGTTGCCATTCGAGCTGAAGCGAATCAACCTTTAGCGGTTTACTCAGGATGCGATCGCACTGGTGGACATTTGTATAAGTTTATCTCCACAGGCACAGTTGTTGACCCCCAAGATAAGGGCAACTCGAAATTATTACAAGAGGGAATGTTATACGTAGCCAAAATGAATCCCGATGGTAGTGGCGAATGGATACCCTTAAAAGCCGACACTGCCATTAATCCCACTGCCTTAAGCAATTTGCGAGGGGAATTACTAACCATTCCCAATCCAGATAGAGAAAAAGGAGGTATTGTCACCGTTACTAAACAAGAAGAATTAGACCAATTTCAAGAAAAATATTCAACCCTCGGAGACTTATACATAGGAGACACCGCCGAAGAAATTCAAGGAGCGATTTTAATTGATGCTCATTTTGCTGGTAATGTCATTGGAGGTACTTGTACTGCTCGTCCTGAAGATGTGGCTTTACATCCTGTGGATCAATCTTTAGTGATTGCCTTTACCTCTGGAGCGGCAGGAAATGATGGTAGTCCAGATAAACGAGTTTTTAGCGATAAACAAGGAAATATATATGAGTATGGCTGTTTAATCCGCCTTAGAGAAAATGAAAATGACCCCTCAGCCCTTAATTTTACATGGGATGCGATCGCAGTTGGTGGTGAACCAGCATCAGGAGGTTTAGGCTTTGCGAATCCAGATAACCTTGAGTTTGACAAACAGGGAAATCTTTGGATGGTGACAGATATGCCGACAGGATTACACAATCAACCAGTGCGTCAGGGGGATAATCCTTATATTACGGGAGCATTAGGAAATAATAGTATTTGGTATATACCCTTATCAGGAGAAAATGCAGGAAAAGCCTATCCATTTGGTATTGCACCGATGGAAACGGAAACTTGTGGTTTATGCTTCAACCAAGAACAAAATACTCTCTTTTTGGCGATTCAACATCCGGGAGAGAAAAATGGAACTAGAAGTAATATGGCAGAAGAAACCAGAGAAATAAGTATCCTTACCACTGATGGCGAAGAATTTATCCAAACTAGAACTATTCCCAAAGGTTCAAACTGGCCTAGTTTAGATAAAAATGCTTTTCCTAAGCCTTCTTTAGTAGCGGTTTATTAAAACAGTTTCGGGAGATGAGAAGGTAGGGGCGAATGGCCATTCGCCCGTGCAGGAGTTCTCAGGTTGAGTAAAAGTTATAATGGAAGTGTAGCTTTCCCCCGAAAACAATGAAAAAGTCCTCTTTTTTTTCTAGTATAGTTACTTCAGTTGCTCTCGTATCTTGCCTATCCCCAAATACCCTTGCTCAAAGTAAAAATACTTATAGTTGCATCAACTACAAAGGCAAACCAACCACCGTTGTGGATACTTCCAGAGGAAAAATTCAATTAATAGTTTGGGAAAGCGATTACTTCCAAAATTCTGGTTGGACTCCGAACAAAAGATGTCAAGAAGTAACACAAAGATTTCAAGAATTTTCTGACAAAGGTATTCTTAAATATGTAACCACTGGGCAAATAAATTCATATCCTGTTATTTGTGTGGGCACACAAGTGCCGGGAGGCGGTTATCAATGCCAAAAAGATGGATTGCTCATAACTCTACAAAAAAACGACAATCCGAATAAAGTTTTAGAAAACCTCTTTACCAATGCCGCTAAAGTTGGAGGCACTCCCGTTACTAGAGAGCCTACAGGAAAATATATTTTCCCCATGTCTAATTTCATTAAGAATGCCCCAATTATGACAGAAACAGACATTGCTGATATTAAAGTGGAGGAAACAGAAGTGACAACAGAAGTTACCTCCGAGTCTAAAGCAATAAAAAGTGAACCTCCTTTAATTGAATGCTCACCCCTATTATGTGATTAAAACCTTATTTATCCATGAGGTAAAAACCATGAAACCTCGATTTGCTCTAGTTTTTAGTTTGATATTAAGTTTGATATTTGGACAAATTATCTCTCTGATATTTGTTAACTTTGCTCAAGCAGATAGTAAAAAAAATGCTTATAGTTGTATAGACCATGAAGGTAAACCCATGACGGTGGTTGATACCACAAGGGGAAGAATTCAATTAATTGTCTGGGAAAGTGACTATTTTAGAGCCTCCGGGTGGACTCCAGAAAAACGCTGTCAAGAAGTAAGTAAAAGATTTCAACAATTTTCTGATAATAGTACACTAAGATTTATTGCCAATGGCATGATTGGAAAATATCAAGTAATTTGCGTATCTCCTCAATCTCCCCCTCCATCTACAAATATAGTTTGTCAAGAGCAAAACTTATTGATGACTCTTGAACCAAAGGATAAACCTGTAGAAGTTATGAAACAATTATTTGAGGATGCAGTTAAAATCGGAGCAATGCCCATAAGAAGAGGTCAAGCAGTATTAGATTTAGACAAATATTTTGCTGTTGCCCCGTTAATGGATGCTGTTTCCCCCATTCAAAAACCTCCCTTAATACCAGAAGAAAAAAAACCGCCCCAATCAGGTACAACTATCGAATGTCCCCCTATTTTATGTGATTAATACCTCAGCTTTTCAGCAAAAATATCACCTGCAACCTGATACCTGATACCTGACACCTAACCTTATTGGATATTCTGAAACCGAACTGAGGTTATAGTTAATAATTAAAAATTCACTTTTTCATCAACCCCTAAATGACTTATGGATAACCCTGCCGCTCAACTTCCACTAATACCTTTTCCTTACCAAGTAATCAAAAAGTTGGGTAACGGCAGTTTTGGTAAAGTATATTTAGTTATAAACACCACAAATCAACAACAATGCGTAATTAAGCAGTTACACCCCTCTTCAGAGCAACCCAATTTCATCAAACAGGCAAGAAGACTTTTTCGCCAAGAAGCAGAGATATTAAAAAAACTAAATCATCCTCAAATTCCTAAATTAATTGATTATTTTGAAGATAAAGGAGAATTTTATTTAGTCGAAGAGTATATCGAAGGAAAAACTCTACGTCATGAGTTACCTTCTGGAAAATGTTGGACGGAAGTAGCGACCATTAAATTATTATTAGAGGGATTAGGAATTCTTAAGGATATTCACAATTTAGGCATTATCCACAGAGACATCAAGCCTGATAACTTTATTCGTCGTCAAGAGGATCAAAAATTAGTCTTGATTGATTTTGGGGCAGTAAAAGAGTTTAATTTAGAACAAAGTCGCCTTTTAGATCCTACCATAGCAATGGGAACTCGTGGCTATATGCCCACAGAACAAGCGAGGGGAAAACCTAGAAAAAATAGTGATATTTATGCTTTAGGGGTTATAGCTATTCAGGCTTTGACGGGGAAAAATCCCCTTGAATTAGAGGAGGATGAAGAAGGAGAAATTCTTTGGCGTAATTTAGTTACTGTTGATGACAAATTAGGCGAAATTATCACGAAAATGACTCGCTATCAACATAAATTGCGTTATCAGTCAGCCGATGATGTGATTAAGGATTTACACGCTTATATTTATGCAAAGCAACAGTCTTGCCCCCCTACTCAAATTTTGGAGGAGAAAAATAAACCTTCTTCCATAGAAGATAATTATTCTAATACCTCTACCTCTAAGATAAATTCAATTTCTTCCTCAACAAATCAATCATTGAAAAATCAAGAAGACACCTCGGAAAAATTTTCTTTTAGTGATTGGTTAAAGTCTCCTTTTGGTTCAACTTTGACTACTGCTTTAACGATTGGTGTTATTGCAACGGGGGGGGTATATGTGATGAATCAACAACAAAAAGCTCAAATTGAGAAAGAAAAAGCTGATTTTTTGACCTCTTTAGATACTGCTTATAATAATCAAAATTATTTGGAGTGTTTTGAAAAGGCAGAGGAAAGATTGCAAGATGAGAATAATCATATCTCTGCTCAAGAGTTAGGGGAATATATCGGGAAATGTCGTTTAGAAGAAGCAAAACAAAAAGCTCAATTTCTCAATTATGCGGAGGCTGTAGCAACGGCGAAACAAATTCCAACCCAGAATCAATATCATAATCAGGCTCAAATTATGATGGAGGATTGGAGTAGGGCTATTTTTGATAAGGCAAAGCATTTATATACTGAGGAGGGAAAGCTGGAAGATGCTTTAAAGGAAATTGATACAATTCCTGATAATCCTGTACGTCAAGCAGGTTTAATAGTTGTTAGTCAGTGGCAAGAAGAATATCGTACGAATAGTTATTTAATTAATCAGGCACAAAAAGACTTAGAATATGGTAACTGTCAAAGTGCGATCGAAACTGTGAGTAAAATTGAAGGCTCAAATTATTGGTTATTAGAAGGGAAAAAAATAGTTGATCAAGCTGAAAAATGTTTTCAGGATCAGGGTATTGAAAGTAACATTAATACTAATAATAGCACCGATAATTCTAGTAATAATCAAAATAATCAAAATAATCAAGAACTTCCTGATAATGTAATTATTTGCCCCCCGATTTTATGTCCTGAGTAATTAATTAGGCTTAGGTTTAGGCTAAAAATTTCGTGAAGATAAACACTTCTAAATATTATGAAAAATCAATTTTTTATTCAATTTTTTATTTTTGGTTTATTGACTATTGCTAATGGCTTTTTTTCTCAAGATTCCTTGGCACAAACTAAAAATAGTTATAAGTGTATTCAACTCAATGGTAAACCCACAACAATCGTAGATACTGCAAGGGGAAGAATCCAACTAATAGTTTGGCAAAACGACTTTTTCCGTGATTCTGGGTGGACTCCCCAAAAAAGATGTAATGAGGTAACAAAAAGATTTCAACAATTTTCTGACAGTGGTAGTTTAAGATATATTGCCACTGGTACAATGAATCAACAGCCCGTTATTTGTGTGGCGGAAAAAAAATCATCAGGTTTTAAGTGTAGGGGAGACGGTTTACTTTTAACTCTTCAACCGAAAGATAATCCTAGCAAAGTGTTAACTGATTTATTCAATATGTCTGCCCGTACTTCCACTGGTGGTTTATCTCGTGGGGGAGTCTTAGATTTAGATTCTTTTTTGGCTACTGCTTCCACTATTTCCAGTGATAATAACGATAATTTACCCACATATAATAATAACTCTCCCCCTCCTACCATTATTTCTAATCCTGAAACTAATCAAAAACCCAAAGATAATCCCTCTTGTCCACCCATTTTATGTCCCTAATGGGTTGTAAAGGTCAAAGGTAAGAGGCAAAGGCAAACCCCTCTGTGTCCCCCCTTAAAAAAAACCCCCCTTTATCCCCCCTCTCGAGGGGGGAAGGCAAAAGTGTCTAATTAACTCTAACTCTAATACCCCAATACCCCAACACCTGCAACCTGACACCTGACACCTGACACCTAACCTTCTCCGATATTCTTAAACCGAACTGAGGTTAAGTTAGTGCAAAATATCAGTCAAATATTTCGTAGATTAAGGATTTATTGATCATGAAAAAATTTAATTTTATTGGTAATTTCGCCATGATGATACCGACTGCACTCAGTATGGCCACACCTTATGCGATCGCATCTTGCGGATTAATATTCGGTATGAGTAATTCTGCCTTTTCTCAAGATTATCAGATTTCAATAAATGAAAAAATAAGAGAATCTTTCTCCCTTAGTCAACAAGCATATTTAATCAGCCAGAGACAAACATCAGAAAAGAGAGTTGCTCTAGTGATTGGTAACTCTAACTATCAACACGGTAGTAAACTGCGTAATGCGGTTAATGATGCTAACGATGTAGCGAAAAGTCTTAGAGACTTAAATTTTGAGGTTATTCTGCTCACCAATGGTAACTTAAAATCAATGGATCAAAGTTTAGAAAGATTTTACCGAGAATTAGAGAAAGGAGCAGTCGGTTTATTTTATTATGCAGGTCATGGTATTCAAGTCAATGGGGAAAATTACTTAATTCCAGTGGATGCTCGTTTAGACAGGGAAAGCGAAGTTAACTATGAAACCTTACCTTTAGGAAAACTTTTAGCGGCAATGGAAGAAACGGATAATAATGTCAATATCGTCATTCTTGATGCTTGTCGTGATAATCCTTTCGGTCGTAGCTGGACTCGTTCTTCTAATAATAAAGGATTAGCCGCTATTCAAAATAGTGCGACAGGTACTTTTATTGCTTATGCCACGGGGCCGGGGAATGTCGCTCAAGATGGTACAGGTAGAAATGGAACTTTTACAGAAGCCTTGCTCAAAAACCTGAAAAATCCTAATCAAAATGTGGAAGAAATATTTAAACAGGTGAGAATTGATGTGGCGAATAAAACCGATAATGCTCAAGTGCCTTGGACTACTTCTTCTTTAATTGGAGACTTCTTTTTCTCTGGTAGTCAAGAAAAACCTTCATCTAATAATAATCAAAATATCACGAGGAAAGAAGAAAATATTACCCCTCCTGTGGTGGAAGAGAAAAAACCTCAGCCCCTCAATAATGATAGTGTGGCAATTAATAATCGCTCGAACAGTCCTTTTCAGGATTTAACTGGTGCAAACCTAACCCCTCGTAAAATTTCTTTACTACGTTCTTTTATTGCAGGATACAATTTTAAAGAAGCCCCTTGTGGAAGCGATCGCCATCAAGTTACTATCACATTGAGTAATCGGTATGTAATGTGTGCAGAAGGAAACAGTAAACATCCTTCCGGGAACTTTTCTTTAGAAATACCTTCTCTTGATTAAGATGGGGTTGTTGAATTAAAGTATGATGTGTCTGGGAAATGGGTTTTTGGCGGATTGGAGGTTTAGGGAGAAACTAATTCTTTTTTCATTTGTCATTTAATTTGCACCTAAAACTTGCTAAAGTTCAGATTTCCTATTCTCTAATACCAATTAGTTTTGTACCTCACCATAACGAGAATTGCTATATATATTTCAAATTCGCAATTCCATTAACTTATTTAAAGTAATAAAAATCTAGTAATTAGTGATTAGTAATTAATATTAGTTTTTCTGCCAGTAAAAAATAAACAAGATTCATGAAAATTAAACATTTACTAATAACAAATATATCTCTATTTACTCTCTTTTCTGGTCCTTTACAAGCTCAAAACTCATCCTTTCCCACTATCATTAATAATAATAATTCACCCTTTCAACAAAAACTTATAGACTGGGGTTTCTCTATTAGCAATTGCGATGGTAATGTGGTTAGTATCAGAGATTTAAACACTCAAGAAATAGCTTGTGTTGAGCCAAATCAACAAATAAGTTCAGGTAATTATGTATATGACAGAGTAACCAATCAAATTCGCCCTGACACTAATGTTGATAGCGATACAGCTAATGTTAGTCAAACCAATACTCGTGGTGCAAGTCAAAATATAGAAGAAGTCGTTACCGAGGGTTACGTTAATCCTAATCCTAGTAATGCAGACCCTCGTATCGCTGATGTCGTCATTGATTTTGTCGATATTTATGGCTATAACAATTGCTTAGATGCGCTGTTATTACTATATGAAGGAAGAAATCCTGTGGGTGATAACTCTTGTTTACAAAACGTAAAAGAGGTTTTTGGTAATCAAATTAGTCGTGATGTAATGTTAGAGTTGGTAGATATTGCCAATGTTAGGGCTACTAGCTTACTCCCCATGGAATTATATCCTGCCTATGGCATTCGTCGCCGTGTGGCCCAAAGTGTGGGTTATGTATATGAAATTGATGTGGATAATCCAGAAATGATTAGACTTGCTCAGTCTAGCGGACGTAATTAACCTCATTTCGGCTTAAGAATATCAGATAAGGGTAGGTTGCAGGTGTCAGGGTGTTTAGGGGATGGAAGGATGAGGGGAGAGGGAGAAGTAGGGGCGAATGGCCATTCGCCCGTACAGGGTTTGACGGTTTCAGGTTTTAGAAGAAAGTAATGAGTAATGAGTAACGAATAATTATCAACTACTCACTATTCACTATTCACTATTCACTATTTACCTTTGCCCCTTGCCCATTGCCCTTTTTGCCATCACTCATAATTGAGGATTACTATATATGATTTATTTGGGCAAAAGAATATTGATTTCTTTACCTACTCTATTAGCCATTAGTATTATTGTTTTTATTATTCTCGCATTAGCACCGGGAGATCCTTTAAGTGAGTTTGCTTCAAATCCAAATATAACGGCAGAGGTTAGGGAAAATATCCGTAAATCCTTTGGCTTGGATCAACCTATTTATATACGTTATATTAAATGGCTAACAGCATTTTTACAAGGAAATTTGGGCTATTCTTTTACCAGTAGAAGTCCCGTATCTGATTTAATTTGGCAACGTTTACCTAATACTTTATCTATTGTCGGTTTAGCTTATTTATTAAGTGTTATAACTGCTATTCCTTTGGGTGTAATTTCGGCTTTGAAACGTCATTCTTTGTTTGATAAATTCAGTAATGCGATCGCACTTTTCGGTTATTCAATTCCGCCTTTTTTCACGGGATTATTATTAATAATTATTTTTAGTGTTAAATTGCAATGGCTACCCTTTATTTATGACAGTAACTTGATAGTTAACAGTTGGGCTAGTTTCATTGCTCAAATTAAACAGTCAATTATGCCTATTATCGTCCTAACATTATATCAAACCGCCGTATTAATGCGATTCATGCGATCGAGCGTTAGAGAAGAATTAAATCATGACTATGTACGCACCGCCTATAGTAAAGGCTTAAATCCTTATCAAGTAGTTATCAATCATGTATTGCGTAACGCCTTAATTCCCGTCATTACTTTAATAGCTTTAGACATACCAAGTATTTTTACAGGGGCATTGGTAACAGAACAAATCTTTCGTATCCCCGGTATTGGTGCTTTGTTAATCGAATCTATTTACCGCAGTGATACTCCTGTAATTATGGCAATTACGATGATTTATGGAATTTTGATCGTCATTTTCAACTTAATTGCTGATTTAACTTATTCTTGGCTTGATCCTAGAGTGCGTTTTGATTAGAATTGCTTAGGCCAGATTGAAGATTAAGGAAAATAGAGAAAATTATCTGAGCTTGGAGTTAAGATAAAAAAGAAATTTCTCCTTAACACCCCAACACCTGCAACCTGACACCTGACACCTGACACCTACCCTTATTCGATATTCTCAAACCGAACTAAGGTTACTTAGTCTTCAAAATCCTCATCAACGGCGGCACTACCCCCACGCACCGTGACTAAATCAATTTGCTGACGATAGTAGTCAACGCTTTTAACTTCCACTTCCACTTTATCACCGAGACGATAAGCAGTGCGGTTTTTTCTGCCTACTAAACAAGTGTGTTTGGGTCGATATTCATACCAATCATCTTTGAGTGAGCTAACATGAACTAAGCCTTCAACTAAAGTATCTTCTATTTGTACAAAGAAACCATAGGATTGTACTCCAGTTATCAAACCATTAAAGATTTGCCCTGTACAGTCTTTCATTTTTTCCGCTTTTTTCAATCCTGCTAAGTCTGTTTCCGCATCTTGGGCAATTTTTTCTCTTTCATTTAAATGGGTAATCAGAGAATGTAAATCAGCCTCTAAGTTGGATTGTACCGCCGGAGGTAAAACATTCCAGTTAATTTGTCCATGACAGCTATTACTAAATAAATCTACTCCCTTTGTAACACGGCTAGAACGTCTATCCCGTCCTTGCTCAAATACGGCTTTAATGATTCTTTGGATTTGCAAATCAATATATCTCTGTCCGGGGGAAGTACAGTGAGTATAGATAGGATAGGCTAAACCAAAATGAGGGGCTGGATGTTGGGTATATTTGTTGGGTTTTAGAGAATTAAGTAAGAGGTAATGTAATACTTTTTCATCATCTGATTTACTAAACTCTTGAATTAAATGATAGTAGTCTAAGGGTTGAATTTCGTCTTCTGATTGCAGTTTAAAGTCTAGTTTGAGATTGGCAACTAATTTAAGTAAATCTTCCAATTCATCCCAATCGGGTTTACCCTGAGTGCAATAAATAGCAGGGACTTGCAATTCGTTAAGGTGTTCTGCAACTACTTTTCCCACAAGAGTCATTAACTCAGTCATCAGAGATAGCACAGGCAAAGTGGAATAAGATGCGATCGCACCTATTCTTCCTTCATCTTTAAAATAAGAGGTAATATCATCTAAATTAATCTCAAAACCGCCTAACTGTAAACGTCTAGCTTTGATCAGAGGAGTAATACTAAAAACAAGATTGTTTAACATCTCCAGAGTTGACTCTAACTCAGGTTTTGTCGCTCCTGCACCAATCATCATTTGAACTTCTTTATAGGTAAGTTGATGATCAACCTTGATGATACTTTGTTTAAATTCGTAGCCTAATAATTGCCCCTTATCATCAAGAGTCAGAAAAATAGAAATTGCTAAACGTTCCTTATTAGGAATTAGAGAACAACATTCATAGATACTAGGGGGGAGTAAATCAATAATTTTGTCTCCTAAATGAACCGTAGTGCCTCTTTTTCTCGCTTCACGGTCTAAATGGGTTTCTTCTGGCACAAAATGGGCAACATCGGCAATATGAACTCCCAACAACCAATTTTCAGCTTCTGTTTTTTCCAGACTTAATGCCGTTTCTTTTAAAAGATTATTTTCCTGAACAATATCTTGCTCAATAGTAACCGTGAGAAGGTCTGTTAAATCAACTCTTTTTTCTCTTTCTTCGGGGCTGATTTCTGGACTAATTTGGTTAGCTTGATTTAGGACTCTTTCAGGAAATTCTTGGGGTAAATCATGTTTTGAAGAAACAATATCAGTATCGGCGGCGGCTTCTGCATCACTACCCAACACTCTGACAACTTTTCCCACTGGGGGGTTTTGTCCGATGGGATACCTTAAAACATTAACATGGACAAGATGATTAATCGCATCATCAAGAGTTTGCCCATTCTGCTTCAACTGTAACTCAAACAAGAGGCGATCATCTAGGGGAACAGCTAAATAATCCCCCGATTCATCCTCCACCACTCTGGCTAAAACTGAAGGGTTTGCCCGTTCTAAAATTAATTTTACCTCTCCTTCAGGAGATCTTCTTCTCGTACCTTCTTTAATAATTTTAACCAAGACGCGATCGCTATTCCAAGCATTGCTCAGATGACTTTCCCGAATGTAAATATCGTCAGCATCTTCCTCATCTTGAATAGCAAAACAGAAACCCTTACTAGAGCAACGTAACTTGGCTTCCACCACATCTTCTTCAATGACACGGCGATACTTGCCAAATTCCTTCGTTACAACCCCTATTTTTTCAAGAATATCTAGGGCAATTTGTAACTTTTCGATTTCATGTTCGTCTTCACAGCCTAATTTTTTTTCGATTACTTTCCCCGCCACTAATTTATCGGGACTCAAAAGGGAAAGAATTGTAGCGATTGAAAAATCCATTTACTATAATATCCTTTTCTATATCTAAAATGGTAATGTCAATGAACATTGAGTCAAGTACAAAGAGAGAGATAGCATGAACCTATATCTAAAAATTGAGGTCAGTGAGAAGATGCCTCCCCCTGTATTAGTTTTGACCAATTTTCAGGAGTTGATAGAGATAAAACATTATTCACCCTTAGAAAACTGTGCTTCGATTACACCAATTTAACTTGCAAAGGTTATTATTTCTTTGTATCCATTGAACAAAAAACTAAGTGTAATAAAGATTATTAGTTGTGAACAGAAATGATCTATCAAAGGATTCATTCTTATCTCTAAAAGTATTTAAAATTGGTTTAACTAATCTTGACTCAACAGATTTTAGTCTTAATCTATAAATATAACCTATTCTGTCTTTTCTTCCAATTATTCCTTAGTATATAGTAAAATTGTATTAGTTTATTGATAAATAATATTTTATATGGCTAACTATCCCTTTATTTTGACCAGTGAATTAGTAAACATTAAGCATGGTAAGTACATTGTGAAAGTGTGTGTCCATCAAAATCAGCAAATTATTAGCACTGCCCACTCAGAAGGTTATACCGTAGAAGAAGCGGAAGACAATGCCAGAAAAAGAGCGATTCTCTTTGCCAATGAATCTGTTAATGTGCATAATGTGCAGAATATTCCCGTTTCCACTACCAATAAAGTAACCTCTCCTCCTCCTGTGGAACAAAAATCGAAACCTCCGACAAATTCCCCCTCCACAAAGACGAATCTTTCTGAAAATATTACCCATCCTCCTGCCCCTCCTCAAAAACCACCGATTAAACCCCCGATGTCTCCACAAAAGGAAACAAAACCATCGGAAATAACTCCTCCTCCCCTTCAAAATGAAAGTTCACCAGAGGAAATAACCCCTCCTCCCATAAATCATCGTGATGAAAGTTTACCATTAGAAATCCCAGAAAATCACAATGGCAAAGAGGAAATACTTTCTGCCCCAACAAATGATATTGAAGAAAGCCCCACTCTACCTTTATCTTTAGAGACGAATGAAACTATGGATTTCAGTCAAATTATAGATCAAACTACTTTTGAAATGAAGCGTTTAGGATGGACTCAAGATCAAGGTAAAAAATATCTATTAGAAACCTACGGTAAAAAATCTCGCCATCTATTATCAGATCAAGAATTAATTGAGTTTTTGCAATATCTACAAAGTCAATGATTAAGACGTTAGGAGTTCAGAAAGAGGTTTCAGGTTTCAGATTGCAGATGTTTTTTATTATTTATTATCAATAATCAACTATAAACCATTTACCTTTGCCCTCCCCCTCGAGAGGCAGGGTTTTTTCAAAGTCAGGGCAAAATTATCTTGCCCTCACCCCCAACCCCTCTCCCACAGTAGAGGGGAGCGTTTTTTCTTAATAATTGATTAATTAATACTTAAAAACTCCGAACACTTATTACTTTCTTCTAAAACCTGCAACCTGCAACCTGACACCTAACACCTAACCTTATCAGATATTCTTAAACCGAACTGAGGTTATTTGTTAGTTTCAAAAATTGACATTTTTGAGAATGAAAAAACCCCGGGGATAAAGAGGGGGTTTACCTCTTGCCCTTTTCTTAATTCCTAATAAAAATCTGTTAACTATTTTACTTTTAACTGGAAAACACTAAGGAAAAAACTGGCAAAAATAATTTGTAACCCGAGTGCGATCGCAGTTACAGAGGGGATAACTAAACGCATAGTTTGGACAGGGTTTAATGCCCCAAAACCCACAGCTTCCCATTGAAAAAGAGCAAAAATAGAAGTAATTAAACCAGCAATAAATAAAATTGAACCAATAATTAAACCAATTTCTAAACTAAATAAATCCTTAAATTTAAGTACTCTTTTATCATTAGGTAATAAACCTTCTTGAATAGCATAAATTTTAGTGAAAACTGCAAAATTAACTAGCTGAAAACCAATAATGATAGCTGTAGCTGAATATAATAAACTATGAACTCTTGGACTAGCCAAAAGAATAATAGTGCTAATTAATCCCATAATCATCAAGAAAAAACCGGGATAAAGAAATAACCAACGGGGGCTATATAACAACAAAAAACGAAGATGGCGCCAACCATCGCGCCAAGTGCGTAAATGGGGTTTACGAGAACGTCCATCAGGTGATAAGGTAGTTGGTACTTCAGTTATTTTTAAGCCGTTAAGAGTCGCTTTAACAACCATTTCTGAAGCAAATTCCATACCTGTGGTGCGTAAATTCAAGCTCATAATTGCCCGTTTACGAAATCCTCTCAGGCCACAATGAAAATCATTACAAGGACTTTTAAAAAATAGCTTACCTAGCCAAGTTAAGACAGGATTACCTAAATATTTATGAAGAAAAGGCATCGCATTCGGTTTGATTCCCCCCTTGAAACGATTACCCATAACTAAATCATAGCCTTCTCTCAACTTTTCTACAAAAGGATTTAAACTCCTAAAATCATAACTATCATCAGCATCCGCCATAATAATAAACTCACCTTTAGCCGCAATTATTCCCCCCATCAAAGCACTTCCATAACCTTTTTCGGTGACATTAACTAATCTCGCTCCCATCCTTTTTGCAATATCTTGAGAGCCGTCCGTGCTTCCATTGTCCGCAATTAACACCTCCCCCTGAATTTGATACTCTTGAAGATACCATTGGGCTTTTTCAATACAAGTAGCAAGGGTTTCCGCCTCATTCAAACAAGGCATAATGATAGATAATTCAAGGGTTTCCATAAATATTTAGGAGTCAAGATGAGTAGGAATTAACAACCTTCAAATATCAACTATTACCCGTCACCTGTCAAGTTTTGATTTTGATTATTTGGGGAAAGTAAGGTTTTGATTATGGTTTCCAAAATTCAATTGCACCCTTGGGTAGTTGTTTTAGTAATTTATCGAATGCCTCTTCGTCCACGTGTCTTCGTAATGCCCTAGCTACATCTTGAATTGCGGTGTCTGTGGAAAAATTGTGGTCTTTACGTAATGATTTCACTTCTTCTGTCATAACGTCACGGTTTTCAAATGGTTTTTTTCCTCGTTAATATCCCAATCCGTGACAAACAAGGCTCGAAGACAAATAGGTAGAACATTTGCAAATGCTATCGAATCTTTTGTGGAAAGCCGACGACGAAACACCTGAAAAACGGCTTGGGTCATGGTATATGTAACATGAGTACTCCAGAGTCCTGCGGTATCCCTTGCATCTATAAGATAATCATAAAACTTGTCAGAAGCTCTTGCGTATTCAGCTGGTACTGGCATATTAATCTTACCTTAAGTAATCTTTTAATGTATTGGTTATTTCTAATATAATCTCTTAATAAAGAATGATAACTTCATAATATATAGTTTCCTTCATCTTCCCGTCTATCTTGAAAGTTAGGCGAATTTTTTGCCGATATTATAAGGAGGATCGACAAATATGAGATCGATTCATCTTCAATATATTCATTTAATAATGTGATAGCATCTCCTAAAATAATTCTTGTTTTTTCATTTTGAAATAGAGATTTTAAATTCATATGTTTTTTTGATCTTGTTTTCAAACAATCGAAGTAAGGATTTTTAACACCTTGAGAAAAATCATAATTATCTCTCATAATCAATACTCCTTCCTAAAAATATAGTATTTTAAAACAAATATAAATTCGAGTAAAAAATAAATCAAAAGTTATTTAATTAAGTCTTTAGGGTGGGCATTATCTACCAAAATCTTACGAATTTATTGATTTTTTCATCTTCATTATTTAATTTGTTCCCTTAAAAGATTTAATTTTTGTTTGACTCTATTTAATTTATTTTGTTGTTTTTCTTGTTCCAATATCATTATAATTTTATCCAATTCTAATCCAAATTCTTCTAACTCTAAATTAGTTCAACGTACATTATTTAATAAACGATTTCTAGTTGCTTGGTTAGGAATAGGAGGTAAGTTATTGATCATAATTGCGACTCCAATTTTACTTCTTGAATACTGCGTTGCCAAGCACCGAATACGGAGTTAATTTTGTTGTATAGCCTTTGTTAATAAATCAATCATAGCATTACTTGCGGTGGGTTGGGCTTGGGCGATCGAAACTTCTAATTGAGAAAGTTGAAAATAAAGAATAAAAGTTTGTCGTTGCCACTTTAGTGGCATTATCATCGGTAGAATGAAGGCTAAAGCCATTACTACGAACAAGAATTATGTATGAGTATCATAAATTAACTCCTCAACAAAGATTAGAATTAGTACAAGAGAGACTTAAAAGGGGATTTCCCCCCCATTCCCCTCCTCACCCCATACAAATTGAGGGTTTTTATTTGCTTACAATTGCCTGTTATCAACATCAAAAGATTTTAAATAATTCTTCTCGCCGTCAACAATTATTAAACCTCTTGTTTGAAAAATGTATCCATGAAGCAATAGATATTAGGGGGTGGGTAATTTTGGTGAATCATTATCATTTATTGGTATATTTGCCTAATTTATCAATTCTCACTTCAATTTTTAAAGCTATTCACGGTGTTACTTCCTATCAATGGAATTTAGAAGATAATCAACGAGGGCGTAAAGTATGGTATCGTTTTAGCGATCGAGCTATTCGTTCCGAAAGACATTACTATACAACATTAAATTATATACATTATAATCCAGTGAAACATAACTACGTCAATTCTCCCTATGATTGGTTAGAAAGTAGTGTACATTGGTATTTAGAGGAGAAAGGTAGAGAGTGGTTAAGGGATAGTTGGGTGAAATACCCTGTAAGAGACTGTGGTAAAGGATGGGATGATTAAAACTCTAAAGAGGTTACTACAAACAGGTTCGTAGTGAGGGCTTTAGCCCTTTAAAACCTCTAAAGAGATTACTACAAACGGGTTCATAATGAAGGCTTTAGCTCTTAAAAAGCCCTAAAGGGCTTACTACGAACTTAAGCACTAAAATACTTCGTCACAGGATGATAACAGACCCATTTAATGAGGTTTAATATAATCTCTCAATAAATCATTAATTTCTGTTTGATGCTTAATCTCATTTTCTTTGTACCAATTCACAATTTCAGCATCAAGAAAAAGCGTTAAAGATTGTTTTTCTGGAGATTTTAAACCACGTCTAATGACAGCATTTTTAGCCATTTCTGGAGTAATTTCAGGGCAATCGGAAAAATCAATATTTTCATCACTCATTGATTCTAGTTTTTCCCAATCAGTCATAGATTTCATTGAAGTAAATTTGTTGCTCATTTTTCGTTGCCTTTCGTGCTGATATAATTCTAATTTTATTACTTATCTCTGTATAAACAACAACAATGATTTTACCATTTAACAAGCCAATGGCAATAAATCTTTGTTCACCATAATTAAATCGATTATCTTCTATTGTAACCGTGTCATAATCAAATATTTTTCGAGCATCGATAAAATCTATACCGTGCTTAGTAATATTTGTTTGACGTTTATTCTCATCCCATTCAAATTTCATCTTTAATTATATTTATTTTTCATGTAGGGTGGGCATTGCCCACCAAAACTTCTAAGCACTAAAATACTTAGCTACAGGATGATAACAAACGATCGCACTTGTGGACTGTTCGGGGTATATTTGTTCTGACTCATCCATATACATACCAATGCGTTTAGCGTCTAGTAAATCTAATTGTACATACTGATCTTGCATATTCGGACAGGCAGGATAACCAAAACTATACCGTGAACCTTGATAATGTTGCTTAAAGATTTCTTTGATATTGTCAGGCTCTAAATGTCCAAAACCTAACTCACGGCGAATCCTTGCATGACACCATTCCGCCATCGCTTCCGCCGTTTGTACTGCCATACCATGATAATAGAGGTAATTGGTATATTCATCATTGGCAAACAGTTTTTGAGCGTATTCTGTGGCAATTTCTCCCACTGTCACCGCTTGGAGAGGGAAAACATCGATTATGCCTGAGTCTTTAGAGGCGAAAAAGTCCGCAATACATAGTCTTTTACCAGACTTTTGACGGGGAAATTCAAACTTGGCAATTTCTTCCTTCGCTTCTGGATTTTCCGGGTTATAAATATATAAAGTATTCCCCTCCGATTGACAAGGAAAATAACCATAAACTAGAGTAGGATGTAATAAATTTTCCGCTTTAATTTTGGCTTTCCATTCCTCTAAAATAGGATAAACTTTTTCTTGCAAAAACTGATCATATTCCTCTCTAGGTTGCCCTTGAGGTTTACGGAATTGCCATTGCCCTGCAAACAGTGCTTGTAAGTCTAAATACCAGAGAATTTCGTCTAAATTAAGCTCATCAGGAGACATGATTTTTGTTCCCCAAAAAGGAGGAGTTGGACGTTCAATATTTGGGTCAACTGCTTCACTTCTTCGGGTATCAATTTCTATTTTTTCTGACAGGCTAGAATCCTTTTTAAATTTTTCTTTTTCTTCCCCTGATTCATCAAAATTTCTCCCTTTAAAGAGATGATTTTCTTCGGCAAAATCTCCTAAAAATCCCTCAAAATCATCCCACTGATTGCTATGTTTAGAGGGCATTAATTTATCCATAAAATGCAAATCAGCAAAGGCATCTTTACCGTAAACTACTTTTCCTTTATAGGTTTTTTGACAGTCTTCATAGACAAATTTTGGAGTTAATGCCGCTCCCCCTAAGATAACAGGCACAGTAATTCCCTCTTGGTTAAATGTCTCTAAATTGTCTTTCATAAAAGCAGTGGATTTTACTAATAAACCACTCATAGCGATACAATCTGCGTTCGATTCACGGTAGGCTTGAATAATGTTTTCTACGGGTTGTTTAATACCTAAATTAATCACTTTATAGCCATTATTAGACAGAATAATATCCACTAAATTTTTACCAATATCGTGAACATCTCCTTTCACCGTAGCGATTAAAAATGTACCTTTTCCACTACCATCACTATCCGCTTTATCCATAAATGGTTCAAGAAAAGCAACGGCGGCTTTCATTGTTTGAGCAGATTGTAAAACGAAGGGTAATTGCATTTGTCCACTACCAAACAATTCTCCCACAACTTTCATCCCATCTAATAAAAAGACGTTGATAATATCTAAGGGAGGATACTTTTCTAAGGCTATTTTTAACGCATCTTCTAAGCCGATTCTTTCTCCTTCAATAATATGTTGTTTTAGTCTTTCTTCGATGGGTAAATCTGCCACATTTTTCTTATTACTTTTAGTGGTTTTACCCTCAAATAAGGTGGTTAATTTTCCTAATGGATCATAAGTACAAATATCGCCGTCAAATTCTCTTAAATCATAGATTAAATCACGGCATACTTTTAACGCTTCTTCGTCTATTTTTGCCAATGGTAATATTTTACTAGCAGATACGATCGCACCGTCCATCCCTACCTGCATGGCTTCATGGAGAAACACCGAGTTTAACACCTGTCTCGCCGCAGGATTCAACCCGAAGGAGATATTCGACACCCCTAACATAAAATGACATTCGGGGAACATTGCATGGATGCGTTGGATAGATTCGATCGTTGCTTTACCGTTTTCTCTGTCTTCCTCAATCCCCGTAGAAATGGGCAAAGCAAGGGTATCAAAAAAGATTTCATGGGCAGGAATACCAAATTTAACTGCATCGTTATAAGCACGTTGGGCTATTTCCACCTTTTTATCCGCCGTGCGTGCCATACCATCCTCATCGATTGTACCAATAACCACCCCTGCACCATATTCCTTGGCTAATTCCAACACCTTGAAAAATCGTTCTTCTCCGTCTTCGTAGTTGGTAGAGTTGAGGATACATTTACCCCCTGCAACCTTTAAACCTGCCTCCATTTTTTGCCACTCGGTGGAGTCTAACATCAAGGGGAGGGTAACATTATTCACCAGACGGGAAGCCAATTCGTGCATATCTTTTACCCCGTCGCGCCCCACATAATCTACGTTAACATCGAGGATGTGCGCCCCTTCTTTTACTTGGGCTTTGGCGAGGGAAATTAAACCATCCCAATCTTCGGCATTGAGTAAATCACGGCATTTTTTCGAGCCACTGGCATTGAGTCTTTCCCCTACAATTAAGAAAGAGTTATCCTGTTGATAGGGTTGAGTGGTGTAAATGGATGCCGCCGAAGGCTCATAATGATATTGTCTTTGTTTGGGTTTTAATGTACTGGCGATTTCTGCTAAGGCTCTAATATGCTCGTAACGGGTTCCACAACACCCGCCGATAATTTGAACCCCTAAGTCTTCGATGAAGTGCATTAACGCCATGCGTAGTTCGATAGGTGTCAAGCGGTAATGAGCTTGTCCGCCCACGTTTTCGGGTAATCCTGCGTTGGGAATACAGGAGACAACAAAAGGAGAGTTTTCGCTCAAATATTTGATGTGGGGCTTCATCAAATCAGGACCGGTGGCACAGTTTAGCCCCATAATATCGATAGGATAGCGCTCTAAAATGGTGAGGGCGGCGTTAATTTCTGTACCCACTAACATTGTACCCATTGTCTCCATGGTAACGGATACCATGAGGGGAAGTCTTTCTCCTTTTTCGGCAAATACTTCTTCAATGGCGTTAAGGGCGGCTTTGATTTGTAAGACATCCTGACAGGTTTCGACTAATAATAAGTCAACCCCACCATCGTATAACCCTTGTACTTGGGTTACATAGGCGTTTTTGAGGGTGTCGTAGTCGATATGTCCTAGTGTTGGTAATTTTGTCCCAGGTCCCATGCTTCCTGCCACGAAACGGGGTTTTTCTGGGGTTGAATATTCATCGGCTAATCTTTTGGCAAGTTGGGCGGCGGTTTTGTTGAGATAATAGGAGCGATCGGCTAAGTCATATTCTGCTAAAACTAAGGGAGTACCCCCAAAGGTGTCGGTTTCGATAACGTCTGCCCCTGCTTCCAAAAAGCCTCGATGCACGGTTTCTACGGCTTCAGGTTTAGTATGAACTAAATACTCGTTACATCCTTCGTATTCTGCACCGCCAAAGTCTTCGGCTGTGAGGTTTTGCACTTGCAGATTCGTACCCATCGCACCATCAAATACTAGCACGGGGCGATCGCTGCTGTGTAGTCTTTCTAAAAATCGGCTTTTCATGTTCAGCTAATTGATTATGAGAAGTTTTATAACATTATGTTAACTACTTTACCTCTCAATTTATTTAAAAAGCTATCATCGACAAAAATTCAAAATAATCTGGGCAATCAATTAATTTTTCAATAATATTATGACTCAATCCATTTGTCCGATTTGTGAGGGAGAAATGAATTTTCATTTTTCTGTTCCTTGTGATTATCGAAAACCTTCAGAGAAAAAAGAGTATAAAGTATTTTGGTGTTCTGCGTGCGATTATGGTCACATTTGGGATAGACCCTTATGGAATGAAATAAAAGAATCTTATCAAATAGATAATTACTATACTCATCAAACACAAAATGAACAAAAGAATAAGAAGCTCAGACAAAATTCCCTAGAAGAAAAACTAAGGATATATATAGCTTGGCGTTTTGATTTTGGAGAACATCTAAAGCTCAAGGAAATTTCCTCTTATTTAAGACAAAAGAAAGTAGAAAATACACCAAAAGAAGGAAGCGTTGAAAAATTATCTATTTGTGAGATTGGGTGCGGAAGTGGGAAAAACTTAAAAAAATTCGCTTCTCTGGATTTTGATATTTTTGGAGTAGAACCTGATGAAGAAGCGAGAAAAGTGGCTTTATCCATAACTGATTCTATTTTTTCAGGTACTGCAGAAGAATTGCCAACTATAATTACTCAGAGAAAATATGACTGTGTATTAATGTCTCATTCCTTAGAACACACTCTTGATATTAATAAAACTATAAGAAATATTAAAAGTGTATTATGCGATTATGGTTTATTAATTATTGAAATTCCAAACTCTAAATGTTTAGGTTTTCAGAAACTTAAGGGTGAGTGGCCTTGGTCTGATATACCAAGACATTTAAACTTTTTTACTCCTCAAAGTTTAAAATTACTTCTGGAGAGATATAATTTTTATGTTGAGTCAACTAATTATGTGGGATTTTGCCGGCATTTTTTCCCCACATGGTTAGACATTGAAAAGGAAATTCATAGTGCGTTTGCTTCTAACAATATTGATGAGTGGAAAACTCCTAACTATAAGCTAAGATCTTGGATTCTATTACTACAAACTTTGTTATCTTCAAATGAGACTAAATATGACTCAGTGAGGATGATTGCTATTAATAATCAAAGTTAATAGGTGCGATCGGCTAGATTATATTCTGCTAAAACTATGGGAATAGCCCCAAAGGAGTCGGGCTTTGCACTTACAAATTCGTATCCATCGCACCATCAAATATTAGTAGATGCTAGGTACTTAAATGAGGTTACAATAAAGGCTATAGTTATGACTCAAACTCTTTTCTCGGTATTTGAGATTGACGAATAATAGATTGAAGTGTACCCATTCTAATTGTATCATGATTGGGTATTGGAACGGTAATAGTACCATTTTCTATAATTTTCTGCATAATGATATGACTACCTTTTTGCCGTATTTGCTTGAATCCGTATGTTGCTAAAATTTGACAAACTTCTTTTCCTGAAAGTATGCGTAATTTACCCAACAGCAACCTCCAAACGAGTTATATAAACCTCATTATGTAATCTAGTATCTATTTCCTGAGAAGATGCAGTTTCAAAAAATAATTCTAAGGCTTCTTTAAGGTTATTTCTAGCTTCTTCAATAGTATCACCTTGACTAACAATATCTAATTCAGGGCAAAGAGAGACATAACCATCTCCCTCTTTTTCAATAATTGCCGTTAGTTGTTTATATTTCATTCTAAGAGTGTTGAATTGATTAATTTACAATAATAATAACCTCATCTTAACTATAAATTGACAAGGAATTGATTTAAAAACTATAAATTCGTACCCATCGCACCATCAAATATGCTTCACGGGTCGATCTCTCCGATTTGCGGCGCGCATCTATATAGTCTTTCTAAAAATCGTCTTTTACATAAAATTGTGACAACGATTGAAGATTTAATTAATGTGAAAATAGATTTAAAGAAAGCCAGTCACTGAGTTTTTGTCAATAATTTTATAATGATGAATGCAGAAGATTGCTAATTGCTAATTGCTGATTACTAATATCTTTTATTCTCTCACCGAGTATAAATAAATCAATTTTTTGACTATTTCCATCCTGCACGATCCATAATTTTCACAGCATTAGCTAAATTAGGACCATATTTCGCAACACTGGTAACATCGGACTTGAAACTACCAAAACTAGCCAATACAGGATCTAACGCAATACCTTCAACCACAGGATATTCATTATTTCCTTGAGCGAAAAATCTTTGGGCGCTAGGACTAACTAAATATTCTAAGAATTTAACAGCACCGGCTCTATTTGGAGCGTTTTTAAGTACCCCACCACCGCTAATATTGGCATGAGCTCCTCTACCTTTTTGATTTGGGAAGAAAACACCTACTTTATTGAAAATAGCTTTTTTCTGAGGATCATTAGACGCTCCATAACCAGCTAAATAATAAGTATTGGCTACCGCTAAATCCGCAATTCCTGCCGCTACTGCTTCAATTTGATCGCGATCGCCTCCTTGGGGTGGACGAGCCATATTAGCTACAATCCCCCGACACCATTCCTCTGTTTTTTGTTGCCCATTAATAGCAATTAACCAAGCAACTAAAGATTGATTATAAATATTACTAGAGGAGCGAATAGCAATTTTTTTACGCCATTTAGAATTAGCTAAATCCTCATAAGTAGATAATTGACTAGGGTTAACTTTACTCTTGTTATACATAATTACCCTAATACGCTTACTAAAACCAAACCAATTATTATTAGGATCTCGAAAATAAGAAGGGATTTTTTGAGTTAAAACCGAAGAAGATACTGGGCTAAAAATCCCTGCTTGTTGTGCCTGCCATAAATTACCCGCATCAGCAGTCAAGAATACATCAGCCTTGGAGTTTCTGCCCTCACTTCTAATTCTTTCTAATAGTTGTTCTGCTTTACCTTCTACTAAATTAACCTTAATACCTGTTTGCTTTTCAAAATCAGTGTAGAGTCTTTGATCTGTGTTGTAGTGACGAGAAGAATAAAGATTAATTTGTTTTGCTTGGGCGGAAGAACTTTTAATTCCAGTTAATTCCCCTAGCGCTACCGCACCAATAGCGGCACTTGTGCCTAAAAAAACTCTTCTAGTAATTTTACTCATTTTCTACTTTTGTATATGTTTATACTTTAGATTTTTTACTAACTGAAAATCTATTTTAACAGTATTGCAAATTAATAGCACTAAGTTTTTGATCCGAAATTTTTAGTGATGTAAAAGGGGGGCGAAGTTTGGAATGAGGTTTCAGGTGTTCGGAGGTTAATAGGGATTGGTGAGGGTTGGGAAAAAGCTCACTCAAAGAACTAGAAACTCATTTGATGATTGTAGGACGATTAGGCTATCTTAAAAAGCAAGAATTATATGAACAAAAATCCCCCCATCTCCCTCTCCCCCTATCTCCCGCTCTTTTTTCTTTCTCGAAAATGAAATAGCCCTGGGGATAAGGGGGGTTTGCCCTTTGCTCTAAATCTGCTGAAAATTTATCCAGACTCAGGTTATTTATAGGCTCTATAGTTTGTAATCCAAAGACATTGATAAGGTTGTAAAGTATATTTATCATGGATATTTTCGATCGCACTATGACTAATTAAGTCGAACCATTTTTCTGTATCAATCAGGTTAAGTTGAGATAGGATTAGATTTTGTCTTTGTTTGCTAAGATTGTGAATGCAGAAAATACTCTGGGCGCGATCGCTACTTTGTCTCCAGAATGTAAATAATGCCCGATTTAAGGGATGTAAAGTATATTGGGTTGCATTAGGATGAAAAGCTGGTTGTTGACGACGAATCTTGATTAAACGAGATAATTTGTTTAAAACAATACTTTGGTCAGATTGAGGGTTTTCTAATAGTGCTTTTAACTCTTGATAATCCCATTTATGACGATTGATAGCACGATTTTGCCCCGTTTTGACCACATTCTCTTCATTATTGCTTGTTGCTAACAAACTATGAATATAAAACGCTGGAATTCCTTCCAAAGCTAACATGATAGTTTGAGAACATAAAAACCTTTCTATCTGCCATTGGTCTTCCCCTTCCATTGTACCTTTCATGGCAGAAAACCAAGAAATATTTATTTCATAGGGGGATTCACTACCATCAGGCTGTTGACGATAGCTGATTTTCCCGCCAAATTCCTGCATTTTTGTCAATAAGGTTTGATATTCTTCCTCTCTTAATAACCCTTCTGCCGGGCGTAAACCAATACCGTCATGGGAAGCCGTAAAGTTAAAATACGCACATCCTTTAGGGGCAGGGGGCATTCTCATCATCCATGTTTTTAGATGGTCTGATCTTCCTTGTATTAAAGCATTTAATAATAGGGGAGGCAAACTAAAGTTATAAATCATGTGGGCTTCATTGCCGTTCCCAAAATAGCTCAAATTTTCCCAGTTAGGAACATTTGTCTCTGTAATAATAGCAATGGTGGGATCTAGCATTTGACAAATTTCCCTAATCAGGCGAATTATAGTATGAGTTTCAGGAAGATGAATGCAAGTTGTGCCAATTTTTTTCCAAAGAAATCCCACTGCATCAAGACGAATGTATTTAATTCCTAGTTCAATATAAAAAATAATAATCTTGATATACTCCAGTAATACGTCAGGATTGGCAAAATTAACATCTATTTGATCAGCACTAAAGGTACTCCAAACATATTTTTCTCCTGTTTTGGTTTCTACTTTCGTTAGCAATGGCGTACTACGAGGACGAACAACGGAGGATAAGTCAGTATCAGGATCAACGGTTATAAAATAGTTACATTCAGGTTCTTTTCCTTCTTGAAAATTTTTAAACCATTGATGTTGCCTCGAAACGTGATTAATCACTAAATCGATCATTAAATTAAACTGAAGTGCGATCGCACTTATATCATCCCAATCGCCTAATTTTTCGTCCACTTGTAAATAATCAATCACAGCAAAACCATCATCAGAACTGTAGGGATTAAATGGTAGAATATGAACTCCTGTAATAGTATCCTGAAGATAATCCTCCAAAAAATTAGCAAGAGTAACTAGAGGTTTTTCTGAAGATTTACTGTCTTTTATAGTATCCCCATAGGTGATTAACTGTACATTATTTTCGCTCCATTTATGCCAATTAATCGTCAAAGATTCAGCAAATTTATCCTCTATTAAATTGTAAATTATCCCTAATAAATTTTCGCTTATTTCTGGTGTATATAAAACATCTAATAAAGGCTTAATTTTTAAATTAAAATATTTTTGATTATCAAATTTTTTCTGATCAAATTTCTCTGAATACCCACCTTCTTTATCTTGGAGATTATCTTGATTTTTAAGTATTTTGAGTATATTTTGTAATTTTTTTCTATTTTCTGACTTTTTATCCAATTTTTCTAAAAGAATTTTAATTTGTGTTAGTAATTGCTGATCAAAATCCTTAAATTCAGTCATAATTATCTTTGCTATTAGTCTTACTTTTATTTCATCTAGGCTATCATGAGGTTTCGGATTATAGTGTTGTATTGGCAACGAAAATTTAATTTTTTTCTCCCTTGATTTGAGTACCTCTACTTAGTATAATTATTTCCTTAGACGAGACATCAAGCTATAGTTATGAAAAAACTTATTGAAGGATTACACCGATTCCAAGCAGGTTATTTTAAAAGTCATCAGGATTTATTTGAAAGTTTATCCCACGGGCAAAACCCCCGTATTCTATTTATAACTTGCTCTGATTCTCGTATTGACCCAAACTTAATCACTCAGGCAAATGTCGGGGAATTATTCGTTATTCGTAATGCAGGTAATATTATTCCCCCCTTCGGAGCTACAAATGGTGGAGAAGGAGCGGCCGTAGAATATGCGATCGCAGCTTTAGGGATAGAACAAGTGATCGTCTGTGGTCATTCCCACTGTGGTGCAATGAAAGGATTATTAAAAATGTCTAAGTTAGCAGAAGATATGCCCTTAGTTTACGAGTGGTTAAAACAGGCAGAAGCTACCCGCCGTCTCATCAAAGAAAATTATAGTCATGTTCCCGAAGAAAACTTATTGAGAATTACCGTTGCGGAAAACGTCCTAACTCAACTAGAAAATCTTAGCACTTATCCCATTATTCGCAGTAGATTACATCAAGGCAAATTATCTCTTCACGGATGGGTTTATAACATTGAAAGGGGAGAAGTATTAACCTATGATCCAGTAATTCATGATTTCGTCACCCTAGAACAGAGAAACAATTCACCAGAACCAGAGTATATCTATAATTTATACCCTAGTTGTTCTGTCTCTCAAGCAGAAGGTTGTCGAACCTATGGTATCGAAGAAGATAACAATAATCACAACATTACCCACCACCAAATAGCCCACACCGCCACCCATACCCAAAACAATAGAAATCCTAATCTACCTCGCTCTAACCGTCTTAGCCAAGAACAAGCAGAAAGAATTTATCGGGGCTCAAGATAAAATCTCATAAATTATTGGGAGAAATAAGAGAATATTTCCTTTTTGATATAATCTAAGTAGGAATAGCCTCTCCGGGGCGTAATCTTGCCCATCTACCCATATCCTCAGTGAAACTCGCACATCCTACTACATCCCACTCCATCTCAATATAATCCTCTTGAGGGCGAATATTAACGTTTATAGAAGGTTCAACGGGTTCAAAATCTGGACTTTCCGTCAAATGGGGTTGTTGATGTTGAGCTTCTACCGCATAATAAGTATTGCAGCGATCGACATACAAACAATTAACACAAATACACATAACTTTTTCAGGGGCTAATGTATCCTAACTATCACCTTAGCTCAAGTTCTTCATTTTCAACTATATTTCAACAATTATTGTCTATAAAAAAAATATTATAAAGAACTGCCAAACACTTCATCCTCTCTGCCTATCCACCATTCCCCTAACTTCATTAAATCTTGATGAATGTCCATTAATTGATTGATATATTCCGTTTCAGAAAGAGAATCTTTACTTTCTTCCAATTTTTTGAGTCTTAACTGTATTAACAACCAAGGTTTTGATATTCCTTGGCTTTGCTCAATATATTTAGCTAAATCTTCACTATTCATCATAATAATTGATAATAATTATTTAAAATTTTATGGTAACCTCAACACATTATTTAATTTGTTGAGAAACCTATCTTAGTGGATTGAGTCTATTCACACAATTATTTATTAAGAATTAATTTATGTTAGAGCTAATATCATTCTTCTTCAATCAACCATCACCTTCTATTCTTCTGGCTCAAAATAATACCCCTGCCATAGTCACCGAAGAAAATAATACCATTCGCCCCCTCACAGGGGAATTAAACCAAATACCCGTATTTAACAGTAATAGCCCTGAATTAATCGTAGGAGAGGGAATTTTACTTTCTACTTTTCCTCCCGACAATAAAAATACCCCTACAGCCCATTTAAACTACCCTTTACAAGGAAGATTCGATATTTTTGCCCATCATGTTGCCAAGGCAGTTGATGAAAATGATACTAGAACTCTTTATTTAGGTATAATCCTTCAAAATCCCACTAATGAAACCGTTACTATCAATATTTTGCAGGGAGCGAGTTATTTAAGCCAACCTGATGCTCCTTTCATTAAATTACCTTCTCTGGTAGAAAGCAGTAACACTTACGCAGGACCGGGTAGTAGAGTGATGGGAGAAATATTACAAGAAAAACGCCAAGATATTTTTCCTGCTCAAATTACCTTGAAAGCAGGGGAAAGTAAAATGTTGTTAAATGCCCCTATTCCAGTACAAACCCTTGAACCAAAAATTAACGGGCGCTCAACTTATATGAGGTTATTAAGCGACGGAGAAGTCTATGTAGCCAGTTTAGCTATGTATCGAGACGAAGAAAATAACCCCCCTAGCTTGTCTCAATGGCAAGATTTATTAAATAACGGGGAATTGTCTGCCCCCAGAGATTTAGCACCAACTCCTCCCGATGCCACTGGAAAAAGGATTTATGGCAGGGTAGCCGGAGTGTCTATTGGTAATCAATGGAAAACAGATTTAGTTGACTCTGTTAATAGCACAATTTTGACTATTCCCGAATCAGGAAAGGCTTTCTCCTATGGCTTAAGCACTTTAGTAGGGGGAACTTTTGGACTTAATCAAGTACAAACTGCACCTTTAACCGTGAGATACCCAGATACCGCCTATAGCGCCCATGGAAATTATGGTGTTGAGTATAGTTTGACTTTGCCTTTATTTAATCCTAGCAATGAAAGTAAGACTGTTAATATTGCCCTTTCTACTCCCCTTAAGCAAGAGACTCCAAAAATTAATTTTTTTGAAAACCCACCAAATCAAGTCTTTTTCCGAGGATTAGTACAAGTCAAATATAATGATAATCAAAATGTACCCCGTTGGCGTTATTTTCATTTAGTACAGAATCGTGGACAAAAAGGAGAAAATTTAGTAACAGTGACGATACCTCCTCAAGGACAAAAGTTAGTATCCATAGACTTTCTTTATCCTCCTGATGCTACTCCTCCGCAAATCCTGACGGTAGAAACCAATTAATATTGGCTTAATAGACAGGTTTCAGGTTGTATTTTTTTATCCCAAATTCGGGTTACTTAATAAATCGAAAGAGAGAGGATAACCATTAGCGAAACCATTATTTAATTTTAAATTAAAGTCAACTTGATTTGTACCTGCTATGGATAATATAAGACTCTTATTCATGCCTAAACTTTCTCTCATATCCTCAGATAAACCATCAGGAAACATGGCTAACAATCTAACTATTTGCTTTCCTTGAGGATGATTATAAACAGCTGGTAATTTTTCTAATGTTTGTATTGCTAAATTGATGCGATGTTGTTGTGTGCCATAAAATTGTACTTGTCCATTGAAATAATCTTCACTTAAATCAAGGGGTGTATAAGCTCTTTTTGCTTTACTGCAACAATAACTAATCTTTTTAAAACTTCTACAGTGGTGCGAGGTTCATTGCTTCAATCTTTGCGATCGCATACTTGATTCACGACTGTAAGACATAGTTTAACGTTGTTAGAGAAATCAATATTTATTTAATTATATTATTGTTACAGTCTTAATTAAAACTACTATAACCTCAGTCAGGTTACAGGTTACAGATGTCAGGGTGTTTAGGGGATAGGGGGAAACAAGTAATGAGTTCGGAGTTTTTAATTCTTAATTCTTAATTCTTAATTGTTCCTTTGCCCCTTGCCCATTGCCCTTTGCCCTTTTACTTTGCCCATTGCCCTTTTCACCATCACTCATAGATAAAAATTTATCCTGAAGTCGGGTTAAATAACTTCCCTTAAAAAGAATTTTCTACTATTAAATCCTCCAAGGGAATTTGTCCGGGTTTGGGCCAGGGTTCTTTAATTTTTTTACCAATTGCTACCATAGGGCCAATAACATAATCTTTTGGTAAATTGACTAACTCTGCCACTTTCTCAATGTCAAAGCCAATCATCGGACAAGAATCGTAACCCATTTCTTTTGCCGCTAACATTAAATTTTGCATTGCCATGCCGATGGAGCGTTGGGCTTCGTCTCTTTGTAGCCATTCTCTACCTTCGTGAAAAGGTGCAATCCAGTTAACCAATAAATCCGCTACCTCTTTGGGGGCATTTTGCCAATAGCGAGAAGGATTTTTTTCCCATGCTTTTACGTCAGCAGTAAATAGAATTAAAAGAGAAGCATCGGTCATTTGAGCTTGATTGTTACCATATTCTTGACGAATTTTTTGTCTTAATTGAGGATCTCGGAGAATTACAAAACGCCAATGTTGAATATTAAAACTGGTTGGGGCTTGGATTGTTGCCTCTAGCAGTTGTTTTTCTTCTTCTGGGGTAATTTTGTGATTAGGATCAAAGGCTTTAACGGAGCGACGTTGATAGATTGCTTCTAATGTATTCATTGGATTCTTAATTCTCCTTTTTGAAAGTCATTGGATGGAAATATTCTAGGCTAGATCAAATAATAAAATTTCTGTATTATCTTCAGTAGCTATAAAGTCTAATTTCTTTTCTTGAGTGATAGCAACACCATCACCAACATTAACGATATGACCGTTAATTTTTCCTGAACCTCTAACTATTTGTAACCATAAAGAGCGATTTTCTGGAATATTATGCTTAATTTCTTCATTTTTACCCAAAAGCATTACATAAAGATCCGCATCTTGGTGAATTTTGACAGATCCTTCTCTACCATCTTCAGAAGCAATTAGTCTTAATTTTCCTTGTTTTTCATCATCGGCAAAGTATTTTTGTTCATAACTGGGGTCAACTCCTATTTGATTTGGTTGAATCCAAATTTGTAGTAGATGGACTGTTTCTTGAGATGAGGGATTAAATTCACTATGGGCGATTCCTCTACCGGCAGACATTCTTTGTACATCACCAGGACGAATAATTGAACCATTACCGATACTGTCTTTATGTTCTAGTTCTCCTTCTAAAACATAGGTAATTATTTCCATGTTTTGATGACTATGGGTGTTAAAGCCTTGAGTGGGTGCAATTTTGTCTTCATTGATTACTCGTAAACTGGCAAAACCCATGTAATTAGGATCATAGTAACTACCAAAAGAAAAAGTATGTTTACTGTCAAGCCATCCTAAATTGGCTTTTCCTCTTTCTTCACTTGGGCGAATAGTAATCATGGTTTTAATCGTTTTTTCCCATTTGTTTTCTTATCTTCCATGATACTTCTCTATTTTTTGGTTGACAATGTATATTATATTTAACTGATTGTTGAATAAAAGTTGACAAATGGATAAATTTAATCAGATTAGAGGTTTTGTGTTAGTGGTGGAGTCGGGTAGTTTTGCTCAGGCTTCTCGCATTTTGGGTATATCTCGTTCGGCAGTGAATAAGTTGGTTTTTAATTTGGAAACTTATTTAGGGGTGCAGTTATTACACCGCAATACTCGTAATGTCACTCCTACTCAAACGGGTTTAGCTTTTTATGAACGTTGCACGGGAATTTTAGCGGATTTAGAGGAAGCGGAAATAGCGGTTACTAATTTACAGCAACGTCCTCAAGGTAAATTGAGGATTAATGCTCCCATGACTTTTGGCACAATTAATTTAGGAGATACGATCGCATCTTTTATGGCAGAATATCCTCTCTTAAAAGTGGAACTTAGTTTAGATGATCGTTTTGTTGATCCCATTGCCGAAGGTTATGATATGGTAATTAGAATTACCGATAAAATAGAGTCCTCTAGCTTAGTAGTTCATCAATTAGCTGAGATTGAGTTAATTTTATGTGCTTCGGAAGGATATATCCAAAATTATGGTGAACCAAATTCCCCTGAAGAATTAGAGAATCATTTTTGTTTACAATATGGTTATTTTAATTCCCCTCACCTATGGAGATTAACAAAAGGAGATGAAAAAAAAATCGTCAAAATTAAAAGTCGATTATGTTCTAATAATGGGGAAATTCTCGCAAAAGGTGCGATCGCAGATTTAGGTATAACAATATTACCAAGATTTATTATCGAATCTTATCTTCAAGAAGGGAAATTAAGAAGAATCCTACCCGATTACTCTCCTAAAACCCTAAGTTTATTCGCACTTTATCCTATCAATCGACATCTATCGAACAAAATTAGATTACTAACAGATTTTCTCAAAAATTCTTTAAAAACTCCTTGACATCCTCAACAGATTTAGCCATTAAAGGATAATTAAGGGAGGGGCGCTTAATCACTACCAGAGGAATCTTTAATTCTTCCGCTAACTGATATTTTATGTCTTCTCCTCCTGCTTTTCCTCCTGCTTTGGTAACTACTATCTCAATATCCCATAATTGCCACAAGGCTTTTTCTAATTCTAAACTCAGAGGAGGACGAATAGCTATGATGCGATCGCACCCAAAACCAGCTTTTTCAGCCAATTCCAAAGAAGATTGATAGGGAAGGATACGAGCATAAAATTGAGCCTGATGGTGATAAGGTTTAAATAAGTGTAAATATTTTGCTCCTATAGTTAATAAAACCTTTTTTTGCTTTAAAATCCAATTATCTGACAATAAAGACTGTAAATCTGGATAATAAAAAACATTTTTGTGGTTGTTAGTAGTTACCGTTTCTCTTTCATAACGAAGATAAGATAAACATAAGCCCTGAGAAGAAGTGACTAAGTGGATTGCATTTTGGGAAACCTCAAGAGCAAAGGGGTGAGAGGCATCGATAATAGCAAAAACTTGCCAAACAGAAATAAAATACCTCATCTGTGCCAAAGATAACTTAGTGACAACAACTTGAATATCATTAATATTCTCATATAACTTACAAGCAGAATCAGTGGTAACAGTCACCACAAAATCTTGCTTTAAATCAGACAATAAACGAGCAATAATTACACTTTCAGATGTGCCACCAATTAACCAAATCATTAATCCGAACTGACGTTCAATATATTCAACCCCTACCACCTGCAACCTGCAACCTGACACCTGACACCTGACACCTGACACCTAACCTTATCGGATATTCTTAAACCGAACTGAGGTTAATTACTAATTCTTAACTGCCCTTTTCTAACTGACCTTAAATTTAGCCACATCAGACTCTAATTTTCTAGCAAGAGACCTTAACTGAATAAAGGATTGAGAAAGTTGAGTTACCGAAGAATTAGTTTTTTCAGCTACCTTTGCCACATCTCCCATTGTGATACTAACTTCCTCCGAGTTTTCTGACTGTTCAAATGCTGCAGCCGCGATCGCTTCTACTAACTCGTTAATCTGTACGGTAGCGGCGGTAATTTGGTTAAGACTCTGGCGGGTTTCCTCTACCAGTTTACTACCCTCAACAACTAATTCATTGCCCTCTTCCATGGAAGTTACCACCACCTTTGTTTCTGAAAGAATGTCCGTCACTAACTTGTCAATGTCAGCCGTTGCCTGAGCAGACTGAGTCGCTAAAGCCCGAACCTCATCAGCAATCACCGCAAAGCCCTGTCCTTGCTCTCCAGCTCGTGCCGCTTCAATGGAGGCTTTCAAAGCCAAAAGGTGTGTTTGAGCGGCAAATCTGCCAATCAGAGACACGAAATTGGAAATATTTTCTGTGGTATCCCCTAGTTTTTTAACCTGATCTGCGGCTTGTTGTACAGTGGCACGAATATCCATAATTGAGCGCACGGTTTTATTCATTGCTGAATCTCCCACAGCAACGCTTTCTTGAGCTTTGATTAGGGCTTCTTCCGCTTGTTCCGCACTTTCTGCCACAATTTTACTAGAACGACTCATAGCATTTACCGTTTGTAAGGCTTGAGCAATATTTTCTACCTGTTCAGCAATTTCTAAGCGCAGAATTTCCATGTCACTTTCATTATTACTGGTAGTTTGAGCTACTTCTAACGCCGCATTTTGTACTTGGGATACAATTTGTCTTAAACTTTCAATGGTGGCGTTATAAGAGTCAGCAATCGTACCGATTTCATCTTCCGTAACAGTGGCACGAATGGTTAGATCCCCTTTAGAAACAGGGTCAACTTGCATTAATAGTTCTAACGCTCTTTGTTGTAATAACTCTTTTGCCTGTCTTTGTTCTTGCTCTGCCTGTAACTGTAAGTCAATCAATTTGACTCTTTCTAAAGCTAGTCCTACTTGAGTGGCAACTTGAGTCATAAAGTCAATTTCTGAGGGTTCCCATTCTCTTATGTTTGAACATTGGTGACAAATCAATAAGCCGATTAATTTACGGTTAACGATAATGGGGGCAACTAAGTTGGCTTTTACCTCAAAAGGATCTAATTGTTTTAGGTGACATAAAGTTAATCCTGCATTGTGAATATCTGGAGTTGCTTGAACTCTGCCCTGCAAATATTTTTCTACATATTCTTCTTCAAAACAAGGATCATGGATTTTCGCACCGAGGGCTTGAGGATAGCCTTCTGCTACAGATTCAGCAATGATTGTACCTTGCCATTTTTCATCAAATTCATAAACAATAGAGCGATCGCATCTCAATACTTTACGAGTCTCTAAAACTGCGGTATCCATAACCTCCTGCGGACTTAAACCTTCAGCTAAATTAAGGGTTATTTCTTTGAGTTGTTCTGCACGAGTTGCCGAAGTCATTTGGGCTTTTAAGATATTAACCCGGTCTAAAATTACTCCGTATCGTAAAGCAATTTGACTTAAGAAAGAGATTTCTTTTTCTTGCCATTGATGATGTTGACGACAATGATGGGCAATCAATAAAGCAAATAGTTGTCCTTGACTGATGATGGGAATAACTAAATTGGATTTGATTTGTAAGCGGTGCATCAAGGCTTCATGTTCAGGAGCAAACCCTGCGGTATAAACATTTTCTGTTGCCACAACCCTACCGTTTATATAAGAATCCCTTAAGGATAAAGGAATACAAGGATCATTTAACTGCTCACTCAAAGCACTGGGTAAATCTGGATCTCCTGCTTCATTGCTAATATAACCACTCCAATTAGGCTTAAAGCGATAGATAACAAGACGATCAACTTCTAAAATTTCTTTTGCTTTTGGTAAACTGCGATCGAACACTTGATTAATATCATCTTCATCAACTACCCTTGCCCCCGTAATTTCTTGGAATAAACTGGCTTTTTCTGCATCTAATAAAAGTAAAGTTTCATTACTTTCAATATTTTCTGCGAGTAAATTAAATGTATCCGCTAAATCACCAATTTCATCCTGTCCAACAATATTTGCCCTTACTCGATAGTTACCTTCAGCAAATTGAGTGGTCGTTTTTTGTAACTGTTCTAAACGATTTGCAATAACTCTTCCTAAAACAATTATCAGAATAAAATTAAGAATTAATACGATTAGTGCCGTTTGTCCTTGAGTTTTAAGGCTATTGGCAATAATTTGATTAAGTGCTTTTTCAGGAGTCCCCCGTACTAAAATGGCCACAGGTTCACCGGCTTTATTTTGAATGGTCTGGGCAGTAAAAGTAAAAGTTTCGTCCCCTACTTTATCTCTGAAAGAAACAATTTGATTGGGATTTTCTAATGCTAACTCCAATAATTTTTGACTAGCAATTAGCTGATTCGTTGTATCTTCATTATTGGTAGCAGAACTAGCTAAAGAGATATTATCTTCGGAGTTAACCTGATAAACCGCACTATACCCCCCCTTAAACTCATTAATCGTATCAAATACAATGGAATATTTCCCGTTAACCACGTCTCCAGAAACTAACACCCCTATCACTTGATCCCGATTGTTGGGGTTAAAAACAGGAGTAAAAGTATAACGAATAACCACATCTTGATTAGGAATTAGACGAGGCAACAAAGGAGGATTTTCTGCTTGTAAATCTTGCCAAGAAACAATTTCAGTAGTTTTGATTTGTTGGGGATTATTAATTACTTGAGAAACTAAGCCATTGGGATCAAAAACCTCCCCTGCCCGATTATTATTAGCACTAACAATTATTCTCTGATCTCTTCCCACTAAAGTAGCATACTCAATATTACGAGCAGTAATTTCATTTTGAAGAATTTGTTTCACTAAACTTTGTTGAGTGGGAGTCAAACTATTACCATTAGCACGAGTTAAAGCGGCGTTGATAATTGCAACGTTATCCGATTGTCCCCGAAAACCGAAGCCCATCTGATTAATTTTAATGTCGTAGTTAATCTTGGTGGCTTCTAGCTCAGAAATTGATTGGTTAATAAGTTGCTCTCTACCACCTGTAACAATTTCTAAAACACCTACTCCTAAAAGTACGGCAAAAGAAATGGCTTGAGCTCCTACTACTACTAACAATTGTTTTTTACGAATGGATAAATCATAAAACCATTTCACCACGGGGGGGGTTGTATTCACAGGAGGGGTTTTTTGATTTCTTGTGGCATAAACAGGAGAAGTATTTCCTTTTTCCTGAGTGGTTGATTGTAAACTTGGTTTTTCTGGTGCTTGAGTCATGGAAAGTAATGAGTAATGAGTAATGTAGAAAATAGGTGTCAGGTTTCAGGTTTCGGGTGTTAGAAAATTTCTGAATTTTTAATTCTCCGTACTCCCCTACTTTAAAAAACTCCGAAATTCGAACCTCTAGCTAACCTTAAACTTACTAATGGTGTCTTGTAAACTATCAGCAACTTTTTGTAACTTTTTAAAACTACGAGCCACTTGAGTCACTGCATTAGAAGTATCATTGGAAATTCCTGCTACCTCTGCCATAGTTTCGGTAATGGATTCAGAGGTTTGAGATTGTTCTGCCGCCGAAGCTGCGATCGCAGTTACCAGTTGACTAATTAAAGCAGATGCGGCTGTAATATCGTTCAGACTTTGACGGGTTTCTTCCACCAGTTTTGTCCCTTCGACTACCTGCTCAGTACCAGTTTCCATCGCTTTGACAACTTCGTTGGTTTCTTCTTGAATTTCCGCAACCACTTTTTCAATTTCCGCCGTCGCTTCAGCAGACTGACGAGCGAGGGAACGAACTTCTTCGGCTACCACCGCAAAACCTCGTCCTTCTTCCCCTGCGTGCGCCGCCTCGATGGAAGCATTCAACGCCAAGAGGTTAGTTTGGTCCGCAAAACTACCAATCAGGTTAACTACCTTAGAAATTTTTTGAGTTGACTCTCCTAATCTTTTTACTTTTTTCGCTGTTTCGGCTACTGTTTCTCGAATTGCCAAAATACCGTCCACTGTGCGGTTCATAGCAACTTCTCCTTCTTCTACACTGCGGTTTGCTTGTTTTACCGCCTCTTCTGCTTGTTCTGCATTATCTAATACTGTACGAGCCGAAAAAGCCAAAATCTGAATTTTTTCCAAGGCAACGTTAATATCATCCGCCTGACGAATTACTTCTTGTGCTAGATTTTCTACATAGTTGTTTTGCTCCGTAACAACCTGATTAACTGCCTTTGTACCTCCTTGTACCTGAGTTACAATTTTTCTTAAACTTTCAATGGTGGCGTTATAAGAGTCAGCAATCGTACCGATTTCATCTTCTGTTACTGTTGCCCGAATGGTTAAATCTCCTTGAGAAACAGGATCAACCTGCATTAATAATTCTAATGCTCTTTGTTGCATGGTTTCCCGTGCTTTTCTTTGTTCTAACTCAGATTCTTGTTGCTTATTTAAAAGTCTGATTCTTTCTAAAGCGGGGCCAATTTGAGTTGCTAATTGAGACAAGAAATTGCATTCAGAAGGAGTCCATTGACGAGGTTTATCACATTGATGAGCAATTAATAAGCCTAGTAGTTCACCATCCACAATAATCGGGGTAACTAAATTAGCTTTTACTTCAAAAGGTTCTAGCTGTTGAATATGACAACTGGTTAAACCGGCTGTATAAATGTTGTTGGTGGCTTGAACTCTACCTTGTTTATACTTATCAACGTATTTATCAGCAAAACAAGGATCTTTTATTTTTGATCCTAGTGCCTTGGGGTATTTTGGATCAACAGATTCAACAATAACTGTACCTTTCCAATCCTCATCAAAAGTGTAAATAATTACTCGGCTGGCATTTAGGGCTTCTCTACCCATATTTGTTGCCACTTCAAACACTTTATCTTGATTTAACGCTTCGGCTACTTTGAAAGTAATGTCTTTTAATTGTTGAGATAACAAAGTATCTAGTTGCTGAGATTCTAATAAAATAACCCTTTGTAAAGCAGGTCCCATTTGAGTTGCGGTTTGTCCGAAAAAGTCAATTTCTTGAGATGTCCAATTTCTAGGGCTTGAACATTGATGGGCAATTAATAAGCCAAGAAGTCTATTCTCTACAATGATAGGAGCAACTAAATTAGCTTTTACGGCAAAGGGTTCTAATTGTTGAAGATGACATTCTGTTAGTCCAGCTTTATAAATATCTGGGGTTGCTTGAACTCTGCCTTGTAGATACTTATCAACGTATTTATCCTCAAAACAAGGATCATGAATTTTTGCCCCCAATGATTGAGGGTAGTTAGAGTTGACTGACTCTGCAATAATTGTTCCTTGCCAATTATCATCAAAACTATAGACAATGACGCGATCGCTCTGTAGTGCTTGACGAATCTCTCTAACAGCAATTTCAAAAACTTCATTGACATTAAAAGCCTTTGTCATCTCTAGGGTAATATTCTTGAGTAAATTAGACTGACTGGCTAAGATTTGTTGCTCTACAAGTAAGTTTTTCAACTGATAGGTCATGTTATTGACACTATTACCTAACTGGGCAATCTCATCATCTCCTTTAATATCTAAAGATGCGTCTAAATCTCCTTCCGCAATCTGTTTAATTGTTTTTGAAGTTTTTTCGATGGGATTAACAATTAATCCTGCACTGGTATAGGCAATATAACCAACTACCCCCCCAGAAATTAAAATCCCCAGAAAGATGAAAGTTGTAATGCGATTAACAGGAGCGAGGATAACACTTGTATCTCCCGCTAAAACCAATCCCCAATTTAAAGGATTAGTTCCTAAATCAACCTCAATAGGAGCATAGGTAACTACCTGGTTGGTTTTTGTAATTTGATTTCTATCTTCGACAGTGATTCCTTGATCAGATGAATCTTGCCATCTCAATTGCGGAAATACTTGTTCGAGAGATTTTACAGATTCTTTTGTACTTTCTGTGGTGGTTTTTCCTGTGGTGGAAACGTTAGTCGAGTAGATAGTATCAGAGGATAAAAATATTTGACTATTCCCGTCAACAAGGTAAATATTTTCTCCGCTACCTTCGACAGTTTCATTTCTCGCAATAAACTTTTGCAGTTCCTCCACAGGGACTCTTGCCCTCAAATAGCCTGTAATTTGATTAGTATTAGGATCTATAAGAGCGGAAGCAAAATAAACTCCGTAAGTACCATCCCATTCAGAAATAATTGGTTCACTGACAATAGTTCCTTTTGCCTGTCTCGCTTGTTGAATATAGGTTCTTTCACTATGGTTGGGCATGGAGCGTCCATTGCTTTCTGCTAGTGCATTAACTTGTGCATCAAATACTGCAATACTGTCAAAGTATTTATATAAAGTTTGAAAGTCACTCAACCGTTTTTGTAATCTTGCTTTATCTTGTTGTTGATAAGAAGACAATTCGGGTATTACTTGCGCCATACCCTGAACTTGGGCAAAACGGTCTCCAATGATTAAATCAAAATCTTGGCTAATGATTTGGGCTTCTTCTTCTTGTGTTCTTTTGATTTCTGCTCGAAATACTTGGTTTAATGTGACACCAATTACACTCCCAACAATAATAATGGGTAATAAACCCAATGCGATCGCGATCGAGGAAGTTTTAAACCTAAGATTTTTACTTTGCCACCATTGAATTAAACTTTGAGATGATTGATTATTTGTCGGGCGTTTTGGTGGTTGTTTTTGTGTCGATGGAGAGGGGGATAATTCTTGATTTTGATTAGCCTTTTTTTGCTCTTGACGGTCAGCTTGGGGGGAAGTTTGAGTCATGGAACTTTCCTCAGATAGTTTACTAATAGTGGTTATTTCTAAGTGTTATTACTTATGGATATAAAGACAATAAAGCACCTATTCGTATAGGTTTTAGATGTTTGCATATTTCCTTCTCATTTTAACTCAATAGTTGTGGATCTCAATATATACTTTCATAAAGGATTAATATTGACTCATTTCAATATAACCTGAGTTCGGGATAAGCTGAAAGCATTATTTTCTCCTAGTCAGAAAACCTTATAGCTTCTTAGAAACAACGATAAAATTGCCTTAATCCGAACTGACTTAAACAAGGGGCTTAAGCCCCTTGCTAAAAACCCCTACCACCTGCAACCTGCAACCTGCAACCTGACACCTAACCTTGTTGGATATTCTTAAACCGAACTGAGGTATATAAAAATATTAGATAAACACAGGTATAGGGTTTAGAGGCGATGAGGTGATGAGGTGATGAGGTGATGAGGTGATGAGGTGATGAGGGGAAGGGGTGAGAGGGGTAAATAAGTAATGAGTAACGAGTGACGAGTAATTATCAACTATTCATTATTCATTATTCACTATTCACTAATTCACTATTCATCTTTGCCCCTGTTAACCAATACCCAGATAAGCGGCAACCAAAAACAAAGCATCAGTAAAAATAGTACTCAAAACGGCACTAGCAAAAACTATATGATGAGTCTTTTTCTTTACTAATCCCCACAAACTAATTCCTAAAAGAGTGTTCGCTAATAGAATTGCCCAACTTATACCCCAAATTGTTTGAACCTGTGCGATCGCACCTTGTAAAAGAGGTTTAACGAGAGTAGGATCAGTTACCATTAACTCTTTCCAGTAGGGAATTAACCCATCAATATAAAAATATAAATCAGTAATAGCAGTACCAATTAAAGAACCAAGATAAAAATAATTACCTATTAATCCCCATCCCTTACGAATTCCCCATATAGCGAAAGGTAAACCGATAGCCTCGATCGGAATATGAATAGAAGGATAATATCTTAACCATCCCCAATAAATTGAACCACACAACCAACTCCAACTAAAACCCCAGAGTAAATCTCCCCAGATGTAAGTTTCAGGTTGTTTACGCCAGTGAAAACTTAAAGCAACCCACACAAAAGTTAATAATAAACTCAACCAAGGAAAAATCCTCACCAAAGGAGCTTGGAAAAACACAGGAATAGAAACTAGAAAAGCCGATGAAGAAAAAAGAAGAATCCTTTTACGCTTTTCTTTGTCCCACCACCAACCCACGAGAAAATCAAAGATAATTTCCCCTACAGATGGCAACAAGGTGGTTAATTGAGATAACAAGGTATGATTTAACAAAATTGCTTATAATTTCTTTACTTATCTTTACTTAATCTTAAAATATTTTCAGAAAAAAAATCCAAATTTGATTTTTAACTAATATCGCTCATATTTTTATATACCCATAGGGGGGATATTGTTATCATAGTAATATTTCATCTGAAAGTCAATAACAGACTTTTGATTTGAGTGTCACACCATGGGGAAATGAGTTCCGAGTATTGAGGAGAAGAGGTGATCAGGAGAAGGGGTGAGAGGAGGAAATAAGTAATGAGTAATGAGAGTTAGAAGTTCTTAATTCTTAATTTTTAATTATTTACCCTTGTCCTTTTAACTTTACCTTTTCCTAGTTAAATAGCCAAAATGATCCAATATAAATTGAAGAAATAAATAATTGTACTGTCATTATTGGTAATCCATATTTTAAAAAAGTGTGAAAAGAAATTATCTTTCCATGTTGTTCTGCAATTCCCGCCGCCACAATATTAGAAGAAGCACCAACTAAAGTACCATTTCCCCCCAAAGTTGCTCCAAACATCATGGCATAAAATAAAGGTAAAACTTCCGGGGGCAGTTGTCCTGTATAGTTAGGATCAAGAATTGATGAGTCAACTAAATTAACATTAACCAAATATTCTTTTAATAAAGGTACCATCGCAACCACTAAAGGAATATTGGGGACAACGCTTGATAGTATGCCTACCACGAAAACTAATAATATAGAACCAACAAAAATATTTTTTCCCAAAACTAATGCTAATATTCCAGATAAATGGCTCACTACCCCTGTTTTTTCTAAACTGCCAATCAAAACAAAAATGGACATAAAGAAAATAAGGGTACTCCAATCTACATCTCTGAGAATATTATGTACTGTGTCAATTTTACTGTGATGGGCTAATAGTAACGCCAAAGTTGCCCCCAGTAGTGCCACTGAAGCAGGGGAAATCGGTACGGCAAGAGAATCCCCAATAACAAAGAATGTAAGTACAAAAACCATGATCAAAGCCCCAAGGATTAACATTCTAGGATGATTAACTTGAGGGTGAGGTAAATCTTCTAGGTGGGTGAATTTTGTATTCCAAATTTTGCGGAATAAGAGAGGTGCAACGATAGCTACACTGACGACGGCAATAATACCTCCGAGGGTTAACTTTTGTAGATATTCGAGAAATGTCATATTTATGGCATCTCCCACAATAAAAGTAGCTGGATCTCCTACTAATGTAATTAAACCTGCACTATTAGCTACAAATACCATAAGAATTAATAGAGGAACAAAATTAACACCTATTTCTTCTGCTAGGGGAGGGATTAAAGGAGCTAAAAGCATAACCGTTGTGGCGTTTGGAAGCACTGCACAAATGGGGGTAGTTATTCCAATGATTCCTAATATGAGGACTTTTCCTCTACCTTTAGCAATAATTACCATTTTAGTGGCAATATATTCAAAAATTTTGGTCGGTTCAAATGCCCTAATTAATACCATTACACCAAAAAATAAAACTAAAGTTGCATGGCTTTTACTGATAAATTCAACGGCTTCTGTAAGAGTAATTGTATGGGTAAAAATCAGAATTAATGCTCCTAATAAAGCTGCGATCGTCAAATGCAATTTTTCTGACATAATCAGAATAATAACAATAACAAAAACTGAGGCGGAAATAATACTAGAAAGTTCGCTCATGTTTGATATTTTTGTTTGTTCTGAGAATTAGGTTTTGATGAAGAAATAAAATACAGTTTGAGAGTAAATAAGTGGATAATTAACAGTTAAAAAAGGCCACTTTTTCTTGATCGAAACTTTATTTTTTTATCTGAAAATCAATTATTCAGCTTAACTAGAATTTGATAAGCTCAAAATAATACTTGATATTTCTCTTCTGAAAAGGGTTTTTTTTACAAATTAACACTTAATAAAAATGGACAAAAAGAGTCAAAAATATATACTATTAAGTAGCTCAAATTAAATAAGCAAAAGTTTGTATTTGCCCTTTTGGGGACTTCAAATCTTTTAAAGATAAGGGCTAAAGCCCTCACTACAAACCCTTTACTATTTCACATTTAATTAATCAGAATCAATCACAAATTCTATTTAATATATTTCACACTCATAATCTGAATTGCTCCAAATTCAAAAAGGATTATTTTATAGATGAAGAGTTTTGTCAATTAGGAATACCTAATGAATTGGAGGTTTTTACAAATACCTATTCTTTAGTCTCCTCTCAATGCCTACGAGGTTAGCTGACGGACGAGAACTGAGAGATGTTCTTTTCTGGAAACACTCCAAAAATAAGCCCCTAAATTGGTTCCCCCGCTTCCTATTTAATAATCGAAAAATGATTAGTATTAAGGAACTAGGCTGACTAACTCTTAATAATTAGTTATACGCTTGATTATAGCTTAAGATTTTTTGTTTGGCTTAAGGAAAATTCTTGTAAAATTTTGCTCTAATTGCACTATTTTTTAATTAACTTAAATCTTACAACCCGTTTAAATTTGACTTCTTTTCGTTGAGCAATAGGGAATGGGTAATAGCATTAGCTAGAAATCAAATAAATGAGCAAAAAGTCAATACCTTGCCAATAAAACTTAATAAATAGCTCAAAATTTTATGAATACTACTATTTGAGATTATTTACTTTTTCTTACTTTTCATGATCAAAAAAAATTAACCGAGACTATGCCCAGAAAAAACATCATCCCTTGATCGAAAATGATGCTATTATTTCTCACTTGTCTGAACTTTTCTCAATATTTTTACTGCTTTTATGAGCCTTGTGTATTTTCTTGAAATATGAAAAGGTGGGTTTAAAGTATTTTTTTATTTGCCTATACTGAAATGAAAAATCCATTGTTATAGTTAAAATAAGAGGAAAAAAGTTAGGATTCTTTTCACCTAGCCGTTAATTGATGTGACAGACTTAAAAACAGAAAAAGAACAAGAAAGAATTTGTTCTGTTGCTAATTTATTAAAACAGGCGAATAAACCAATTCGGATTCTAGGAGCGATCGCATGGAATCCCCAAATAAAAGCTGATTTTTTTGCCCATCAAGCTCAAAAACTACCTGAAGTAGAATACAGTAGCTTTGATGATTCTCCTATCATTGAAATAATTCGAGAAGCCAGAAAACATATCTTTCCCATAAGTTCTCGTGTGGATATGTGGTTAGAAACTCAAGCCAATGCGATCGAAGTAGGGGCGAGGATGTTGGCAAATGTTGGTAAACCTAGCTTCTTTACTTTCTGTCGTCAAGCATACGGAGAACCAACCACAAGACTACGCTACGATGACCAAACTCCTTTACAATTAGCGGAAAGTGTTAGGGATCGTGTGGCAAGATTAAATTACTTGAAAATCGACATTGATTCGCCTAAAATTTATTCCTCAGAAGATATTAGTCATAAAATTGAAACCGCCATCAATCCCCATTTTGGAGAAGATGCTCCTCAAATTACTATTGTTGATGAATTATCGGCTAATGCCCTAGCTACTTCTAAACAAATTCGTATTCGTCGAGATGCCAGATTTACTGAACAAGATGGGATTCAGTTGATTAATCATGAAGCGTTTATCCACGTTTTAACCTCCATTAATGGTAAAAAACAAACAAAATTACCAATTCTTGGGGAAGGACACGTTGGTACTACGGCAACTCAGGAAGGATTAGCAGTTTTTGCCGAAGTGATTAGTCATAGCATGGAACTGAATCGCTTTCAGAGATTAGCAGATCGTGTGTTTGCCATTCAAATGGCGATCGAGGGTGCTGATTTTCTTCAAGTTTATCATTACTTTTTAGAACGTACTCAGGGTAATGAAGATCAATCCTTCGAAAGTGCAAGGAGGGTTTTTCGTGGTGATATAATCACTGGTGGAGCACCTTTTACTAAAGATGTTGTGTATTTATTTGGTTTATTAAGAGTAGGAGGAGCAATTAATGCTATTGGCAGATACTCCCATTATTACTCATCTTCCCAAGTAATGTTATTTTCTCGTCGGAAAGTGTCGATCGCACCTTTTAATTGATCACTAGATTCTTTTGTAATAAAACTTAATTTAAACTGTTGATCTGTACTGAGATATTCTGCATAGTTCGACTGTAAATAGGGACGAAAATCTTGATTATTATTGAGATGAACTTCAAAAAAAGCAAGGGTAATCCCCTTCACATAAGCACTAATTAAATCTTGAGGGGGAAAAGTAAAATGCAGGGTAGAATCCAAAGCCTCTTTAATTCCACCATCAAGTTTACTAAAATTAACATGGGCTTGTCCCTCAATTAATGCCCAATATTTATTTTCGCCTTGTAACCAAGTAAAAGGTACAGCTTGTTCAAAAGCTGGAGGTGTTGCAGGATCATCACTTCCTGATCCCATTAGTACGGGAATACCAATTTGACGAATACCTTTTTTGCCAAAAATAAAGCGATTTACTGGGTTAGCAGCAAATACGGCTTTGACACGGGGATCTTGAAATTGATAGTCTTGTCTTGGTAAATTTAAAGCCTGACACTGTAATAAAATCGCCACGTTTAAACCACTGTAGAGGCGATCGCACGACTGTTGTAAATAGTCAAAATCAATAGCCGCACCAGACACAGCTAAAGCCGTATAACCACCGAAAGAATGTCCAGAAACGCCTACCTTTGTGAGATTTAATTTGCCCTGAAATTCACTTTGATTGCGTCTTTCTAACTCATCAATAACAAAACTAATATCTTTGGGGCGATTAATAAACTCATTTTCGTCAAATACGTTTTTATTTAATCCCTCAAACATTTCTTTAAAGTATATCACATCACTACCGACGTGTTGAGGTGCAGCCACGAGAAAACCGTGAGAAGCTAAATGGTTTAAACCTTCAGCATAATCCTCTGGGCGAGAAGATAACCCATGAGAAAAGATGATCACAGGAATATTTCCCGATACCCCTTGAGGTGCGAAAACATCTATATAAAAGCTGCGATCGCGACTAGAATCAGTAACTTGCCATTTTTCCTGTTTTACTTGGTATTTTCCTTGTTGACGAATATCCGACAGGGTATTATAGTCAACAGGGGTATTTGTTCGGGCTTCCTCTTCTGTCCAAGTGCGCATACTTGTAACAAGCAGATCCGTTGCTTTTATTACTTTTTCTGTGTATTCAACACCCCCCATAATCAACTCCCCTTGTATTTGTAAATTAGTAGGATAGTTTTTCAACACATTTAATAAGGTTAAACCCGATGGCTCTAAAGCTGATTGAATAATTCCTCCTCGTAAAGCAATCCCCCCATTTTCTCCTCCTTCAAGGGTGATACCTTTTCCCAGACGAAGCAGAATATCTTGTCCCATGTTACTATTTAAAAAGCGAGATATTTTCACCCCATCAATATCAACTTTTTTGTTCAAAGCCGCTCTAAACTTTTCTTGATCTTCGGGGCTAATTCTTTTTAAATATTGTTCTAAATCTTCATTAATTGTGCCATCTTGAGCAAATACTTCTAAAGATTCTACGTCCACAGATAATTTAATTGGTCCATAGGTAAATAATAGCTTTTCTGCGGCTTTTACGGGTAAAGAAGTTAAAGTTAAACAAGCTGAAGCTAATCCCAATAGAAATAAAGATAACTTTGATTTGATTTGATTCGAGTTAAATGGTAACATTTTAAAAATTATTTGAAGGTTTATTTTATTGTAATTTTTGAATAAAAAAGGAGTGTTTTTCTGAGTTTAGTTGTTTTTGTAAAATGGATAAAACTTTAGCTAAATTGTACTCTAAAAGAGAATTAACAGCTAAAACTAATCCGGGAAAAACTTTACTTTCAATTAATCCCTCCCCATCAGGCTCAAAGGTGAGATATTTTCCTTCATGGAGATAAAACCAATCTATTTTTCGGCTATATACCTGCCAAACAATATATTCTTTAACACCGTGACGACGATAAACCTGTAATTTATCATGTAAATCGTAGGAAGCGGTTGAACCTGCTATTTCTACAATTAATTCTGGAGCACCTTCGATATAATCATCTTTACTGACTCTCGATTGCCCACCTTTTTTGATCCTTAAAAGTGCATCTGGTTGAGGTTGATTATCTAAGTCTAATCTGACGGTGGCTTTATCCGCTAACTCCACTCCTGGAGTATTTGCCATATAAAAACCTAACCAAGTAATAATTAAACTGTGGGGCAAACCATGTCCTTCATATCTTAACGTCGCAGCCATATAGACAACTCCATTGATTAATTCTGTTTTGACGTTTTCAGGGATTGTATGGGACAGTTTTTCAAACTCAATACTGTTGAGGCGATCGCCATTTTCCATTGGAGGTATAATTTTAGTATTCATGGCTCAAATATTCTTCAAATAGATTTTTAATAACTATTCTTCCTTAATTTTAACTCCGAACTCCTGACTCAAATTGTATTGGGTGTCGTTTACTCAACCTCAATTACAAACTTCTAATATTCAATGACTCGATAAACTGTTGCACCGTCTTGATAAACGGCTTCATAATAAATACCTGCACAGTCATAATATTGAAAATCACCATCTTGAATAAGAGTACATCCGTCAGGAAGATAGTTAACGACAACACCAGTAGGAGGGGCAACCACAATATAATTATCGTTAACGGGTTGCATATAAACTCCATCGGAGTAAATATAACTGCTAGAGCCAATGTAAACAGTATCATAGTAGGGTGGAGTTTCGTTAACAGTAGCACCAATAATCAATCCCGTTGTTAATCCTGCTAATCCAGCCCAAGCACCCCATCCAGGTGGAGTATAGTAGCCTCCACCATACCAGCCCCCACCGTACCAATTATCATTAACGAAATCTTGGCGGTTATTTTGACGGTTTGTCATGCCGTCTTGACGATTGCCTTGACGATCAGTTCTGTTTTCTTGACGGTTTCCTTGATTTTGACTGCGGTCATCTTGACGATTTGCCGCATTATCCTGACGATTACTCTGAGCATCACTACGGTTAGATTGTCGATCACCCTGATTCGTTTGACGGGTGCTTTGTCGATCGCTCCTCACATCATTTCGATTACTCTGAGCATTACTACGGCTACTTTGACGGGAGCTTTGACGACTAGAAGAATTGCTTAAATTCCCTCTGTTTTGTAAGCTAGTACCACTACTGACTCTGGGAGAAGCCCCTCCTCCTCTGGAACTTCTTGAACTGCTTGAACGTTGAACACTGCTAGTTCTAGCACCACCACCACTTCGTCCTCCTCCACCTCTTCCGCCACCACGTCCTGCATAAGCGACATCGGATAAAATAGTGAGAATGGTTAATAAAACGGTAATGATAAAAATAAAGGGTTTATTGGTAAGTTTCATAATGAACTCCTGTAAATATAAAGTTTGCAGGGTGGGTATTGCCCACCAATTCTTAACAAGCAAGATGCCTGTTTCACAGTTATATAGATTCCCCCTTAATAAGGAAGACTAATCAGATGGTAATATTTGCACCTTGAAGTTATCCTGACCGGGGGTAAAGGTAAAAGTGTCTGGAGCAAAGGAGGGTTTAAAATTCCAATTAGAAAATAACACCGTATATTGAGGAGCATTGGGTAAATTTTTATAGGTGACGATCGCCTTTTTTACCAAAGGGGTTTCATCTTGACTAATCCACAGTTGTCCATCCCAATCTGCCGTTACAATTAGAATTTGATCCGTTTCCTCTCGATTAACTAAGTTACTGCCTATATATAAAGGTTCTTCAACCGTATTGTCCAAAACAGCACAAGGATTACTGGTAAATAAATTAAACATGGGAATAGTAAAGCCCAACTTTTCCTCAATGGTGTTAAGCATTTCATCGATATTAGCTGGGGCTTCTTTAGTGGCAAAAACTTTGAGAGTAGGAGAAAACAAAGTAATAGTCTTACCATCATAGTAAAAATTTCGATTACCCTGATCCGCTACGGTGTCAACTCTTACCATATTTGGTCTTTGCACAGAAACAGTTTTGTAACCGCCATATTGAACTTTTGAACCTGATGTGAGAACGTTGTCATAGGTAATATCCATTTCCACACTGATAAATTGTTGACCTTTGAGAAAATCACAAACTTGGGTTAGTAATTCTTCCGTTGTTATCGGTGTTTCTTCTGTTGGCATAACTGGAACGGTTTGAGCCTGTATTTTTGCTGCTAACTCAAAGCTAGAAGTTATAAACAAAGAGCAAGTTAATAAGATGCGTAAAGAATTCATAAGTTTGATATTGTAATTGTATTTAGTAAGGAAATAATGAATAGAGTAAGCATTTCCCGCCATAAGATGGTTGTAGGGTGTTCAAGGGGTTTTTATCACCTACTATGTAGTGTTTGAATCTTCCCTTATCCATGCTCCCACTAATTCATAACCGAGAATCAAGATTACAGGACCTACAAATAAACCGAGAATCCCGTGGGCAATAGTTCCGCCAATTACCCCCAGTAAAATAATCACAATGGGTACTGGTAGTTGCCAGTTGGATAAATTCTTCTCCTCTGGTGGGTGCTAATCGTAAAACAAATAAAGTTACTCCTTGATTGAGGCTTTTCGCATTTAGTGTTAATATCACCGCAACTACGATGGAAATTATAAATTTTAGTAAAATTAAACTGATATTAGTTGCTTGTAATAAAAGAGTTTTAGAAAATTCGACAATTTGGGTTTTGAATTGACTAATTAATGCTTCTAAGTTGAGGGATGCTAACTGCCAAAGTTCACTCAAGGGTTTACCAATGATTGGTATATCGGCAATGTCGGGAGAAGGAGGCGGTATCACTAAAGTACCTGTGTCAATGCCTTCTACTATCGTTTGGGCGTTATGAAACAAAACCGTTGCAATTATACTGATAGGACCTAAAACAATGGCAATTCCAACTAATGCAAGGCTTATGGCGGATAATTTAGCTCGTCCTCCGAGGCGGTTTTTTAGCCACTCAAATACAGGAAAGAGTGCGATCGCGATTATCACCGCCCAAAGAATGATAATAATAAACGGGCGAATGAGTATAAAACACCAAGCCAATAAGAAACCGATGGTAAAAAATCGAATGATAGTATTTATCAATTTAGAGTTATTTTCCATTTAGCTATCCAAGACTTTTTTTTCAAAGGTTTTAATAACAACATATAAAATAGGAGCAATGACTAAACTTAAAATTGTGGCTACTAAGTAACCGCCAAAACTAACAGTACCGATAGACCAACGACTTAACGCCCCTGCACCGGAAGCCATCATTAGAGGGATATAACCCACAATTCCCGATAGAGAAGTCATCATAATCGGACGAAAACGAGATTTAGCAGACTCGATCGCCGCTTTGGTAAAATCAAAACCAAGATCCACATTCAAGTTAGCTTGTTCCACAATGAGAATGGCGTTTTTCGATGCCATACCGATTAACATGAGTAAACCCACTTGAGCGTAAATATCGTTACTGATGACGGGGAAAAAACCCCCTAGTTGCATATTCGATCGCAACCAGATGGCAACCAATGCCCCTAAAGTGGAAAGAGGTACAGTTAACATGATGATAGTAGGATCGATATAACTTTCATATTGAGCGGCTAAAACGAGGAAAACCAAGACAAAGCCCAAACCGAAAATCAAAATTGTGGCACTACCCGCAGATAATTCCTCCAACGCACTCCCTGTCCATTCATAACCAATACCATTCGGTAAAACTTCCGTCGCAACTTCTTCCATTACTTTGATAGCTTGGCCTGAACTAAACCCACCCGCAGGAGAGGCTTGAATTTTGACAGAAGAATAAACGTTATAGTGGGTGAGAGTGGGAGGATAGTTGATATTCTGCACATTAATTAAATTTTTGAGGGCGATCTGTTGACCATCCCTGGAGTTAACGTATAAAGTGTTAATATCTTCGGGGTTCGCTCGAAACTCAGATTCAACTTGGGCATAAACACGGTACGATCAATTGGCAAACACAAAATCATTAACATAGCGAGAGCCGATATAGGTTTGTAAAGTGTTTAAAACTTCGGATACATCCACATTCAAAGCATTAATTTTATCTCGATTGAGATCGATTTGTTGTTGATCTGTATAGAAGGTAAACTGAGTGAAAACTCCTTGCAATTCTGGTCTTTCATTGGCAGTAGCTAAGTATTTTTGAGCCGCTTCGATCATATTTGCCATCGGTAAACCTGTACGGTTTTGCAACTGTAATTCCAAGCCCCCTGTAGCACTCAAACCATCCACCGCAGGAGCGTTAACAGCTACCGCTCTTGAGCCTGTCATTGTTGCTTTTAACTCTTGATTCAGTTTGCGTAAAATTCCGAAAGCAGATTGCGGGGCAGACGGGCGCTCTTCCCAAGGTGTTAAACGCCCGAAAAACAGGTATTTGTTATAGTTATTACCATCAAAACTTGTTCCTGCAATGCCTAAATAACCTTTAACCTCTGGTATTTCTGCTAAAATTCCATTTACTTTATTTACCTCCTCACGGGTATAGTTAAGGGAAGTATTAGAAGGAGAATTACCAATAATAAAAAAGTATCCCTGATCTTCTTCAGGAATAAACCCAGACGGTATGACAGTGTACATAAAAGCCGTTGCCGCTAACCCTGCCACGAAAATGATCATAATCAGGGATTTGACGTTAGTGAGGGCATTAATGAAGTTACCGTAGGCGGTTTCAATCCATCCGAAAACCGTATTAAAGAGACGAAAAAACCAACCAAAGAGAAAGTTAAATGTTTTGTCAATAACATCGGGAGGAGCGTTACGAGGGCGTAAAATTAGGGATGATAAAGTAGGAGAAAGGGTAAGGGCGTTAAAAGTAGAAAATATGATCGCCGCCGATAATGTCACCGCAAATTGTCGATAAACAATGCCTGTTGTACCGGGGAAAAACATAACAGGAACAAATACAGCTAACTGGGTTAAAGAAGAAGCTAAAACCGCTCCTCCTAACTCCTCCATTGCATCGAGAGAGGCTTGTAACGGCTGCATTCCCTCAGACATTTTGACTTGCACCGCTTCCACAATTACCACTGCATCATCGGTAACAGTGCCGATTGCCAAAATAATCCCAAACAGAGTTAGTAAGTTTAACTCTAAACCAAACACTAACACCGCCGCTAGTGAACCAATCATCGCCACAGGCATAGCAATGGCAGGAATAATGGCTAAACGCCAATTCTGCAAAAAGATCATAATGGTAATAATGGCGTAAAAAATTGCCTCGAATGTGTTATTCTTTACATCTGCAATGGCTACATTAACAAAATCGGTGGTATCACAAGCCACATCAACCTTTAAACCGGGGGGAAAATTCTCCTGTAACTCAGCAATTTTAGCCTTAATGGCTTCTCCCGTAGCTAAAGCATTTGTGCCGGGTAACTGATACACTGCAAAACCGACGGCAGGTTGATTGTTGTATTTTGCATCTAAATCATAGTTTTCTGCCCCTAATTCAATCTTTGCCACATCCTTCAGTCTAATTATAGTACCATTGTCTCCTGTTTGAATAACAATTTCTCCAGCTTCTTCTACAGTTTTGAAGCGTCCTGAACTACGCAAAGGAATTTCAAATTGTTGCTCAGATAAAGAGGGTTCTTGTCCAATACGTCCTGCACCTACTTGTAAGTTTTGATTTTGAATTGCTGTGACTACGTCATTGGCAGATAAATCCCGAGCGGCTAGTTTATAAGGGTCAAGCCAAATCCGCATGGCATATTTACGCTCCCCAAAGATGGTAATTGATCCTACCCCAAAAATACGCTTAATTTCGTCCGTAACAAATAGATCAACGTAATTGCTGACGAATACCGTATCATAGATGGGTTTTCCTTGCTCATTTTGGTCCGCATAAAAGGCATAGGCAAGAAGTATATTCGGGGAGGCTTTATCAACTTTTACCCCTGTTTGTTTCACGGAGTCAGGTAAACGAGGCTCGGCTAAGGATACCCTATTTTGTACGTTAACTTGTGCCTGATTGCGATCGATATTTGTGGGAAAAGCAACGGTAATATTCGTCACCCCGTCATTACTGGTGTTAGAAGTAATATACTTCATATTTTCTACCCCGTTAATTTCCCGTTCAATGATGGTAGTAACGGTGTCTTCTGCGGTTTTAGCATCCGCACCATTATAAGTGGCAGTTACTTTCACCTGAGTGGGTGCTAATTGTGGTAATTTCGCCACAGGTAACAAAGGAAAAGCGATCGCACCTGCTAAGATAATGACTAAAGAACAAACCGTAGCTAATACTGGTCGTTTAATAAAAGTGCTAGAAATACTCATCTAAAAATATCTTTTCCTAATGATTGCCACTAAAAACATCCCATAACTGTTGCGGTGTAAGTTTTACCAAAAGAAGCCACGCCATTCACAAATAAATTAACTTGATAAGGTTGAGTGCTTTTTCGAGGATTAGCAGATACTTTTAAAGGTTGATCAGGGTTTACGGTGTAACCTTCTTCATTAAAAAACTCGTCAGCCGTTTGATCACTATATTTTAGATACATCCTTATATCAAAACTATTATCATCTTTGGAAGTAACCGTCACTACATAACGCTTAAAACTCTCTCCTCCAGGTACAGCCCAATCAGTATTCCAATTACTATTCGTAATATTACCAAAACGGGTGGGAATGGTAGGTTGAGAAACGGTTTTGGTGACTGTGCTTCCTTCTCCCCCAACTAAGGGAAGGGGTTTACAAGTTTCCGCTCTAATGGGGACTATTAAACTACAAAAAAAGAGACTAAAAAAAGACAATAAAATTAGTGGAGAAAACATAATAATTATACTAAAGTTTAATAAAAATTTAATAATTCTTTAATGATTAAAAAAATGGTTTTTAAGTTAATCTTAAAGTTTTTAAATCTAAAATGACTCATCATTTTGTGCCAAATATATTAAAAAATATAAAGACAAAAAATATTAAACTATTTTGTAAAAAAATAAAGATAATATGACAAGATTAACTCTAAATAAGTCATAATTGAATTTATTACCAATTTATTATTATCTTTTTAGAAGAAAATGTTTTTTAAAATAACTTATTTATTAGTTGCAGGAATTGCATCTTTAACTTTAATTTCAGGAGTAAAAGCACAAACTTTTACAGATATAAAAGGCAATCCTTATGAACAAGAAATCAACAGAGCAACAGAATTAAATATCGTTGCTGGTTTTCCTAATCAAACTTTTCGCCCTAACCAACCAGTAAAGAGAGAAGAGGCTATTTCTATGATTGTTGAGGCTTTAGGCACATTAACGGAAATTGATCTCAAAGAAGCTCCTACCACCAGAACTCGTCCTTATTTAGATGTAGATGAAAATCGCTGGAGTTATGATAAGATCACATGGGCTCAGTGGAATATTCAGCCTGAAGGTTCAGCCACGGGTAATTTTCGCCCTGATGATTACATTACTAGAACTGAATTGGTGGACTTTTTGAGAAGGGCGGCGGAATTTTTGCAAGTTAAGCTCGGTAAATCCTCTTTTCTGACTCCTACTGTTAAGGAAATTACTTTCTCTGACGTTTCTGGGTACGAATTGCAATTAACCCGTCAAATGTCAGCTTATTGTAATGTGGCATCTGCTCTTAATGAAAAGGGCGATAAATTTGCACCAAAAAAATCTGCCAATAGAGATTATACGGCGGCGGCGATCATAAGAATGTTAGATTGTGTGAACAAATAAAAGCGACCCTGAGTAGGGGAATAAATGGAGACTAAATCTATGAAAAATTTACCTTTAGTTCGAGCCAATAGTCTTTTTCCTCTGCTTAAATTTCTCCATGAAAACAGTATTCCTTTAGAGAATTTTTTTTACAAAAGCACTATTCCCGAAAATATTTTCTCTCAACCTGAAAACTTACTTTCTCTTCACCAAGTCTTTAATGCGATCGACTCTTTTGCTCATCGTCAGGGGATTGATTACTTGGGAGTTTTGGCTAGTGAAAAACTAGAAATAGAGGATCTGGGTTTATTTGGTAAGATTCTTCGTCAGTCTTTTACGGGTTATGATTTGTTAAGAACCATTATTACTTTATTAAGTAAAACTTATAGTTCAGGAGTAAGGGTATGGTTAAAGGAAGAGAATGATGTTATTTGGTTTAATCATCAATATCCTAATCTTCAATACGATAAAAACCGACAAGGGGGTTATTATGCCTTTTTTCTTCACTTTCAGGCAATACGATCAATGATTGGTTTTGACTGGTATCCCACGGATTTGTATTTTCAAGGACAAACAGTGAAAGGATTATCTGACATAGATTTATTTTCCCGGTCTCGAATACATTTTAATCAACGGTATAATTCTATTGGCATTTCGAAGAATGTCCTCTATTTACCCCTTAAAAGGGAGTCTCAGAATATTGATTATAATGAGGAGCAAGACTTATACGAACATTTGATTTCCTCCTCTCCTGATGTTGATTTTAGTAAAGCATTGCAACAATTAATTCGCTCTCAATTATTGGGTGGTAATATTCAGATACAAACTATCGCTGATGCGATCGGGATGAGTAAAAGGAGTTTGCAAAGGTGTTTAGGGGATCGAGGTTTAAGTTACTTTCATTTATTAGATCAAGTTCGATTTCAATTAGCGGTGGAATGGTTGAAAGATACTAATATACCCATTGGGGAAATTGCCTTTGAACTTCATTACAGTGAAATCAATAGTTTTACAAGATCATTTAAGCGATGGACAGGCGTAACACCAAGTGATTATCGTTATAGATTGCACTCAACGAGGTAATAATTTGTATTTTTTTTCCTTTTCCTATCCCCATCTGTATTTTTAATTCTCCCAATATAATTATGAATGGAAAGCGTATTTTATTTTCAGCTATCATTACGGGGATGATTGGTTTTGTCGCCGGTGTCGGCATTGCTAAGTATGGACAAGCCAATGAAACAAGTTTAAAGTACGATCGAGTCGTTTATCGTAATTGGGTGCGATCGTATGGTAGGGCTGGATTCGCTATTGGTTTTGTCGTCGGGGCAGGACAAGAGTATTTGAGACAAGCAAAAAAACAAAGAGATAAGGAATTATAATAAAAACACGCCGTTTATTGTCTTAGAGACGTTCAAATTTCGACAAATGTGTTCTGTAAATATAGCGTTTGATAAAGAAGTAGCAAAAACTAGAGAAATTTTGGTTATCCCTCTTTTGTCAAACTCCGAATCAACTATCAAAAAATAGAAACAATTATCCTATAGGAAAATATAATTTAGAACCATGAGTGATCGATAATAAATTATTCAATCCTTCTAATAATCCTGATGAATTTACCATTTTTAACCATGGTGTTATTAACCAAAATAAGACTAATGGCTCAATCATCATCATTATTTTCTTTAAACTTGTTTTCCAACTATTTATTTGCTCTTTTTCTTCTATTTCCTCTTTCTTTTCTTCTTCTGAAAATAGTAATTCTCTCAATGGTTTTGTTTGTAAACTTACCATGGTATAAACACTATTTATTAGTCCCCACCATTTCTCAATACTTTCTATTTTTGTTAGTCGATAATCTTTCCATCCTAATTCTTGTTTACATTGTCTAAATCCATATTCTACCCATGTCCTTTGACCATACAAATCTCCTAATCTTTTCTTCAAATTTCCCTGACAATTTGTCCTCACAAAACTTGTTGAATTTTTCGGTAAATTTTCTGTATCTGTGGTCATTTCCCAGTATGTTATTCTCCTTTTTTTTCCATAAATTATTTCTCTTATGTATCTTGTTTCTCTTTTTCCATCCCTAAATGTCCTAGTAAATTTACACCATTTATTTGCTCTAACTCTTTCATTTGCTCCCATCCACACCCCATGATTCTTTCTAATCGATACCACATATTCCAGTTTTAACTCTTCTAATACTTCCAAAAAACTACTACTTTCACCATATAAGCTATCTGCTAACACTATTTCTATTTCTAATCCTAATTCCTTTAATTCTCTTACCATTTCTCCTGCTATTGCTGTCTTTGTTTTATATTTATCTCCTACTTTTAATCTTGACTTTGGTTTATATATTTTTGTCATTAATGGAAAGGTTATATTCTGATAAACACCATAGACATTAACTGAAACTATTCCTTGATCTATTTTCCCCACATTTCCTAAATATTGTCGAGCAGTATAGTCTGTTTTATTACCTTTTTTTCTATCTCCTGTTTCATCTACTATGAGAATGATTTTTTTCCCCTGCAATATCTCTACTAATTTATTTAATCTTCTATTGATCCACTATTCTATTGATCCACTAAAGGTATAGTGGGTTCTGGAGTTCGAGGCAAATGTTTACTAACTTGCTCTGCTACATCCATTATCATCTAAGCCTCCCAAGTTCCATTTCTCTTTTTCTTCTATTATTTTATCTCGGAACATGACAAAAAAGGGATTATTTAGTTTCCAACTTTATTCTCTAGTTTCTAACTTTATTATTCGGTTTCCAACTTTGTTTAAAATTATATAACTTTATTTTTTAATATACGACTTTATTTTAAACTGATAATTCCAAACAAAAACCCTGAAAAGCTATGCCATAGCTGAAACCCCTAGAAAATCGTGCTGAAAATGCTCTTTAATTACATCAGGTAACTTAGTTGTTGATTCTATTTTTTTCATTATTTGCGTCAATGATAAACGACTTAAACTAGGCATAAACTGCATTGATAACAGTATTAAATACATTATTACTTTAATTAATAATCCTATATAAATTCCCTGTTTCCTTAATTTCATCTCCGCAATTTTTAGTACCGATTTTAACATTTTCCAAAACTGTTCAATAATATTGTGTGCAGACCATATCCGCCATATTTCTACTCCTCTCAACGATATACTACTTAAATCCATCAATAAATAACAACTACTATTACTTTTTTGAAAAAATAACAAATTTGGCTCTATCACTTTGAGTATGTAAATTATTAGTTAGGGTAGGCAAGAGGCAAGAGGCAATAGGCAATAGGGGATTATTAAATAATAATTTATAAACTTTTAGTTTTTGTTTTACTATAAACACTATTCAATAAAGGTTATGGAAGTTATTTTCTGTTAATTTATCATAATCACTGTAGAAGAACCACAAATTTAACTCCCCAAAAGTCGGATTTGACAATTGTTTTCTCACACAAGGCACATCTATTCCCCATTGATTTTCTTGATAATCCACTCTTTTTTTCCATTCACTTCCTTTTCCTTTAAAATCTTCTCCTTCAAATACATAACTACTTTTCCCTGCCATAATAATTTTGGTGAATCCTAGTTCATCTAATTGTTCTTTTAATTGTTTTGATACATCCCAAGAATCGAGAGTAATAGGATATTTACTAATATTGATATTTTCTTTGAGACATTCTTCTTTAATTTCCTTTAACATCGCAATTAAAACACTTGGTTTATCCGTATTTTTTCTTCCCTGTTTGGAGCAATATTTTAATCCAATGGGTATTGCTTTTCCATTGATTGTTAATATGATTCCTAATATATTTTGTCCATTTACTACTTTTTTCTAACGTCCACTATACCAAGTAAATGTACGGCGTAACCTCTTTCCTACTCTGTCAATAACACTATCATCTACGGCAAGTGTTATCTTTGCCCTTGACTGTGTAGAATTACTCTTTTTTTCAATAATTTGTAACTGTTCTACTGCCACATTGACCATCAATAATTTTAAAACTTTTTGGAGCTTGTATAATGTCCATGAAGAAATTTCTGCATATATTTTTTGATGATTAACTCCTAAGAAATCTGCCAATTATTTAGGATTAAAACAGCCATAGGCATGACTGATTGCTAAAATCATAATAGCTTCAAATGCTTCAATTTTATGAGAGGGAAATAATCTATTAAATCTGACAAAGAAAATCTGAATTATGCTAGATAGATGAAATTTCATGATTTAGGAAAAATATTTTGGGCATTTTCATTTAAGCATATGGTTTGATTCTTAACACTGTTAGCTTTTCAGCCATTTTCAGAATTGTCAGAGTAAGTTATCGTAATTAAGCGTAGAAAAGCCATCAGTTTTTCATAATAGTAACTTTTATTTCAATAGTAATTGGTGGGCAATGCCCACCCTAAAAAATTTATATGGCTGTAACCATAGACTTAGGTTTTGTTTTATTCTGCCCAATTTTGAGGTTTTAAGAAGACTTCATATAGTTGGGCTTCGGGAGTGTTAGGTTCGGGTTTGTAGTTATATTCCCAACGCACAAGGGGAGGTAATGACATCAAAATCGATTCTGTTCTACCATTGGTTTGTAAACCGAAAATTGTGCCTCTATCGTAAACCAAGTTAAATTCTACATATCTACCTCGGCGGTATAGTTGGAAATGACGCTCTCTTTCTCCATATTCGGTGTCACGACGTTTTTCCGCAATGGGTACATAAGCTGGTAAAAATGTTCTACCACAATCTTGCACAAAAGCAAAAATTTCTTCCCAACTACGTTGAGGTTGAGGAGGTAATTGATTACTATAGGTAGCGGCGGCTTTATCGGGATGAGGACCTCTGTATAGCGGATCTGTTCCATCTTGGTAGTCGAAAAAGAGTCCTCCAACTCCTCTGGTTTCGTTGCGGTGTTTTAAGAAAAAGTATTCGTCGCACCAACGTTTAAACACGGGATAATATTCGGGATGATGTTGATCACAGGTTTTTTTGAAGGTAGAATGAAAATGCTTGGCATCCTCAGCAAAAGGGTAATAGGGTGTTAAATCCGCACCACCACCAAACCACCACACTGGACCGGCTTCAAAGTAACGATAGTTCAAATGCACTGTAGGGATATAGGGATTTTTGGGGTGTAGCACCATAGATGTACCTGTAGCATAGAAAGAATGACCTTCTGCTTCAGGACGTTGTTTTAAAATACTAGGAGGTAAATGATTACCCCAAACCTCAGAAAAATTAACTCCGCCTTGCTCAAACACATCTCCATCAGTCATTACACGGGATCTTCCTCCCCCTCCTTCCTCTCTTTCCCAACTATCTTCTTTAAACTTACCTTTGCCGTCTAGGGCTTCTAATCCTGCACAGATTTCCTCTTGTATAGTTTTCATAAATTCACTTACCCTTGCTTTGGCATTTTCTGGGGGTAAAGTGGGAACAATTTTTTCCGAATTAGTCTCAACTTTTGCCATGATGGAATTGTTAATAAATAATTAAAATAACTTACAATCTTTCAATCTAAACCCTCTGATACCCATTAGACTAGGATTATTTCCAGATCTTAATATTATGCAACAGATAATTGCTCCTGAATCAGCTATTACAACCCTTGGCTTAACGAAAAGATTTGATAAACATATTGCCGTTAACGATGTGGATTTACAAATAAAGAAAGGGGATGTTTATGGTTTAATAGGTCCAAATGGTGCGGGAAAAACCACTTTAATTCGAATGTTAGCGGCGGCGGAAACTCCCACTAAGGGAGAAATTTATCTCTATGGCGATCGCCTCTTAACGGACAATAGTAATTCCCATTTGAAAAAATATTTGGGCTACCTTCCCGATGATTTTCCTCTCTACGATGATTTAACGGTGATTGATTACCTCGAATATTTTGGGCGATTGTACAATATACCTGCTTCAGAAAGATACCGCCGTTTATCGGATGTATTGGAATTAGTACAGTTAGAATATAAACGCAATGCCGAAATTGCTACTCTTTCAAGGGGCATGAAACAACGCTTAAGCCTTGCTAGAACTATTATTCATCAACCTGTAGTGTTATTGTTGGATGAGCCTGTATCTGGACTAGATCCCATTGCACGGATGGAATTTCGGGAAACCATTAAACAACTACAACAGGCAGGAATGACGATTTTAATATCATCTCACGTTTTATCAGACTTAGCGGAATTATGTACATCGGTGGGAATAATGGAATTAGGTTTTTTAGTGGAAAGTACCTCTTTAGCTCAATTGTATGAGCGTTTGAGCCGTCAATTAATCCTGATTACCATTTTAGAAGGAGAAGATAAACTCATCGGGGAATTAAGAAATTGCCCTTCCGTCAGAGCATGGGAAAAACTAGCGGATGGACAACGGTATAAACTAGAATTTACAGGCAATCAGAAAGATAGTGCCTTACTTTTAAAAAATTTGATTATAGCAGGAGTTGCGATCGCAGATTTCCATTGTGAGAAAGAAGATTTAGAAACAATTTTCCTCAAACTTGGACATAAACAAGTATCTTAATCAAGAAGATAAAATGAAGTGTAGTAGTGTTAAATCAACCAACAAATTATGACAACCACCGCCGATGATATTTGGAGGATTTTAGCAGAATTAGCAGAAGCTCAAAAAAAAACCAAGCAACTTAGCCAAGAAACCGAACGCAAATTCCAGCGACTTAGCCAAGAAAGCGAACAACGTTTCCAAGAAAGCGATCGTAAATTCCAGCAACTCATCCAAGAAACCAACAGACAAATTAGTGCTGTAAATAAGCAAATTAGCACCCTTGGTGGTAAATGGGGGCGTTTTGTGGAAAATATGGTTGCACCAGCCTGTGAAACTATCTTCTTGAGTCGAGGAATTGATGTTCATCAAGTTAGTCAAAGAGTTAGAAAACGTATTAATAGTGATACCTTAGAAATAGATGTTTTAGTCACAAATCAAGACTCAGTGTTAGTGATAGAAGTGAAAAGCAGTTTAGGAGTGGAAGATGTAAAAGATTTAATGGCAGATTTAAAGAGATTTCGCCTGTTTTTCCCTGAATATAATCAAAAAAAATTATATGGTGCAGTAGCAGGAATCGAAATCGAAGAAGGAGCAGATAAATACGCTGATAGACAAGGTTTATTTGTACTATCACAAAAAGGAGAAACTGTGGGTATTCTCAATCCCCCTGAATTTGAAGCAAAAGCATGGTAATTCTTCATTGCATTCTAACTCCGAACTCCGAACTCTAGCTATACGGGTATTGGTTCGCCAGTTTCAGGACACAATTTATAACTTCCTTTCTCTAAACCATGTTTAACAGCCACCCTTTCATCAAACACGAAACATTCTCCTTCCCAGAGACTTTCTTCAGGGGGAATTTCTTGTAAATATTTAAGGATTCCTCCTTGTAGATGATAAACTTCTTTAAAACCTTTACTTAACATTAACGCCGTCACTTTTTCGCAACGAATTCCCCCAGTGCAAAACATCGCCACTTTTTGATCTTTTTCCGGGTTTAAATGTTCTTCAATATATTTATTTAATTCTGTAAAAGAGTCAATATGGGGATTTTCTGCCCCTTTAAAAGTGCCGATTTGAACTTCATATTCATTACGGGTATCCACTAATTTTACATCGGGTTGAGAAATTAAATTATTCCAATCTTTAGGTTTAATATAAGTTCCCACTTGTTTATTGGGATCAGCGTCAGGAATACCAAAAGTAATGATTTCTTTTTTTATTTTGACTTTCATCCTAGCAAAAGGCATTATTTCTACATCAGAATATTTTATTTCCCACTCATCACAATTAAGTTTTTTTTGGATCTTTTCAATAACTTCTTTTAATGGCTCTTTTTCTCCAACAATATTGGCATTAATTCCTTCCTTGGCGATTAAAATAGTTCCTTTTATTTCTCCTTCTTGACACCACTGCAAAAATTCGGCCTGTAAATCTTCTAAGTTTTCTAAAGGCAAAAAACGATAAAATGAGGCAAATATGAGATTCATAGAAAGTATGTTTTTTATCTAATACTCTTAAACGTCCGTTTTCTATCTTAACTCTTACCAGTCTTTCGATACAATTGATTATTAAGTTAAATTATTATTATCGCAATTAATTCTAAATTATATGACAAGTTTAAATGTTGGCGATCGCGCTCCTGATTTTACTTTACCCTCTGCGGAGGGTAAAAACGTTAGTTTGAGCGATTTTCTGGGGAAAAAATCCGTGGTTATCTATTTTTATCCTAAAGATGACACTCCGGGTTGTACCATAGAATCTTGCACCTTTAGAGATAGCTATGAAGAATTTAAAGAAGCGGGTGCAGAAGTAATCGGCATTAGTAGTGACTCCCCTCAATCTCATCAACAATTTGCCAGTAAATATCAATTACCCTTTATTTTACTCAGTGATAGTCAGGGAAAAGTAAGAAAACTTTTTGATGTGCCAAATGTGTTATTTTTATTACCCGGTAGAGTCACCTACGTCATTGATAAAGAAGGAATTGTCAGACATATCTTTAATTCAATGATGGATTTTAAAGCCCATGTGGATGAAGCCTTAAAAACGATAAAATCTCTTTAAATGAGGTAAGGGGCAAAGGGCAAACCCCCCTTTAGCCGCCCTCGAGAGGGGGAGGGCAAAGGTAAATAGTTGATAATTAATAACTTCTAACTCTTGTACAGGCGAATGGCCATTCGCCCCGAACTAACTCTTAACTCTTAAACCTCTTCTCTCTCGCTCTCATCAATCTAACGATTACCCAAATTTTTTTCATGAATGGAAATACAGCAATTTTTTATGATGTTGAGAACCTTTTGAAAGGCTATAATATGCCCAAGAATTATATTAATAGCATCTCCTTAAAAAATATATTTAAAGAAGTAGAAAAAATTCCTAAAGTTAAGAGAATTTTAGTGCAAAAAGCCTATGCTAATTGGAGTGATTCTCGTTTGTCGGTGATGAAAAGAGAAATTAATGAATTAGGTATTGAGCCTGTACAAATATTTGGTTTTTCCTACTATCAAAAAAAGAATGCCGCTGATATACAGTTAGCCGTAGATGCGATCGATTTAGCTTATGTGAGAAATAATATTGATATATTTGTGATTGTTTCTGGAGACGGTGGTTTCTCTGCTGTTGCAAGAAAGTTACACGAATACGGGAAGTATGTTATTGCCTGTGGTTATAAATCATCAACTAATCAAGTATTAGAATCAATGTGTGACTATTTTATCGGTATAGATGACCCAGAAGAAGAAAATGAAAATATTACAGAAGAGAAAAAAGAGGTAGAGCAAAATTTAAAAATTACTAACCCTTTAGTGTTAAAAATGTCTCAATCTTTGGAAAGGTTATCTAGTAATAATAGAGAGGAAATTATTAAGAAATCGCAAATTATTTTAAATTGGTTTACTCAGGATAAAGAAGCAGTTAGAGAATTATCTCACTCTGGAATACATTTATCAGTGATAAAAGAGGCATTTAAGTATGGAATAGAAGATTTTGATCCTCATAAAATTGGTTTACCTAAATTCATTCAGTTTTTACAATATATCTGTAAGGATACTGATTTAAAAATTGTTACTTCCGATAAGTTTCAAACTAAATTAGCCCTTAAAAATACTATTCTTGAAAACTTTGAACCTTTACCCTATTTAGATGATAATTTTTTACACTCTTCAGAAAACTATCAATCAATTTTAGCTATTGGTAATCCTCGGATTAAGATTATTGATTCAGAAGATTTTTTAAAGATTACTTCTGCTGTTGCCTGTTTAACGGATGAATATACCTTAGATATTCTATTGGAAAATATTAATAATATTTATCCAGATATTGAAAGTGAAAATATAAATAATTGTTTACTCTCCCTAATTAATTTAGATATTTTTGCCATCACTAATTCTCATAAACATATTTCTGAAAAGGTTTTTAGGTTGAAATTGGAGTTTCAAGAACATAAAGCTATCATTAAAAAATTTAAAGAATCTATTTTTAATAAGTTATCATCATTTTGGGGGAAAGATTTAAAAGAAAATATTATTGAGCAAATTATTTTAGATTTTTAAAATACAATGTTTTTTGGAAAAATATTTATTGTTTTTAGTCTATTAATAACTTTTTTATTTTTATTAATTTTGTTGGCTTTATTTGGTTTTATTGATGGTAGTTATATCAATCATCAAGGCTTGGGTTGGGAACAAACGGGAAAACCTATTTTATTTTTTATATTTATTTGTTTTTTATTGTTATTATTATTTTTCTATGTATAAAAAATATTAAATACCCTGTAAAAAATAAGAGCAAGTCTTAGTATTTTTCATGATTCTAACTATATCTTTTCTCAAATTTTTAAAGTTTTTTGAATGTGAAAAAGGCGATCAAGTAATTCTTCTGTTACCTGTTCAGGATAACGTTCTGTGATAAAATCGATGAAATCTTGAACTGTACACTCCACATCATAGCCTCCCATCCAAGTTAAATGAAATTCTTTATGTATTCTTTCATCAATGGTGATTAGGTTATCGATAGATGTAGCTAAATGGGGATATTTATTGATACTATACAAATGATGAGCTGCGATCGCATTTATTTTTTTGTCATTTTTATGAACTAAGGTAATTTGACAGGTATTTTTATCTCTTTTTTTAGCTTTATTTTTCGCACTTTCAATATCTTTATTAAATCTCAATTTTTTCCGCTCTTTTTCTTGTAAAACGGGTTCAATCTGTTGACTTACTGCCATGCACATTTTTTGGCGAGATTTATCTTTTAAATTTTCTCCTAATTCTCTTGCAATTCTTACTGAGCCTTTGCCGGAAAACCACAATTCAAATACGGTATTTTCGCTACTATCTTGGTTATTTCGTCTTTTTTTTATCTTATTTTTTGGTGATTCTCTTTCGGTAAAATCCACATTTGCTTCTAAAGGTTTTTCCGATTGTCTTAAGTCTTCTATGGCTTTATTTAATCTTGCTCCACTGGTTGCCAATATTCTTCTTAGACTTTGTTTTTGAATCATTGAACGACCATTTACTTGTATAATTTTGTCATCATCACTTAATTCCTCTAAAATGACTTTTTTCGCTAAAGCATTGCGTATTTTTCGGTGATGTCCTGTAATAAATTCTTTTATTTGGGCAATAATTCCCCTATTTTCATGGGTATCTAAATAGGTGGCAATTTTTAAAGCTCCGTTAGTTGAATATTTCCTAATTTTTTTGTTTTTATTGAGAAAAATATAATCTTGATTTTCTTGTAAATCCCATTCATCATCTGGGTCAGAATCAAAAAAATCAATGATTTCATCTAAACGCTCTAAGGAAATTTCTAAAGCATTTGTTAATTCTTCTTCAGAAATAGTAAATAAATTTTTTTCTTTTGTCATGATTAACTTTGATATGTCTTAGGTAAAATTGACTGATACATCGTATTGATGCGATCGAAAATTTGGGCGTTTCCTGTTTCTGGATTATCTGGATGATATTTTTTTGATAATTTTCGATAAGCAGATTTAATCTCTTTTTCGGTTGCAGTTTTAGGATTAAGTCCAAATACTCGCCAAGGACGAAAATACTTGAAAATATTGATACCATTGATGCAGTTAACCCCTTCTTCTCCTTCTTCTTCAGGCAGAATGCCGACAAATTCCCGATAAAGAGTTTCCCATGATTCTTTTTGACGAAAGTTTAAATCCATGCTTTCTGTAGCTAATTTAAACTCAGAAGATTTACGTAAATCTTTAGTATCTTTTACGTGAAAATAATCTAAAACAGCTTTTTTTATTGCTGTCATAGATAGAGGCTTTTTCCCTTTTGTTTTACCTACTTTTTTCTTGCTTGTTTTCGTTTTTTGATTAACAATAACGAAGTTTGCAAATTCTTTTAAAAGAGAAATTTCTATTCCTTTTTCCTTAGCAATACGCTCTATTTCTTGATAAATAATTTCGTTTAACATAACTTTTTTTTCCTACAATGCTAATGTTATGGACATTTTAATTTAATTTTTCTCATAGTAACTTTAAAAAATATCTCATGGAATAAAGGGAAGGATAATTTTTCCTTCTATTTATAAATGAATAGCCTGAAAACCCCTAGATTTTAATCAAGGGATGAAAGGCTTAAGGAGACTTGAGTCTCCCATTGTATCCTACTCTTTTTGTGGTAATATTTTAATACAAGTTCAATCAGCAATTAATGTAGTGCTATCCAATGAAGAATTATGGATGTCAGCAAAATCTGATCAATCCGAACCCTGATTCACTAGCAATACTAGAGTTTTTATGCGAGGAGTCAAATAAGCTCCATAATTGCGGAGTATATCTAGGAAGGCAATTATGGTTTAAAGGGAGGCGATACCTGAAAAAATTTGATCTCAATAAACTACTGAAAAATAATAATCACTATCGGGTGTTGTACTCACAGGTTGCTCAACAATTGTTGTTATCGGTGACAGAATCTTTTAAATCTTACTATGAGTTGCAAAAACAATATCATAAAAAGACGATAACAGATAAACCCCGTCCTCCAAAGTATAGAAAGAAAGGTGGTTTTTGTGGTCTAACCTATCCGAAACAAGCCCTTAAACTACGAGGCAATCAGATTCGTTTGCCATTAGGGAAAACCGTTACTAGATGGTTTGGGCTGAGTGAGTTCTTTCTTCCTATGCCAACCAATTTATCTTTCTCTACCATCAAAGAACTTCGCATTGTCCCCCGTAATCGTCTTTTCTATGTAGAATATGTTTACGAAAAAAAAATAGTAATGCAAAAAAATGATCCTGAAAAGGTTTTGGCAATGGATCATGGTATAGGAAATGCCCTTAGTTGTGTTACTAATATAGGAAAATCAATCATTATCGATGGGAAAAAAGCTAAAAGCCTTAATCAGTGGTATAACAAGAAAATTGCAAAACTAAAAGAAGGAAAGCCCCAAGGGTTTTGGTCAGATGATTTGGCTCGTACTACCGAAATACGCAATCGTCAAATGCGTGATTTCGTTAATAAATCTGCTAGATATATTGTGAATTTTTGTCGTCATCATCGCATAGGTACAATTGTCTTTGGATGGAATCAGGGACAAAAGCAATCCGTAAATATCGGCAAGAAAAATAATCAATCTTTTGTGCAAATCCCAATGGGTAAAATAAAAGACCGCATCCATCAATTGTGTGATGAACACGGTCTTAAGTTTATCGAATTACCAGAGGCTTACACTTCTAAATCTAGTTTCCTAGATAATGATTTGATACCTAATTTCGGTGAAAAACCCGAAGGGTATCAGTTTTCAGGAAAACGGATTAAACGAGGTCTTTACCGTTCTAAACAAGGTTTTTTGGTTAATGGCGATGTAATGGCCGCCGCTAATATTCTCCGAAAATATGTAAGCATACAGCCAGTGAATATCTCACTAGCCAAGGTGTCTAGGGCAGTTTTGACCCTGCCACAAAGGATAAATATTTTTAATCGTGGTTTTAACCCGATTCAATATTTCTTTTTTGAATCCCCGTTACTTTAGTACGGGGAGAGGTCAAAATTGATTACAATGCTATTCTAAATTCCTATGATCCCTCGTAAATTAACTCTCAAAAATTTCTTAAGCTATCGTCATGCAGAATTAGACTTTACCGGTTTACACACAGCCTGTATTTGTGGTGCTAATGGTGCAGGAAAATCATCTTTACTAGAAGCGATAACTTGGGTAGTTTGGGGAAAAACTCGCACAGCCTCCGATGATGATTTAATTCATTTGGGAGAAAGAGAAACAAGGGTTGATTTTGAATTTATTTATGATGAACAACATTATCGTATTATTCGCACCAGACAGAGAAAGAATGGAAGCACTTTAGATTTTCAAATTATTAATGAGCAAGGCTATAAATCCATTGGTGGAAAGGGATTAAGAGATACAGAAAATAAGATTAAAGAATGTTTAAAAATTGATTATGATACTTTTACTAATTCTGCTTATTTAAGGCAGGGTAGAGCAGATGAGTTTATGTTAAGAAGTCCGTCAGAAAGAAGGAAAATACTAGCAGATTTATTAAAGTTAGATCAATATGAAAATTTAGCCAATGAAGCGAAAGAATTAGCTAGAGATTTTAAAATTAAAGCGGAAGAAATTAGTCGAAATTTAGAAGAAAATAAGGAAAAATTAGAAGAAAAACAATCTTTTCATATAGCTATTGATGAAACAGAAAAGGAATTAGCATATTTCCAAAAAAAACAGACTGTTAATCAAGAAGAGTTACAGACAATTCAGCTTCTTAATAATCAGAGAAGTAGCTTAAAACAGAGATACGATTGGCAACAAAATCAAGTTCAAACTATTGCAAAAAAAATTCAGCAGTTACAACAGGAAAAAGCAGATTTAGAACAAGAAATCAAGAAAATTACTGTTACTTTATCTCAAGAAGAGGATATTAACACTAATTATGAACAATGGCAAAAATTGAGAGAAGAAGATGAGGGTTTAAATATTAAGTTTAATCAATATCAACAATTTCTAGAAAAAAAACAAACTTTAGAACAGTCCTTGCAAAAGGAAAGTAATGATTTAATTTTAGCAATTCAAAGGGAAAAAACAAAGTTAGAAAATTTAATTAATCAAGAAAAAGAATTAGAGGCAATAGTTAATAAGACATCTAACTTAGAGGCAGATTTAGAAAAACTTAATATTTGTCGTCAAAAACTAAGTCAATTAGATGAAATTCAGGTACAAGCTAATACTCTGTTGCAACAAAAACAGTCTTTAGAAACGGAGATAAATAGAGAAGAAGCGATGTTATTGGCTAGATTAAAACAGTTAGAAAATGAAGAGAATAATATACAAACTAAATTAAATCAAGTTCCTCAAATACGACAAGAATTTTTTACCTTAGAAACAAGGTTAAAAGAAATAGAAAATACCAAAAATTATCAAAAAAGAGTACAGGAAAAAGGAGAGCAAAGAAATCTTTTAATTCAAAGATATTTAGATAATCAAAGTAACTTAGAAAATCAAATTAAAAAACTCAATGAAAAGTTAGAAACTTTAAATCAAGATCATGCGGTTTGCCCTTTATGTGAGAGAGAATTAGATGATACTCATTTAGAATATGTAATTAATAAAACTCAAAATGAACAACAACAAATAGTTTCGCAATCATCTTATTATGAAATAGAGATTATCAATTGTAAACGAGAATTAGACAATTTAAGAAAAGAATACGCCCAATTAAATCAAGAATTAGCCTTAGAAGATAGTCTTAAACAAGATTATGCTAGACTAGAAAATCAATTAGATTCTATCGATGATACTTATAATCAATATGAATTAATATTAGAAGAAAAAGCAGATTTACAAAACAAATTAGATACAGGTAATTACGCTCAAGATAATCAAAGCAAATTAAGAGAAATTATCGAGCAAATTAATAACTTAAACTATAGTCAAGAAAACCATGCTTTATTAAGAAAAGAAGAGGCAAATTTACGTCGAGTAGAATTTCAGCAAAGTAGAATAAAAGATGCTCAAAATCAACTAAAAAAACTAGCTCAACAAAAGCCAGATTTACAAACAAACATAGAATCTTTAGAAAACCGTTTAGAAAATCTCAGAGAAAATTCCCCTTTACAATTACAATTACGCCAAATTGAGGAAGAAATAAAATCTTTAAATTACGATCGCACTTATCATCAAAATATTAGAAAACAAGGGCAACAATTGCAACCCTATCAGCTACTTTATGGAGATTTACAACAGGCTAAAAAACAGTATCCCCAGTTAAGCACAAGACAAACTCAAATTGAGACTAATTTAACCCAATATAACCAAGAAAAAGAGACGGGAGAAAAAGAATTAAATAGTCTTCAAGAACAACTATCATCATTAACTGATTATAGTCAGGAGTTAGCGAAACTAGAACAAGAAGCAAGTAATTGTCAGGAAAATATCAATAGATTACTAACAGCTAAAGGAAGATTAGAACAATCTTTAACTAATTTAAAAGATAGAGAGAATGATGTTAAAGAATTAGAAAATCGTTTACAAGAAACCCAGAAAAAATATCGTATTTATCAGGAATTAACATTTGCTTTTGGCAGAAGAGGTATTCAGTCTTTAATGATTGAAAATATTTTACCCCAATTACAAGACGAGGCAAATCACATTTTAAATAGTCTTACAGGTAGTCAATTAAGTGTACAATTCCTTACCCAAAAACCAAAAGCTAGTCGCAGTAAAAAATCATCATCTCAGTATATAGATACTTTAGAGATTATCATTTCTGATGCACAAGGAACAAGGTCTTATGAGACTTATTCGGGGGGGGAAGCCTTCCGTATCAATTTTGCCATTCGCCTTGCTTTATCCCGTATTCTCGCCCAAAGAGCAGGTACTCGTTTACAATTATTAATTGTCGATGAAGGATTTGGTACTCAAGATACTGATGGTTGTAATCGTCTCATTGGAGCTTTAAATGCGATCGCATCTGAATTTGCTTGTATTTTAACAGTAACTCACGTTAATCAATTTAAAGAAGCCTTCCAAACCAGAATTGAAGTATATAAAACTCAGGAAGGCTCAAAAATTAAACTTTCTAGTTAGCAATTAAAGATGTCAGGTGTTAATAAGGAAAGGAGAAAACCCTTCTATGTCTCCCCTTTTAAGGGGAACAGAGAAAAGTATTTATAATTGATATAAACTGCATTTCAACTGATTTTAAAGACATTTTTTCTCAATTTAATGATTATTTCTGGGGAAATTTTGTCGATTAATAGGTGTTAACTTCTTGTTTTATTTTTCTTGTTTTATTTTTCAAAAGTTTTTTCATCGAACTCAGGTGATTTAGGATTCTTATAGATGGTTAATTTATTATTAAAAAAATTACTAAAATTTTTATTCTTAGATAAAAGTATGTTTATAAACAATAGGTTATGATTGATAACTAATTAAGATGTTAAATCAAATTATAAATACTGATAAAAAAATAGTTTATATGTATGTTAAAATTTTACTCGTTTCTATTTTAAATAATTACATTGACAAAATTACATAAAAATGTTTCAGCAAACTAATATTAAGTTATCTAATTCAGAGATAAAAAATTTTATTTTTGCCAAACGGTTTTTATATTCATAAATTCAAGCATTCCTTCCATACTTAATTCTCGCCCATAACCTGAGCGTTTTATTCCGCCAAAAGGAAGACGAGGGTCTGATTTTACCATACCATTAATAAATACTGACCCTGCTTCTATATCTCTAACGGCTAAATCTATTTCTGTTTGATTATTTGTCCAGATTGATGCTCCTAATCCAAAATTGGTACTATTAGCTAAAATGATCGCTTCTTCTATATTTTTTACTGTAAATATTAAAGCTACAGGTGCGAAAAATTCTTCATTCATCCCCGGAGAATTGACGGGAATATCGGTCAAAATGGTAGGAGGGTAGAAATAGCCTTTTCCTTCTAGGGGTTTTCCTCCGATTAGCACTTTTGCACCCTTAGCGATGGTTTCATCAACCTGTTGCACTATATCTTCTAAAATGTTAGCAGTGGCGAGGGGGCCTATATCAACGGTTTCGTCAAAAGGATTCCCAATTTTTAGCTTTTGATACTCTTGTAGTAACAATTCTGTAAATTTAGGTGCGATCGCATCTTCGAGAATAAAACGTTTAGCGGCGATGCAGGATTGCCCATTATTAAGCATTCTGGCGGTGACAGCGACTTTTACCGCTTCTTCGATATTAGCAGATTTAGTCACGATAAACGGGTCACTCCCCCCCAATTCCAGCACACTTTTTTTCAGCTCATCTCCAGCCACAGAAGCAACTTTTCTTCCTGCTAATTCACTACCTGTAAGGGTTACGGCTTTTACTCTCTTGTCTCTCAACACCCCTTCTACCTGATTTGAGGTTATTAATAATGATTGAAATACCCCTTCAGGAAAACCAGCCTCCAGAAAAATAGATGCGATCGCATTTGCACATTGAGGCACATTAGAAGCGTGTTTTAATAAGCCCACATTCCCCGCCATGAGGGCAGGAGTGGCGAACCTCAAAACTTGCCAAAAAGGAAAATTCCAAGGCATTACGGCTAAAATAATACCCAATGGTTGATAGTTTATCACACTATAGGAAGCATCAGATGCGATCGTCTTTGGTTTTAAGAAAGATTCTGCATTTTCAGCGTAGTAACGACAAACCAAAGCACATTTTTTAATTTCCGCTAATGCTTGTTTTATGGGTTTGCCCATTTCCAGAGTAATTATTTCTGCCCATTTTCTGGCATTATTTTCCAAAATTTCTCCTGCTTTGAGGAGTTTCTCTCGGCGATGGGCAAAAGAAGTTAGGCGGTATTGTTGGAAAGTTGTTTCTGCCAGATGTAATTTCTTTTCGATTTCTTCTGCGGTTAAAGGAGTAAAAATTTTTAGGGTTTCTTCTGTGGTTGGATTAACTGTTGCAATAGCCATTTATTTTAATTAGGAATCCGACAATATTTCAATGAGGAATAAAGCAAAGAAGGGTTAGTAGTCACTTTTCATGATTAATTGTATAACAGAAATAACAAACTTTTTTATCCTGAATTTTAAGTAAATGAATATAATCTTAAGCTCAAAATTACAGCAAAAATTAACAAAAATGGCTCAAAAAACTCAAAAATCAGAACAAGAAGTTATTATTGAAGCCTTAGAAAAACACTTAAACACCCCACAAATTTCGGAGCAAAATTGTTATGATCTTGCATTAGAATTAGAAGTAATTGGCATAGCTGAAGATTTACCGTCAGATTTAAGCACAAACCCTGACTATTTCATGGGCTTGGGAGAATAATGGAAAATATTATATTGGTTGATACTAGCCCATTAATAGCAATATTATCACCCCAAGATAATTACCACAAACTTTGCGTTGATACTCTTAAAACTATTAAGCCCCCCCTGCTGACAACATGGGCTGTGATTACTGAAACTCTATGGTTAATTCGTCATAATCGAAAAGCAATACAATCTCTATTTAAAATGATTGAAGGAGGATTAGTACAAATTGACCCTTTATCAGATAATACTATTAGTTGGTTAAATCAATTTATGTTGAAATATCATGATATGGGAGTGCAAGTAGCAGACGCATCATTATGTTATTTAGGAGAAATCTACAATCTTAAAGTGGTTTTCACCCTTAGATAGGAAAGACTTTAATATATACAGAATTAAAAATAACCGTAGTTTAAGAATTATTCCTTAGAATTTATCTAAAACTAAACTAAAACGCATTAATTTCTATTTTTATTAATTCTTAAAAATGAGTAAAACACTTATCCATCTAGTTTATGTTTGTTTTTTCTAGTACTTCTAAGAGCGTATATTCTACGGATTTCGCTAAAGCCTGTAAATGATAGCCTCCTTCCAAGCCTAATACTATTTTATCGGTGACTTCTAAACAATATTTTGTCAATTTGCCATAGTCTTGAGGAAACAAACACATATTAGCTAAAGGATCATCAAAGTTGGCATCGTATCCTGCACTTACTATCAATATATCTGGTTGAAATTCTTTCAAGAAGGGGATTACCTGTTTTTGAAAATAAACTTCATATTCTGCGATACCACTTCCTGCCTTGACGGGGATATTTAAAACATTATTATATAAACCTTTTTCTTCCGCCATACCAGTGCCGGGATAGCAAGGGGATTGATGTAAAGAGCAATAGGCTATGTTAGGATTAGATTCTACTATGGCTTGTGTACCATTGCCATGATGTACGTCCCAATCTAAAATTGCTACTCTATTTATTCCTTTCTTACTTATAGCATAACTAGCCGCGATCGCAGCATTGGAAAAAAGACAAAAACCCATTCCTTCTGAAGCAGTAGCATGATGTCCGGGGGGACGTGCTAGGATAAAACAGGGTTGATGATGGTTTACTATTTGTTCAATACCATCTAACCATGCACTAACAGCTAATAACCCTACATAATAACTATTAGCAGAAACGCTCGTATCTGGGTCTAATTTTCCTCCCCCTCTTTTGGCGATAAGTTTTATTCTTTCAATGTGATGCCAATCGTGAATTTTTTCTACCCAATTGAGGGCTAAACTTTTTTCTACAGGAGTTGGATGTATCCAATTTAATTGATTTTTAAGTTGTTGACTTTCTTTTAATGTTTGACAAATATTAATCAGTCTATCAGGGGATTCTGGGTGGAGTCTTCCCGTTTTGTGGTTTAAAAATTCTTCCGAGTAAATAATGGTTATCATAAAATTAAAACTGCAATTATGTAAAAAATTTAAACACTTTTAAAAGACTTTTACTTATCAATCTTTAACCTAATATCTATCCCGATCAAAATTATTATTCATTACTTATTAATTCAATTCATTTTTTTTGATCAAAGAAATATTCAATTCCACTTTATCAGTCGTATCATCTATACTAGAGCTGGTAAGGGCAAATGCTTTAATAGAATCAGATAATGCTCTCATTTCTGGGGTAAACTCTTCATAAAAATTGGGATCAATATTAAAGGCGAAATCGAGGGCTTTTTGATAATCAAAATAGATATAACCATAATTATTTTTTGCGAGAGAATCTGTTGTTATCTTAAAATTATCACTATTAAGAATTGAGCTATTTTTATCTAAAATTTTATTGGGGTTAAAAGTTTTTCCCAAGGTAAGTAAAAAATTATTATTATCTAACCAAGCATAGGAAGTAATAGTTGTTTGATAGTTATTCCATTCCGTGATATTAATTCCTTCTATTTCTGTACGATTAATAGACGCAAAAGGTAAAAATTGAGCCATATTTTCTAGTTTACTTAGAGTATTTTCTCCTTGATTCTTATTACTACTTTCTAAGAGAAGTAATCCATAAAAGTTATTATTAAATAATGGTTTTTCAAGATTTACAGCCACTGCAAAGGCAAATTCTCCATCTAACCAGCTAAAAATATCATTACCTAAGTCCAAGTTAAGCCATTGATTTACTGCTATTTCTGTTTCACTTATTAATTCATTTAATTCTGGAATATTTTTTCTTTCGATTTCTAGTTGTTGCCACAGTTGATTAATCCCATTTCCGTTAATCATAAAAATGCTATTTTCTGGAATTTTTCTTAGTAAATTTTCTGACACTGGTTGACGATTATTTTGATATTCTAAAGGCTCAGATAATTTGACTAAAGTTGTAAATTTTAATCCATGATCTTCTATACTCATATTCATAAATATAGTCTTAATTTTATTTAGTTGTTCCTCTACTTGCTCATCTAATTCTCCTTCTGATATACTATCTTTTAATGCTTTTAATAAGATGCGATCGTACTCTGGAAAATAAATAGAAATTACTGCATTATTATTAACTAAATTTTGAGGATAATTATTAGCTAAAGATGTTTTTCCTTTATGAGTGTCAATGATTTGATTAACTACTTCTTCTTGCTCACTTATCACTAAATAATTATTAAAAAAAGTAGCCCAAATTTTTTCACTATTTTCTATATCAATTTCATAAACACTGATGCCATTATATTTTGTTTCTAAAGGGTTTGTCTGCAAATTATTCTTATATTTTTGAAAGAAACTATTTGCTTTAAATTTATTACTAACTCCCATAATTAAAGCAACATTAGAATCCAATCCAGCAGAAGAGGAGGGTAAAACTGCCACACTCACTCCTCCTAACCAAGGTAAAATATCTTTTTCTACATCAATTGTTTGTGTTTCTTCTGTCAAATTTTCATCTATCAATTCTTGCAGATTTTGAGTGAGAATTTCTTGAGCAGAATTTGTCCCAAATTGACTTATTTCTTCCCACTCCCTAGGATTTGTAGAAATAAAACCAGTAGCATAAGCAGAAGCAGGGGTTATCATCGCACTACGGCTAGGTGTTAATTCTTGCCCGATAAAATTACGTCCATAGAAATAGCCCCCTGCAATACCAACAATTCCAAATAATAGTAAACTAAAGCATCCACAACCACTTTTACGGGATTTTGACTGAGTCATGATTTCCCCCCAACTTTACCTATATGTTCATGTTCAATGTATAAAATTTCTTGTGAATTGGTGCTTTTTGGGAACAAAACTTAATTAAAATCAAGTCTCGGACTATAATTAACCTCAATTCAGTTTAAGAATATCGGATAAGAGTAGGGGCGAATGGCCATTCGCCCGTACAGGTTTCAGGTTGCAGGTGTTAGGGTTAGCGTTAATTAAACACTTTTGCCTCTTGCCTTTAACTTATCATAACCATTATAGAAGAGCCTAAGATTCAGAATAAGTATAAAAATGAAGAAAAAACAGCTATATAAAATATTCCTTTTAACTTTTATTTATAATTTTATTTATCCTCTATTTCCTTCCATTAGTTATCCTCTAATACAGATTAATAATATACCTCAAAACTTAATCGATGAAAAATTATTTACCGATGATAAACAAAAACTAATTCAGGGCATAAATCACAGTTTAAGCTATTTAGAAACTACCAAAGCAAAGGAAGTTTATGAGAATTATCCTCTCAAAGAGTTTTCTCGTGAAAGGGTTATTGCCTCTTTAAAGCGTTTTCGGCAATTATTAATAAGTGCTAAAACTCCTCAACAATTACAAGCATCGGTAGAAAGGGAGTTTGTTTTTTACAAATCCGTAGGCAATGATAATCAGGGTAGAGTTGATTTTACTGGTTATTTTCAACCTCTTTATCCTGCCAGTCGCCAAAAAACTGATGTTTTTCGTTATCCTCTTTATCGTAAACCTTCTAATTTTGATTCTTGGCAAACTCCCCATCCTTCTCGCAAAGATTTAGAGGGAAAAGACGGTTTAGGTAATAATAGTCTTATTAAAGGTTATGAATTAGTGTGGTTGCGCGATCGCCTCCAAGCCTATCTAGTACAAGTACAGGGGTCTGCTCAACTACGACTAACAGATGGTACAATAATGACTATTGGTTATGATGGCGCCACTGACTACCCATATACAAGTTTAGGGAAAGAATTAATTAATGATGGCAAAATACCCGCCGAAGAAATGAGTTTGCCTCGCCTAATGGCTTACTTAGAAAATAATCCAGACGAGTTAGAAGTTTATCTCCCTCGCAATAATCGCTTTATTTTCTTCACCGAAACCAAAGGCAAACCGGCAACTGGCAGTTTAAATGTACCAGTTACAGATGAAAGGTCTATTGCTACAGATAAAAATTTAATGCCTCCGGGGGGATTAGCCTTGATTTATACTCGCATTCCTCAGATTAATCAAAATAAAGAGTTAATCACTCCCATGACTGCCCGTTATGTGTTAGATCAAGATACAGGAAGTGCTATCAAAGGGGCGGGGAGAGTTGATATATATTTTGGCACAGGGGATATAGCAAAAAGTAAAGCTGGTTTGGTAGATTGGGAAGGAGAATTATATTATTTATTGTTAAAGTAAGGGCTAATAAATTAAGAATTAAAAATTAAAAATTAAAAATTAAAAATTAATACTCAAATTATTGTAGCTTTACCTTTGATAATACACTATCGATTTTTGTTATCTTACCGTCATTATAAAAATATAGTATTGCCACCATATATGAACTTTTTATTGTTTTATCCCACTCAACCTAAAAAATTTATTCAAAGAATCTTGGTTTTATTATGTTGTTTTAATTTATTATTTGTTACTGGTTGTCAAAATATTAATAATCAACAAATTTCTGACAATACTATCACTAAAATAACCTTTTGGCATGGTATTAATCCCCCTGAAAATAGAGAGATTTTTAATGAATTATTAACTGAATTTAATGATAATAATCCTGATATTCAAGTAGAGGCTTTATATGTCGGGCAACCTGATGAACAATTACCAAAAATTATAGCTTCGATCGCAGCTAATCAACCACCTGATATACTATGGTATGTGCCTCAATTAACAGGTAAATTAGTGAAATTACAGGCTTTAAAACCTCTACAAGATTGGTGGAATAATTCCTCTATTAAAGAAGAAATTGACCCTGCTATGTTACCCACTATGGAATTAAATGATAGTATTTGGTCTGTACCTTTTGCCACTAATAATACGGCTATGTTTTACCGCCCCAGTTTATTTGAAGAAGCGGGTATAACAGATACTCCAAAAACATGGGATGAGTTTCAACAAGTAGCAGAAAAATTAACCATTGATAGTAACAATGACGGAGTTAATGAACAAAATGGGGTATTATTAGCAGTAGGAAAAGGAGAATTTACTGTTTTTGTTTGGTTGCCTTTTATTTTTAGTGCCAATGGTGAAATTACTGCAGATAATCGTCCTAATATTATTAATGAAGGTACAGAAAAAACCTTACAATTAGCACAAAAATTAGTTGCGAAAAAAGTAGCTATTTTATCAGCACCAGATCGAGGTTATGAGTTAGATAATTTTATTAATGGTAAGGTGGCTATGCAAATAACAGGCCCTTGGACTTTGGCACAATTGAATCAAACTGGCATTGATTATGATGTTTTCCCCCTACCAATGATTAATCAACCTGCCACAGTTTTGGGAGGAGAAAATTTATTTGTTTTCAAAACTAATCAAGAAAGAGAAGAAGCTAGTTTAAAATTTTTAGAATTTATTTTAAGTGAAAAATTCCAAACCCAATGGGCTTTAAAAACAGGTTATTTACCCATTAATATTAATGCTCAAAATAGTCCAGAATATCAACAATTTGTTCAAGCAAATCCAGTTATTAAAGTTTTTTTAGAGCAAATGAAATATGCTAAATCTCGCCCTATTATTGCCCAATATCCTAGTCTATCAGAAAACTTAGGGAGAGCCATCGAATCTGTTTTATTAGGTGAAAAAACTCCTGAAAATGCCTTACAAGAAGCTCAAAAAAGACTTGATTTAGAATAAATAGAATTTCACAAAAAATATCTCCTAAAATCCCTATCATCCTAAAATGTGGGGTAAACCTTACTGGTAAATCCTGTTGCTTTAAATTGCTTAAGTTTAAGAGGAGTTGGTTGATTAGATGGTACACTAATACGTAGTTCAAAACTACTGATTCCGGGAGGCACTTCTGGTAATGCCCCTAAACGAGTACGATTTTGTAGAGCGGGTTCATTATTTGCATCATACACTCTGCCAAAAACATCAGCATCATAAAGAGTTTTTCCTGAAGTATTGTTAGTTTTCCCCGTGACGAGATAACAAGTCGCAGGTAAAGCACTACCTCCACTGGTTACACTTCCTTCTCCAACCCCCGGAGGGCAGTCTTTATAAGACACATCGGTAATTTTAATTTGCACCAATGCTTCTACTGGGGGGGTAATGATAAAGCTAGAAAGCAAAAGAAAAAGAGAAAAAGTAAATGTAACTATAAGACGATAAAACATATAATTATGATCCTTCTATACTTATATTTTTTCATTGTAAAGGTAAAAGATATTTATTTTAAGTCTAATAATCCTTCCTCTTTTAACTTCGGATTGAAACGAATTTCCATTGTTACCCCCTTCAAAGTTAATTTTTCTTTAATATCTTCTTCTAACTTACGGGCTATTTTTTTAAGAAACTTTACCTTACTAATTTCATCTAACTCTTGATATTCCTCTTTTTCACCCATTGTCATCGTTAATTTTGCATCAATAGGTTGTGTCCATAAATTTTCTTTTTCCCCATTACCCTCTGGTATGTGTTGATTTTCCGCTAACCAGTTTTGTTTAATTTCTTCTAAAATTGTTCGATTGGGGCGATCGAAGCTATATAATTTTAACCAAGAACAATTATCGGATTGCCTTATTAAATGTTGCTTTAAACTCAAAAATAAATTGCGAGAATAACCTATATATCTTAAATTTTTGTTCTGATCAAAAATAGCATAAATACCAATTTTGCCCTCTAATTCTGAAGAAATTTTGCCCGTATCATCAAGATAAGGAAGAAAAGACAAATCATTTAATTTCGGTAAAGACGAAGAGATAGTCATAAATATGAAAAAAAAGCTAACAACATTTGTGAAATAAGCAATCACTAATTCGGCTTTGCTGAAAAAGTGCTTAGATGAAGATGGGCAAAAGGCAATTAGTAAATAGTTGATAATTAATCATAAAAACTCCCGACACAAATTGTAAAGGGGCATAAGCCCCCACTTTTAAATAAATTTAATAATTATTTGCCAATTTTAGAAGCCATACCCTTAAAAGGTTTGAGGCTAGGCCCTGGGCGGCGGCGGGAAAAAGGGACATTATTAGTAACATATTTTCCTGCATAATTTTCCCCCTGAGATTGAGCATTATTGCTTGTATCTTGACTGGAATAATTTTTGATGGCTTTCACCCAATCAGGCACTTCATAAGCTACGTCTTTCTGTGGTGCAGAAACAGCAGGAGTTGCGTTTGTCTCAGCATCACCCTCAGAGGGAGTAGTTTCTGTTTGATTACCCTCTACCTGAGTTTCAGTCTCATTAGTGCTTTTATTTTCGGCTTCAAAAAAGTAATTATCTTTTTTCTTACCAAATAGCTTGTTTAGTACCATTGTGTCTCCTTATATATTTGGTTGTCAAACTTTATTCTTAAAAATGTGCAATTTTTTATAGACAGACTAAAGACTTTACTGACTATATCATCACCATCATGAATATATCAGATTTTTGATTGCTTTCTACACAGTCTTAATAAGTAAAGAGGTTTTCTTTTTCTCTTCGTTTGAAAGTTTAAGTTTTTCACCTATCAAGATACCTTATTTTTTACAAAACTTTACTTATTTTCAATAGTTATTTATACTTAGTAGAAGCTAAAGAATCTATTATTTGCTGATGTATTTCGGTTTGTTTTTGACAAGCATCAATTTTTAAATAGGGATATTTATATTCATCAATTATTTTCTCAAAATTTTGTCTGACTAATGTTAATTTTTGTTTGTTTTCATACACCTCTTTAAAAGGACGATTTCCAATTCTATTCAAAGCTATATCTACGGGAATATCAAGATAAATTAATAAATCTGGAGGCGGAAAATTTTGATTGAGATTAGCAACAAAATGAAAATCAGATTCAGTTTTTCCATTATAAGCGAGAGATGAAAAATAATATCTAGTCGTAATAACGTTAATATTTTGTTCGACTAATTTTTTAACTCCATCGACATTATTATATAGATGAAAATGGCGATCTGCAGTGAATAAATAAGCCATTTGTTGCTCAAATAAATCATCACTTAAAAATGATGGCGGATTAGCTAAAAATTCTCTTAACAGTTTCCCTATTTTTCCATTAGAAGGCTCAGGACTTAAAACAGATTCTTGATTTTGAGAAAGAAAATATTGATGTAACAAATCTGCTTGAGTGGAACTACCAGAGCCATCAATACCTTCAAAAACGATAAAATAACCTCTATTCTCTTGTTCGCTAATCATAATTAATTTAACTACGTTTACATAATAAGAAAGTTTCACGAATACCCATTATAATATTATTTTGTTTCTTCTCTTTTTCTAAAAATTTTTCTTTTATTTGATTGACAATTTTATAAGTATATATATTATTAAAATTTTCTCTAAATAAATAATTTATACCATATCTATTTTGCTTAATATTTTTAATTACTATAAAAAGCTCTTCTAAATTTTCTCCCAATCCATGAAACCCTAAAATCAAATTATCATTACTAATGATTAACTTAATGAAATTACTATAGTGATGATAGTTCAAATTAACATCAAGTTTAATAATATAAAAATTATTATGATATAGCTGTAATGCTTGTTTTTCTGTGTAACCAATACGATGAATTCTGGGATTAGTGTTTAAACTATAACTAATATTTCCATAGTCAACCTTTTTAAGAGGAAAAAATAAACTATTATCAACGGCTATTTTTGCTTCATATTCGTTCAAATTAGCCAAATTATAGCCCCCTAATATTTCTCCACAGGCATAAATTTTTGAATTATGGGTTTGCAGTTTCTCATTAGCTAGAATATTATATCCTTGCCATTTTAAGCCCAAATCATTCCCTAAATCTTGATAGTCGTCATAACTTATATTTTTTTCTGTATTGATAATAAAATTGTTTTCATTACTAATGTTTTGATTCGTTTCTAATTTATCCGCATTAGCGTCACATATTTTTATTCCCTTAGCTTCCAAAATTAATTGTAATTTCCAAGATATATCTTTATCTTCTGTGGGTAATAATTGTTTATTTTTAATGGGTAAAATTATTGATTTATTAGGTGAAGTTAATTGTTGTGCTAAATAGATGGCTTCTAAGTTACTTCCCTTAATTATTATAGATGCGATCGCACTATTTAGTATATTCTTTAAATCTGAAAAATTTTTATAAATATTTACTTTATTTACATTTAAGTTATTATCAACTATTAAATTTTTGTTCAATATATCTGTCATGATAGCCACTGGAGAAATTAAAGTATATTTCCCCATTGATACTTGAATTTTTCTGTTTGTCTGAGAAAAAGAAAAAACTGATTCTTGAGTATAAGTATCCAATCCTATCAATTTCAAATTTTCTATTTTATAATCTATTTTCCTTGCTTCTTGAGCCAAGATATTATGAATTAATATTAAACTATCGATGTTTAAATCTAATATTATATTCTTTGATAAAAAACCAAAATTTGAATTATGAATAAATGCAACTCTTGCACCAAATCTTAAAGCATATTCAGCCGCACTAATAGCAGATTCATTTAAACCAATAATGATTAAGTCATAATTTATTTTCATAGATAATTGTGTTTAGTTGGGAATTAATTGTCAAAATCAGAAAGGGTAATTGAAAAATATAAATTTAGTCACATCAGAATTTAGCGAAACAAAACTCATTGAAAAATTAATTGGTCTATTTTTTAATTTAAACCCAAATTATTTTTACAATATAATTTGTCATGGCGACAATAAAAGAGCTAAATAAACAAATAAAAGAATTCTGAGAATAACTTTAGGCTGTAAGTTAAATGTAAATCGAAACAAATAAAAATGTAATAGAGTGTCAAAGTAAGGGTATGATTGGTTATAGATCAGACTTAAATAGTATGTGGTAAAGATAAGGTCAAATGTCCAATATTGAAAAATTGCAACCTGCTAATAAAGATGATACAAAAATGTATCTGCCTTTTTACAATAAAGAGCAACAAGAAATCTTGCCTTATGCTTTGAGTCTATATCAACAAGGATACTTAGAGGGAGAAAGAATCATTGAAGGACAACAGAGTATTCCTTTTGTAGCTATTTGGTATGTTTCTAGGCTTCCTTATGAAATAACGAGATGCAGAATTCAGTTTGAAGGAAGTGCCGAGTTGAGCTACGAAGTCAACTTATCTAACTCAGAATTTATTCAGTATCTAATCTTGCTCATCAAAAATTTTAAACAATCTCGGCAAACAGATTTCTCTCAGAAATTTTATCGCAAATTACTCCGCCTTGATGAGTAATAGAAAAAAAATTTTCAAAAAAAACTGAAAACCCCTTGACAAAACTTCATAAAAACGTTAATATTTTGCTATAGTGAGAAATCACTTAATTCATAACGTACCTCGAAAAATCATACATAAGTAATCATAAGATGACTACCACTTTACAGCAACAACAACAGCTTTCCGCATGGGAGCAGTTCTGTCAGTGGATCACTTCTACCAACAACCGTTTATATGTAGGTTGGTTTGGTGTATTGATGATCCCTTGTTTATTAACTGCAACCACTTGTTTCATCATCGCTTTCATCGCAGCTCCTCCCGTTGATATTGACGGTATTCGTGAGCCTGTAGCTGGTTCTTTATTATACGGTAACAACATCATCTCTGGTGCAGTTGTTCCTTCTTCCAACGCTATTGGTTTACACTTCTATCCTATCTGGGAAGCAGCTTCCTTAGATGAGTGGTTATACAACGGTGGTCCTTACCAATTGGTAGTATTCCACTTCTTGATCGGTGTATTTTGCTACATGGGTCGTCAGTGGGAATTATCTTACCGTTTAGGTATGCGTCCTTGGATCTGTGTTGCTTACTCTGCACCTGTATCTGCGGCTACTGCTGTATTCTTAATCTACCCCATTGGACAAGGTTCTTTCTCTGATGGTATGCCTTTAGGTATCTCTGGAACTTTCAACTTCATGTTTGTGTTCCAAGCTGAGCATAACATCTTAATGCACCCCTTCCATATGCTTGGTGTAGCTGGTGTATTTGGTGGATCTTTATTCTCTGCGATGCACGGTTCTTTAGTAACTTCTTCCTTAGTGCGTGAAACCACTGAAACCGAATCTCAAAACTACGGTTACAAATTCGGTCAAGAAGAAGAAACCTACAACATCGTAGCAGCTCACGGCTATTTCGGTCGTTTGATCTTCCAATATGCTTCATTCAACAACAGCCGTGCGTTACACTTCTTCTTAGGTGCATGGCCTGTAATCGGTATTTGGTTCACAGCAATGGGAATCTCTACCATGGCATTCAACTTAAATGGTTTCAACTTCAACCAGTCTATCTTAGATAGCCAAGGTCATGTAATTGGAACTTGGGCAGACGTATTAAACCGTGCAAACATCGGTATCGAAGTAATGCACGAGCGTAATGCTCACAACTTCCCCTTAGACTTAGCAAGTGCAGAGCCTGTATCTGCTCCTGTAATCAACGGATAAGTTGTATAGGTTGAAAAACTAAAACAATTAAATAAATAATCAAAAGGCACTCTCTATTAAGTTAGGGGGTGTTTTTTGTTGTGTGTTACTATAACATTAGTTTCGATCGCATGGAGAAATATAATAATGACTGCTTATACTATTAACTTTGATGTAATTTCTACCATTGATGATGAAAAATTTTACCAGCTTTGTCGTCATAATCCCGAATTAAAATTGGAAAAAAATCAAAAAGGAGAGCTAGTTATTATGTCACCTACTGGGGGAGAAACTGGGAAAAAAAATTCTGAATTAAATGCTGATTTTGTCATTTGGAATCGACAAAAAAAATTAGGATATATATTTGATTCTTCCACCTGTTTTAAACTACCAAAAGGTAGTAATCGCTCTCCCGATGTAGCATATATTCAAAAAGAAAGATGGGATAATTTAAAAGAAGAAGAAAGGATAAAATTTCCTCCTTTAGCACCTGATTTTGTTTTAGAGTTAATATCAAAAACAGACTCATTAAAAGATACTCAGGAGAAAATGCAGGAATATATTGATAACGGCGTAAAATTAGGATGGTTAATTAATCCTGAAAAAAAAGAAGTTGAAATATATCGTCAAGAAGGAGAAAAAGAAGTTTTAAATAATCCTAAAATTTTATCAGGAGAAGATATTTTACCTGATTTTACTTTAGATTTAACTGAGATTTTTTAGTTTTATAATTCCCGTTTATGTTACCATTAAATGTAAATGTAGATGCGATCACGAAGTGGCAGGCTACGCCTGATCGCATTTTTTGTGGTAAGCTCTTTAGAGCTTTGATTACTTCTCAATCCGCAGGTAACAAATACAATTCTGAAGGGGTATTCTCATCAGGCAAAATCTCCTTACTGCTTTTCAGGTTACGACTTTCGCACAAATCCGCAAAGGCTTCTAAACTCTCCAATCTTGCCAATAATTCGCTTAAACTGTCTAAATATTCAGCTATGGCAATCTGTTTTTGTATCCATGATTTAGGGTATCTTTCTTGGGCGTAAGACATTTCAAATTCAACATTTGCCTCATTTTTTTTGCGTCTTAGTTGATCCCGATCTAAACTAAGATCACTAGGGGAAATATCCTTAATTCTGGTAACTCTTTCGGGGGTGATATATTCTGCAAAGGGAGAAGCCGAAAAACGATACGCCGTTGACAATGACGAATTACCCTCTTTTATCAGGCTATTACTCCAATTATGAGCGACAGTTTTAAACTTCTCTACCTCCTCCCTTAACATTCCCTTTGCTTCCTGATGTTGCCCCATTTGTAACAGTAAATGCGCTTCGGTGACGGTAGCAACCGCCCATCCTTGAATCGATACATCACTATTTAACAGCAATTCAGCCTCTAATTCTGGGGTTGACTGCATCGCCTGACTACTTAAAAATAAACGAGTATTGGTAGCGGTTTTTAAAGCTAATCGGGGAGATTCATCGGGAAACAATCTTAAAACTTCTAATTCTGCTTGTAAAGTAGTGATTTCTTTAATTAACATCGCTTTATGAATGTTAGAAATTGCTTTCCCTAGATTTTCCTGTTTTTCTCGACTATCCCGCACCAATAAATATAAATAAACTAATTGCCCAGAAATATCATCTAAGCGACTATTAACATCATTAAATCCTTGTGCCATAGTTTCTTGAAGTTTATTAATAGACTTTTGCATCTGATCGAGTTTGTAACCCATATAAGCAAAACCTGCCACACTTATCCCCTAAAGTTAGCACACTTGCCCCCTCCGCAATTTGGGTTAACAGTACCCAATTTTTATTTTATATCTATTAATTGAGTAAGTATTTTAGCTACTTTAGTGTCTAAATCTTCAATTAAAGAATGATGAGGAATATTTAATTTTTCTAAAATTTCAGCAAATTTCATAAATCCATTTTCCGCTCTTAATTCTACCCAATTAACTCCTAAAATATCCGCTTGTTGTTTGTTTAAATCTGATAGTTTATCCGCCACAAAAATATTGCTTTCTCTGGCAAAAATTGCATCGGCACTTTCTGGATTTCCTTTCCCCATCAATTTAACTTCACAACGATAATATTTTTCACTAATTATTCTTCCTCTTGAATAAATAAACCTTCAAAAGTATCTGAATATTCATAAACCTCTATTAAATTACCATCAAAATAACTATCATCTTCAAAGCTAACTACTATCCAACGCCATTGTTCTATATCATTAATAACACATTTGACAGGCTTTAAAAAAACTCCCGTTGCAAATATTGTGTCACTGGTTTTAAATTGTGATTTAGATTGATTAATATTCATAAGTTTAAAAAATCCTGTTGTAGTTTACTAAAATTTTTTACTGATTCAAAAAAGCTATCTAATTCATCATAATTTTTAAATATAAATTCTTTATTTAGTTTTCTAAAAGGGCTTTTATTCACCTCTTTATCAAACTTGTTTCTACTATTCTCATTAGCAATGATAAACATTTTAACTCTTAATTTATGAATTTGATATAATCTTAATAAACCTTTGGTTATATCTGTTGTATGTTCTACCTCAAAAGCATGAGTAGGATAACCTTCTTCATCAAACCAGATAACATCAATATATTTTACAGTATTAATACTCAAACTGGGAATTGCACCTTCAGGAATTTGTTTTTCAGAACATAATTCTCCTAACGTTTTATTAAAAATTTCACTTTTTTTTGATTGATCAGGAGTATAAGTACGATAGTTTAAATAACTTCCTATTAATAATAATTTTGCTTGAATATCCGAATGAGTAAATTGATGATTAGATTGAATTTCTATATTAATGATTTTAGCAATTTCTTTTAAACGACTCAAGTATTTTTTATTTTGTTCCAAATCAATTTTTGTTATTTCATTACAATAAAAATCTGGAACTTCTTTTAAATATAATCCATTTCCTGTTAATATAAAATGGAACTGGTAGGAATTCTTTTTTGTTTTAATTAATTTATCTTTATATTTAATAAATTCTATTAATGAACCAGCAAAAATATCTATTCTAGTTTCATATTTTTTTGCAATAATGAAAACACTTTCTTGTTCTAAGTCTTTTAGTGTTTCCATTATATTTGAATTAATACCATGCCAATCATCCGTTCCTCCAGAGACTAAATATAATAATCCATTTTCATCTTTAAACAGTTTTCTAAATCTATTAACAGGAGTAATTTTTGTTTGTTGTATTTTTTCTAAGGTTTCTATAACTAATTTTCGATCTTTTTCTGTAAATTTTGATGTCATAGTTTGATATAAAAAATAATATTTGTTAAATTCTTATAGGTAATGATGATTTATGTTGCACGAATCCATCAATTCCATTAACAACTACATTTTTAAGAAATTCATAAGTTTTAGTATGAGGTAATTTACTTTTATTATTTTCTTCGTTAGAAAAATATTTTTTATATATGGCAGTTCTTACCATTTCATTTGGATGATTAATTAATTTTTTTAGTTCTTGAGATACTTTTTTAATGTCATCAAAAATAATCAAGCTACGGATTGCTTGACATACAATTTTTGGATCTTCATCTTCTAAAACAGATAAAAGAAAATCAACGTTTTTTAAATCTCTTTGTCTTCCTATTGTTGAAATTATTTCTCTCTTAACAATAGTTTCTTTTTCCTCTTGGAAAAGTTTTTTAAAATAATCTAAATTATATTTATAAGCTAATTTACCAATAGTTTTTATTACATTAACTCTTACTTGTTTATTAGGATGATTTAATAAATTAAATAAAAATTTTCCATCAAAATCTGAAGGTAGTTTTCCTAAATTTTCTAGAATAAAATTAATTGTTGATACATCATTTTGTTTAGAAATTAAATTACCTATTTCATTACTATTTTCAATTTTTAAACTAGAAATTAACTCTTTACTAATGATCATAAGTTGATTTATATTGTTTAGTATCAAATTTGATTGTAGCTTATTTTCTGATAACGACAAAAATCAACATTAATTACTTTTAATGATGGAAGATTTAACTGCTCTTGTATTTCCTTTTTTAAGTGTTGTAAACGCACATCAAGAGGCTTATCATCCGAACCCCGTTGATCAACTCGGTTTAAAATAAAGATCATAGAATCCGTGCGCCCTTGTAGATATTCAACGACTTTTTTTAATTCCGTTAATAATTTTTGGCGATGTTGCTCATCTACCTGCATATAATCTAAAGCAACTAAACTAAAAGCCTTACCCACCAATGGCTGAAGAATAGCTAAATTTGTTTTATCTTGTACGGATTTAAGTCCGGGTAAGTCCAAAAACTCAACATTAATCCCCTCTGGTAATCCCGATAAATTAGCATCACAGGCAGGGAGTAAGGGAATATGGGCGGTGATTTGAGGGGCGATATATTCTTTCTTTTTCCTTGCTTCATGATAGCTGTGCATAGCGATTTGGATGCGATCGTAAAGCTCTCGATCGTTTATATCAGTCCATTCTCCCGTTTCCCACACGGCGTTTTCTGTGGCTTCTATGACTAAGGTGCGATCGACCGAATGCTTTAAGGTTAAGACACCGCCACTCATTTCTCCTGCTTCCATGGGGGCAATTCTACGCCCCATTAAGGCATTGACGATGGTAGATTTTCCTGAAGAAGTAGTGCCGATCGTAGCAATGCGAAAGGAAGGATTTGCAAGGCGTTGGGTGGCTTCCTTGTAGGCTTGTTGGAAATCCTGTAAACGAGCTTTAATGGCTTCATCGTTGAAAACATCAGGGGAGAGATTAACCAATTCGGAGACGGCATTACCTAACCTTTGTAGATTCTCTCTAGCTTGGTTGAGTTGTGCCTGAATATCTGGAGATTGTGGTTTTTCCATAAAGTGGAGTGTGAAAACACAATGATAATTTTTCCTTGTATCTAAATTATCAGTGCCTTTTTCTGAGTTTATGCAAATTTCAAGAATATTTTTATAAAGTAGCGAGTATTCTTACCAGAGTTTGAGGTAAAACTTTCTTGTTGTGATGGGAAAGGGAGAAACCCCTGTATCTCCCCTAAAAAGGGCAAACCCCCCTTTCTCCTCCCTCGAGAGGGGGGAGGGGAAAAGTCATAAAAATTGACAAAAAAACTTATGCTTATTGATTTTTTCTTTTCAATCTTTTAACTGACTCATTAAATGTTATAAATAAGAGCTTAACCAAATCTACCGCTAACATAATCTCTTGTAGCTTCTTCACGGGGATCACTAAAGATTTTTTCAGTGCGATCGAACTCTACCAAATAACCAATTTTATTACCCTTGTCCCCAATGGCTTCGGCATTAAAAAATGCCGTCATATCTGCAACTCTGGTAGCCTGTTGCATATTATGAGTAACAATAACAATGGTATAGTTTTCTTTAAGTTCGTGCATTAGTTCCTCAATTTTTAAAGTGGAAATGGGGTCTAAAGCAGAACAAGGCTCATCCATTAAGACTACCTCTGGTTGAGCGGCAATAGTACGAGCAATACAAAGCCTTTGCTGTTGCCCCCCTGATAGAGAAAAGCCGCTTTCTCCTAACTTATCTTTAACTTCATCCCACAATACAGCACGACGTAGAGAAGTTTCTACTAACTCGTCCATATCTCCTTTATAACCGTTGACTCTAGCACCATAGGCGATATTATCATAAATAGTTTTTGGGAAGGGATTAGGACGTTGAAACACCATACCAATTCTTTTTCTCACTTCCACAGGATCAATATCTTTATGGTACAAATCCTGTCCGTGATAGGTAACTCTACCTTTTAACTTAAAGGAACTAATTAAGTCGTTGAGACGGTTTAAACATCTCAAAATAGTACTTTTACCACATCCAGAAGGACCAATAAAAGCAGTAATTTGATTTTTGGCAATGTCTAAGTTTACCCCTCTAACGGCTTTATAATTACCATAGTATATATCTACATCCCTTAGTTGCAATACGGGTTCTTGTTGTTGATAGTCTTCTTGATTCTTGTAAGATTCTTCCATTGTTTTTTCTCTCTAGTTAGGTTTTGGGTCATGGGAATTAAATTTTAGTGAATAATTCCCAATTTCTAATTGAATTAATAGACTTGTTTACGGGTTGCGAAACGGGCAATAACACTTGTTGCCAATACTAAAAATACTAAAATTAATGATCCAGCCCATGCTAACTCTTGTTGAGGTTTAAAAGGTAAAATAGCAAAGTTATAAACTAATACCGATAGAGTGGCTATGGGTTCAAGTAAGCCTTGAAAAGAAACATTAGGCCAGAAATTAGAAAATAACGCCGTGAAAATTAAGGGGGCTGTTTCTCCAGCCGCTCTGGCAATACCAAGAGTTACTCCAGTAACTATACCGGGTAAAGCCGCAGGTAATACTATTTTAATTACGGCTTGATAGTTATATGCCCCAACTCCTAAAGCCGCCCAACGCACTTCTTGAGGAACAATTTTTAAGGCTTCATCAGTAGTACGGATAATGGTAGGTAACATTAAAACTGCTAAAGCGACACCCCCAGCCACGGAGGAAAAACCAACAATGCGGGTGGAAACTAATAAACCAAAAGCAAAAACCCCCGCAATAATTGAGGGTACACCACTTAAAACGTTAGTGGCAAAACGAATACCTAAAGCTAGTTTATTGTTACCGCTAAATTCTGATAAATAAACCGCCGCTAATACGCCGATGGGTACAGCAATAATGGTAGCTAGTCCTACTACCACCAAAGTTCCAATCAAAGCGTTGGCAATTCCTCCTTCACTTAATCCGGGTGGTGGAGGGAGTTGGGTAAATAAATTGGTATTTAAACGACTAAAACCCTGAATAATTACAAAGTAAAGAACTGCAAATAAGGGTATAACGGTACAAATTAGACATAGAGCGGAAATTCCAGTCATAATTGAGCCGACAATCGCTCTTTTACTCGATGGATTTCTTTTTAGACTACCAATAGTTGATACTGTCATAAAATATATTTTATAAAAATAGAAAGTTACAATAAAAATTTAAAAATTAAGGTGTCAGGTATCAGGTTGCAGGTGTCAGGTTTTAGATATTTTTTCACTCTCCCCACTTCCTACTTCCCACTCCCCTACTTTTAAAAACTCCGAACCCCGAACCCTGAACTATGGAACTATGATCACTCATATCTTGCTTTAACTTGATTAACGATATATTCAGCACCGATGTTGACGATTAAAGTTAATATCATTAATACTAAACCCGCATACATCAAAGCTGATACTTGTAAACCACTGGCTTCGGCAAATTGGTTAGCAATTAGAGATGCGATCGTATTTGCAGGGGCAAGAATGGAAATATTGAGGTTATTAGAGTTGCCAATAATCATGGTTGCGGCCATAGTTTCTCCCATAGCTCGTCCTAAAGCCAACATAATACCGCCGACAATACCAGAGATTGCCGCAGGAATTAAGACTCGAAAAATGGTTTCCCAACGAGTGGCGCCTAATCCTAAAGAGGCTTGTCTTAAATCTGGTGGTAAGGAAGCGAGAGAGTCACGGGAGATAGCTATGATAATCGGTAAAATCATGATTGCTAGAATGATACCAGCAGGAAGCATTCCAGGACCTGTGGGAGGAGTGCTAAATAGAGGAAACCAACCAAAGTTAGCGTTTAACCAAGTCCCGAAACTTTTGGTAAGAGGAATCAAAACAAATATCCCCCAGAGTCCATAAACAACACTGGGAATTGCGGCTAAAAGTTCCACTAAAAAAACGAGAATGGTGCGTATTTGTTCTGGCAAAAAATCTTCACTGAGGAAAACGGCGGCACCAACTCCCAAAGGAATAGCAATGATTAAGGCAATCAAAGAACTTACAAGAGTACCATAAACTACTGCAATGACACCATATTTATTTTCAACAGGGTTCCAGTTGCTATTGTTGAAAAAAGTGAAGTTGAACTCTTTAATGGCAGGCCATGCTCCAATCGTAATAATTATAGCTATACTAATGAGAATTACACCAATAGTAATAGCTAGGGCAAGAGTAAGCCAACGAAAGCTAATGTCAAGTTTTTTTTCTACTCCCCTAGGAGAATTCCCGATGCTATAGGAATCGTTACCATCTGATCTGGACATAGTTGAGTGATTATTTGGTGAATAAATTTATGAAACTAATAAGTTTAATCTAACAACACTGAAGAGAAGATGATCAAAATAGTTACTTACTTCAATCTATCTTCTCTAACTTTTCTTAAAACTAAAAGATGAAGGTTAAATTCTAGTTAACGGTAATGGTGTAATCTGGAGTAATTTGATCGGCGGCGGCGGCTACTTTTTCCACTACGTTAGCTGGTAAAGGAATATAACCTAATTCAGGAGCGGCTTTTTGTCCTTCTGTTAAGCCATACTGAATCATTGCTTCCATTGCGATCGCCTTATTGGGATCATCATATGTTTTATAAGCCATCATCCAAGTATAGGTTACAATGGGATAGGACTCATCCCCTTCAGGATCAGTAATAAATGCTCTTAAGTTTTCTGGTAATTCTACGTTAGCAAGAGTCTTAGAAGCACTTTCATCGCTAGGTACAATAAAGTTTCCTGCCTGATTTTGTAAGGAGGCCATTGTTAAGCCGTTGTTTTTCGCATAACCATACTCTACATATCCGATCGCACCTTCAGTTTGACTAATCGCAGCAGTTACACCCTCATTTCCTTTACCACCGATAAAGTTTCCAGTGCTAGGCCATTGTACGGTTTTACCCTCACCAATAGTGTCTTTCCATTCAGGACTAATGGCACTTAAGTGCATTGTAAATACCCCAGTAGTACCACTACCATCGGATCTATGAACAAAAGTGATAGGTAAGTCAGGTAAAGTTAAATCAGGGTTATCGGCGGCAATTTTGGGATCATTCCAGTTGGTTATTTTTCCTAATGCAATGCCCACATAGGTTTCCCTACTGAGTTTTAAACCTTCTACTCCGGGTAAATTATAGGCATAAACAATGCTTCCTGCGGTCATGGGTAATAATAAAACCCCTCTGTCAATGGCATCAATTTCTTCATCTTTCATCGCCACATCACTAGCACCGAAATCAACGGTTTGCTGAGTAAATTGTTCGACTCCAGCACCACTACCCACAGACTGATAATTTACCTGTAATTTAGGTTGAACTTGAGCAAGAGAAACAAACCAGTTTTGATATAAAGGAGCGGGGAAAGATGCACCAGCACCGTTTAAACTTACTGTTCCCTCGAAAGGTACTTCAATGGTTGTGCTAGAAGCAGTTTCTCCGCCACCAGTGGTTTCTCCACCACCAGTAGTATTTTCCGTGGGCTGGCCACCACCGCCACAAGCTGTCAAGCTGAGAGCTACAAACAGAGCGGATACAGATCTAAATAATTGTTTTGTTTTCATTTTTGTTGTTGTTTATGAGTGTATTTTTACTTAGTCTTTATTTAGTCTCTCATCATAATATGACTATTCCTATCCTGTGGTAAAGAAAAGGTTAAGAAATAGTTGGGAAATCATCAAAAAATATATTCTTGACCATGATTTAAAAATATTATAAATAGCGATAAATCATTTAGAAATCTTATTTTTTATTAAATGGATAAATTAAGTATGAAAGTTATTAGTTGAAATCGATAAAATCTTTTCTGACAAAGACTTAGCACTTTTTTTATACTGTCATTAGAATAGTAAAATACTTTTTTTTTGTGTAGCACCTGTAATAAAACATCTTAGTAATAAGCAAAGTTTTTTTTTATATTTAATAATTTTTAATATTTGGCTTATTTTTTTGTATTTTATGTATATTATTTTTAATAAATATCAATTAATAAATACTAATAATTATTTGATAAATGTAGCTTAATTTAATTTATTTTTCTTAGAATTTTAAAATATTTTCACTCAATATTAACAATTTAATATATTCAATTGATAAATATTAGATATTATTTGCTAACCTTGACAGCATTTAAACAAAAATGTTATTCATAAATATAGATTATTGGGAGGTAAAAAGACTTTTTAAATAAATATTGATTATAGAAAAAATATTTACTATTATTTAATAACAATTGTCTATACCTAATGTTAATAAAGGTTGTAGGTTATGTAATTGAATATCTATAGCTATTATTTTCATTTTTATGCCTCAAAAATAAAAGTCTAAATAATTAGATAAATTTACCTATCAATTAATATTAATTAATTAATTAATTATCACACTATTTTTACTAGAATTATGACTTCAGAAATAAACACTCATAGACAAAATTTTATCGGTTTACAAGATAAATATTATTTTAATTATGGAGGTCAAGGTATCTTACCTCAATCCGCTTTAAATAAGATTATTGATACTTACAAATTTATCGACAAAATTGGTGCTTTTGGTATCAAAATTAACAGTTGGATTCAAGAAAATATAGACAATGCCAAAACTGCGATCGCATCTGAAGTAGGAGCGAAACCAAAAACAATAGTTTTAACAGAAAATGTTACCAGTAGTTGTAATATTGCTCTTTGGGGTATTGAATGGCAAGAAGGAGATGAAATTTTATTAACTGATGCGGAGCATCCGGGGGTCATTGCTAGTATCAAAGAGATAGCTCGTCGTTTTGAAGTTAAAATGACAGTTTGTCCCATTATACAGACTTTAAATAACGGTAATCCCGTAGAAATAATCAAAAATCATCTCACAGCAAAAACCCGCTTATTAGTTATCAGTCACGTTCTCTGGAATACTGGGCAAGTGCTACCATTAAAAGAGATAGTCCAAGTTTGTCATAATTATCCTCATCAAAATAAACCCATACAAGTATTAGTAGATGGGGCGCAGTCAGCAGGAGGAATACCTTTAAACCTAGTAGAATCTGAAGTTGATTACTATGGTTGCACAGGGCATAAATGGTTATGTGGTGCTTCTGGTGTAGGTTTTCTTTATATTAGGGAAGATTTACTTACTTCTCTCCACCCTACTTTTATCGGTTGGCGTGGTTTAGATTTCACTAACTCAGATTTGACATTTACAGATGATGGCAGTCGTTTTGAAGTGGCAACCTCGGCTTATCCTTTATATACTGGCTTACAAGAAGCGATCGCAACTCATCAATCATGGGGTACAATAGAGGAACGCTACGATCGCATTAAGAAACTAAGTGCTTATCTCTGGTCAAAATTACAACAGATAGAAGGTATTGAGTGCTTAAAAAAAGATACTCCTCCAGAGTCAGGGTTAGTGTCATTCTATCCAAAACCGGGGCAAGATCCACAAAAAATCGTCAAAATGTTAGAAGAAAAGGGTTTTTTCTTGAGAACTTTAGCTAATCCTTACTGTATTAGAGCTTGTGTCCATTATTTAACTTTGGAATCTGAAATTGATGAACTGATTGCACAACTTTAAATAAGGTTAGGTGTAAGGTTGCAGGTTGCAGGTGCTAGGGAGAAACGAGTTCGGAGTTAGTTAGGGGCGAATGGCTATTCGCCCATACAGGAGTCCGGGGTTTTTAATTCTTAATTATCAACTATTCACTATTCACTATTAAACTTTTCCACAAAACGGGCAAAAATTTCCACTCCCATACTTAAGACAGTTTCATCAAAATCGAAACGGGGATGATGGTGAGGATAATTGAGCTTTTTATCGGCATTGGCTGAACCAAGAAAGAAATAACACCCCGGCACTTCTTGCAAGAAAAAGGACATATCTTCCCCCCCCATAGTTTGGCATTCAGGTACAACACCCATAGGAGTTTCCACCACTTCCATAGCCACAGATTTAACTAATTGAGTAATTTGAGGATTATTGATGACGGGAGGATATAACTGCCAGTAATCTAATTCATATTCAGCCCCATGACTTTGACAAATGCCACCGATAATGTCTTTGATTCTTTGACCAATGAATGATTCTAGTTTTGGATTAAAATAACGTACAGTGCCACTCATCTTTGCCGTGTCAGCAATAACATTAAGGGCTGTACCTGCATGAAACTCTCCCACTGTCACCACAGCACTATCTACAGGGGCGATATTTCTGGCAACAATAGTTTGTAAAGCATTAACTATTTGAGAACCAACCACCACAGAATCAATAGTTTGATCTGGCATAGCACCATGGCCTCCCTTGCCAAAAATAGTGCATTTAAAGCACTCCACCGCCGCCATTAATGCTCCTTCTCTAACTCCTATAGTGCCAACGGGTAAATTGTTCCATAAATGTAAGCCAATGATAGCATCAACATCAGGATTCGATAGCACCCCCTGTTCAATCATCGGTTTAGCACCCCCTGGTCCTTCCTCGGCGGGTTGAAAAATGATTTTTACTGTTCCCCGCCATTTATCTCGATTATGGGCTAAATAATGGGCAATTCCAAGGGCGATCGCAGTATGACCATCATGACCACAGGCGTGCATAATACCATCGTGTTTAGAGCAGTAAGAAACGGAGTTTTCTTCTTGAATGGGTAAAGCATCCATATCCGCACGAATAGCTAATACTTTACCTTCATAATTACTGTTGATAACTGCGACAATACCTGTTTTGGCAACACCTTTTTCATGGGCAATACCCCACTGGCTTAATTTCTCACTGACGAAATTAGCAGTCAAAACTTCTTTAAATCCTAACTCTGGATATTGATGAATTTGACGGCGCCATTGTACTAATTCTGGTTGCAAAAGTGCGATCGCATCTCTAATCTGAGATTCATTAACCATACAATTAATAATAAATAATTAGTAATTAGTAATTAAGACAAAGCAAGAGGCAAGAGGCAAGAGGCAAGAGGCAAAAGGCAATAGGCAATGGTAAATAGTGAATAGTGAATAGTTGATAATTACTCATTACTCGTTACTCGTTACTCCCTTAAACCTGACACCTGACATCTCTTACCGAACTCAAGTACTATTTAATTTGACTTAATTTGACTTCTGATGACGACTCGGTCAATTAAACCATAATCTCTAGCTTCTTCGGCGGACATGAAAAAGTCTCTTTCTGTGTCTTCTTCGATTTTGTCTAGGGGTTGCCCTGTGTGAGAAGCCATGTAGTGATTTAACTGTTTTTTCAGGTAGAGAATTTCTTTGGCTTGAATCTCTATGTCTGTAGCTTGTCCTTGCGCACCTCCGAGGGGTTGATGAATCATGATGCGAGAATTCGGAAGGCTCATTCTTTTTCCTTTTGCACCAGCACTGAGCAAGAATGCTCCCATACTTGCCGCTAATCCTACGCAAATAGTACAAACATCAGGCTTAATTTGATTCATCGTATCAAAAATACCTAATCCAGCCGAAACTGATCCACCGGGGGAGTTGATGTATAGATAAATATCTTTTTCTGGGTCTTCTGCTTCAAGCAATAACAATTGTGCTACCAATGAATTCGCTAATTCATCGGTGACTTGTTGTCCTAAAAAAATAATTCTCTCTCTAAGTAGTCTTGAATATATATCAAAAGCGCGATCGCCACGTCCTGATGTTTCAATAACGGTTGGTATCATTACAGTTAATCTCTATATAATTTTGCTACGGTTTTTTATGTTGATTTTAACTTATTAAGCTATCAACAAAGGACAGGGAAAAATAAAATACAACTTTTAATGCTCGATTGTTATTTGCGATAGGATTGTTACTATCCCATTATTACCATTAACTTTGACTAATTGACCATCATGGAAAATTTCTGTGGCATGGGGAATATCCATCACAGCAGGAATATGGTATTCTCTAGCAATAATCGCACCGTGAGATAGTTTACCCCCTACCTCGGAAATAATTGCTCCTGCTTGAGTTAGAATTGTTGTCCATCCTGCATCTGTATAGGGTACAACAATTATTGTTTCTCGATCGATGTTTTTTGCTTCTGTTAAACTTTTAATTATTTTGATTTTTCCTTCTTTTATACCCATACTAGCTGGAATTCCTTGCAGACTTTTTTTGGTTGTCGATATATCATTCTGAGTTGTTAAATCTATTTGGGGGGTTTCTCCATAAATCAGGTAGGGAATTTTCTTGATTTTTTTATTTTCTTCCCACGTGCATTTTCTGGCTTTTATTAAGTTATAAATTTTGTCTATATTGATAGTTTCATCTTTAATAAGATCTTTTATTTCTGTTAATTTTAAAAAGAATATATCCCCTTGCTCTAATACTTTTTTTTCTTTAATTAATTTGTTTTCTATCTCTACAAAACTATAACGAAGATAAGCTAAAAGTTTAGAATAAATTTCGGCAACTTGTCCTTTTAAATCTAGTCGAGGTTGCACCATAGAGGTTTTCCATGATTTATTTTTATCTTTATTTACTTTTAAAATAATCTCTTTTTCTCCGACAAATTTAGAAAACATTAAACGCATATGACTTTGATCTTCTGACCATCGAGAGACGGCTATATCTGTAGCAGTTTCGCTTAAATATCCATATTCTTCTAACCATTTTTCTAGGCGATTTAAAATTGATTCTCCTTCTGTTGATTCGGATAAGTAAGAAAAAAAGGCAGGATAATTATTACAATCTAGTTGATTTAATTCAGCTTCTGATAATAAATTTTGAGTTTCGATCGCAATTTTTTGTAAAGATTTTATGGAAGTGATTTCAGGAATTTTATCATAGTCTAAATCATTGGGATTAACCTGAAAAATTGTTTGTCTTAAACTATAACTTAAAGGTGCAAGAATACTATAATAAGTTGCCTTTTTCAATACTTCTAAAATATGATCGATGCGATCGAGCAATTCTATGGTAGATAAAGTTTCGCAGGGAATATCTTTTAATTCATCTAAAATTGGCCTAAAATAACGATCATTATCATGGGCGAAATCTGTGATCAATCGCCACTCTTTTCTTAACAAACGCCATAAACCGCCTAAATTAACAATAGTTGCTGTCAGTGGAGGCTTACTAAATTTACTACCACGGGTGAGAAATTCCAAACTTTCTGGAGGTAAACCCATTAATAGAAAAATTTCTCCTAAGAGGGTAGCATTAAAATAAGCATGGTCATAATGAAGAGTTGCTGTTTGACTAAAATCTAATTTGCGAGACTTTTTGCCTAAAACAATGGTGAAAATTTCACCCCAAACACCACAGGTAAGAGGTTGATTAATTGACCATGTTAAAGGGCGTATGACTCCGGGGATAACTTCGGCGGCAATTTTTCTTGTCCATACTGGTTTAAGGGTAGTAATAGGACGAGTTTGCAGTAACCAAATTTTTTCGCCATCATAAGTCCATTCTATATCTTGGGGAATGCCTTGGCATAAATGTTCAATCTCCCTTGCTATTTTGCCTAAATTGAGTAAAACTTCTTGGGATATATCCCCTTCTCCTTCCACTTTTTCTTCGGGAAAAAATACTCTATATTGTTGCGGTGTAACTTCCCCTGAAACTAATTTTAAACCCATGCCCGACACTGCTTCAATGCAAACGGTATCTTCTAGTTGATTAACGGGATCTCTACTAAAAATTACTCCCGAATATATGCCATTGATTTGTTTTTGAATAATAACCGCAATTCCTTTTTCTGACTGTTTTTGTCTTTGTCGATAATCAAGTGCGATCGCACTATTATAAGATGAAAAACAATCAATAACCGCTTGAGAAAGATGATCAAAATCAGTCAAATCGACAAAACTGTCATAAATACCAGCCGCCGATGCCCAATTAGTATCTTCATCTAAAGCAGAAGAACGAACTACATAAGGGTTACTAGAAGAAGGATTGATAAATTCTTGTAGCTTATGAATATCATCTCCAATTTTTAAAACCCAACCATCAGGAACATTATAACCCCACTTTTTTAACCGAGAAAGATTACTGGCTTTTGCTCCCACTTTTTGAGGATTAAGGGCTTCATTTAAACTGATAATACCACTGTCACCCCGAAAAAAACGAAACATTTTTGCTGACTCCCCATTGACTTCACTAGGATTTAATTCTAAATCATCTGCCATTTGCCGATAAATCCAAATCATCAAACTAGCTAAAATAATGGTGAGTAAAATGTATTCAGGATGATTAATATTTTGTGCCGATAAAACCACCACCATTAAAACTAACACACTAATTCTTCCTGCCCGTTTCTCACGCCAAATAGTGAAGCTAACTCCCCCCAAAATAAAAATTAATAATGCCGCAACGGGATTATGAGTAACAATACCCCAAGTTAAATTGGTTGCGCCTGCCCCTTTACCAAGGTAATAACGTCCTAAAATAAGCATTATTAGGGCAATAATCTCCCAAAATGAACCAGAAGGGAAAAATATCCTCGATAATAAAACTACTCCTACCCCTTTTCCTGCTTCTGATAAAACCGCTAATATTCCTGCTAGTTTGCCACCATGATAAAAAGCGGCGGATACAGAGATGTTTCCTGTGCCTAATTTGGTTAATTCCTTTCCCGAAACCGCATAGGTAAACCAATCTATTAAAGGTATCGCTCCAATTATGGGGGGAATAATTAAAATGCTTAAAATTCCTCCAATTTGTGTCATAGTCATAATCGATTAGGGGTTGATGAAAAAGTGATGTCAGGGGAGTAGATAGCAGGTGTCAGGTGTCAGGTTTCAGAGGTTCGGAGTTACTAATTGCTAATCACTCAAGTGGATGGGGTATTTTGCTCTTTGAACAATTCTCTTGTGTTAACTTTTGGTTGCCAAAACCCTTGTTTTTATATTTATTGTCAACTTTTAATACTCAAAAAACAAAGAATTAAAGCCTCACTCCATTCAACAGTAGCACCATAAGTATCTCCTGTATGTCCTCCTAATGGTTTTTGAATTAACCATCCCATCATTAAAGAAATACTAGCACCAATTATATTTGTAGTGATAACTTGAGTGAGTGAATTTCCTAAAAAGTAAATTTGAATAATTATCAAAAAAATGATAAATAAAGAACCAATAATGCCGTCTAAAGGGAAATTTAAGTCTTTTTTCAAAAAAGCTCCCTTTCCTTCTTCTCTCACGTAAGGATAAAGTGCGATCGCACCTAATTGTCCCCACCTTCCCCAACTCATAGAAATCATTAAGCCCCACCATAAAGGTATAGAAAGCTCATATAAACTGACAATTTTGAGCAAAACCAAAAAAATACCAGAAATCAACCCATAAGCACCAACACGACTATCCTGCATCACTTCTAAGCGTTTTTTTTGATCCCCCTGCACCCCCCAAGCATCCCCAGCATCGATCGCACCATCGAAATGTAATCCACCAGTTACACAAATCCAAGCAAAGACAAGTAAAACAATTTTAGTTAGAGGAGGGAAGCCAATAACATCGAGAATTAGAGCAAAAACACTGAGTAAACTAGCTAACAAAACTCCAATCCAAGGTAGCCATAAAGCAATCTTAAAAAAACTTATTGAAATAAAAGAGGGAAGGGGAATACGACTATAGAAAATAACAGCCCCAAAAAAAGAGGATACAAAGTTTTTCATTAAATTTTTACAGAAGTTAGGCAAAGATAAATAATTAAGAATTAAGAATTAAGAATTAAAAACTCCGAACACTCATTACTCATTACTTGTTTCCCCCTCTCCCCTCATCCCATCATCTCCCTATCTCCTAAACACCCTGACACCTGCAACCTGAAACCTGAAACCTAACACCTACCCTTACCCGATATTCTTAAACCAAACTGAGGTTAAATGAAAAATCATATCTACAATTAGCAACACCAATTTTTATTTTGCAACAGATCAATCATAAAGAAAATAAAAGTCAACCTGAACAAATATTTAATTTTAGGTTAAGATTGTGTGGTAGCAAAAAAACAAAATTCGTAAAATCCCAAATTTGCTATTAACATAAAAATAGAAATTGACTGTTTTGTCAAAAAAAATCTCAGCTTGAAATGATATTAAGACTAGCTTCTAGCAGTCCTAAAATAGAGTATGAGTTAAATAATTCGCCATTTGGGATGGTTAAATACTCTTTAAGAGTAAAACCTTAGAATCTTGATACAAAATCACAGAGTTAAGAAGGATTATTTCTTATCTTGAATAAGTTTAATCTTTATCCTTGCGTCTGTTTTTAGGAAGGCTAGCCCATGTATTTTTAAGCGAAAAAAAAAAAAGTGCTAACTTTTTTCTTAGACAATAAATTAAGTGATAGTATCAAAATCTATTCAATTTAGACAAAATAAATTAGGAGCAAAAAAGGGTTAATAACTATGAATCATCAACCAAATTATCGTCAATTACCTGCCCCCTGCATCATAGAAACGGGGATGTTAGTAAATAAAGAAGATATGAAACGCCTCATTAACGATTTAACTCAGGTGCGTTATCTACATAGCATTGATGGAGTAATTCAAAATCAAGGGCAAGGTTGGATTTTAGAAGTGTTTAATGACCCGAATCAAGCAACAGTGGTAGTTAATAATAGTCTTTACATCAACGTTCAAAGTTTTGATTATTTGCAATTAAATCAAGTCTCCCCTCAAGAAACTCATTTTGATTTAGTCCAAGATAATCGCATTCTCAAGTTAATTCCTTTTGTGAATACCAGTCAAGAGCAACAAGTTTCTAAAAATTTGGGTTTTGATAGTTTAGAAGAAATGTTAGGAGAAGTTTTCTCCGCTAAATGGGATGTTCAGCTAGATGAAGATTTTTAGAAGGTTTCCTTCTCAGACTATTAGGAGTTTAGGGTGTTGAAAAATAATAGTTAACCTGAGTTTTTGATAAGCTGAAAGCATTATTTTCTCGTAGTCAGAAACCTTATAGCTTCTTCTTAGAAATAACGATAAAATGCCCTTAAACCGAACTGAGGTTAGTTAATGAGTCATGGGTAATGAGTAATCTGAATTCAGGATAAGTCTTCCTGATTTTGGTGAGTAAAGGAAAAAGAGCAGTGGCGAATGATTAAAAATTAAAAATTCCGTTCACGACTGAAAGGAGTGTACGAGCGAAGCGAACTCTCCTAACTCCTAACACAATACCCCCAACTCAAATTAACTTAGTTTTTCTTCGCTATCGGTAAGTTACGGAACTTCAAAGCCTGTTTTTCGATTTTGTCGGCTAAGTGATTACAAACTAGATGAGATAAATCAAAAATTAAAGAATCTTCAATATAATAGTAAGCAGAAGTACCATCAGGACGACGATTGATAATACCTGCTTGAAACATTATTTTTAAATGTTTAGAAACATTTGCTTGACTTGTTTTTGTTGCTTCAACCAACTCTTGCACACATTTTTCTCCCTCCCCTAACAAATTGAGAATTTGTAAACGCATGGGATTACTGAGAATATTAAAATATTCTGCAACTTGTTCTAATACTTCTGGAGGTACGGGTTTCATGGGTTAATCAAAAATAGATAATAAATAATTAGGGGGGAGAGTTGGAAAGTTAATTTTAATCTGTGATAAGTATTTTTATCGAGAGTTGCTCATAATTAAAAAGAAATTAGTTTTGAGCAAAATTCCTTAAAAAATTGGCAATCAGTCAATAATTATTTCATTTTTTACTATTTATCGTCAATTATTCACGATTTTTTTTAACACTCCAATCTTTTTATACCCTAACCTATCACCTATTAATTATTACCTACTACTCATTTAGCTTATTTTTTTGTTTTTCCTCTCTTTTTATATCTATGGGAATTTAGACAATATCAGCTTCATCATCAAAATCATCTAATTCATCAGGATCAAATTCATCTTCTTCACCTTCGATTAAATCACTGATTTCCTCATCTTCAGTGACGGCAGTTTCAACTAATCTATCCTCTCTTTCTTCCCTATAGATAATGCGGTCATTTGCTTCTAACCAATCTAAAAGAGACCCATCTTGTTTTAAAGGTATAACTGGTGCAGGTTCATAGCGTTTCTCTTTACGCAAAGCCGGATTTTTCATAAACTATTTAATAGTTAAATGTTGAGCAATATATGATTATACCATCTGTTAAAATATAAATCATGATTAATTATAAAAAAGAATTGTTACAGGCGATCGCAGGTAAAAATAGAGGTTTATTAGCTACAGAAAAAGATAAAGTACAAATTCTTACAGCAGTAGAACGTTTAGAAGATCATAACCCAACGGCTGATCCTTTAGACAAACCAGACTTACTTAATGGTGATTGGAGACTTCTATATACTACCAGTAAAAATATTTTAGGCTTAGATAACCTACCTTTTGTCAAATTAGGAGAAATTTATCAGTGTATTCGCACGGAAGGAAGCAGGATTTACAATATAGCTGAAATAATGGGATTACCGTTTCTGGAAGGACTCATCAGCGTAGCGGCGAAAATTGACACGGTTTCAAGTAAAAGAGTTAATGTCCGTTTTCAACGTTCTATTATTGGCTTGCAAAAAGTTTTGGGCTATATTTCCCCTAAAGATTTAATTAACAAAATAGAAATGGGAAAACTCTTTCCTGCCGTGGATTTAAATTGGGGAAATTTTCCTTGGAGCGATCGCAATTTATTATTTAGTAGCGATAAGAATGAAGGGGGATGGCTAGAAATTACCTACCTAGACGAAGATTTAAGAATTGGTAGAGGAAATCAAGGCAACGTATTTATCTTAGAAAAATGTTAACTAAGTTATGATCAAAAACATCCTGCTGAGAGTAGGAGTCAGGAGTAAGAAGTAAGGAGTCAGGAGTTACATAATTCCCAACGCCCACAACCAAACACCTAACAACCTATAGGAAAAAGACGAGAGAATTAGTACAAGTCTTCTTCTTTGTGGGTTTCGATTTTACAATCAGAAGTAGGATAAGCAACACAGGTTAAAACATATCCAGCTTCGATTTGATCATCATCTAAGAAAGACTGATCAGATTGATCAACAGTACCCTCAACGAGCTTACCAGCACAGGTAGAACAAGCACCAGCACGGCAGGAATAAGGTAAATCAATACCCTGTTCTTCAGCAACATCAAGGATATACTCATCATCGGGTACTTCGATAGTTTGTTCGCCGTCGGGAGTAATTAAAGTTACGTTATAAGTTGCCATATTCTATTTCCTTTGATGAACAATTAACAAAAAATTTTCCTTACTTTTTAAAGTAGGTCTAATAAGAATAGTAAAGGATAAATGCTCAATATTCTATACACATTAAAAATGAAATTGTTTTCTCTATTTATCATAATCTTAACTTATCATATAAGATGAGGGACATATTAGCTATTTAAAAGATTTATATTATTTATGTCCCTTTTATAGTAAGACTTTGAGAAAAGTTTATTTATGTATAGACTTGGAAATAAGTAAAATATAGACTATTAAAAATACTTATCACTAACTTTCCTTAGAGAACTTAGAAAAAGCCTCTTCAAAACCAGCACTTAATTCTTCCCACGCACTTTGAAAACCAGACTGAACACTTGTCCAAGCGTCATCACTAGTAGATTTTAATTCAGCTAATTTCTCTTCTAAATTGTCTTTTTTAGCTTGTAGATCTTGCATTTGCTTGTCATATTCAGCTCTGACATTATCTCCAATATTATCGGCTTTTGCCTTCAATTCATCTAATTTTGCCCCCCATTCTTGAAGTTTTTTTTCCATCTCACCTTGGTAGGCTTCTCTGTTATTCATTGGTTTTTTCTCCTGTTTTAATAGGTTTATAGGAACGGATAACCACTAGAATTATAGCAACTGTTTTCAAGAATCTTAATCTAAATAGATAATATAAATTTGCAGTAAAATAATCACAGTTATCAGAGAAAAAGATAATGACAGAAGAAACAAAAACAACACCAACCAAACCAGCAAAAAAAGCTAAACCCCCTGCCTTAGAAGACAAGCCCTTTGAGGAGTTTATGTCAGAACATTTTACTCCTAGCTTGGAAAAGGCTTTAACAGAAAAAGGATTGTCAGAAGTGGCATTAGAATTTAAAAAAGCAAAAATTCCCATCACTGGCTATGAGTCTAGCCCTGAATGTTGGCAAATCATTGGGGATTTAGGAGACCGCACCTTTTATTTATACTTTTTAGAGGAAGATATTAGCGGACAAAAAGGATTTTCTTGTACTGCAAAAGGGGAAAAACCTAGCACCCTAGAATCATTTATGATTGATGAGCGCAGAGTAAATCTTGATTTGATGGTTCTATATACTTTACAACGCCTTAACGGTCAAAAATGGTTAACTAGAAATTAATTAACCTGATTTAAGCAAAGAGCAATTAGTGAATAGTGAATAGTGAATAGTGAATAATTAAAAACTCCTAATTCTCATCCTCATTATTCATTACTCATTACTTGTTTCTCCCTAACACCCCAATACCCTAAGCCCCTACTCACCCCTCATCCCCCAAACACCTGCAACTTGAAACCTCTTGCATAACTTCGAACTATTAACCCATCTCTCCCTCTCTAATCATTCATCATTATCTGTTACTCATTACTTGTTTTCCCCAAACAACCCCTCAACACTGCTATCATAAAACAAATAGTTTAAGGTTTATATTAGTTTGATAGAATCTAAATGTTGCGAATAATAACAGACCAAGGCGAAGCACGACAAGAATTGCAACGGATTAGTGAGCGGACTTATCATGAAAACATAGAAACACAATCGGCAACGGTGCGAGAAATTATCGCTACAGTCAAGAAAAATGGCGATCGCGCCCTTTTGGAATATACAGAAAAATTCGATGGACAAGTAATTCCGCCCGAAAAACTGAAAGTAAGTGGCTCAGAAATTGATGCGGCTTATCAACAGATTTCCCCTGATTTACTTCAGGCAATAAAATTGGCAGCAACAAAAATCGAGGCTTTTCACCAACAACGCACCCCCAAATCATGGGTACAATTTGCAGAGGATAATGTGGTATTGGGCAGACGTTATACCCCCGTTGATAGAGCAGGTTTATATGTACCAGGGGGAAGAGCTTCTTATCCTAGCACCGTGTTAATGAATGCCATACCCGCCAAAGTTGCTCAAGTGCCTCGTATTGTAATGGTGACACCCCCTTCAGAAGGTGGTAAAATCAACCCCGCAGTTTTAGTGGCCGCTAGTGAAGCAGGAGTAACAGAAATTTATCGAGTAGGTGGGGCGCAGGCTGTGGCGGCATTAGCTTATGGTACAGAAACTATTCCTAGAGTGGATGTCATCACTGGTCCTGGAAATATATATGTAACCCTAGCAAAAAAAGAAGTATATGGCAGAGTCGGCATTGATTCTTTAGCAGGTCCTAGCGAAGTTTTAATTATTGCTGATAGTCAAGCGAATCCAGTACATGTGGCTGTTGATTTATTAGCCCAAGCAGAGCATGATCCCATGGCGGCGGCTATATTAGTTACAGATAGTGAGTTATTAGCTCAACAAGTCCAAGCTGAAGTTGACCAACAGTTAGAAAATCATCCCCGTCGTACTCTTACTGAAAAAGCAATTGCCCATTATGGGGTAATTATTCTTACGAAAAATTTAACCGAAGCCGCCGAACTATCAAACTTATTCGCTCCTGAACATTTAGAGCTAGAAGTAGAATCTCCTTGGGATTTATTAGAGCATATTCGCCATGCCGGGGCTATTTTCTTAGGTAATTCTTCCCCTGAAGCGGTAGGAGACTATTTAGCGGGGCCTAATCATACTTTACCAACTTCTGGAGCGGCTCGTTACGCTTCTGCTTTAGGAGTAGAAACTTTCATGAAATACTCAAGCATCATCGAATATAGTCCATCTGCTTTACAAAAAGTGTCTAAGGCAATTATTGATTTAACTATTGCAGAGGGTTTACCATCCCATGGTAATTCGGTGAAATATCGCACAAAATAACGGCTTTATAACTATTGAATATGTGAATTATTGGTTAGGGTAGGCAATGGGCAATGGTAAATAATTGATAATTAAGAATTAAGAATTAAAAACTCCGAACACCTTTACGGGCGAATGGCCATTCGCCCCTACATCCCCCTCTCACTCCCTCACCTCATCACCCCATCTCCCTCTCCCCCGAACTCTGAACCCTGACACTTAACCTTATCCGATATTCTTAAACCGAACTGAGGTTGAATATTGTTCTCTATTTCCTACCAGACAATTTCATATCGAACTTAGGAAACTATTGGGTATTAGGTTAAGAAAAAACAATCAATTTCAAATTATTCAGGGAAAACTAAATTAAATCTTCTTTTTTATCTCGAAAATAGCTTAAAATTCTTGTCTTACGCAATTCTTATTAACCATTCATGTATTCATTCTTAGGTATGAATGCACTTGTTTGAAATCTTTGTGAATCAGGGGTTTTGCTATCAAAAAAACTTCACTAATAATCACTAATTTTTCGTTTATTTATTGTTAATTTTCTTTCTTCAAATCATTAACAAAAAATTAATTTATTTTACGTTTCATTAAGTAAGTTAATTGATCTGTACGTTATGGAACAGACAAAATTATTAATGACAATTATATTTGATTTAATTGGCTTTTCAATTAATAGTTAATTGATGGAATTTAGCCCAATAAAAATAATAAAGCAAAATATTGTAATTATAAAGTGGGTGAATACAGTGAAAGTTTTGTTATTATACCCTCTCTTCCCCAAAACGTTTTGGTCTTATGACCGATTTATGGAAGTAGCGGGTCTCAAAGCATTAATTCCACCTCTAGGTATTATTACGATCGCATCCTTATTACCTCAAGACTGGGAAATTCGTTTTTTTGATCGTAATGTTGGAATGGAAAGGGAGAATGACTGGGCATGGTGCGATCTTGTTATCCTTTCAGCGATGATGGTTCAAAAAAAGGATTTTCATTATTTAATTCGTAAAGCCGTTGATATGGGTAAAAAAGTAGCCGTTGGTGGTCCTTATCCTACATCCTTACCTCATGAAGCATTAGATTCTGGGGCTGACTATCTAATTTTAGATGAAGGGGAAATTACCATCCTACAATTTTTAGAAGCGATCGCCACAGGACAGGAAAAAGGAATTTTCCGAGCCACAGAAAAACCCGATGTCACCCTTAGTCCAATGCCTCGTTTTGATCTATTGAAACGTGATGATTATCTGATGATGTCAATCCAATTTTCTCGTGGCTGTCCTTTCAACTGTGAGTTTTGCGATATTATTTCACTTTATGGACGTAAACCCCGCACAAAAAGTGTGGTGCAAGTTCTTTCTGAATTGCAGTATCTTTATGATTTAGGATGGCGTAGATCCGTTTTTATCGTGGATGATAATTTTATCGGTAATCAACGGAATGTAAAACAGTTATTGCGTAGTCTTATTCCTTGGATGCAAAAACGAAACTATCCCTTCACTTTTTTAACAGAAGCATCCGTTAATTTAGCTGAAGACTCCGAATTACTGGAATTAATGACTCAAGCGGGATTTTTTGGTGTCTTTTTGGGTATAGAAACCCCTGATCAAGATAGTTTGGAGGTAACGAGTAAATATCAAAACACTCGTAATCCCCTAGCAGAATCCTGTCGCAAGATTAATCAAGCTGGTTTAATGATTTATGCCGGTTTTATCATGGGTTTTGACGGAGAAAGGGCTGGTGCAGGTAAAAGAATTCAATCTTTTGTGGAACAAACATCTATTCCGCAACCAATGTTAGGAATTTTACAAGCACTTCCGAATACTGCTTTATGGAATCGTTTAAAACAAGAGCAAAGATTGATTGAAGACAAGGGCGTTGTAGAATATGGAGATCAAAACACACTGATGAATTTTGTCCCCACTCGCCCCATTAGTGAAATTGCCTATGAGTATCTTGACGCTTTATGGCAAATGTATGAACCTACTTCATATCTCAAACGTTGTTTTCAACAATGTCTTAACATAACACCCAACCCTAATTCACAACAGCAAATTTATTTCCCTATTGATAAAATGCTTCGAATCGTTGCCCAGTTAATTTGGAAACAGGGGCTATTGATGCCTGATATACGACAACAGTTTTGGCAACAATTTTGGATTATGCTTAAGACTCGTCCTCAATTTTTGAGTCTCTACTTGGGATTATGTGCTTTAGGAGAGCATTTTTGGGAATATCGACAATTAGCAAAAGAGAGAATTATTCACCAACTTGGTTATGATCCTTTGACGACAAGGTTATAATTAACTGTCATAACCTAAGTTCGATCTAAAATTGTCTGGTAGTGGTAGGGAAAAGGGAAAAGGTAAACCTCTGTGTATCTCTTTTTAAAAGGGGAGAAAGGGGAAAGTTACAATAAAAGTTATAATAATTTACAAAAAACTTATGTTTATTGATTTTCTTCTTTTCTTTTTTTGACGAATTATCAATGTTTGAATAAATATAAAAACTGCAATCTGAAACCTACCTAAATCATACATTCCTGCATCGCACTAAAGTTTTCATAATGTTATAAATAGTTAATTTAATTCCTGACTTTGTAAATTTTGAATGGGTAAAAATATTTTAGTTATTGGTGGAAATAAGGGCATTGGCGAAGGATTTGTTCATAAATTGATGTCTTACTCTGATGTAGAAATTCTTTTTGTTACTTACCGTTGTCGTGAAACTGCCCAAAATTTGTTTAATCTTGTTGACCTATACCCCCAAAAAATTATTCCCCTTGAAGTTGATGTGACCCAAGAAGGTGCGATCGCATCTTCTTCAAAAACAATCCAATCTCATGTGGATAAACTTCATTTAGTCATTAACTGTGTTGGTATTTTACACGAGGAAAACTTATTTCCTGAAAAGAGTTTAAAACATATCAACTCCGATAATTTACTCCGCTACTTTCAAGTAAATACTATTCCTACTGCTTTATGGGCAAAACATCTCATGCCCCTGTTTAAACATTCAGACAAGACTATTTTCGCTATTATTTCCGCAAAGGTAGGTAGTATTGAAGATAATCGCCTTGGCGGTTGGTATGGCTATCGTGCCTCTAAAGCGGCTTTAAATATGCTCATCAAAAATATTGCCATTGAATATAATCGGGTAGTCAAAAACACCACCGTGGTAGCCTTACACCCGGGTACAACCGACACCAATTTATCGAAACCTTTTCAAGCAAATGTATCCCCAGAAAAATTATTTTCCGTTGAAAAATGCACTCAACAGTTATTATCCATAATCAATCATCTCACCCCAGAAAATAACGGTCAATTTGTAAATTGGGATGGTAATATTTTGCCGTGGTGACACTGTATGCCTTCAAATTGTAAAATTTAGACTTAATTCCTTTTAAATTAGATACTTTCATGACTAAAATTGCCGTAATAGACTATGATATGGGAAATTTACACTCCGCCTGTAAGGGGCTAGAAAAAGCAGGGGCAAATCCTATTATTACTGATTCACCTCAAGTAATTGCCCAAGCTGATGGAGTGGTTTTACCCGGAGTAGGATCATTTGATCCAGCAATGCAACATCTGCAACAAAGAGACTTAGTAACACCGATTCAGAATTTTGTAAAAAGTGGTAAGCCTTTTTTGGGTATTTGCTTGGGATTACAGATTTTATTTGAGTCATCAGAAGAAGGTAAAGAGTCTGGTTTAGGTATTATTAAAGGTCAAGTTAAGCGTTTTCAATCTGAACCAGATTTAACAATTCCTCACATGGGATGGAACAATTTAGACTTAATTCAGGCAAATCACCCCCTTTGGAAAAATCTTCCTGTATCTCCTTACGTTTACTTTGTTCATTCTTATTTTGTTTCTCCTCGTGATTCTCAGGTTATTGCCGCACAGGTTACTCATGGCTCACAAACTGTAACGGCTGCGATCGCATTTGAAAATATTATGGCCGTACAATTCCACCCAGAAAAATCATCTGATTACGGATTACAAATTCTCACTAATTTTGTTGATTTTGTCAAAAAATAAATGGTTCTATCACTTCTCGTCGTGTAAATTATTAGTTAGGGTAGGCTGAAAGGCAAGAGGCAATAGGCAATAGGGGATTATTAAATAATAATTTATAAACTTTTAGTTTTTATTTTACTATAAACACTATTCAATAAAGGTTATGGAAGTTATTTTTTATTAATTTATCATAACCACACTCTGAAGAACCAAATAAATTGAGGAGGAATTAGGAATAAAATTTTGGAATTATGATCATAAAAATAAAGAAGAGAACTCAATTATAATTCATCTAAAATAGAAGAAAAACTAACTTCAAAAGAAAATGAAGAATTTTAGCAAGATTTGTTGTGTATTTTTTATTTTATTGAGTAGTAATTTTTCTGATAAAAAAGCGTCGGCACAAATTCAATCAACTCCTTCTGAAAATCTCCTCAGAAATCGCTACTATTTCAAACTAGGATTACAACAAGTAGATAATATTTGCCAGTCTTTCACCAGTTCCAGTCTTAAAAATGATTGTAATAAAATATTGAGTGAAACTACTTTTTTTGATCCTGATGCGGTTTTTTTCTGCGAACAAAAATTTAATATATCTTCTCGAACTATCACTTGCTTTAAATATATTCAAGATAAATTCTATGTAGAATCAGAATTAAAAGACTGTGGAAACTCCATGAATTATTCTAATATTTTTAAATGTTTAAGCAAAAAAGGAAGACCATACATTTAATTAACCTGAGTTTGGGATAAATTTTCATTTATGAGTGATGGCAAAAAGGGCAAGGGGCAAACCCCCCTTTATCCCCCCTCGAGAGGGGGGAGGGCAAAGGTAAATAGTGAATAGTTGATAATTACTGGTTACTCGTTACTCGTTACTTTCTTCTAAAACCTGAAACCTGAAACCTGAAACCTGAAACCTTATCCCCCTATCCCCAACACCTGACACCTACCCTTAAACGAACTGAGGTTAAATACCTAAACTCCTAGGATTCTAGTTTAATTTTAACGGGACTGACTTTCCAGATTTCATCGCAATATTCTTTAATGGTGCGATCGCTCGAAAATTTACCCATTCTGGCACTATTGAGTATAGCCATTCTCGTCCATTTTTCTTGATCTCTGTAAGTTATCGCAACTTGTTTTTGACATTCAATATAGGAGTGATAGTCTGCCATTAGCATATAAGGATCATCATATAAGAGTTGATCGACAATAGGCTTAAATAGTTCGGTGTTACCGTGACTAAATGTACCATCTTTAATGCGATCAATTACATCCCGTAATTCTTGATTTTGTTCATAGTAAGAGTGGGGATTATAACCTTCTGCTTTACGACGATAGACTTCTTCGGCGGTTAAACCAAAGAGGAAGAAATTTTCTGCACCCGCTTCTTCTCGAATTTCAATATTAGCACCATCTAAAGTACCAATAGTTAACGCCCCATTCATGGCAAATTTCATATTACCAGTTCCTGAAGCCTCTTTTCCTGCGGTGGAAACCTGTTCTGATAAGTCGGCGGCAGGGTAGATTTTTTGTCCCAGAGAAACGTTAAAGTTAGGTAAGAAAATTACTTTTAAGCGTCCTCGCACATCAGGATCAGAGTTAACAACTTCTGCGACACTGTTAACTAATTTAATAATTAATTTCGCCATAAAGTAGCCCGGAGCCGCTTTTCCGCCAAAAATGAAGGTGCGAGGGTAAATATCAGCGTCTGGGTTGCGTTTAATGCGGTTATAGAGGTCAATTATATGCAATACCATCAAGTGTTGACGTTTATATTCATGAATGCGTTTCACTTGTACATCAAAGATGGAATTAACATCGACTTCGATACCTAATTTTTTGAAAATGTGTTCTGCTAAACGTTGTTTATTAGCTTTTTTGATTTCCCGCCATTCACTGCAAAATTGTGCATCATCAACAAATTTTTCTAGTTGACGCATTTGGTTTAAGTCTTTTAACCAACCATCACCAATTTTTGAGGTAATTAGTTTAGATAAGAGGGGGTTACTGAGTAAAATCCAACGACGGGGGGTAACTCCATTGGTTTTGTTAAAGAATTTTTCGGGCCACAAGAAAGCAAAAGCGCGTAGAGTGTCTTGTTTTAACAACTCTGTATGTAAGGCGGCAACACCATTAATGGCGTGACTTCCTACACAAGCTAGGTGTGCCATGCGGACTTTTTTATCTTCTCCTTCTTCAATTAAGGATACTTGATCGATAATTTCATGGTTTTCATGATACCAAGAACGTACATTTTCGAGGAAAAGATGATTGATATGGTAAATAATCTCCATGTGACGAGGTAGAAGTTTTTCCATGAGATTAACAGACCATTTTTCCAATGCTTCTGGCATCAGGGTATGGTTAGTATAAGAAAGGGTTTTTTGAGTAATATCCCATGCTTGTGTCCATTCCATACCGTGTTCATCTATTAAAAGACGCATTAATTCAGCAACGGCGATGGCTGGATGAGTATCATTAAGTTGAATGGCAAAGCGTTCGTGGAAGTTGTCTAAACTGGTGTTGTTACGTAGATGTAAGCGAATTAGGTCTTGCAAAGATGCAGAGACAAAAAAGTATTGTTGTGCTAGTCTTAATTCTTTCCCTGCGGGGGTGTTATCGTTGGGGTAAAGAACTTTGGAAATAGTTTCTGAGTTGATTTTTTCTTCAACGGCGCGATCGTAGTTTCCTGCGTTAAAGGCTTCAAAGTTAAAGGCTTCACTCGCTTCTGCTTTCCACAATCTTAAGGGGTTAACGGTATTGGTTTTGTAACCCGGCACGGGAGTATCATGGGGAATAGCGACAACGGTACGATCAGGAATCCAAGATACCCTATACTGTCCTTTACTGTCGTGATAACCTTGAGTATGGCCACCGAGTTTGATTTCTACGGTTTCATCGGGACGTGGTAATTCCCAAGGGTTGCCAAATCTTAACCAGTTATCAGGAATTTCTGCTTGCCAACCATCTCTAATTAATTGGTAAAAAATGCCGAATTCATAACGAATCCCGTAACCAATAGCGGGAATTTCCAAAGAAGCCAGAGAATCTAAGAAACAAGCCGCTAATCTTCCTAAACCACCGTTTCCTAATCCGGGGTCTGGTTCTTGTTCTAATAATTCCTCTAAGTCTAGTCCTAATTCTTTTAATACTTCTTCGATTTCTTGATAAATGTCGAGATTAACTAAATTATTGCCTAGGTGACGACCCATCAAAAATTCTGCGGATAGATAACACACTATTTTGGTGCGATTTTTTTTGTAGGTATCTGTTGTTTTTAAGAAGCGGTGTAGTAATCTATCTCTTATGGTATAAGCTAAAGCGACGTAATAGTCGTAATTACTAGCATCAGAACGATTTATGCCCTGAATATAAAATAAGTTGTCCAAAAACGCTCTTTTCAAGGTTTCTGAACTCATCCCGGTGCGATCGTCCTCTACTCTTATCGTAGGTTCTTCTTTTGCAGAATTGTTACGAAATAGACCGGATGTGGTTTTCTTAATCATACTTAATTGATTTTCAATACTCTCTATACTCTTTAGGTTATATGATTTTCTCACAATTAGAATATTTTTTTTCTTCTATTTAACTTCTGTAAGTCAAGATTACCCTACATTTGTTGTTATGTACTTTCAATCGTATATTTTTGTTGGTAAAAACCTTAAAATAACTTTATATTTATTAACATAGCGTCACTATTTTTAATCTTGTAAGATGTTAAGCTCTTGCGGTTGGCTTTCGATATAATCTTTTTTTTCAATAATTTTTCGTAGGTTTTTAATTCTATTTTGGGGAGATGGGTGACTTGAGAAAAAGGACAGTTTATTTGAATTATTTTCTTTCTTTTCTAAAGTTTCAAAAAATGCGATCGCACCTCCTACATGACCATAATATTTATTTAAAATATCTAATCCAAATTCATCTGCTTTCATTTCTTGTCTTTGAGAATATTGAGTATTAATAATAACATTAGCAAGATCAACTCCAGAACTAAAAATATCTAAATCACCAATAATTGAACTAATTATTAATTTAAATAAGAGCATATTTCCCAAACTTCTTAAATGGTCTCGATGGGCAAAATGTCCTATTTCATGACCTAAAATCATTACCAATTCATTTTCTGATTTTAATTCTTTTAATAATCCTTCATAAACTACAATCTTATTCCCGGGTATAGCTAAGGCATTGACTGTATTTTCAGGAACATAAATAACTTCATAATTTCTTTTTACATTATTTTTATTAGGTAATAATGTTTCGATTTCATCAACAAGCACATTTAGTTGTTGAGAGATATTTGAGTTTTCTTTTTCAGGGGCAATTTGTTCAATAATTAAATTACCTATTTTTTCCTCAACTTCAAGGGGAACTAAATAAATCAGTTGGTTAAATAAATAAAAAATTAAGAAAATTAAAAAAGTTAATGTTCCCCCAAATAGAAAAAATATTGTTAATAATTGACGCTTATTTGGTTCAGGATTTTTATTCTCAATAATGGGGGATTTAAAAGACATTTTATCTTAATAATCTTAAGAGTAGCTATTCTGATTTTAGCTCAAATATTTCACTGTAAGAAGCAACTAAAGCCATTACCATAATTGGGGCAGTAATCGCCCTTAAAATTCTTTTTCCTAAAGACACCTCTTGAAAACCAGATGCGATCGCATTTTCTATTTCCTTAGGAGTCCAACCTCCTTCACAACCAGTGGCAATAATTATTTCTGAGGGAGGATTATCTTGAAAATCTTGTTGACAAAACTCCATTAAATGAGGGGCGTTACTCCGGGCGGAAGCAATATATTTTGGGTTATTATTTAGTTTAAATTGCTCAAATAGCACTTTTATAGGCATTGGTTCAGCAATATAGGGCAAAATTTGTCTTTCTGACTGTTCAACCGCTTCTAAGGCAATTTTTCGCCATCTTTCTAATTTATTTTCCTTTGGTTTTAATAAAGTGCGATCGCTTATAGCAGGGTATAATTTAGTAACCCCTAACTCTGTAGTGCAACGAATAATATCTTCAAAACCGCTACCCTTTGGCAAAGCCACAATCAAACTCACCGCCGTAGTTAACTCCCTATTTTCCCGAAAAGATGTAACAATTTCGTTACCAGTCACCGTTAATTTTACCTGCCAACAATTACCCCTACCATCCATAGCAATAAAATCATCACCACTATTTAACCGCACTACCCTACGTAAATAATGCTCTTGATCTGATTTTAAGATGATACAATTACCTTGTTTCTGTTGAGGGTCAATAACTAAACGATACAAATGAAAATCCTTCCATAACAAGCCAAAAAACTACTCTATCTTAACCTGAGTTCGGGATAAATTTTTTTGGTTGCGGTAAGAAAAAAGTAGAAATAATTTGAGTAATTATTGAACAACTAGACTAAAGGGTCAAAAATTATAGCTTAATTAACAAAAGCCTTACAAAACAGAAGACAAAACGATGATACATTAAGAGATTGTATTTAATCAATTACTTATTTTCAGGCATATATAAAATGGTCAATACGACAAAAAAAACCATAGACGATAAAACCGTTGTCAAAGAATATTTTAACGCCACCGGTTTCGAGCGCTGGCGTAATATTTACGGCGAAGGAAAAGTTAATAAAGTGCAATTAGACATCCGCCAAGGGCATCAACAAACCATTGACACCGTTGTTAGTTGGCTTAAAGATGACGGTAACTTATCTCAACTCTCAATTTGTGACGCAGGATGTGGAGTCGGAAGTTTAACCCTTCCCCTTGCCCAAGAAGGTGCAACAGTTTACGCTAGCGATATTTCCGCCAAAATGGTAGGAGAAGCCGCAGAAAGAATTAAACAAGTGATGAAAAATCCCCGCAATATTAGATTGGGGGTGCAAGATTTAGAATCTATTAGGGGAAGTTATGACACGGTTATCTGTTTAGATGTTCTCATTCACTATCCCACAGAAGATGCCGCAAAAATGATTAATCACCTATCATCCCTAACAAAATCTCGATTGATTCTTAGCTTTGCTCCTAAAACTTTCTTTCTGACTCTATTAAAACGCATTGGTGAATTTTTCCCTGGCCCCAGCAAGACAACCCGTGCCTATCAACATAAAGAGGAAGATATTGTTAAAATCCTTCAAGATAACGGCTTTCAAATTAAACGCACTGGTATGACGAGTACAAGTTTTTATTATTCTCGCATTTTAGAGGCAGTCAGATAATTTTACTGGAACTCACTTCAGTTCGATATAAGAATATCTGCTAAACGGTAGGTATTCGGTAAAACAAACTAAATAAGAGACGATTTAACAAATGATTGTGGGTTGAATAGTATTCAACCCCTACGGAAAATTCTATCATCAAAGCGATGACATTGAAAAATGATATTGACAACTTTTAAGGCAAGTGTTACATTAAAGTTATGGATTTAGAAACATTAGAAAATAACCATCAAGAATGGTTAATTGATGAATTTGTGGAGGTAGCTAATCGATTATTACCTCTTTATCTTCCTGATATTAAAGGTAATAGCAAAGTTAAAGAAGAAATTAACACTCGCCTAGTGCGCAGTTACACCAGTCAAAGGTTGATGGATGAGCCTATTCGCCAAAATCGTTATGCTTTTTATCGTTATCGTCATCTCTTGCAGTTATTGTTGATTAAACGTTTACTCAGTGATGGTATCGGCACAACAGCAATTAATGATTTACTTACCTCGAAAACTAACGAGGAGTTAAAAAGTTTATTAATCGGAGGTATTTCTCTTAATCTTACTACGGCTCATCCCCCGTTACAATCAATCCACAATTCAACTAATTCCGCTTTGGATTTTCTCGCTGATTTAAAAGGAAAAAGAAGTCAATCACCATCAACTATCAGAGGTAACGTTAAACAAAAAAGCCAGTCATCACCCGCACCGAATCAAGATACCATGTCTGCGTTAGATGAGACTTATAATCATCAAAATTTATTAGATAAGGAAGAGAGTTGGACTCGTTTAAGGATTTTAGATGGTTTGGAGTTACATATTCGTGATGATTTTGTTTATCCCAATAGTCTTAAAGAGCGAGAATCTTTAATAGAACTTTTCCGCAATATTTTAAGTAAATTCTTCAAAAGGAGACAGTTATGAGCATTATCAAACCTCAAGTACAATTTATCTGTTTAAGGGATGCTATTGCTTCTGATAGCGTTACTAATCTCGATGTGATTGTCAGAATCACCATACCAGAAATCCAGACTAATCGACAACGCCCTCCCCTTAATTTAGGGTTGGTAATTGATCGCTCTGGTTCGATGGGAGGTGATAAAATCAGGTATGCCCGTCAGGCGGCTATTTATGCGGTGCAACAGTTATCGGAGTCAGACAGAATTAGTGTTACCATTTATGATGATCAAGTAGAAGTGATTATTCCCTCTCAACACGCTACCGATAAACAGAATATCATTAATCGCATCAATGGCATCACTCCTCGCAATATGACGGCATTGTATGATGGTTGGTTAGAAGGGGCGACTCAAGTGAGTAAGTATCTGCAACCGGAACGTTTAAGCCGTGTTATTCTGTTATCCGATGGTTTAGCTAATGTGGGGGAAACGAATCCTGATGTCATTGGAAATGATGTTAATGGCTTGAGTAAACGGGGTGTTAACACTACGACTATGGGCATCGGGGATGATTTTAATGAAGATTTGATGCAGGGAATGGCGTTATCTGGGGATGGTAATTATTACTTTATCCAAAATCCTGATCAGTTACCAAGTATTTTCAATGCTGAGTTACAGGGGATTATGGCAACTATCGGGCAGAAGGTGAGTTTGGGCATTAAAACTTTTGCACCTGTGGAATTGGTGGATGTGTTTAATGATTTGGATAAAACGGAGTTTGGTAATTACAAGTTACCGAATCTAGTGGCAGGAAATGATATTGATGTAGTTTTACGGTTGAAAATCCCCCCTATGACTAATTCTGTACCGTTGGTGGATTTTCGTTTGGCTTATGATGATAATGAAACTCAGTCAAGAAAGGTAACTCATCATCAGTTACAGTTACCTGTGGTTAATTCCGCCCAGTTGCATGATTATCTTTTTAATGAGGAGGTAAAGGCAAAAGTCGCTCAGTTAATGGCTTCACGGGCAAAAGAAGAGGCGATCGCATCTTTAGATCGAGGGGATGTTTGGGGTACAAAAGAGCGTTTACAGGAGGCAAAAGAAGAAATGATGTCTTCTGGGGTGTGTTTTGATATGATAGCCCCTGAAGTGGCAGAAATAGACAATTTATTGGAGAATTTAGAAAGGGGAGAGAGTAAATCCATGCGGAAAAAAGCTCTGTTTCAAAATTATAGCAAACGTCGTAATCGTTAATAAAGGTGCGATCGTTGTAAGCCCTTCGGGGCTTCATCAAAAAATATTAGAGGAAAACTGCATAAATTGCTAAAGTCAACCAAACAAATCTATAAATTTATAAGTCATTCAATTTATTCTTCTTGTTCACAAATATTCTTAATTTCTTGTTCTGAAATATCATTTTTTAACACTAATTGATAATGTTTTTCTTCCACAACAGAAAGACGAAGTTTTTCCTGACTTTCTTCTACAGATAACTCTAAAATAGCTACATCATTATCACTTAAAAACTGCAAAGCAATAGGCTTACAAATTAAATTCGGATAGCGAATTTTACAAAATTCTATATCTTGCATGACTTGTACAATACCAAAGCTATCACCCGGTGATTTCGCTTGACAAGGTAAAACAAAATGAGCACCTCTTTTATTAATTCCTAAATAAATTTCATCTATTTCAATTTGTCCAATAGTATCTATACTGGTTCTTAAATGATTTTGAATTGAATAGCAAGTTAATCCAGTAAATAAGTCAATTAGTCGATTATATCGAACTTTAGTTAATAAGGCTTGTTCATCCATACCCGGTGCATAACGTTTAACAATTTCAGGAGTCGCATCTGGTATTTTTATTAACTGTCTATTTTTTGTTACTTCAATTTTTCCTGGAGTTGCTTGTCTAAATTCGTATGAAGCTCTACCAGTACCAACTATAATCCAATCAGTATTTTCAGGAGCTTTATTCTTGATGGAATCAGGTAAATCTTTTCTAAATCGATATTTATAGGGAATATCTCCTAAATTTTTTATTCTACTGATATTTAAAGTATCACAGGCTTTAGCTAATTCTTCTCTAACAAATGATACTTTTTCATCACCTTCCTTATAATTATTAAAGAAAACTGTTTCTATAATGGCGTCATATTTATATTTACTCATAAAACATTCATTTCTAATCTTTTTCTTTTCGGAATTATATCATTAGAAACATTCCAGTAATTTGATGCTTTGTCCATGTTATAAGCCATAAATTCTAAATCAATTTTTTCTAATTTTCTCACTTCTAATTGGTTAATATCCACTTCTAAAACTTTAATTATTTCGTCACCAATTCCCTTAGCTAACATGGGAATAACTGCGTTGCCAATTTCTCGAAAACCATGCCAAATTGTCTCATGAAATAAAAACCAATCGGGAAATGTGTGCAGTCTTCCAGCTTCCCGAACTGTAATACATCTCGGTTGATTGTAGTGGATTGGACGAGCTGCGGTGTAAGCCCCTTTATCTCTGGCAGTTCCCGCCCTTAACGTATTACATAATCCTGTAGGTGAAAGTTTCAAGAAACGGCTGGTTTTTTCCACTTCCCCTTGAGGGGTATTTTGAAAACGTTGTTTTGATTTTTCTGTATGGTTTGAGCCTACATGATTATAAACTAAATTATCTCGTTGTCGATCATGGCATAATCCATAAATACCTTGAGGTTTTAAAGCAAAATTACGTCTAAACCCTGAATAATCCAGTTTATTTGCGTCTATACTCTCATTTTTCCCGATAAAAGCAGGAATATTGCTTAAATCATTGATAGTATTTTCCACATCATTATATTCCTTTGTTTCGAGGGGATAGTTAACAGGTTGCATATCATGACGACTACCCATAAGGATAAGGCGTTTTCGCTTCTGAGGTGCGCCAAAAAGACTTGCATCGAGAATTTTAATAGGTTTGGCGATATGATAACCCAATGATTCAAATTCGTTAATTAACTCTTCTAAAAATTGTTTATGACTACCAACAGCGATACCGGGTACATTCTCAAAGACAAAATATTTCGGTTGTAAATCTCGAATCACTCGCACATACTGGAATACCAATGAGTTACGAGGATCATCTAATTGTCTTTTTCCCATGAGAGAAAAACCTTGACAGGGTGGACCTCCTGCGATTAAATCAACCTCATCAATACCTTTAGCTTGGAGAATCCCTTTTAAATAGTCGGTGTTGAGATGGTTTATGTCTTGACAAATAGTGTGGGTGTAGGGAAAATTGAGATGATGAATTAAGGCATGGATTGCGTCAAATTCTACGGCTACGGCAACATCAAATCCAGAGGCTTCTAAACCTAATGACATTCCTCCACATCCTGAAAAAAGGTCAATTACGGTTGGTCTCTTCATCATTTTAACATAACACTACCTGTTAACTTTATCAGGAAAAAGATTTTATTTCAAGAGCAATTTATTTAAAAGAGTAGTTATTATGTAATTATCTGTCATTGAATTACTTTAAAATCGTAAACACCGATTTCTGTGGGTGGAGAGGTTCGATCGCATTTTGTGTAAGGGATGAGGTGCGATCATAATATTTTCCTTTTTAACTTGAAATTTTAAATCCTATTATATTATAATCAGTCAATCAAATCTTTAAATCCTTACCCCATTTGACACAATGACAGTAATTTGTCACCGATGACAATTGATTTGGCACTGTACAGTAGAATAATCGGGATGACAGGATTTGAACCTGCGACCCCTTCGTCCCGAACGAAGTGCGCTACCAAGCTGCGCTACATCCCGCTATCGTTTAATAATCATAACATATCTTGAATATCAAATCATTTTTCATCTTAGAATTCATCGGGTTTAATTAAATTTCTCATTTTCACAATACCCTTTTTTATTCTTCTGGATACGGTTATCACGCTCACTCCTAAAATATCGGCAGTTTCTTTTTGGGTTAAATCTTGTAAAAATACGAATTCTAAAACCTTGCGAGTACCATCCTCTAGTTGAGATAAAGCATTTTGTAAACGAATTTTATCTTCCTGTGCCAACTGAAAACTACGATATTGATGATCAGGTAAACAGTCCCCTAAAGTGCTACGCTCATCTTCATCATTGGCATTAATATCTAGGCTAATAGGTTCTCGATTTTGATGAGCTAGTTTAACATCATGCCATTCCTGTAAAGAAACTCCTAATTCCCTTGCAATTTCTTGATCTGTGGGCTGTCGATTTAATTCATTTCTGAGTTTTCTTACAATGCGGTTAGACTGATTCTTTAACTCTAAGCAACGACGAGGAATCCTAATAGAATAACCTTTATCTCTTAAATAATGTTGTATTTCTCCTCTGACATAAGGAACAGCGAAGGAACTAAAAGCAAAACCTTTTTCTATATCGTAGCGATCAATTGCCCTGATTAAACCAATACAACCTACTTGTAATAAATCATCATAATTCTCCTGACACTGATTCAACCAATGACACACCTCTTTACGCACCAATCCCATATTCAACTCTAAAATTTGGTTTCTGACCCTCAAATCTCGATTTTGTCTATAATTTACAAAAAGTTTTTCGTTTTCTTGTTTATACTCAGAGTGTGTTTTTAAAGTAGTCATAATTCTTATCTCAATTTATACTAAAGTCAACACAGATTGGTCGCATCATAATTAATATCAAAGCAAGATACTATCAAAATTATATTTAAACTTTCATTTTTAATCTATATTTTATTGTATTTGATCAAGTTATCTAAAAACAACAGGGTATTCACTGTATTTTTTTATTAATTTTGTCTAAAGCATAAATTATTTATCACTATTTATACTGATAAACTATCGGCAATTTATCGGGGGAAAAATTTATCATAATTAAATTATTTTATTGTTTTTGTTTACATTAATTAATATAAAATAACCTAAAGATTTATTAATTTTTTTTCTGAGTAAATTTATACAAGATAGATAAATATGCAAGAAGATATTTTTATTCGGCAAAAACAGTTTTTTTTCGATATTTGGGCTAAATTTTACGACTTTACTCTTACTACCGTCTTTTATCAAGCAATTCATACCCGTTTATTAGATTATATTAATTTACCTTCTTCTCCTTTGATTTTGGATTTAGGGTGTGGTACAGGAAAATTGCTGAATCGATTAGCAGAGAAATTTTCCGATTTAAAAGGGATAGGGGCGGATTTATCGCCAGAAATGCTGACTAAAGCCCGTTTAGCAAATACCCATCATCCCCGTTTAATCTTTGTCCGTGCTGATGCTCATGATTTACCTTTTGCAAATAATCAATTTGATGCAGTTTTTAATACAATTAGCTTTTTGCATTATCTACAGCCAGAAAAGGTTTTTCAGGAAGTGGCTAGGGTTTTAAAAAAAGGCGGTTATTTTTATTTAGCGGATTATTTAGGAAATAATCAAATGAAAAAAATATTTTTCACTCCGGGAGGTATTCGTTTTTATGATCAAGTTCAAAGACAAAAATTAGCTTCACAGGCTGGATTAATTACAGTTGACCATCAGTATATTTTAGGTGGGGTGGTTTTAACGATTTTCCAACGTCCATAATTAAGAAATACTTAACCTGAGTTCGACTTACCTAATATTTATTGGACATGAATGGGTTTCGGGTGGCAGGTTTCAGGTTTTTTATTAGCAACATTAACATTGAGTTAAGTCAGTTAAAAATTAAGAAGAAAAAAATCAATAAACATAAGTTTTTTGTCAATTATTATCACTTTTCTTTCTTTCCTCTTCCCTTCTCTCTCTATTATTTTTTGTTACTTTATTATGGTTAAAGTTTTTTATGGTTTGTTATTATTTAGGACTTGATTTTGGTACTTCGGGAGCAAGGGGTATAGTTATCGATGAAAATCAAAATCAAATTCTTTGTCTAAAAACAGCTGATTTTCCTGCTCAAATTCCCTATTATTGGCAGAGAGGATTAGATGAGTTACTCTCACAAATACCTCGTTATGTTACTCAAAAATTAGATGCGATCGCACTTGATGCAACTTCTAGCACTACTCTTTTATTAGATAAAAATGGGCAAATTTTGAGTGAGCCACTTTGGTACAATGACGCAAGGGGAAAACAATACTTAGAGGAAATCAAATCTTTTGCCCCAGAAAATCATCTGGTTTTGAGTGCCACTTCTACCTTAGCGAAAATTTTTTGGTGGTATCGTCAAGGATTAACAGAAAAAGCCACTCATTTGCTACATCAAGCAGATTGGTTAGGATTCCTATTGCATGGAAAAAGAGGCGTTAGCGACTACCACAACGCTCTTAAATTAGGTTATGATGTGGAATCTTTGAGTTACCCTTCTTGGCTGGAAAACTTACCCTTTTTCTCTCTTTTGCCGAACGTAAAAGCACCGGGTGAGACTATAGGGGAAATAATACCTTCCGTGGCGGAAAAATATCAAATTAACCCCCATTGCTTAATTAAAGCAGGAACAACAGACAGTATCGCCGCTTTTCTTGCCAGTGGTGTAAAAACTTCAGGGGAGGCAGTTACTTCTTTAGGCTCGACCTTAGTTTTGAAGTTACTGAGTAAGACAAAGATTGATGATAGTCGTTATGGGATTTATAGCCATCGATTGGGGGATTTATGGTTAGTAGGTGGAGCATCAAATACAGGAGGGGCAGTTTTAAAACATTTTTTCTCCGATGATGAATTAAATGACCTTAGCCAAAAAATTGACTATAATACCTGTACTAATTTACAATACTATCCCTTATTAGAAAAAGGCGATCGCTTTCCTCTCAATAATCCTGATTTAGAACCAAAATTATCCCCCCGCCCTGATAACCCAATCTTATTCTTACAAGGTTTACTCGAGGGCATAGCTGCGATCGAATCTCAAGGTTACAAATTATTACAAAAATTAGGAGCAACACCCCTTTCTCAAGTTTATACTGCTGGAGGAGGGGCAAAAAACGAGACATGGCGCTTAATCAGAGAAAAATATCTACAAGTACCCATATCTATTTCCGCTAACACCGAAGCGGCTTATGGCAGTGCCTTAATAGCTAGTGGACTGAGTATTTCCAATTTAAGTTAGAATAGAAAATTAGAGAATAAATGGCAGAATCGATTTTCTGATAATTAAACAAAATAATGCTTAATCCGAACTTAGAAGCAATAGAACTTAATAAGGAAGAGTACGAAAGGTATGCCAGACATATTATTTTGCCTGAAGTGGGTTTAGAAGGGCAAAAACGTCTGAAAGCCGCTAGTGTACTCTGTGTTGGAACAGGAGGACTAGGTTCTCCTTTAATTCTTTACTTAGCCGCCTCTGGTATTGGTAGAATCGGTATAGTTGATTTTGATGTGGTTGACACTTCCAACCTGCAAAGACAAATTATCCACAGTACTTCATGGGTTGGAAAACCCAAAATTGAATCGGCAAAACATCGTATTTTGGAAATTAATCCCGCCTGTCAAGTTGACTTATATGAGACTCGTTTGAGTTCAGAAAATGCCCTTTCTATTTTTGAACCCTACGACATTATTATTGACGGTACAGATAATTTCCCCACCCGTTATTTAGTCAACGATGCTTGTGTTTTGTTGAACAAACCTAATGTATATGGCTCTATTTTCCGCTTTGAAGGACAAGCAACAGTCTTTAACTATGAGGGAGGCCCCAACTATCGTGACTTATATCCTGAACCACCACCACCAGGAATGGTACCCTCTTGTGCAGAAGGCGGAGTTTTAGGGGTTTTACCCGGTATTATCGGCACAATTCAAGCCACCGAGGCTATTAAAATTATTTTGGGGGCAGAGACAACTTTAAGTGGTCGTTTATTGTTATTTAATGCTTGGGATATGAAATTCAGAGAACTGAAGTTACGTCCCAATCCCGTGCGCCCCGTAATTGAAAAATTAGTGGATTACGAAGAGTTTTGTGGTATTCCCCAAGCTCAAGCAGAGTCAGAAAAAGCTCAAGAAGAACTCCCAGAAATTACGGTACAAGAACTGAAATTCTTGTTAGAATCTCATCCCCATGATTATGTATTAATTGATGTGCGTAATCCTAATGAGCATGAAATTGCTCGTATCCCCGGCTCTGTTTTAGTTCCTTTATCTGATATTGAAAGTGGAGAAGGAGTACAAAAAATTAGAGAATTAGTTGATGTAAAAGGTCATCGTTTAATTGCTCATTGTAAAATGGGCGGACGTTCAACTAAGGCATTGCAAATTCTCAAAGAAGCAGGTATTGAGGGTATTAACGTCAAAGGGGGCATCTTGGCTTGGAGTCAGGAAGTTGATCCTTCCGTACCTTCTTATTAATTCAGGCAATAAAAAGGCAATTAACAATGGCTCTCTTATTTCTCATTGTGTAAATTATTGCTTAGGAAAAGGTGTCAGGTTGCAGGTGTCAGGTGTCAGGTGAAATAAAAATTGTTAATTTATAAAAAATTCATTTTGGTTATAATTTGCCCCATATCTTATAAGGTAATCAAGAAGGTTTTAGCAAAAGACTTGATAACCTTGAGTTCGGGATAAATTTTCATCTATAAGTGATGGCGAAAAGGGCAAGGGGCAAACCCCCCTTTGTCCCCCCTCGAGAGGGGGGAGGGCAAAGGTAAATAGTTGATAATTAAAAATTAAGAATTAAAAACCCCGAACCCTTGTACGGGCGCATGGCCATTCGCCCCTAACTAACTCCTAACTCATTACTTGTTTCTCCCATTTTCCATTACCGAACAGGCGAATATCACTACAGTAGAGTTCGGTGATCACACAAAAAATTACCCTAGCCTTCTTTAGATAAATCTGTCATCATAGAAGCAAGGCGCGCAATCTAGTTATTTTTGTTAAGAAAATTAACACTATTCATAATAGTCGATAGCTTAAATTGATCTGGTGCTTTAATTCAAAAATATTTTTGTAAAAGTGAACTTTTGTAAATAAATAAACGTCTATATAAAAAGTACAATAATGTTAAAAAAATAGTTTAAGCCATTAAAACTAGCATTATTATTAACAGGTTGGAAAAGTCCCGCCCAGAAAAACTACATTGAGCTGAAAGTTAGGAGAGAAAAAGCCCTATGTCCAATGCTAAAGTTACTGCAAATATTAATGATGTTGATAAAAGAAGAGTAAATACTGTAGATATGGTTCGTACCTATCTACAAGAGATCGGGAAAGTTCCTCTTTTAAGTCATGAGCAAGAAATTGTTTTTGGGAAACAGGTGCAACAAATGATGTCTCTCTACGAGGTGAAAGAAAACTTAGAGAAAAATTTGGAAAGAGAAGTAACCCTAGAGGAATGGGCTCAAAAAGCAGATAAAACCCCCAATGAGGTGAAAAAAATTATTCATCAGGGCAAACGGGCAAAACAAAAAATGATTGAGGCGAATTTACGGCTTGTGGTGGCGATCGCCAAAAAATATCAAAAGCGTAATATGGAGTTTTTAGATTTAATTCAAGAGGGTAGTCTTGGGTTAGAAAGAGGGGTGGAAAAATTTGACCCCACCAAGGGTTTTAAATTCTCTACTTACGCTTACTGGTGGATTCGTCAAGCCATTACCCGTGCGATCGCACAACAGGCTAGAACGATTCGTCTTCCTATTCATATCACAGAAAAACTTAATAAAATCAAAAAAACTCAGAGAGAATTATCTCAAAAATTGGGTAGAAGTCCTAGTCCTAATGAAATAGCCGAGGCTTTACAGTTAGAACCTGCTCAGATTAGGGAATATTTCAGTATTGCTCGTCAACCCATCTCTTTAGATGTCAAAGTTGGGGATAATCAAGATACGGAATTATCGGAACTTTTAGAAGACGAGGGCGTATCTCCAGATAACTATATTACTCAAGAGTTGATGCGTCAGGACTTACAAAAACTGTTGGGAGAATTAACTCCTCAACAACAGCAAGTAGTCAGACTCAGATTTGGTTTGGAAGATGGCAAGGAATTATCTCTGGCAAAAATTGGGCAAAGAATGAATATTAGTCGTGAAAGAGTACGTCAGTTAGAGCAACAGGCATTAGCTCATTTACGCAAAAAAAGAAGCAGTGTTAAAGAGTATATTGTTGCCAGTTAATTAGGGGTTATGAGGTGTCAGGTGTCAGGTGTCAGGTGTCAGGTTTTTTTAATTAACTACAAACTATAAACTATAAACTATTCACCTTTGCCTTTTTAAAAGAAGACACAGAGGGGTTTACCAGTTCCTTTGTCTCAATCACTAATTGTTAATTGCCTTTATCTTTACCCTAACTTTGAACTCAGTTTGTTTCCTGTCTCCAGTTGATGGGCTATTTGTAAGAGGGTTTTTTCATCTGCTGGTTTCCCTATTAGTTGCACCCCGATGGGTAAATTATCTTCTGTAAATCCCGTGGGAAGTGCGATCGCAGGTTGTCCTGTCGCATTAAAAGGAGGACAGGGATTAATCCAGTGAATAATCTTTTCTAGGGTTTTTTCAGGGGGTAAATCTGCCCATGCACCGATTTTGATTGGTGGTGACATATAAGTCGGTAAAAGCAATAAATCAAAATGGTCAAAAAAGCCGACTATCTGTCGAGAAATAACTTGCATTTGATGAACTGCCCTTAAGTAAGTACCTAAATCGGGAGAGTTTTGTTTTAACCACTGATTCATCGGATTAAGGATTTGTTCAGGGAATCCTGCCGCCGTAATGCCCGATTGCCAAATGATTTTAAAGGGTTCAACTAAGGTTGTAAAATCTGGACAAGCCTCTACTAACTCATGACCCATTTCTTGTAAATGAAGTGCGATCGCATCTACTTGGGTTTTTAAAATGGGGTCAACTTCTCCAGCAGGTAATACAGAAGTAGCAAAAGCAATTTTTAACTTACCGGTTTCCTGTGTTAAAGCGGAAAGAAACGAAGTCTCAGGATTTGGTAGCCAATAAGGATCCCCTGTAATATAACCTGCGATCGCATCTAATAAAGCGGCACTGTCTGCCACCGTACGACTTAAACAACCATGGGTTGCAATTCCCCCTTGATAATCCCCCACAGGGGCATTAGAAACTCGTCCTCGACTGGGCTTTAAACCCACTAAACCACAACAAAAAGCAGGACCTCTCACAGACCCTCCTCCATCAGAACCCGGAGCGATGGGCAATAATCCTCCCGCCACAGCGGAAGCCGCCCCTCCACTTGAGCCTCCGGCTGTATAATCAAGGTTATGAGGGTTACGACAAGGAAGTAAACCAATAGATTCGGTATAAGGTAGTGAACCTAACTCAGAGGTTGCGGTTTTGCCCACAATAATAAATCCTGCTTCCTTTATTTTACCTGTTATACCACAATCATAATCTGCAATTTGGTCTTTAACAAAACCATTACCATAACTTGTCGGCATACCTTTAACGGGGTATAAATCTTTAATGGCGGTGGGAATACCAAAAAAGAAGGGTAAGCAAGAGGTATCATCTACTTGGGCTAAGATTTCAGTTTTCTCCTTGGCTTCCTTGTGAGCTAAATCTAAGTCTAAATAAGTAAAAGCACCTAGTTTTGGGTTTTTTTCTTCTATTTGTGGAGCATAAAATTCAAGAACTTCTAGGGGAGAAATTTCTTTGCTGTGAATTAATTTACTCAACTCTACCGTTGATATTAAGCTAATATTTTTTTGATTGGTCATAAAAAAGAATTTGATCAAAAACTTAATTCCTAATGCCTAATTCCTGATTAATATATCCTTGATGAATAGTGTTAGGGTGAATAGATATTTCAGAAGTGTGATGTTAAAAGGGCAAACCCCCCTTTATCCCCCCTCGAGAGGGGGGAGGGCAAAGGAAAAATTAAGAATTAAGAATTAAAAACTTCGAACACTTATTACTCATTACTCGTTACTTATTACTTTCTCCAACACCTGCAACCTGAAACCTGAAACCTTATCTCCCTCTCCCCTCTCCCCTCATCTCCTCATCACCCTAACACCTGCAACCTGCAACCTGACACCTAACCTTATCAGATATTTTTAAACTAAACTGAGGTTAAAAAAGTCCACTTTGTCCATCTAAATTAGGTTGTACTTTAATACGTACTAAAACACAAGTTAGATTGTCATGACCATTTACTTGGTTGCCAAGGTCAATTATGTGAGCAACTCCTTCTTCTAAATTAGCCTTGGAACTAATTAAGGGTAAAAGGATTTTTTCCCAGTTACTTTCAAATAAATCATTATCATATAAACCATCGGAACACATTAAAAATAAGGTATCTTCTTTAATGTCTAAAAATCTGATGTCTGGATTAACAAAGCTATTATCTCTCGGACCTAGGGCTTGGGTTAATTGGTAAGCATCAGGGCGCGCATAAGCAATTTCTGGATCAACTCCTTGTCTGATTTCTGCTTGCGCAACACAATGATCTACGGTTAGTAGCTCTAAACCCCATTTACGGGTAACTCGATAAATTCGACTATCTCCCACATGCGCGATCGCAGCTTTTGTGTCTTGTACTAGAGTTAAAGTGAGAGTTGTTCCCATTCTACCAGCACCAACTTGTCCTTTATCCTTATTCAGAGAATAAATTGTTTCATTTGCATTTAAAATTCCTTCCCGAATAGTTTGAGCAGAAGGCAATTCATCACCCCAATTTTGTTGAAAATACTCCGACAAACACTTCACAGCCGTAGCACTCGCAACCTCACCTCCAGCATGACCCCCCATACCATCACAAACTAAAAAGAGTCCTTTTGCAGAAACATAAGTACCACGAGAACTTTCCGACTTTTTGATGGTTGTATCCATCGCAAAATAGTCCTCATTATGTCCTCGACGACGACCAATATCTGTTAATCCTACTTCTTTAACGCTTAATAAACGCATCGGTAAAACTAAAGTGGGTTGATCATCTCCATCACTGTTAATTTGCGTAGCTTGGGATTCAGAAGATAACTCATCATCTCCAAATGACTCAGCAATAGTATTTAATTCGTCACTCTCACCGAGAAAACTCAAATCTTCTTCTTCTAATAATGATTCAATTTCCGCTTGTTGAATAAGCAATTCTATTTCTGAACGCAATTGTTTCGCATCTTCTACTTCTCCTGACTCAATTTTGATCATCAAATCTGTGATCAACGACTCATAATCCTCTCCAAAATCAGCAATTAAATTAGCCCACGTTTCCACTAGCTCTCTCAACAGAGGAGGATCATTGTCAGAATCTTGATATATATGCTCTATTAAAAGTGTTTGGTTAAAATCAATTTTTAGGTTATTAATATGTAGTAAAGTAGAGCGACAATTAAGTTTACTAAGAGTTCTCCATAACTTAGTCATGGTTTGTAAATAACCTAGTATAGTCCCCTTGTCCGGGGTATTGTTTTGCCAATATTCCGTTAGAGTTTTAAATATTTGATTGTTGGTAACAATTACAACTTCCTGATCAAGTTGGGAATCTTGCCAAGCGTCTAAAAGTTCTGGTACGGTGGGATTATATTCAGTTAGAGTAAGATAAATAAAGGCTAAGTCTGGAATACCTACTTTTTTTAAATTATCCTTTTCAAAATCTTCTATTTTTTCCAAATTTTCATCTAATATGCTTTTTTGTTCGGGATTTATATCTACGACTTCTAAAGCAAAATATTGACGATTATTAATTTTTATATAAGGGGTGAGAGAACTGAGTTCTAATGAATTTACTAAAGCGTATTTGCTAGAAGATTGCCCTTTTGTTTCTTGTACGGTTTTAAAAGGGATATGGGGAGTTTTATCGGCAGGAGTGCTAATGATACATTTATAAATAGTCGTGTCAAAATCGCTCATGGACATATGGGGCTTTTTAGTTACTTATAATTAAACATTATAATTAGGTTCTATCTTCAAATACTATCAAATGCCAGAACTCGAAATCATTTTGCTAAAGTATTGTTAACAAAACCTGAGTTCGGGATAAATTTTCATCTATGAATGATGGAGAAAAGGGCAATGGGCAATGAGCAAGGGGCAAGGGGCAAAGGGCAAAGGGCAAGGGGCAAGGGGCAAGGGGCAAGGGGCAAGGGGCAAGGGGCAAGGGGCAAGGGGCAGAGGAAAAATTAAGAATTAAGAACACTCATTACTTTCTTCTAAAACCTGAAACCTGACACCTCATCCCCTCATCCCCCCATCTCTTAACTAATTCCGAACCCTGACATCTACCCTTATACGATATTCTTAAACCGAACTGAAGTTATGTTATTATTTTGCTGTAATATAGTTTTTGTTGATATTCAAAATTGAGCTTTTTATATAAATATCCCCCTTTAATTTCAGGCACTTTGGTTCGTCGTTACAAACGTTTTTTATCGGATATAGAATTAGATAATGGTGAATTAATTACAGCCCATTGTGCTAACACAGGACCAATGATAGGTTTATGTAAAGTAGGAAGCCGAGTCATGGTATCGAAAAGTGACAATCCCAAACGTAAACTTGCATATACTTGGGAAATGATCGATGTAGGAGAAGAAAATCATCCGATATGGGTAGGAATTAATACTGGTTTACCAAATCGTATTGTTAAACTTGCTTTGGAAAAACATATAATTAATGAGTTAGCACACCAATATACTCAGATTAAAAATGAAGTAAAATTTGGTCATGATGGCAAAAGTCGTATTGATTTTGTTTTAAAAGCAGAAGAATCTCAACCACCGATATATCTCGAAGTCAAAAACACAACCCTAGCAGAAAATAATATTGCTATGTTTCCAGATACGGAGACGATAAGGGGGCAAAAACATCTAAAAGAATTAATTGAATTATCTGCAGATGCTAAACCTGTAATGCTTTATTTTATTAATAGAAGTGATTGTAAACACTTTACTGTTGGTAGGGAGTTTGATCAGATTTATGGAAGACTATTTGATGAAGCCTTAGATAAAGGGGTAAAAATATTACCTTGTCGTTTTGATATTTCTCCTCAAGGGATAAACTACTTAGGTATAGCACAAATTCTTTAAGGACTTTTTTAATCAAAGATTTTTCTCAACGTTAAAGTTGGTTCTTGAATTACTTTTTATCTTGTTAGATAAGCTAGAATAATTATTGATAACAAATTTTGATGTGGAGACAAAGACAATGTCAAGACTAAAAAGTTGGGAATCTCCCCGTCGTCAAGGAAGAAATGACAAGGGAAAGGGGGGCTCTGCAAGAAAGCGACAGCTAAAGAAACGATTACAAATGTTGCGTAATCAATTAAAAAATAAAGGAGGGGAAAGTCATCTCTTCCTTTTTTTATGTTTGACAGAATTTATCAAGAGATATTAGCATCTTATGGCTGACAAAAAACGGCTAGGGAATATTATTCATGTAATAAAGCCCTTTTTTATGGAAAGCGATGGGGAAGAATTTTTTGACACTAAAAATCTTTACTTTTAATTTTCTAAATATTAAACCTCTTGCAAAACTAAAATGAATTTCTATGGCAAAATAGTCGATTTTCTCAACTTTTGCCTGAGAAAGCAACAAGTCTATTGACTCTGTGTCAAAGTATTATTACTCTTATTTAATTCCTAGCAACTTTAGCTTCTTAGTTTTGATACAATATCATTAATGTTATTAAGAACAAAAATAGATTATCAAATGTCATTGGAAGAAAGAATAAAATATTGCAGATGTTGATAAAATAAGACAAAGATAAAACAGTAAAATAGTTGAAATTAACTTTAAATTACGTTTATTTTCTTGTTTTTCAACAAGGAGTAGATTTTATTCTAGGTGATGTTTGCATTCTTAATAAAAAATCAATTTTCATTTGCATTCTTAATTAATTATATATTTTCATAACCAATCATAACCTCAGTATGCAGAATGCTTTTATCTTAACTTTATTGATATCTTTAATTTGTTTCTGTTTCTATAAAATATACCATTTAAATAAAAAAAATAGTCAATTAAGAAGGCAGTATTTAGAATATAAGCAAAAAAATACTCACATAGAAACTCTTAAAAATCAATTAGAAAATGACTTACAACATGAAAAAAATATTGTTTATGCCTATGAAATTTTATTTAAAGTTATACCCCAAGGAAATTTAGATATTTTTCAGCAATTAATTAGAATTATTCATCAAGACTTAAATTTAGAGTTAAGTTATTTTGTTTGGGCTGAAAAAAATGATCAATTTTCTATTTATTATTTATTAGATGATAAGTGGCAAAAAATCAGTATAAAAAAAACTATTGTAGATAATATTTTTCTCTTATTTAAAGATAAGTATTCTCAAAAAAGAAAATACTTTTTTGATAGTAATTTAGAAATAATAAAACGCCTTAACTTTAGTATTCAAAATATAAAAAAAGGACTAAATTTTTCTATTATACATTCTCAATTTAATAGTAATTACTTATTAGGTTTTTATAGTAACAATATCAATATTTTCGATGATAAAACTTTTGACTTCATTGATAAAATAATTAGTATTATTGAAAATGGGGTTGATAATAATTATTTAAATCAACAATTTTATTTATTAAGAAGAGCGATCGACTCTTGTCGAAACGGTGTTATAATTGCTTCTGCTCAAGAAGGCAATCCAATTGTTTTTGTCAATAAAGGTTTTGAAAATATCACTGGTTATTCTTTTGAAGAAATAAAAGGAAAAAATTGTCGTTTTTTGCAAAAAAATGATTGTCAAGAAACTGAAAAAAAAATATTTAGAGAGGCAATTCAAAATAAAGAAAGTCAAAAAATTGTATTAAGAAATTACCGCAAAAATGGAGAAGTTTTTTGGAATGAAGTTTATATCTCTCCAGTATATAACCAAGAAGGTAAGGTAATTAATTTCATTGGGATTCAAAATGATATTACTGATAAATATATAACAGAGCAAAAACTGCGGAAAAAAACTGCGGAAATAGAAACCTTAAATAAGCAACTAAATTTAGTCAATAAGCTAAATAATCTACCAAGTCAAAATTTACAACAAGTTTTTAATTATTATTTAGAAGAAATTACTAAAATTTTAGATTTGGATGTCGCCATAATCTCTGAAGTTTTCGGATATAGAGTCAGTATTACAGCTTCTTATAATCGATTTTCAGGAAATTTAGAAAACAATATCTATCTTCAAACAAATGAATTAGTTGATTATTTATCAACTAAGGTTATTCAACAACAGCAAATTATTAATACTGATTTTCTCAAAAAAGATGAATTTATAGTCAATAAACTAGAAGAATTTAATATTTATTTTTATCTGGGAATTCCTATTTTCATAAATAAAAAAATTTATGGAATTTTGCACTTTTTTAATGTTAATAAAAATAAAGCTAACTCTAATTATTCTAATAGCCTAATTGATTCAATCTCTCAGACAATTAGTAGAATAATTATTTCTCAAGAAATAGAACTAGAAAAAGAACAAATTAGTGTTGCACTCAAAGAAAGTCAGGAAAGGTTATACGATATATTATCATCTTTAGATGACGTTATTTGGTCAATTCATCCTCAAACATTACAATTAACTTATATTAATCAAGCTGGAGAAAAGTTATTTCAAACTTCCCTAAGCAAAATTCTAAAAAAAAGAACTTATTGGCTAGATTTAGTTAATCCTCAAGATAAGCAAAAGGTACAGGAATATTATGCTAATTTATTTAGTATATCTTTGTTAGGTGATGAAGTTAAATCCCATGATATTGAGTATGGAATTATCCTTGAAAATGGTACGGAAAAATATATTCGCGATCGCGCCAACATTGTTTATGATGAAAAAGGTAAAAAGCTAAGAATAGCCGGAATTTTAACAGATATTACCAATAGAACGATTACCAAACAAGCATTAGAAAAAAGTGAACAAGAATTTCGTTTAATATTTGAACTTGCTCCCATTGGTATGATTATCACAGATTTTGATGGTAATATTATTCAAGTTAATAATTCTTTATGTGATTTATTAAAATATTCTGCCATTGATTTATTGAATAAAAACGAAGCAACATTTTATCATCCTGATGATCAGGAAAAATCATCGTTTTTTAAGCATAAAATAATTACTGAAAATTTAGACCAATATAGTGAAGAAAGAAGATTTTTAGCAAGTAATGGTTCAATTGTTCATACCATTGTAAATATTACGGCTTTAAGAAATAACGAAAACAAAATTATTCAGTTTATTCAACAAATAGTAGATATATCTGAATTAAAAGTAATGGAACAACAAATATTTTATGATGCTTTTTATGATAAGTTAACAGGTTTACCCAATAGATTTTTACTAACAGATAGACTAAAACAATTTTTTAATATCCGTCAATATGACTCTCAAAAGTTGTGTGCAATTCTCCTCATTGATGTGGATAAATTTAAAAAAATTAATGATAGTTTAGGACATAAAATTGGAGATGAATTACTCAGAATAATTGCAGATAAAATTGTCGATTGCGTAACCGAGAAAGATACTGTTGCGAGAATAAGTAGTGACGAGTTTATTGTTTTGTTACCTGATATAACTTTGGAAAAAGAAGTCTATAATATAGTTGAGCAGATAAGAATTGCTTGTTTATTTAATACGACCCTACAGAATCAAGAAGTATATTCATCTGTTAGCATTGGGGTTACATTAAGTTCTTTTGGTTATAAAAAAGCAGAGGAAATGATACGAGATGCGGATATTGCCATGTATCATGCAAAAGAAAAAGGCGGAAATTGCTATCAAATATTTAGTGCTTCTATGCACACAGATTTACTTAAAAGATTAAATTTAGAATCAGCATTAGTTAAAGCGTTAGAAAATGAAGAATTAGAATTATATTATCAACCAATAATTAATTTAAAAACAGGGTTTATTGCTGGGTTTGAGGCTTTAATTCGTTGGCATAGTCCTAGTTTAGGATTTATTTCTCCTGTGGAATTTATTCCCATTGCAGAAGAAACCAGTTTAATTATACCATTGGGAAATTGGATTTTATCTCAAGCGGTGCAACAGATAGAAAAATGGGAAAAAGAATATCCTAATTTAGAATTATTTATAGCGGTTAACGTTTCTAGTAAACAATTATTACATCCTAATTTTCTTGATGAAATTGATAATATTTTGGAAGAAAATAATATTAATCGTAAACTCTTAAAAATTGAAATCACAGAAAGTATTTTAATGGATAATTTTGACTATGCCAAAGAAGTTTTAGAACAAATACAGGAGCGTAATTTAAAAATATCTTTAGATGATTTTGGAACAGGATATTCTTCTTTAAGTTATCTACATCGTTTACCGTTTAATACCCTAAAAATCGATCGCATCTTTATTCAACCCTTAACTTCTGCCAGTGTATCTAGCCCTATTGTAGAAGCAATTGTCAACCTAGCTCATAACCTTTCCTTAGATGTTGTTGCCGAAGGTATTGAGACGGAAATTCAAGAACAAATTTTAAAAAAAATTAACTGTAATTACGGACAAGGATACCTATATTCTCGTCCAGTGAATGGGAGGGATGCTGATAATTTAATCAAACAATGGTCTTAGAAGGCAATGGGCAAAGTAAAAAGGGCAAAGGAAAAATTAAGAATTAAAAATTAAAAACTCCGAACACTTATTACTCATTACTCGTTACTTATTACTTTCTCCAACACCTGCAACCTGAAACCTGAAACCTGACACCTTATCTCCCTCTCCCCTCATCTCCTCATCTCCCATCCCCTCTATAACAAACAGGAGTTGTACCGCCGGGGCGACTATAAGCGGATTTATTACCACATTCTCTCCCCATGGTGTCAATATCATAAGGACATTCGCACACACCAATTAAAGGCTTTCTTACTGGTTCAAGAATGGGAGACTGTCTTCCCCCAAAAGTGTTAAAAATAAATAATCCTAGCAGTAAAAATGCGGTCACTGAAAGTGCGGCTATGCCGAACGCACCTCCTGCCCACAGTAATATCGGACTAAAAATCGTCTTCCATAGGCTTTGAAGTGAGAAATTAGGAACTTTAGACGTATAATTAGTCAAATCAGACCAAAGAGGAGGATTAACTGCCAAATTTTGACAAATAACGGGCAACCAAGAAGAGCCGGGGGCTTTTTGTTCAAGATGATATAATTCCTGAATTTTCGCCTTTGCCTCTTTCACTGCTTGATATAAAGTTTCACCATTAGCATAGGCTTGAAGGAAAAATTTAAGAAATTCTTGGGCTACCTCATCGGGTACAGGTTCACGCATAATAATAGCTTGAGGTAGTTGTAAATCCGCAAGATTAAACCCCAATCCTAAACCATCACAAGAGTTAAAAATTGCTAACTCTAAGCCATTATAAACAGCTTTAGCAAGGGTATTTTTTAACTTCTGAATATCGATAGTTTCATAGGGATTAATTTGTAACAAGCCCGATTGGGTATTATTATTACTACTACTATGACCTGCAAAAAAGAGAATTTGCCAAGATTGCTCCCATAAAGGAGTTAATTCCGCTAAATTGGGTTGATCTAAAAAAACTACTTCCGCATTTGGTAAACTATTTAAAACTCGTCTATCTCTATCTACATCTATACCACGGCGATCGCCCAAAATTGCTAAAATTCTTACCTTACCCTTAGTATTAATATCACTACTACGACTGGGTTTTTGACAATTAGGTTTACTCAATGCAAACTCAGTATGAGGATAACGTTGCCACACATCCCATAGATACCAAGGTAATTGCCATAAACGTACATCGGCGGTTTGAATTACAAAACGAATTAAATCCTGTTGATCAAGATGAGGAAATAAATCAAATAATACCGACTGCACTAAAGAATCTTGTAACCATTGATTCAAATTAATTTCTAAGGCATTAATATAACCCAAACACTCATCTATCGCCACATTTGTCACTTGAGTTTGATTTGCCCCTAAACGCAAACAATTAGCTAAATTACGATAACTACATTGCCAGTCAATATAACTTTTGTATAAATTAGGAGCAGGGGGTAATTTTCCCTCCGTTTCTACTAATAACTCTCTGGTTTCGTCATGGCTAAGTCTGAGACTAAAGGGAAATCCGATGTCAAAACTTCCCTCACCTATTTTGAAGATAATTACTTTTTTAGCCATGTAGATAATTAATCCGCCATTATTCTTCTCAATAATACTTTATCAGAAATTTTATCTATCTAATAATTATAACCACACTGTAGAAGAACCATAAAAATTGAATAAATTGCTTCTTCATTCTTTTGCAGATAATCTGTTATGATTACTGAGAAAAATTTTATCTCAACTATTTTCTTTCTTGTTTACCCTAGGATATAATTTCAGGTTATGCCTCAATCTAATGATTCGATTCTTCAAGCGATTAACCTTTCTAAAAGTTTTGGTGGTTTAAAAGCAGTTCATCAAGCTAGTATAGATGTCAAAAATCATAGCATTACTGGTTTAATCGGTCCTAATGGTGCAGGAAAAAGTACTTTATTTAATCTCCTCTCCAATTTTTTAACCGCCGATGAAGGGCAAGTTTTATTTGAGGGAAATCCTGTGCAAAATTTACCTCCTCATCAGATTGCAAGATTGGGCTTTTTGCGAACATTTCAGGTTGCAAGGGTGTTGTCCCGTTTGACAGTTTTAGAGAATATGTTGTTGGGTACGCAAAATCAGATAGGAGAGCATTTATTTTCCGTATTGTTACAACCAAAAAAAATCAGGAAACAAGAGAGAGAGAGTAAAGAGAAAGCGATGAATATTTTGGAGTCGGTGGGGTTAGCAGAAAAAGCCTATGATTATGCTGGTGCGTTATCAGGTGGACAAAGAAAGTTATTAGAAATGGCTCGAACTTTAATGACTAATCCTAAGTTAATTTTACTGGATGAACCGGCGGCGGGAGTTAATCCCACTCTGATTAATCAAATTTGTGAGCATATTCTTAGTTGGAATCAACAGGGTATTTCTTTTCTAATTATTGAACATAATATGGACGTGATTATGTCTTTGTGTAGTCATGTTTGGGTGTTAGCAGAAGGTACTAATTTAGCAGATGGTACTCCAGAGGAAATACAAAATAATGAGCAAGTTTTGTCGGCTTATTTGGGAGAGTAATTAAGCAATAATTTCTGTTCTACGCAATAATATGTAAATTCAGGGAGGTTTCAGGTAACAGGTTTAATTCGTTATAATCTTAATGAAATGTATTAATAAATACGAATTTTAATTGACAAATAACTAAAAATATTATAAGAATCCTCCTCAGTAAGTTAAGCATGAATCAATCTCAGTGTATAGGGAAAGTATATTTAGTCGGTGCGGGTCCAGGAGATCCGGGGTTAATAACTGTTAAGGGCAAAGTCTTGTTGGAAATGGCGGATGTAGTAGTTTATGATGCTCTTGTTAGCCCTGAAATTTTGGCAATGATTAATCCCCAAGCAGAAAAAATTGATGCGGGGAAGCGCAGAGGCAGACATTCTCTTTTACAATCTGATACCACTAAGTTACTAATTAAAAAGGCTCGTCAACATCCCATCATTGTGCGTTTAAAGGGGGGAGACCCTTTTGTGTTTGGTAGGGGGGGAGAAGAAATGGAGGATTTGGTAGCCGCAGGAGTTGCCGTAGAGGTTGTCCCCGGTATTACGTCTGGTATTGCCGCCCCTGCTTATGCTGGTATTCCCGTTACCCATCGTAATTATAGCTCTTCTGTTACTTTCATTACTGGTCATGAAGCCGCAGGAAAATATCGTCCTCAAGTTAATTGGGGTGCGATCGCACAAAGCTCTGAAACTATTGTGATTTATATGGGAATACATAATTTAGGGCAAATTATCCCTCAGTTGAAGGAGGGAGGGTTAAAAGGTGATACAGATATTGCTTTAATTCGTTGGGGTACAACTCCTCAGCAGGAAGAATTATATGGTACTCTTGATGATATTTTATACAAGGTAGAAGCTCACAATTTTGAAGCACCTGCGATCGCAATTATTGGTCAGGTAGTTCAATTTAAAAATCAATTGGGAAATGAAAAATAATAAATAATAATTGGTTTTATTTTTAATTTAGTTAATTGTTAATTTGTGTCCATAAATGGTTTAATTCTGGCAAAATCAGCTTCTCTAAACCTAACTTTACCGCCCCCGTAGAACCGGGTAAAGAAAAGACCAATTTCCCCTGATAAACTCCTGCTAATGCCCTAGATGCGATCGCTCTTGAGCCAATTTCTTGGTAGCTTAAAAAACGGAATATTTCCCCAAAACCAGATAAAGTTTTATCCAGTAAATTTGCCAATACATCATAAGTATGATCCCGATTAGAAATGCCTGTACCACCATTAAAAATTAAACAGTGTACATTATCATTTTTAGCTATGTTTTTTAATGTTATTTCTATTAACTCTTTATTATCTTTAATAATTATATAATTAACAATCTTATGTCCCGATTTTATCAACAATTCTTGCATTATTTGTCCACTTTCATCATTAACAACAGTGCGACTGTCACTAACTGTTATAATGGCACAGTTGACGGAGATAAACTTCTTATCTGGATGGGGAATAGACACAATTTGAATTAACTATTTTGAGCTAAAAACTTGATCATAAACAAAATTATTATACCATCAAAATTAACAAAGTTTAGTGATATTTTATATTTAATTAAATTACCCTAACTCAAAGCTAGTAACACCAAAAATTTTATCAACAGGTAAAGAAGGAATTTCTCTATTATACATTCTTGCTGTTTCAAAAACTAAATTCAAATTATATTTATCAACTAAAATATTAGCTTGATGATTAACTTCAGGAATATCTAAATAAAAAGTTTTTCCTTCGGGAATATTAGATTGTAAAGCAACAAAAATTGATTCTGCAAAAGAAAAATTTTCTGCAAATAAAGGAGCAATTTTATATCCAAAATCACAAACTTTAACCATTCCATAACCTCTTAGTTTATCACACTCAATAATTCCTAAAACTTTACTTTCAGGTTGGCGAATCCATTGCTTAAGAAAATTGGTTCTGTCATCGGGAAAAAATTGTTTATCATAATTATTAATTATTTCAAAAGATATAGAAGATAAATCAATAACTGTTTTGTTTATTTCTATATTATGATTACTAATTCCTTGATAGCGAATATTTCGATAAGCCAACTTAAAACCAGATTTTCGGTAATTATCTTGTTGGCTAACAACTCCATCCAAACCAATATTTCTATCTGATAAACTTTTTATTGCCTCCTGCCAAATTTTTAAACCATAACCCTGTTTTCGATAGTCTGGTTTGACAATGTAAAAACCTATAAAACCAAATTTTTCTCCATACTTTACTGCAGAAATTGTTGCGATGAGTTGATTATTGATAAACCCGCCTAGAAATCCTCCTGAATCAGCTTGATAAAAACAATCTTTGTCATATAATCCCGGATTCCAGCCCTCTTGTTTTGCCCACTCTATAGGAAAATTTATTTCTTCGTAAGTTAGTTTTCTAATCCAATAATTTTCATCCATATTATTAATATTTTTAACCTAATTAAAGAACATTTTTTGTAAGTATAAATTCCTACAGTATTTTAATGATTAATTTGCTTAATTAAACTTAATAATTAATTGTAAAAATACTTAATAGAGAAAAGCCTATAAATGAGTTAATTTAAAGATAATAGAGAAAAGAGGTCAGAAAGATGTTTAACATAGCGTTTTCTCACGATCATAATAGACAAATAAATTGGTCTGCAATCATTTTATTTACTTTAGGATTTTGGCTTAGTGCTAGTTTTGTTTTGGATTTTGTCTTAATACCATCATTATCCGTTACAGGAATGATGACGGAAAGTGGATTTGCTAGTGCTGGTTTTGTGATTTTTGGTATTTTTAATCGAGTAGAATTAATTTGTGCTTCTCTGGTTTTAACCACTGCGTTGGTTTTTGGTTCACAACATTATTTCACTCAAAGAAAACAGGTTTTATCAATTATCTTTTCGAGTTTATTATTAGCTATTGCTTTAGCTTATACTTATGTTTTTACCCCTCATTTAACAGCATGGGGATTATGTTTAAATCAGTTTGGTGTTAATCAAACAATGCCCACAAATATGATTTCATGGCATGAAGGTTACTGGTTTTTAGAGTTAGTCAAATACATCTTAGCTGGTACTTTGTTACGTTGGAGTTATCAGGGTTTATTAGGTCATAATTAAAGACCATTATTTATCTGAGGTTACGCAAAAATATAATTAATTGTCGGTGAGAGGTAACAGGTGGTAGGTTAATAGTATATATAAGTTAAGTATTTTCAGGTGATGGCTTTAAATTAATTCTTTTTTCTTAATATGGAAGTCTGAGTTCAAGTCACACCCACCCTGAAACCTTATAAAACTAAACAGATGAATGAGTGCGTAACTTCAATTATTTATGGTTCTTTCAAAGAGGATAAGGATTAGTGGTGCAGAAAAGTATTGAAAAGCATATAAACTAATCTTAAGGGAAAGACTATAATGATCATCGATTTACCCCACAGTGAAATTAGCTATCATAAAAATTTTTGGTCTGAAAAAGAAGCTACTTTGTTGTTAGAAAAGTTGAAATCAGAAATACAATGGCAACAAAAAACAATAACATTATTCGGGAAAACTCATTTAGAACCCCGTTTAACGGCATGGTATGGTGATGAGGGTAAGATCTATACTTACTCTAATAGTACTATGTTTCCCCACAAGTGGAATAAAACTTTGATTACCATTAAAAATAGAATTGAAAACATTATCGGTATTGAGTTTAATAGCGTTTTACTAAACTATTATCGTCACGGGAAAGATAGTATGGGATGGCATAGCGATAACGAACCGGAATTAGGTAAAAATCCTGTGATAGCTTCTGCTAGTTTTGGGGGAGAAAGAAGATTTTTGTTAAAACCGAGGGATAAAAACCAATCTCAAAGAAAAGAAATTATTTTGCGTCATGGTAGTTTATTGATTATGGCAGGAGAAACTCAACATTATTGGTTACATCAAATTCCCAAAACCAGTAAACCTGTTTCTGAAAGAATTAATCTGACTTTTCGTTGGATTAAATAATGTAGATTTGGTTAAAAATAGTAAATAATGTTATCCCTAAAACGTTGGTTTTCCTAGACTGAAGTTAAGCTGTAAATAGTAATTGTTGACAAAAATCACATAACTTCACTATGACTAACTTATTAGATCAATTAAAACGATACACTACCGTTGTGGCAGATACAGGGGATATTCAAGCCATTAAAACCTTCACTCCTCAAGATGCTACGACAAATCCATCTCTGATTACTGCGGCCGCTCAAATGTCTGAGTATCAAAGTATTGTAGATGATACCCTCACTGAAGCGAGAAGGGAATTAGGGGCAGATGCCAAGGTTGATGAAGTGGTAAAATTAGCCATTGATTGGTTAGCGGTTGCTTTTGGCAGAAAAATTCTTGATATTGTGCCCGGGAGAGTTTCCACTGAAGTTGATGCCCGTTTATCTTATGATACTGAAGCTACGATCGAAAAAGCTCGTTATTTAATTTCTCAATATGAAAAAGCAGGTATCAGTAGAAAACGTATTTTAATCAAAATTGCATCCACATGGGAGGGAATTAGAGCCGCCGAAGTTCTTGAAAAAGAGGGAATACACTGTAATTTAACTCTTTTATTTGGTTTCCATCAAGCCGTAGCCTGTGCGGAGGCTGGAGTTACTTTAATTTCTCCGTTTGTGGGTAGAATCCTTGATTGGTACAAAAAAGAAACAGGTAGGGAAGATTTTCCTGGAGCGGAAGACCCCGGAGTACAATCTGTAACAGAAATTTATAATTATTATAAAAAGTTTGGTTACAAAACAGAAGTAATGGGAGCTAGTTTCCGTAATATCAGCGAAATTTGTGAATTAGCTGGATGTGACTTATTAACTATTTCTCCTAAACTATTAGAGCAATTACAAAATACAGAGGAAGAATTACCCCTCAAATTATCTGTAGAAAAAGCTCAAAAGATGGATATTGAAAAAATCACTGTGGACAAAGCTACTTTTGATAAAATGCACAGTGAGGACAGAATGGCAAATGAGAAGTTAGATGAGGGCATAAAAGGTTTTACAAAGGCTTTGGAAACTTTAGAGCAATTATTAGCTAGTCGTTTAGCGAGATTAGAAGGAGAAGAAACCTTAGCCCATGCAGTAGATGATATTTTCCATGTCTATGATTTAGATGGAGACGGTTTTATCACCCGTGAAGAATGGGCAGGGGCAGATGTGGTTTTTGATGCCCTTGATGCCAACCATGATGGTAAAATCACTCCTGAAGAAATGGCTTGTGGTTTAGGGGCTGTTGTTTATTTAGCGAAGGCTAGTTAAATTAAAGTCAAAAAGGGCAAGGGGTAAAGTTAAAAGGGTAATGGGCAGTGGGCAAAAGGCAAAAGGCAAACCCCTCTTTATCCCCCCTAAATAGGCAGAGCTGTTTCGTTACTCTGAAGAGCCTTATATTTTTTATCTCTTCCAATTTATCACTAATCTTTTTTGGTAAATCTTTATAATTATTCCATGTAGATACTTGACGTGTTATTTGTCTTCCATGACCAAAACTTTTTGGGATACAAGCCCCGTCGTTCACGACGGCTTTAATGGTACAATGAGGATGGTTGAAATCCCCACCTAAGTTTGCAGTCGATATACTGAGCCTTGAGCCGTGAAACCGAGCCTGAACCAGCAATAGGGAAATAGTTGAGGGGCAATGATTTAGTCAACCCTAAGACGATTCAAAAAAACTAAACCAGAATTTTAATTAGTTGCCGTCGGGCAGTCGGAAACTTAAAACGGACGTGGAGCAGACGTAAGACTATCCCATAGATAGCAGTAAGCTAAAATCAGCGTCAACCCCATTCAGCGACCTCACTTCTAAAGTGTGGCGTGGCGAGGAATTCTTGTGCGTTTACGACAAGGAGGATGTCAATATTATCTTGCTCAATATATACTGTATTTGGTCTATTTTCTTTTATAATTCTCTCAGGAGTAATATAAAGTTTTTTGATTCTTTTTTACAGGAATTAAATAATGATTATTTCTTTCATCAAACATAATGAGTGACAATTTATCTAATCATTTTAGTCAGAAATTATTGGATTTTGATCGCAATCATATTTGGCATCCCTACACATCATTAATTAATCCTTTACCGACTTATCCCATTGTCTGTGCCGAAGGAGTGAGGTTAATAATGGATAATGGGAAACAACTTATAGATGGAATGTCTAGTTGGTGGACTGCAATTCATGGGTATAACGTGCCAGAATTAAATCAGGTGGCAAATGAGCAGTTACAGAAAATGTCTCATGTTATGTTCGGAGGGATTACCCATAAACCAGCCATCTTACTATGTCAAAAACTGGTGGAAATTACCCCGAAGGGTTTAGAGAAAGTCTTTTTAGCGGATTCAGGTTCGGTTTCTGTAGAAGTAGCTCTGAAAATGGCAATACAGTTTCAACACTCCCTCGGACAACCCCAGAAAAATAAGTTTATGACTATCAGAAGGGGCTATCATGGTGATACAACAGGGGCAATGTCTGTATGTGATCCTGAAGGCGGTATGCACCACTTATTTAGGGATTTTTTACCGAAACATTTTTTTATAGAAAAGCCTCAGAAAAGATTTGGCGAAACCTATGAGGAGGAGGAGCTTTTTTTCTTAGAAGAATTTTTCCGTCTCCATAGTCATCAATGTGCAGGTTTTATTTTAGAGCCTATCGTACAAGGGGCGGGGGGAATGTGGTTTTATTCTTCTCAATTTTTAAAGAAAATAAAAAGTCTGTGCGAAGTCCATAATATGCTTCTAATTGCCGATGAAATCGCCACCGGTTTTGGGAGAACGGGAAAACTATTTGCTTGTGAACACGCTGGTATTTCTCCTGATATTCTTTGTCTGGGAAAAGCCTTAACGGGGGGTTATATGACCCTTGCGGCGACTATTTGCACCCAACGGGTAGCAGAAACTATTTGTCAGGGAGAAGCGGGTGTATTCATGCACGGACCCACTTTTATGGCTAATCCTTTGGCTTGTGCGATCGCATCTAAAAGTATTGAATTATTATTGAAGTCTGATTGGCAATCTAAGATACTGACCATTGAAAAAGAGTTAAAACAAGGGCTGAATGAAGCAAAAACCTTAGAAAATGTGAAGGATGTTAGGGTATTAGGTGCGATCGGTGTAATCGAACTTCATCAACCCGTTAATGTTGCCCATGCTCAAAAATTTTTTGTGGAAAAAGGGGTTTGGATTAGACCATTCAGGAATTTAATTTACATCATGCCTCCCTATATTATCAGCCAAAAAGATCTCAGATTATTAACTTCTACTATGGTTGACTATTGCCAAAAAATTAATACGTTGGTGAATTAAGCTATTATTTCTGCTAAATCTGACACCTACCGTTATCCAATATTCTTAAACCCAATTGAGATTACTTAGAACCGAAAGGAAAATGCTAACCTATAGAAAACGTACAAAAAAATAAGTATGTGGAAAGCACTAATTAGTTTGATTATTTTTATCACTGCTGGTTACTGGTTTGTAAATCAATATTTAAGTCAACAATCATCTGAGCCAACTCCAGAAGAAAAAGCAAAAGAAAATAAGGTTGTAGAAGAATATAAAGATAAACTTAATGAGAATCTGGAAAAAGGTAGTGAAAGATTTAAAAATTTAGATCCCCAGAATCAATAAATATGGCTCTATCACTTCTCGTCGTGTAAATTAACTTGAGTTTTGGATAAGCTGAAAGCAGACCAACTCGTAGTCAGAAAACCTTATAGCTTCTTCTTAGAAATAACGATAAAATTGCCTTAACCCAAACTGACGTTAAATATATTCAATCCCTAGCACCCCAAAACCCTAAGCCCCTACTTCCCCCTCTCACCCTCTCCCCTCATCTGGTCATCACCCTACCACCTGCAACCTCACACCTAACCTTATCCGATATTCTTAAACCAAACTAAGGTTACTTATTTTAATTCCGAACTCAGATGAAGTTGATTTAATCCTAGTACGACAGTAAAGTATAATTGGGAATTATTTTCTATCTATAACTAACTTTATTTTCCTAAAAATGGCAATCGCAATTGATTTTGGTACAAGTAACACTGTCATTACTCGCATCAACCCTGTGACAGGGGAATCAGAAATTGTTAAATTAGCCAATCTTGCTCAAAAAAATAGCAGTATTCCCCCGATAATTCCTAGTTTAGTATATATAAATAATGCTAATAATGACGATGTAATTATTGGTCAAAAAGTTAGAAATAAAGGTTTGGATAGTAAAAATAATCAGCGTTTTTTTAGTAATTTTAAAAGAGGTATAGGTACTGATATTCAGGGTTTTTTACCTATTTTAGATGATAAACAATTAGATTTTGAAAAAATTGGAGATTTATTTTTAAGTAATATTTTACAAGAATTAAACGGTGAGTTAGACTCTTTAATTATGACTGTGCCAGTAGATAGCTTTGAAAGTTATCGCTATTGGTTAACTGGGGTGTGCGAAAAGTGGAATATTGACAAAGTCAGAATTATTGATGAGCCAACGGCGGCGGCTTTAGGTTATGGTACGGAAGAAGATAATTTAATTTTAGTGGTAGATTTCGGCGGAGGTACGATCGATTTTTCTTTGGTAGAGTTAGATTTAGGAGAAAAGAAAAAACCTCAAGGATTTATATTGAAATGGGGTGAGAAGCTGTTAGGGGAAAGCTCGGCTCAAAAAACGAAGTTAGCCAAAGTGATAGCTAAGGCAGGGGCCAATTTAGGGGGTTGTGACATAGATAACTGGATTTTAGACTATTTTCATGAAAAACAAGGGGTAACAAAGTCTTCTCTAACTAGCCGTTTAGCAGAAAGAATTAAGATTCGTCTTTCTCAGACTGAGGAGGCTCAAGAAGTCTTTTTTAATGATTTAACCCTAGAAACTTACGATTTAAGCCTAAATAGAGAAACTTTTGAGGAAATACTCAACCATAATCAGTTTTTTGCTCAACTAGATACTCTGATGGAAAGAGTCTTACAACAAGCAAGAAGTAACGGTGTCAATATCAATGACGTTAATCGAGTTTTGTTGGTGGGGGGAAGTGGACAAATTCCTGCCGTTAATCAATGGTTACAGCAATACTTCCCTCTCGAAAAAATAAAATGCGATCGCCCTTTTGACGCTATTGCCATGGGTGCATTAAAATTAGAACAGAATTTACAGATCAAAGACTTTCTTTATCATAGCTACGGAATTAGATATTGGAATCGTCGGCAAAAACGTCATGATTGGCACACCATTATTCCTAGTGGGCAACCTTACCCCATGACACAACCCAGAGAGTTAATTTTGGGGGCTTCAGTGGAAAATCAACCTAGTATTGAATTGATTATTGGTGAGTTAGGGCAAGACAATACCTCTACGGAAGTTTATTTCGATGGTGAGCGTTTAGTTACTCGTAGTATAAGTCGAGGGACAGGTCAAGTACAACCGTTAAATGATACGGAAGGAGGGAAAACTATCGCCCAATTAAATCCTCTGGGCAATCCGGGGAGCGATCGCATTAAGGTATTATTTAGAGTAGATGAGGATAGATGTTTAAAAATTACTGTGGAAGACTTATTAACCGATGAGATTTTGTTAGATAATGTTATGGTAGCCGAGTTGAGTTAAAGCAAGACACTTTTTTTATAGTCAATAAAATATGGATCAAAAAATATTTTCTCCTAGTTTAAGTCAACACATCGAAGCGATTTTATATCTAAAGGCTCAACCAACTACTCTACAAGAAATTGTTACCCTAACCAATCATTCTACAGAAGAAGTGCAAGAGGCTCTCATTCAATTAATGTCTGATTATGCTTATCGTAACAGTGCTTTAGAAATTATTGAAACAGAGCAAGGTTATAGTTTACAATTACAGTCGGAATATTTATCTCTCCTTTCTAATCTTGTACCCGCAGAGTTAAATACCGCTACTCTTAAAACCTTAGCTGCGATCGCACTTCAAAGCCCTATACTTCAGAGTGATTTAATAAATCTAAGGGGAAGCACCGCTTATCAACACGTTAGCGAATTAGTGGAATCTGGCTTTATCCGTAAACGGCGACAAGAAGAGGGGCGATCGTATTGGTTAGAAGTTACTGATAAGTTTCATAAATATTTTGAATTTAATCAAGCCCAAACAGAAGAAGAATGAAAATGAAATTCAATTAAGAATTAACTACAAGCAAAACAATGAATTTAACTCCATTAATAGGCATTACAACCTCAATCTTTCTCCTTAGTCAAAACCCAACTCAAGATAAATTCAACACCCTAAAAAGGACCTTAGAAAACTATAATTTCAACGTAAAAATAGAGCCTCCTCCCCTGAGAAGCACCTATGGTTTATTGCAAGTAAAAAACCGCACTATTTGGATAAACCCCATTGTATTTGATTTACAAATTGCCCTCCCCACCTTAATTCATGAAGCAACCCACGCCGCCCAATTATGTGCAGGGAAAAACGAAATTACCGCTCTTAATCTGTCTTTATCTCCTCCCAATATTGCCCGTCCTTATTTTACTCACTACAATCATGGTTTAAGGAGACATTTAGAAGCTGAAGCCTATGCGGTACAAACTCACCCTGAAGGCTATGATTTAGTTATATCCCTATTGAATAAACATTGTGAATAAACAAAATTTTGAGTTTCTATGTAAGTTTACTATACTCAGCAAGGGAATAAAACATCTTCATGAAGCTAGGAAAAAGCGATGTAACTATAATTCAGTTAAGAACTAAGATTATGATATTCTCGAATATATTTAAATGGAAAAGGAATAACTGTACTTTGTCCTGTACGCACAAAGTCAACATCCATAGTTTTTAATAAGTCTTGAAAAACTAATTGAGAATTTTTCACCGCTACAATTTTGCGAAGATGACAGCTATCCTTAAAAGATGAGTTAATCGCCTCAACACTACAGCCGACAAAATAATGGGCTTCTGTCTCTGTTTCTCCAAAATAATTAATATTTATATTATTAAAAAAGAAAGAATATTTACTGTCATTATCTTTGGGAAAAGTGAACCTAACTTGATATTTTTCTAGTAAATAATCTCTAAATTGTGTAGCTTCTTTAGTACTAGCACTATTATTTTTTCCTCCCAAATATTGCTTAATTAAACCATATAATTCTTTTTTGGAAATATGACGGGGATAGTTATTCTTCAATTCTTGACAAAAAATATCAAATTTTTCATTGTTGTTAAACTGAGGGTAAATAGTTAGAAAGTCTTGGACAATATTTGTTATCGTAAAACCGTTACTGAGATACTCAGATAATTCTTTTTCTTGTTCTTCAAGCACGAATTTTATTTGATCTAAATTTGGTAAAGTGATTTCATCGGAGCGAAAAATTAAATTAATATCATGATTTTCTGACAAGATAAACCCTTCAAATTTAAAATAAGATTCGGCTTTCTTTTCCTGTTTAATAACTTGCTCAATATACTCTTTATACTCATCATATTTATGAGTTTGTAAAAACATATTATCATCTGATGTTAATGTGTCTAATTCAAAGCTACCATCATGATTAATCGTCATAAAAGTTAAAGATTTATTTTGATTTTTATCGTCATTATTTTCATCGTACATCGCAAATATCCATTTTTTATTAGATAATTGTGTTATTTTACTCCAATCAAAAAGACTTATTTTTTGACGAGAAATATCTTGTTTAATAATTAATTCTTTTATTATAGTTTTAATAATCGTTTTTATTTCTTTTGTTGGTATTGATTCAATGGTAAGATTTTGTCTTTGAATATTATTCTCAGAAGATAAATATTTATCCTCAATATTATTTCTTTTATAATAGTTTTTATCCCGAATAATTCTGACATTAAAAGCATCATTAATATCATGATTACTAACAGAAATTAAAGTTTCATTTTGAAAATAAGGTATCAGCTCTTTTTTTATCTTTTCAACTAAATTTTGAGATTCTTCATTATTAACTAAATCTATAATGTTAATTGACTGGTTTTCAATAATAGAATTAAGTTTTTTTGTTGCTTTGTTTTGTTGAGTAAAAATAAAATTGGTGCGATCGAACCTTAAACATTTTTTAGTTTCCAATGGAATAAACTCCACAGTTAAATATGATTTTAAATATTTTCTCATATCTAAAATTACTTGATGAAGAATACCAGCTTTACTATTTTCAAAATCTGCTAAGGAATCAAAATTTAAAAAATTTTTATGAGCTTTTTTTCCTTTTTTCCCCGCTTTAATATATGTACTATTGGGATTATTTTTATCTTCTGAACCTAACCATCTTATTAAAGTAGCCTTACCTTCATCAATTACATATCGTGGTCTTTTTAAGTACTTTAATAGTTGTTTTTTATCTTTACCTTTTGCATTTTTTAATTCAGCTCTAATATCTTTTTCTAAGCGATAATTTCCCATACTTACATTTAGTAAAAACTCATTATCAGTATTCTTAATATAATTAAGATTTACCTGTGCTACCAAAATAGATCGAGCTAATTTACCTATTTTTAAGGATGGAATTTTTAATAAAGAACCAGTTAAATTGGAAAAATGAAGATTACTAAATCTTGACCTTGAAGAGCCAAGATAATTTAATAATAAGCGACCAAGAACTTCATTATTAATAAAATTTTCTTCATCACAACTATTTATTTTTTCAATTTCAACTTCTTTTGCTATACAGTCTTGCAAACAATCATCATTATTTCTAATTCTTTTTTCCAATTCATAACCATTATTTCCCTGCTTTTTAAACATAGCATAAGCATAATTATCTTTATAGCAAACTGCCAAGGCTTTATACTCGTCTCCTATAATATAATCCAGCTGCTTTGCTCCCCACCACTTACTATTTTTCTCTCTTTGAAGGGAAAGGAAAATAAAATCTCTTTTAATATTATCTATGTGAAAAGTAAATTTTAAACGGTTAGTAATAATATTCATTTTTTTACTCTTAGGATAAATATAACTCTTGAAATAGATACTTTAACGCTTCTGGATGAATTTTATTATCTTGGCATAGAAACGGTATTCTAATAATTTTATTATTATCGGAAGGGATAGGCTCAAATTTACAATTATCTTTATCGGCTAAGATATTAATTATTAATACTTTTTCCGCATTAATATTTCTCATCTTTTGTCTAATTTTCTCTAATTCAGCTTCTTCTTCTTTATCAAAATTATTCCAAAATTTAAAATCCACATAAATACCATCTCTAGTTTTAAAGTCGAATCTCTCATATTCATTTTCTTCAAGTTCTAATAAATGAATATTAAAGGTTTTTTCTAAAATATGTTTACCGCAAACTTCTCCTAAAGCACCCTTATAAATATTATTAAAAATAGGTGGACTAATAATTAATTCTCCGGGTACAAAATTGGTAGCCCAATTATTCTTAATAAATAAATCTTTTAAGATACTGATTTTCATTAATTCTGGTAACCGACAAGCAGTTTCACTGACTTCTTGTAAACCGTTATCTTTGTCAAAGAAAATTTCTACCTCTCCATAATCATTTGTTTGGGTAAATCGATAACAATTATTCGGTGTAGGCAATTCTACATAAACTTTTAACCATCGGCTTTCGCAATCTGATTGATTAGTAATAGTTGGTTGGAATAAAACTTGTTGTCTCAAGGATTGCCATTGTTCTATACTTGATTTATTCCATGTCCTTGTCAAGCTACTTTGAATATATTGAAAGGCCCGATGACTGTTATTTTCAGCTTTAATTTTTGCCTCTTTTTCTTCTTCTGAAGGGGGAATCAATTGAGTACAATTTTTAACTAATTCTTGATATTCTCGAACAGGAATAATATCAGGGGGTAATGAGACAGAGTGAAGATATGATTTCATACTATTATCAGCTAATATATGAATAGTAGATGCTTTCATGTTAGTACGGCAAATTCTTCCTAATGCCTGAATTATTACTTTGTTTAAATACTTAGTAAATGCTGAAGTTTGGTAAAGATTATTATTATCAGTATTTATTTTTTTACTCCTGTAATTAGGGTTGAGATATTTACGGAATGCTTCATCTAATTTATGCTTAAATTGTTGACGAGACATAGCACCATTTTCAAACAAAAATTCTAATTGAAAAAGATACTTAATGAAATTTTTGTCTTTTTCTTTTTGTTCTATTTCTTCAAAGTTAAGAGGAGTCAGTAAATTAGTAGGCTTTTCTAAATACACCCCATTAATATCCATTTTTTTTCTACTTTTAAAATCATTAATTTTGATAGGGGTAAAATTCTGAGGAATAGGATATTGCAAATTAACCCCAGCTCCTAAAGTTTGGTAAGTTGAAATAATAAAAATTCGTTCTCCTTTACTGAGTTTTTTTTCTAATTTTGTTTGTTCTTCCTCAAAGTTTTCGCTATTTAAAATAAAGTACTCCCCTTCGATTGATTTTTGATTTTCTTTCGTGGCTGGAAGATTTTTTATATAACAAAAATACTCTTTAATAATATCCAAGTCTAACTTATCATCCCCTGATTTAGGTAACTTATTGAGAAAACAAATAAAACACTGACAATCTTCATTTTTATTGAAATATTCCCAGACTTCTAATAATCTTACATAACGACAAAAAATATAATTATCATCGTTGTATTTATTACATAATTTGTTGGCACTTTCTTCATCATTAAGCATTTGCTTTAGGGTTTCTAGCGCTTCATGTTTATCTTTTTTATCTTTTGTACCAATAAATTTAGATTTAATCTGAATTTTCTCGTATCCTTTAATTATTTCTTGATATTCAGTTTTTAACTGATTAATTTCATCTTGAGAAAGAGAATAAAAAGAATCTTTAAGATATTGTTTTAAATATTTAATGTCATAGTTACCAATATTTGTGTCTATATGAGCAGTGGCAGAAATTCCTATGACCATTCCCCGTTGACAAATTTGTGTTAGGATACTCTCAGGAGTGCGATCGAAGCTATACAAATAAATTTTTGAGGTCAAATCGTGATTATCATTATCTACGATGTCATGATATTTAAAACCCACTTCGTAAAAACTTTGTAACTGATTATTAATTTTTGAGGCTTTTTCTTTAGTAAAAGAATAACGATTTTCTAGTATTTTATTAGTTAGTAATTCAATAGTTTTTTCATCTGTTAATTGGAACCCAAGAACCAGAATTGAGTCAATGGCAGATTTGAGAGAAAAAACTTCATCTCCATTTTCTTTTCTCAACTCTTTATAATTCGTACCAAACAAATAAATAACCTTTTGGAAGTAACTAAAAAATCCACCAATTCTTCCTAGTAAAGATGATATTGTTTTATAGTTTTTATAACTTTTGTCCTCACGCAAAACTACTTTTAACCAATTAACATTATCTTCCTGTATCGTTTCAATCATGAGATTAGATTTACGATCTAAAACGTGATGAGATTCATAGTCATAGAATAAAAAATTTCTGGATTTTTTAAAATCGGATGGAAAAGTTTTATGGGTATATACCAAAGAAAAGTCTTTAAATATTTCTCTCGCATCTTTCTTTAGGTTGGCTAAAATTTTTGATAGTGATTGCCGTTTTTTCTTAGAAATTTCTTTTTTTCTCACTAAGGAATCTTTAAGTATAAAAGAGGGAAATTTCCTACCATTAAGATTATTATGGATATTAGAAAATAAAGTAATTAAATCAATAGGATTTTCTGTTCCCTTTTCTATAATTTGATTTAAGATAGTATCTTTAGTGGCGTCAAATTCATCGATAAAGATTAAGGAATTTTCAGTTAATTCTTGATAACAGTAATAGGCTGGTTCAATCAAAGTAGAATTTTTTACAAGAAATTTATCCATACTCATAAATAATATTGTCTTTTCATCTGTAAAAACTGTGGGGTATAGCTTCCCTATCCATTGATAATCAGAATTATTTTTTATTAACTGTAAACGATTATTTTTATTCTTATGTCGCTTGTCTAATTCTTGTACAATTTCTGCTCGAAAAGCAGGTTCATATTTCTCTCTAATTTCTTTTTTTATTAGTTTTTTATATGTTTTTAAATAATTATTATCCCAACAATTATTGTATGCTTTTATTTCTTCAATTAATGTATCATAATTTTTACTTTTAGAAAATTTTTCAGGAATTTCTAAATCAGGTAAATTTTCCAAGACAAAATCTAAATTAGATTTGATAAATAATACGTTATCCTCATATTCACTTTGTTTATTATCTTTATCAAACCGCTTTTTCAAATCTTCATGGGGTAAATTCTTTTTTAAATTAGTAATAAAGATGATTTTTCTCTTTTCTGTTTTAAATTTATGATAGTTTTGATATATAAAATCTAAAACATTATGGGTTTTACCAAAACCAGTAGGCATACTCAGGAGTAATAAACCTTTTTTTTGATCGAGGGCGTATTCTCTTAATATATTTTGTAGAGTACTCATTTTCTTACCAAAGTTAACAAATTATAGAAAAACCCTAAGAGTAAATATCATGGTCAAAACATACTCAATGTCTTACAATTAATATATACATTAATCACCATGAGTAGCATTCAGCTACTAAAATATTTACCCTTTTGGGAACGAGAAAAATGTCATATATTCATATATCAGTGGCAAAATTGAATTTTATGCAGTATTTCACGAGAAATTTATGTGCTTTACTCCTTTTTTTCCGAAAATCTATTGGCTAATCTCAAAATTTGTCCTGCTAACATGGCCGCTCCAAAACCATTATCGATGTTAACCACACCTATACCAGTGGCACAAGAATTAAGCATAGTTAACAATGCTGATAAACCTCCAAAACTTGTACCATAACCGATACTTGTTGGCACAGCAATGACTGGGCAATTAGCCAAACCTGCCACAACACTGGGTAAAGCCCCTTCCATTCCCGCCACCACTATTAAAATATCTGCTTGGGTGATGAGATGACGATGATTTAATAAACGATGTATTCCTGCCACTCCCACATCCCATAAACGCTCAACGGTAAATCCACATAATTCCCCTGTTATAGCGGCTTCTTCGGCTACTGGCAAGTCGGCTGTACCCGCAGTCACGATCGAAATTTTACCCTTGTATTTATTGCTATTTTGCCCGATCGCAGCTATTTTTGCCAGAGGGTAGTAACGCAAATCTTGTATCTGTTCTTGTAAAGTTTCAGCTACATCAGCTTCTAAACGGGTGGCCATCACAAGGGGAGAATTTTGTCTCATGACATGGATAATTTGTCTAATTTGTTCTGGAGTTTTGCCCTGACTCCAAATCACTTCTGGAAAGCCCGTGCGTAGCTGACGATGATGATCAATTTTTGCAAAGTTGTCTATGGCTTCAAAATTCAAATATTTCAGTTTTTCCACCCCTTCACTGGGTGTAATTTTTCCTTCTGCTATCTGTTTTAATAGTATCTCTAATGAGGTGCGATCGACCATTATTAATGATTAAGTAATGAGTAATAAGTAAGGAGATTCGGGGTTCAGAGTTATTAATTGTTAATTGCTAATTGCTAATTACTAATTCTTTATTATTGTTTCCAGATTTGTTCTAGGATTTTATCAGTAGGAATATCGGCAATTTGGGAACTTAAAGACTGAATACCAAAAACTCGATCGCATTTTGGTGGTAATAATTTAGTTGTCTTAGTCGGTCCAAATAAAGCAATAGTATAGACTCCTACTGCGATGGCCAATTGCATGGGTGCGCTATCAGTACAAAGCATTAAATTTGCTCCAGCAATTATTGCCGCTAATTTACCAATATCAGGAGGACTAACCACTTTCACATAAGGACATAAAGAAACTATTTCCGTTGTCCATTCTAAATCATCAGGTCCACACAATAAGACAATAGGAATATCAGGTTGCTTCATTCGTATGTCCTCAATCACCCTTTGCCATTTTGGAACAGGATAAATTTTATTAATACCCTGATAAGCAGTTAAAATACTAGCACCACCATGAATGATAATATACCCAGTATCTTTAATTTTCAATCTTTTTTGTTCTGACTCAGCCCATTCAATATCCTCCCTCGGTACATTAACACTTAAATCAGGACAAGGATCGTCTATTTTCAAGGCTTTGAGTAAATCATGATACATAAAAGGGATATATTGATCGGTATTTTTGGGAATAGTACAATTGAGAAACCAAGAATTAGAGCTTTGATAACCCACCCGAGTAGGAATACCATCTAGCCAAAGTAAGAAATTAACAATCCAATTCTGTTCAAGAGTAATCACTAACTCATACTCTCTATCTCTAATCATACCCAAGAGATTAAGGTAATCAGCTAATCCATTACGATCTTGAAAATCAAATACTAACACTTCTTGCACGTGCTTACAAATGCGATAGCTATTCTTACTTCTTGGCTCAACAATTACATCAATAGTTGCTTGAGGATATTTATTTTTTAAGGTTTGTAGAGTTGGGAAAAAGAGAATTTGATCGCTAATGCCACCCGGAATCAAAACTAAAACACGCATAATAAAAATATTTTATAAATAATTTCTGAGGATAATTTTAACCTTTAAATAGCACCTAAAACCCAACATCAACAATTATGAATTATGAATTACAAATCATAAATTAAGGGCAAAGGGCAGAAAAAATTATTCCTTTATTCCTTAGCTTATACTAATCCTTTACCCCTATTAGTAAGTTAGTCGATAACTGCATTGAGTAAAACATCAGTCAAACTCATATTGTCCAAATCATCCATTGTGATGGTATCAACAATATCAAATTTCGCCCCCGCTTCTTGCAATAAATCGTCAAGGGCTTTGAAATACTCTTTAGCTTTGACATCTTGCCCAATTTGGATAAAAGAAATTCCTAATTCTTCATCTCGATCGATTTTTTGACTAGCATTAATAATTAAACGAATTATCTCTTTTGGTTCATCGGGAATGCCGTCAGTGATAACTAAAATAGTTTCGCCATTTTCCTTTGCTTTGCCTTCTGCCTTACGTTGGAAATAATTATCCAAAGCATCTTGTAAAACACTCTTTAAATCTGAACTGCCCATAGGCTCGTTTTGAGCGTAGATTTCCCTAATCTTGTCAGAATTAACATTATCATAACGTCTAAAACGCCCTGAAAATAAATAAACAGTAATACCATCACTATCTAATTCATCGCATTTTTTGGCTAACGCAATGGTGGACTCTTGGGCAATTTCCCATCTAGTTTTTCCTTTGCCATCATCACTGTTTAAACTACCACTTTTATCAATAATTAAAGTATAGTCTCGATTAGTAACAATTGATTCAATATTCATAAAATATTATTCCTTGTATTGCCTTCTAATCAAAATCATAGCTAAAAAAATTGTTTTGGAATTGTAAATTATTCTTGCGATTTTTTTCAGAAATTTTAGATCTAAGTTACAACGGATTTATGAGTAAAATTTACAGTTTGTAAAATTATTATTTTCACTATGGAAAATCAGCAAAAATATCGTATGATTTGTACCCTAACTTTTGGGGATATTTATGGTCAAATAATTGTATGGTTAGGGGTCATTTTTATCAGTTTGGCTAGCACACTAGCTTTATGGAGTAGCACCCGTCAAATTTATGCTTTTGCCACCGTTGCCATTGTTTTAGTTTTATCTCTGCCTTTTCTGTTATTTGCATTTGTAACCACTTTATTTAATCATATTGAGTTTGTGCCTATGGAACAAACCGAGAGCAGTAAATCCTCCAATCGTGCTAAATTCAGTGGCAAAACTGCTCAAGTACCTAGTTAATTTTAATTCTTCAATAATAATATTGGGTTTAGGCAGGTTTCAGGTTGCAGGTTGCAGGTTTTAGGTAAATATTTTATTTAATGATGTGAGATTAACCAATGTTTTCTTTTTCCATCTCAACTTCAGGATTTTGTTCAATGGCAGGATAAGTGCTGAGTTTGGGTTGTAAGCCCAGAACTGATTTTAATTTAATCCATGCCCAATTATTCCACCACCCGACAATACCATCAGGTAATACCGTTACTACCATCAGGAATAATGCCCCCTGAAAGAAAAGCCAAATTTCTGGAAATTCTTCACTCAGGAATGTTTGTCCGAATCTTACTAATAAAGTACCAATTATCGCCCCTAATAATGTTCCCCTACCGCCAACGGCAACCCAAATAACCATTTCAATGGAGAAAGCAACTTCCATAATACTAGGAGTTATAATCCCTGTTTGTAGAGTATATAAAGCTCCTGAAATTCCTGCGATCGCACCTGAAACCGCAAATACTAAAACCTTAAATCCTGTAGGATTATAGCCAGAAAACCTAACTCTATTTTCATCATCTCGAATAGCTATCAATAAACGTCCGAATCTGCCACTGGTTAACCAACGACAAAGAAGATAAGCCAAAAGTAAAAAAAGAATTGTAAATTGATAAAAGGCAAATTGAGCAGTTTGAGAACTAGCAACCACACCAAAAATAGTTTCAGTATCTGTTTTTAAACCATTAGTACCATTAATTAATTTCTGTTGCCCGTTAAAAAAATTAAAAAAGACAATGAGTGCCGCTTGAGTAATAATCGAAAAATAAACCCCTTTGATGCGATTACGAAAAACTAAATATCCCAATATACCAGCAACAATGGCGGGAATCACAAAAATGGCAACAACGGTAAAAGGGAAAGAGTAAAAAGGCTTCCAAAACCAAGGTAAATCACTCACACCATAAAGAGTAAAAAATTCTGGTAACTGCCCATCGGGTAATTGTAATTTAAGGTGCATGGCAATACCATAACCACCTAAAGCAAAGAAAATTCCATGACCTAAGCTGAGTAAACCCGTGTATCCCCAAATTAAATCAATCCCTAAAGCAACAATAGTCAAAGCTAAAAACCTACCCAACAACTGCAATCGAAAAGGACTGAGTATAAGAGGCAAAATCAACGACAGAATAATTATTGCCCCAACGGCTATAGCTATTTCTATTAGAATTTTACGCTTTTGTTCTTGTCTAACTTGAGAAAACGTAATATTAGTCACAGTTTTTAATTCGTCATGAAGTTTACTTTTAGATCATCTCATTATCAATAAAAGTGTATGTATATTTAGTTAAATTGAATACATTTTTGGCTTTACCAAATTTTTGAAGAAATAAAACTATCGTGGAGCGAATGAAACGGGGTTCGGTTCATAGGGCGGTAAATAAACGATGCCCTCAAGTAAATGCTTGTGCTTGGGAGAGAAATACCTCTACATTGAAAAACCCAAAGAATTCAATGTAAGTGAACTCGGTGGGTGAACGATAAATCAACTCACTTTTAAGTAGTGAAGGTCAACAATTCACAGATGCTTAATTCTTATATCACCCCATTTTTCGTTAAGATACTCTGCTAATACCCTTCTATGACAATGATGAGGTTTTTTCTCACTACATAACAAACATCCATTTTCAAATAATTCTGGGGATAATTTTTTCTCAATTTTTCGGTTATCGATTAAGTTTAAATAAGATTGCTCATATTCTATCCACGACATATTTTTCTGCTTCTTAAATTGGTCTAACATTTCTTTCGTTGGTGCTAAATCTAAAATATGTACATAATGAATATCACATAATGCTTTTAAAAAATATTTTAGATCGTTTTTTTTTGCATAACCTGCAAGTTGAGAAGAATTATTTAATCTCACATCTATTAGTGTTTTAATGTGATTTTTTTTTAATGATTCAAAAAATTCCTCTGCTGATGTTTGCGTGAAACCAATAGTAAATAAATCCATTTTTATTCCTGTAAATAAGCTATTTTTTCCCCTTGAAGAGTATATGCTTCTTCTATTAACTCTTCTTCCGATTTTGTAAAATTTATATTTTGTTCAAATAAGTTTAATTGTTGTGATAAGTTCAATTCAAAAAAGGCAATTAATCTTTGTTCTAGTTCTGTTTGAGATTCTAGTTGACCATTGGGTAAAATATGCCATATATCTATTTTATTTTTTTTTAAATACCGAGAAATTAATATGGCTCGATGACAATTAATAGGATCTTTTTCTGCACACATTAAGGCAATTTTATATTGTTTTAAGCCTTTTTTTAATCTTTTTAAACCTTTTAAAAATTCTTCTGTTTGGGCTATTTTGTCATATACTACTTTATTTTCTTCATAACAATTTGGGTTATCACTTCTTGCACCTAATTCTTTTCCAAGAAAGCTATAGCTAATATTATTTCTTCTGAGTTCATGTTTTAATTTTTCTTGATTATACTGTTGATTATATCGAGAATAAGGTGTAGAACGAACATCTGCGATCGCACTTATTTGATGTTGTTTTAACAGGTCAATAAATTTTTCTATACTATGATTGCTATGTCCAATAGTAAATATTTTCATTCATCAAAAAGTAGGTTTGTTATTGAGGAAAATAAGGTATAACTGCCGCTACAAGTTTATAACAGTCACCGTTATAAGGGACTCCTAAACTTATTGTAAATAAAAATTTGACTTGTTGAGGTAATCCAATATCTTCGGAAGTATAGTAACCTAAATCGAATTGTGCTAATTTTTTGAGCCAATCGAGGTCTGTTACCACTAAATCATATTCAACATTATGTAAATAAAATATAGCTCTGATTTGCCGATTACCAGAATAGTTATTTTTTATCACCCATTTAACTCCCACTGGTTGAATAATTTCCAAAGAACTTTTAGCTGGATATTGTTCTAATTGGATATAGGGGATACGATCTGATGTTGTACCAAATAAATTATCACCTTGAAAAAAAGCATTTTTGATTAATCGCAGATGAGACTGATTGAGAGAATTAGAGACTAATCGCCATGGGATTGTTTCAATTAGCCAGTTTTCAGGCTGATATGGTTTTGGTTTTGGGGTTGAAATACCGATTTCTATAACAGATAATTTTCTGGGTTCACTACCATCAATCAGAATATAATCTTCGGGGAAAAGTGCACCGTGATCATCATTTCTGCCAATGGGGCGAATCCATCCTTTTTCATCGGTGCGAATACCCGCAATACAACGCCCACCATGTTTTTTAGAATTAGCCAAACAAATAATTTCCACTTTTGTCATTAATCCTTTCGGAAAAAATAGTCTTAAATATCTTCTATTTATAATTTACGAGCTATTTTTATTTATGTCTTTTGTTTTATGCGAATGACGATTATTTTGAACCACAAAAACAACAAATAAAACCGATATTATGATCATCTTTTCTTGTGGGAATGGCTAAAATATCTCTACCAAAAACTCGATCGAGATTAAGAGGATTATAATTTAGTTCTTTATTTTCTATTCCTTGAACGGCGATAAAGGGATAATTTTTATCACAATTACCGCAATGTTTTGTTCCCCAGCTACTTCCACATTGACTACAATGGCATTGAAAACTATGATTATTGAGTTTTTCTATATTTTTTAAATCTTCTTGATGATTACAAACAGGACAAATTGTAAAAGGTTGAATTAGTTGATTTATTTGATTAGGTAAATCATGATTTTGAATATTTCTTAATTCTGCTAACTGCGATCGCCCTTGTCTTCCCATACTTTCAACCCTCTTTATTTCTTTAGTTAATTCTCTATTAAAATCATTAATATTTTCATTAGAAATAAAAGCAGTAATGTTCAATTCTCGATTATTTTTTATTGTTAAATAGCCATGAAAATAAGTCAGTAAATTGTCAGGAATTTGCAAAGGAAGATTCAAAATAGGAGGATAAGATAAGTATAAGTTGCCATATAACCACCATTTAATTGTATAAGCAACCCTTTCTAAGCTAAGAATTTCAAAGGGATTAACGGGAAATATCCCAGTTAAATTATTATTTTGAATAAGAATATTGTTTAGTCTATTTTGTAAATTTTTAGATAATAAATTTTGTTCTTCTTTTGTGCCTAAATAGAGAATAATATTATGACAAGAGTTATCAACTTGAGCGAATAACTTATCTAAGATATTATTAATTTCTTTTTCATCGTTTATTCCTGTTAAATTAATCCCTAGAGGAATTAAACATAAATCTTGATTAATTAAATCAGAACTTAAATAGAAAGTGCGATTTTTTGATAAATATAAGTCAATTTTTCCTAATAATCCTTGAAAAGAAAGAAGTAGATTATTTTGATTATTGGTATCTTGTTGATTATGCTTTAAATCTTGATTAAAAATAGGCTCAAAATTTAAGCCTTGATCGTTATTATCGTTATTTCCACAGAAGGTTTTACAAATGAGTAATAAACAGAAAGCCTCAAAACCTTGAAAAAATTGTTGATACTCTTCAAAGAATTGTTGAGGATTTTTTATTTGTCTTGTTTTCCATTTACTCCAATTTCTCCAGAGCAAATCTATGTATTTATAATGTTGATCATTAACAAAAATATTTGTCCTTTTTAAAGTCATTGGTACATAAGTTTGTTTAGGAATTGCTTTATATAAATCAGTGGTAATTAAGCCTAATAATTTACGCTTTTTATCATTTAATTCTTTTAAAGTTTCTTCAAGTTCTAAAATTCTTTCTTTTGCATTAAATTGTTCTCCCCACAAGGATGATATACGCTTTCTATTTTTCCAATGTACTTTATACATTTCATCAGAAAAATTCATCGCTTCTTTTAATTCATTTTCAATTAATTTTAATTCTGCTATACGGCGAGAAATATATTCTAATAAGTTGTCTATTAATTTTGCTGTAACTTGATTTTCATAGATGTTTAATAAGTCTTCCCTCACTAAACAAAGTAATTTATTCGGTTTGACAGAATTAAAGTTACGGCGATACCAGTCTTCGGAATGGGATGCTAAATGTTTGATCGCACCGTTGGCTATTTTTTTAGTACGAGAAATGGCTAATTTTTCTGTTTCCATTTTCAAATAAGTGCGGGGACGACGGCAAACATTTTCTAAATGCCCCCATTGTTTTTGTAGGTCAATTTCTAAGGTTTGTAAGTGAATTTTTGCGTTAATTTCTGGTACTAAAGGAGATAAATTAAGCCAATTTTTCCAGTTATCTTGATTAATATTTAAGTTATGAGATTGATAATAAAAATAAGCAATGCTTTCTCTTAAAATATCGCTAGCGATTTGCCATTTAGGAATTTTTATATTGCCTAAATTCTGAGTTTGAGAATCACTGAATAAATGAATATTATTACTATTATTCACCCATAAATAAAATCTTAAATTTGAGGGTATTAAAACATCATTAACCTTGAGATTATCTGATTCATTTATTATTAACCATTCACCTAAAAGGGCATTTTCTGGTAATTGATTAAAGATTTGTCCAGTTATACGATTAACAAATTTCATAGTTTTTTTTGGATTATTATAAATAAGTTTGTAGTAATGGCTAAACATTAAAAACCTGTTTCCCTCACCCCCAACCCCTCTCCCAGAGGAGAAGGGAGACCTTTATTTTTAGATTTGAGGTTCAATACGATTGATTTCAGTGTCAATAATATTTAAAGATTTAATTGGGTCATATTGATAATCTAATTCACCCCAAAAAACAGTTATTTGTTCTCTTAATTCCCTTAAATAAATGGCAGGAATATCATAACGATTTTTAATTTTGCGTAAAATCTTAGTTGCTAATAAGTGATCTGTTGCTTCTCCAATCGTGCCACCAGATGCAATTACAACGGGAATAAATGCCTCTATTTGTCTTTCTAAACGATTTCCCCAACCGATTTTAAATTTTATTTCCAACAAATCAGCTAAATAGTCTTTCAAAAATTGATCGGCTTGTTTTGCTTGTGATTGATACTGATTTTGGGCTTGTTGAAAAGCTAATTTTAAGGCTTGATAAGAAATGGGGTTTCGATAATTTAATTCAGGAATATCAAATTTTACTTGATTTCTGCCTAATTCCATAATATGGGCGCGATCGTAAGTTTTATCAGCAAATTCAAGGGTAGTTTCATCTTGGTTAGCTGTACCAATAAACCAGATATTTTCGGGAATTTTTAGGGTTTTATGATCCTCAAATAAGGCAGGGTAACGGCGATTTAAGTCGGTGGTAAGGGTTAGTGTGGGTGATTCTTGTTCTAATTTAGAGAGAAAATCGGCAAAATATTGTTCAGGGCGAGAAAGATTCATTTCATCCAAGACAATAATGTAAATGCGATCTCGATAAAATGGGCATTGTGCTTGATAAAGTGCCTGTAAAAATTCCGATTCATAAAATCTCTTTTCAAAGGCGTTGTAATAACCGATTAAGTCTTGTCTGTCTCTCCATCCTGCTTGTACTTCAATTAATTTATAGTCAGTTCTTTTGTTTGGTTCTAACTTATATTCATTATTGGGATCATTTACTGCACTGGAAAAAGCTGTTGCCAAGCTAGTTTTACCTGTACCGCTAATACCTTCGAGCAAGTGTAGGCGACTCATGGCTAAACCACCAAGAAAAGTACGAATATCTTGGGCTGAGTAATAAAGGCGTTTTTGCTCATGTTCAGAAGAAACTGCAATACGATAACGCAAATCTTCAGCAAATTCTCTTAAATTGGGGATACTTTCTTCTAAAGGTGTAATGGTTTGCAGTGTTTCATTCTCATCCATCGCAATACATTCCGGGAAGGGGCTAGTATCTTTACTTTTTTCTATTTCTTGCCCTACTTCTTTTCTCAATTCTTCTAAGGCATTTCGGAGGCGATCGTTATTTACTTGTAATGATTCTTTTTCATCTCGTAGTGTTTCTACTTCTGTCACTGCCATTTTGCTATAAGTGTTATTTCTTTTTAATTCCTGTAATTCCGTTACTAATCGAAATCTATCTCTTTCCCATTGTTCTTTTTCACTTTCTAATTGAGCTAATTTTTCCGTAGCAATGTCACTAGGTTTTGAGGCTAATTCAATTTCTAATTCCTCTTTAATTCTGCGTAAATTTTCCAACTCGGTTAATATTTCATGGGGCGATCTATTGCCAAATCTGCGATCGCTTTCTTCTCGATTAATTATCGTTGTTTGTAATAAATTAATAATTCTTTTTCTTTCGTCTAGTTGTTCTTTTTGATAGGTTATTTTTGCTTCTAAAAGTTCTATTTTTTGTGCTGACTTTTGATTAATTTTTACTTCTAAATTTTCTCTATCCTCCTCTAATATAGTGCGATCGCACTCCAGTTGGGTTTGCTGTATTTTTAACTCTTTTCTTGCTTCTCCTAACTGCTGATATTCTTTTTCTAACTCTAATTTATTATTGATTTTTTCTGTTTCCAGTTGATTTTTCTTATTAATAAACTCCTGTTCAAGTTGTTGTCTTGTGATGTCTAACTTTTTATATTCTTCCTCTATCTTTTGTTGTAAATCTTGATTTTTTTGAGTAATTTCTGATTCTAATTCTTGATGCTTTCTTGCTAATTCTTGATAAAGTTTATTCCGTTCTTCATGTAAATTATCAATTTGTTTTTCTAACTCTTTAATAATGCTAGTATTTTGTTCAATAAAACCTGATTGAGCTTGTAATTTTAATTCCTCTAGTTCTTGTTTTCTGTGGTTAATTTCTTGTTCTTGTTGACGTAAATATCGATATTTTTCTTGAATCTTCTCATTTTCTTGCTCAAGATATGCTTTTTCTTCCCTTAAATTATTTTTTTCTCTTTGTAACTCAAACTGCTCATGATCAAAATTTTCTAAAGCCGTTTTTAACGTAGTCTCTTTTTCTTTAATTTCATTTATTTTCTGTTGTAAATACTGCTTTTCTTCCTCAAGAATATTTTGTTCTTTCGTTAATTCTTCTCGCACTAAATTTAAACGAGTTTTATCTCTTTCTAAATCATTTTTTTCCTGATTAATAACTTGCCATTCTTTATTTTTTTGCCGTTCAAATTCATTTCTTTTTTGCTCAATTTCTATCTCTAAGTTTTGATATAAATTTTGTTCTTTGTCAAGTAATTCTCTCTCACGAGTAATTAATGCTTGTTTCTCTTGGTTTAATTGTTCCAGTTGTTCTTGATACATCTGTTTTTGTTGATTTAATAAATCTTTTTCTTGTTTTAACTGATTAATTTGAAGCTCTAATTCCTGTTGTTTTTCTTGGACTAATTGGCTATCTTTTTGAGCTTTTTCTAAAGAAATTTCTAAATCTTGATTATCAGGTAAATTATTTTGATTGTTTAATTCATTCATGGTAATTTCCTCTTGATTGATAAATTATTGAGTATAAAATAAGTTTTTGAAGTAGTTAGAATTGGAAAGCAATAAAATCCTCTTTTAAAACACCCTAGCTCTCTTATTAAAAGAGGAGAATTTACAGGCAAATGATGAAAAAAGTCACTCTTACTAAGGGGGTTTTAGGGGAATATAAAACTCTTTTAGATTTTTAAACATAAATAACTTCCTCCTCTAGTTCTATGGGTTTATGAAAATTTGTTTGTAAAAATAATTCGATTAATTGATAGACTAAAGCTATTTGTTTTTTAACTATCTCTTGAGTTAATTTTTGTGAACTATAATGACCACTTTTATTTCTTAGGTCAGCTAATTTATCTAACTCAAAAAGTAAATTTGGCATCTTTTCAGCAAAGAAATATAGCGGATGTTGCTCATAATTATAAGCAGTTAATAAACTAGCTATTACATAACCTCTCAGTGAACCACTTTGATGATCTGACGCAGATTTTATTTTATTAATATCCACTGATAATAAAGACTTCGGTAATTTTAATTTGCTGTCGTGAGACTCATTTTTTAAGGGTTTGAATCCTATTTTTTCGACTATTTGTTCGAGAATAATTTTATTATATTCTTTGTCTCGATGATCTAAGATTTCCCAACATTTTTCTGTAGGATATTGATCTCCTATAATTAGGAATATATTTTCTAATAATTTTTGACATTTTATGACAATATCTTCTAACTTATCATTAATAAAGTAATTAATGTAATTTATATTTTGTTTATTTTTGCTAGATAATTCTAGTTCTAAATAGGTTCTTTCTATTACTATTAATCCTTTATATAAATCATCCCATTTAAGTATTTCTAAACTTAATTTATTTTCGATGATATTAATAGCTTCTTCATGATAAATCATCAAGTCTTGACGTTTTTCTTGTCTTTCCTTTGATTCATTCAATTTAGTGTTACTATTCAGCAAATTATTAATGGACTTTTGTAAGGGGAAATTATCTTGTTTTTGGCAACATTTATTAATTTGACGATATAACCAAGGGCTATCTCCTAAACCGAAAGGATCTGATATTTGCCAATTATTCTCTGTAAATTCATCAAAATTTGATTCAGGAGTATAAATAAAAGTCGCTAACCAAACAGGTTGAGGTTGTTCTTCAATAAATGAAATACGTTTTAAATCTGGTTGTTTTTCAATATTCCATAATTGTTCATTAGCTTCAACGTCGTTTTCCCGATGACGATTAGTTAAAGTTTGATTATGAGTTTTTATTGCTCTTAAAATATCTCTGGGAGTCGGTTTAACCATCAAAGTATTATTAATGGGTAAAGGCATGAAAATTTTTTGATAAAAGGGTTTTCCCGTTGTGCCTAAAACTAATTCAGGGTAATCATTGTCATTAAATCGAGTTTCGGCATATTCTAAGTTTTCGATAAATCGGGGAAATAACTCACCCTGCCAAGGCTCTTGAAATACATAACCTGCTATTAAATCTTCTGTTTCTATCAATTCATTTTCTAAAATTTGCTTTCCTTTTTTAGTGATTAAACCTTGATGATCAATAAAATTGTTATATTGAAGTTCACTGATAATTAAAGCGGATAAATCCCCGCCTATATCTAATTTTTCCCCTATTTCTTGGGCTGTAAAAGCCCCTATTCGACAAATTCCTAACACGGCTTTTTCTAAAATATTTAGTTTGCGACTTGAGACACGGGGGGCTAAAACTCGATAGTAGTAAGCTGGAAATAATATATATTCACGATTAAGCCAACGTTGGTGCGATCGCGCTTCATAATATAAGATGGGAGTTTCTTTGGTAAATAACATTGTTTGTTCTGGTTTGTAAATAATTAAAGATGTTCAGAATGAGAGTTTTTGATTAGGTTTGTAGTAAGCCTTTTAAGGCTTTTCATCAAATGAGTTGAGATTCCTCATATTCGTTCGGAATGACAGGATCATAATTTTTTTAAGGCTTTTCATAACATTGATAAATTTTTCCCTGTTGACTCTGACAAAGTTGATAAAAATTAACCAGTTGAGGAATAGCAACACGAGCAGATTTATGATTTACCATATCCCCATCACCCACAGCGATTAATAATCTTTGTTGCCGACTCATTGCCACACAAAGACGATTTTCCAACATCAAAAAGCCGTATTTTCGGCGATACATTCTTTCATCGATAGGGTTAATATTGTTACTTCTAGTTAAAGAAAGAAAAACTACATCAAACTCTTTCCCTTGAAAAGCATCCACAGTACCGACTCTCAACCTTTCCACAATCTTATTTTCATAGTTAGTAGTTTCTTGCCATTGTTTCGCCACTTGAAAAAATCCCTCCTCTGATTTTTCCGCAATGCCCACTTCTTCTAAGGCTTTCCAAATTTCCGTCACTTGAGCAGAATAAAAAGCAATAATGCCGAAAGTTAGTTTTTGATCATGTTCAATCAATCTTTTTAGTTCAAATGCGATCGCCCTTGCTTCCACTGGGCGAGATTTACTTTGCCCTTGTATTTCACCCCCCGCAGAAAAAGGAACATTAAGCCAAGCAGTAACGCTATTTTCATAACCCGGTAAATTGTGAATAAAATCATTGGCACATCTTCCCGAATTAATATGAGATTCCCCATGACATTCATAAAAATTTTCACTGACAAAATCCCCTAAAATGGGGTGCATTCGATACTGAGTATCAAGGGTGACAGTTCTTTTGATGCCGTCTTTTCTTTCCAACTCCTGTAATTGATTAAAAAGCCGTTCAAATAAACTTTTTTTGAGGGCATCTTGAGTATCGAAGGTTGATTTAGTTAACTCCTTTTCCACATCATCCTCTAAAATATGGGGTAATTGACGATGATCTCCCACTAAAATAATTCGCCTTTCAGCCTTAGCCATAGGAATAAATAAATCTAAGGGATTCGCCCTCGCCGCCTCATCAATAATCACACTCTCAAATACATGATCTTTATTTTCTGTTGCCTCAATCATTTTTTTGCCCACCGATTGCTGACAGGTTGCCGCTAAAACTACCGTATATTTGCGAATAGTACGAGCTACTTCTTCGGGATCTGTTTCTAAATCGTTCAAATATTCTGTCAATACTCCTTCAATGCCATCGGGGGATTGTTTAACATAATTATCGAGGGATAAACGAACTTGTTTGAACAAATCAAGAATTTTGGGATTTGCTACGGGAGTTGTCACGGGTTGAGTTTCTTTGGGAATTAATCTTTCTAATAGTTTTTGCTGTAAATCCGCCAATTCTCCTAAAAAAGGAGGTTCTGATTCTTCTACCCAAACCCCTGCTTGTTTTAATAAGTCTTCTTCTTCTTTACTTAAAATATCTAATGGTTTTAGTCTAGCTAGAGCTTTGAGAGCATTTTCATCACCGTCATCAGAAAAAGTAGCCCAAGTAACTCTAATTCCTTGCACCGCTTTGAGTGCTAATTCTCTTTTTTCTGAGTCTTCTTGATTTAGGTGCGATCGATTTTGTTTTAATTCTTGACTTAATCGTAAAAGTTGATCCGATAAATCAGGGGAAATACAACAGATGGTTAACTCGTAAATATCTTTTAGTAATTTAACGGTGTCTTCTTGATTACCGGGGGTTAACTGATACATAGCCGTTAATTGTTTTACTTTCCTTAAGGTTTCTTGTCCCGTTAATTTGGGTAAATGAGCTAAACTAGCCCTAACTCTTTGGATTCTTTCCCTACGCCATCGATCAACATTATCCAATTCTGAATTTTTGCCTTTTTTGCCTCCAATTCTCACCGCAGGAAGTTGAAACAAAGTTGTTCTCTCGGCGGCATTTTCTACCGCATCATGTTGATAACTGGTTAATAAAATACGATGATTAACCGAGCGATTAGCGTCTTCTGCTTCTTCTGCTAATCTAGCCTCAATGGCAGTAATTACCTTGGTTTTACCCGTGCCGGGGGGTCCTTGTATCAAAGCAATATCGGGGGTATTCAAGGCTATATTGATGGCTTCTTCTTGGCGCGGTGTCGGTGATAAACCATTAAATAATTTTTTGACTTCTTTGGTAATAGGTTTTATGTTTCTGGTACGTCTGAAGCTAACTGCATGGTTTTCTAACAGTAAAGCTAATTGGGGCATGGGATTTTGAGCCATTCTAATGGCAGATTCTGCTAATGTTCTTCTCTGTAGTCTGATGCGATCGCCCAACAGGGAAATAAAAATATATCCTTGATGTGGGGGGGTTATTTCTTCATCATCCGCATTAGATGGTTTAATTTCAATCTCTAATTTTTGCGAATCAATTTCTACAACTTCCCCTAAAAAACTTTTACCATCTTGAGAAAATTCTCTTTTTAAAAGCCCTGAATCTTGTTCATTATTATCATCTTTATCATGGCTAAAATTAGGCGGTTTTTTATTAACTTCCAAAGATAAAGTTGGATTTTCCCTTAATAGCTTAAATTTTGCTTTTAATTCCTTTTTTCTGTTTACTGTATTTTCTAATTTAAAACGGTAATTGCCATTTTTTAAAGCAATTTGTTTTACATATTTTAACCAACCAAATTCTCTCGCATTATCCCAAATAATTTTTCGTTCTATATTATTATATTCCTGCCATAAAGCGAGGTAGCTATCAGATTTTTTGACAATATCATCTAATTCTGTTTGTATATTACCCCTTAAACTACCTGCGATCGAAGCATCACAAAAATAAATATCAGCTTCTAAAATAATCATCGGGCGTTGCTCATTAATATCTTTAGGTTGTCTTGCCCTTTCTACTCTGTTAATTAAAAACTTATTATCGGCAGTTTTTTTGATATTAATAACGATGCCATTACCCCATAATTGAAAACTACTTTCTAAACTGTTTTTAATTTTATTTCCTGCTTGTAATAATGCTCTTTTAAGTTGATTATTTTTAGGATGAGGTAATAATATTTTTTTGTTCAACCATTCAATAATTTTATCAATGGGTTCTGATTTTCTCAGATGTCGATCGCGAATATCATCAACAATTCTTTCATCAATACCAATTTCTATTTTTTCATTAGGTAAATACAACTTATTAGGGAATTCATGAACTTGTAAAAAAATAGTATCAGGAGTTTGTAGATTAGGTTGTAAAGCCATTACCCAACATAAACGAGGTAAACTTCTATCTATTAAGTCTAATAATTTATTTTGATTATCCTGATTTACCCCTTCAATTACCCAAGAATCTTGTTGATTAGTTATAAAAATTTCTCCAGTTAATTGAGATTGTAAAATACTTATTTCTTGCTCAATATTGAAAGATTTTTCAGGTAAAAAAAGATTATCATGAACTTGTTTAATTTCTAAACTTAACTTTCTTCCTGCTTGAACTTCACTAACTTTCATTATTTAATTTACTCCTAAATTTAATTGTATAGGTTTGTAGTAAAGACTTTAGTCTTTGTTTTCTAAGTTTTAGATAGTGCAATCAGAAACTTATTTGAGAAATTGAGAGTTATATTCCCCGTTTTTTAGGCAGGGCTGTTTCATTCTAAAATTTTTGGTTAAGAGAGAGTAATGAGTAACGAGTAATAAGGAATGATTTTTGATAATTTAAAATGATTAATTGATTGTTTTAAGATTTTTTACTATTACTTAAAATCTGCAAGTCAAAAATCTCCCCATCTCCCCCTCCCCTTATCTCCCGCTCTTTTTTTTCCCTCGAAAATGAAACAGCCCTGCGTTTTTTGGGGGGATTAGAGGGAATCTTTTTTAAGAGATTTTGGGGTGATATTATATTATTTTTCAAGTTTAATCACCTCCTTTAATTAAGCGAAAAGAAGCGTATCGATGAGGACAACTTAAAGAACCAAAATGTAAAAGCCAATCACCATATTTTCCAGCTTCCACAGGAAATTTTAACCATCTATCTTCAGAAATTTCTCTCTCAATTTTATTATTTTCTTGATTTTGAGAAGTCAATAAAAAAGTTTGATTATTACACTTATGAACTCGCAAATAATGATCAGTAAATTCTATTTCTAAATTAGGTTGATGGGCATCTATTCCCAATCTTCCGTTAATAATTCTGTTAGTTAAAATTACAGAGCTATCTCTTTGTAAAGCCATAACTTGTAATAATTTACCCTTTTTTTCTGGTTTTTCATCAGGATGCCAACGATAAATTTCAACAATTACTAAATCTGGGCGAGGATATTCACACCAAGAACAATCTTTTTGATTTGCATAGTAGGTACTGTGACAGCTAGGACAGGTAATGGTAAAATCGGCGGCATTGTATAAATATTCAGCCCATTGATTCAACCCCGGGCGTTTTTGAGGGTTTAAAAGTCCTTCACCAAAGCATTTATTGGCTAATGTTTGCAATCGAGGAGAAAGAGTTATATCTCTAGGAAATCCTTTGTCTGTGTAATTACTGTTGTCATTAGGATTATCTATCCAAGGGATTTCTCCTTGTAAGGCTTTTTCTTCCAATTCTGGTTCACCATAACTAACTAAATCACCATCAGTTAAAGGGTGCAGTGTTGTTAAAATTTGAAAAGCTATCACGGCAAAAGCGTGGGCATCTGTGAGAGTATTAACTCCTGATTTGCCTTTGACTAATTCGGGAGCTCCATAACCGGGGGTATAAAATGAGGATGAAACATTACTTTCATAGCAAAGATTATCAGCATCAATAAATCTAATTTCATTCGCATCTAAGTCTGAGGATACAAAAATATTATTCGGTGAAGGATCGGCATAGACTAATCCTCTACCATGTAATTGAGATAGGGCTTCGGCGGATTTTGCCAATAAAATTAATCTTCGCCGTAAACCTCCCCCCTGCAAATACCATGTAACTGGACATTCAATTTTTTGGGGTAGGTAAGTTAATTTACTAATGGGTATCATTCCTGTTAATAGTTCCATTACATAACCTACATGGGGCGGTTGTAACATTTCTAAGGGCATGGCAATGGGTAATTGTTGGATGTCAAATAACATTCTTACTTGACTGAGTTGACGACGAAGACGATCGCGCCTAACGGTTGATTTATCTGGAATTAACTTAATTGCTTTTCTTCCTCCTTTGATACTGTAAACTCTACCTTGCCCCCCTTCTCCTAATTTTTGATCCAATTCATAAACCGTATTTTGTTCATCAACTATTATTTTCATGGTGTTTTCATCCTTTTTTGATTGAGTGATTAGTAAATCCAATTAAATAAAAGAAAGTTCGTAGTTACCCCTTTAGGGGTTTCAAACGTTCTTGAAATAACGGAACTGAAGCCTTCACTACTAACCGAGCCTATTTTACGTTTAATTAAATGGGGCTACTTAAGTCTTTTAGTTCAACAAAACTATTTAGGGCGATGCCATAAAACGGCAAGGGTTTTATCATCAAGATGTTTAGGAGTAGGCCAGTTTTTGAGTTCTTTAGTAAGCGATCGCCACCTTTTTTGTGGGGCTAAAGTACCAAAATCATCTAAAATAAATTGCACAAAATCCCCCAAAGTATCGCTTTTTAAATCATCAGCAATGCCGTCAGTGGCTAATAACACCGCCGAGTTAGGAGGAAAATTAGGTACAGTAAAAAATGACCATTCTTGAGTGGATTTAGCTACACCTAAGCCAGTGGTTTGATTGCCAAAAGTTTTATTTTTCTCGCTTAAAATTGTCAGTTGCCCGTTATTTTCCCTTAAAATCGCAATACCATCCCCTAATTGAGCCATAATTAATTGCCCGTTAGGAATTACCACAGCAAATAAACAAGTGGCGACACTATCTTTTTTCAATGCAGGTAATATATTCAATTCCCAATGTATGTGAATAAGCCTCAACAATAAACTAGGGAAAGCAGAAGGAGCTTTTACCCAAGCTAATAAGGATTGCTTCACTGCTAAACAAGCCATTTTTGCACCCATACGAGCATTAGATTTTGAACCCATGCCATCACTAACAACAATCCCCACCCCAGAGTTATTATTAATTCTTCCCCAAGCGTCTTCATTAAGGCGGTTTTTTTGTTGATGAAACGGCCCAATTACTGAAGTGCCAAAGGTTTCATAATTAATTCTATTACGAGATGACATAATTAAATTTTGGTTGCTTCATACATTTTTACTATTTTCGTAGTAAGGGCTAAAGCCCTTTTTAATGATTACCAGAGAAATAAAACTGAAATAAATTAAGGATGCTTAAAAACAACCAGTATATTCATCATCGAGATCATCAAAATTATCAAGAGCATCAAAATTAAGAACAGGAATACTATTGGGATTAACACTTTTGGAAGCATTAGTAATTGTCATGGTGACAAAGCGGAAAAACTGTTTAATTTGATTGGCTTCATCAGCTCTAAATACTGGAATTTCAGGATGTTGATTTTGTAAAAAACTTTGTAAAGGTTCGTTATCAGCTTCAGCACCGATTGCCATTGATAACCGTAGTGCTTTAGATGCCCTTTCTGAGGTAATTAAATTATTAAGAGGTGGTATCCATTCATCGGTAGGAATGCCGTCAGATACTAAAATAATAGTGGGGTGATAGTCTCGACTAGCAATAATCGATCGATCTTCCACCATTGCCTGAGCTACTCCAAAAGCATTACCCATAGGAGTTCGCCCCATGGCACTCATGTCTTGCCATTCGATTTTTTCTGCTGGTTGTAAGGGTATATGAATCTGAGCTTTTTCTCCTCCGAAGGTAATCACAGAAACGTTAATTTCTGCCCTCACATCTTCCTCTTGGGCAAAACTATCAATCATAGATGCGATCGCACGGTTGAGAGTTTGAATTTTGCCGTTGCTTTCCATACTGCCACTGACATCAGCGAGAATGATAACTGGTAACTTTCGGGGAGAATGCACAGTAAATTTTTTAAGATTACTCATTAATCAATTTTTAGATTTAGTTCTATATATCTATCAGGATCATTTTTTGTTTTTATGCAGATTTTGCCAAAAATTTTTGATCTATTTATCAAAACCTCTACCAATAGCGATTGTGGGGTAATATTTCCTCATTTCCCTTTCTTTTTAGTTTTTCACCACTAAATATTAAATATTGACCAACTATACGCTAATGTTATTCGTATAATTAACGCTATTAAACGCTCATTTTCAAAAAATCTAGCTAAAAATATATTTTTATGGGAATTATGGTGACCTTTAGCTAAAAAATTGTTTGTTTCTCTATTTCTTTTTTATCGGATTATAATGAAAATTGTAAAGAAATGTTGAGAAAATTAAAATTATGAGTCAGATTAATTTAGCAGAAATAGATCGCCAATTGGAAAGCAACAACTCAAAAGATAGACTATTAGCCCTTGCATCCCTTAGAGAAGTTGAAGCCAAGGATGCTGTACCATTAATAAAGAAGGTAATTTATGATGAAATGTTGCCCGTGCGTTCCATGGCAATTTTTGCCTTAGGAGTTAAACAAACTGAGGAATGTTTACCAATCTTAGTAAAATTATTAGAAACTGATCCAGACTATGGTATTCGTGCGGATGCGGCGGGGGCTTTAGGATACTTAAAAGATATTCGTGCTTTCGAGTCTTTAGTTAGGGCTTTCTATGAAGATACTGAATGGTTAGTACGTTTTAGTGCGGCTGTCTCTTTAGGCAATTTAGGAGATATTCGTGCTAAAAAATTACTTTTAGATGCTCTGCATAGCAATGAAACCGCCCTACAACAAGCGGCTATTTCTGCTTTGGGGGAAGTTAAAGCGGAAGATTGTATCGAGGAAATCTTAGTGTTTGTTCAATCGGATGATTGGTTAATTCGCCAAAGGGTATCTGAATCTTTAGGTAATTTTAAGGGTAACAAAAAAGCAATATCTGCCCTTAATTTCTTAGTAAAAGACCCTCATCCCCAAGTATGTCAGGCGGCAGAGTATTCTTTACAAAAGATTTCTGTTTAATATGATTGTTAATATTATTAATTATTAGTAAGGCTAGGAAAAAGGGAAGAAGTTAATTTCCCTGTATTCCCCCTCAATAGGTAGCAATAATAGAACTCAAAAAAACTTCGCCAATAGCTTTTTATTACAATAAATTTTGTTCGATAAAGTTAGTATAAACATTCCCTGCTAAAAATTCGGGGTTGTTGAGAATTTTTTGGTGGAAGTTAATGGTGGTTTGTACTCCTGTAATCGCACATTCTCTTAAAGCCCTTTTCATTCTTTTGATTGCGGTTTCTCTATCTTCTCCCCAAACAATCAATTTACCAATCAAAGAATCATAATAAGGGGGAATTTCATAGTCAGGATAAACAAAAGAATCCATCCTTACGCCAGGTCCTCCGGGGGGCAAATAGGCGATAATTTTCCCGGGATTTGGTCTAAAATCATGATCAGGATCTTCTGCATTAATCCGACATTCGATCGCATGACCTTTCAATTGTATTTGTTCTTGAGTAAAAGCTAATCTTTCTCCTTGCGCGATCGCAATTTGTTCTTTAATTAAATCTAATCCAGTAATCATTTCTGTTACAGGATGTTCTACTTGGATACGAGTATTCATCTCCATAAAATAGAAATTACCGTATTTATCCACTAAAAATTCTACTGTACCAGCACCAACATAATTGATATATTTGGCGGCTTTAACCGCCGCTTCTCCCATTTTCTGCCTTAATTCAGGATTAAGAGCAGGAGAAGGGGCTTCTTCTAGTAATTTCTGATGACGGCGTTGAATAGAGCAATCTCTCTCTCCTAAATGGACAACATTGCCGTAACTGTCTGCTAATATTTGAAACTCAATATGACGGGGTAATTCAATAAACTTTTCTAAATAAACTCCAGCATTACCAAAAGCCGCTTCTGCTTCTCCTTGGGCGGCTCTTAATAAACGACTCAATTCTGTTTCGTCAGAGACAAAACGCATTCCTCTGCCACCACCTCCAGCAGTGGCTTTAATAATCACAGGATAGCCAATTTCGGCAGCAACTCTAGCGGCCTCCTCCTCATCAGTAATTAAACCCTTACTACCTGGAATAGTTGGCACACCTGCCTCTTGCATCGTTTTCTTGGCGGTGGATTTATCGCCCATGGCAATAATTGCCTCTGGGGAAGGTCCAATAAACTGAAGATTATGATCAGCACAAATTTGGGCAAAACGGGCATTTTCTGCCAAAAATCCATAGCCCGGGTGGATTGCCTCTGCACCTCTGGTTAAAGCGGCGGCAATAATATTAGGAATATTCAAATAACTTTTATTACTTGGAGGAGGTCCAATACAAACACTCTCATCGGCTAATTTAACGTGAAGGGCATGGCGATCAATAGTAGAATGTACCGCTACGGTGGCAATCCCCATTTCTTCACAACTATGAATAATCCTTAAAGCAATTTCACCTCGGTTCGCAATTAAGATTTTGGCAAAGGGCATCGTTGATCATTAAAACTAATATCATTTGTATCATATTTGGTTTTGGCACTTCTGGCAATTGCTTCTTTAATCTTGGAAAGAGTAAAAAAATTTTTTAAGTAACCTCTGTTCGGTTTAAGAATATCGGGTAAGGTTAGGTGTTAGGTTTCAGGTTTCAGGTGTTAGGGTGTTTAGGGGATGAGGAGATAAGGGGATGAGGGGAGAGGGAGACAAGGTGTCAGGTTTCAGGTTTCAGGTTGCAGGTGTTGGAGAAAGTAATAAGTAACGAGTAATGAGTATTTGGAGTTATTAATTATTAATTATTCACTATTCACTATTTACCATTGCCCTTTATTTTTCTGTCAGAAGTATATTGACAATAATATCTGAGAAACCATCAATCTGTGTCAGAGGTGGCAATAACTTCAATTCGCAACTTAGTTCTTTTTGTAACTCCTCTACTTCAGATGCGATCGCATCTATGATTTTTCCCGTAAAGAGAAAATAAGGCATAATCATGATTTTTGGGGGATCATTTAGAGCTAATTTGGCTATAACAGAGTGTAAATTCGGTTTTATTGACCAATAAGCCACATGGGCGTTAATTTTACCTGCCAAGCCTTCTATTTCTTCATTTCCCTTTTGTAAACTTGTACCATGACAAAACAAAATGCGTTCAATACTAGAATCTTTATGATGGTCTAAATTTTCCTGCCTTTCATATTCAGCACATAATAAGGAAATTAAAGATAAACTCCTTCCCAAATGAGGTAGAATCTCGATTTGTAAAGAACATTTTTGCCGAGAAACCTCCACTTCAAAAGGAATATCGTTGATAACATGAGTACCCGATAACAAAAATAAAGGTAAAACTTTAAGATTTTTATAGCCCTTTCTTTCTAATTGATTCCCAAATTCGATAATTTTCTCAGATAGAGATTGATTCCCCAATTCCAAATAAGCAATATCCAAATCACAAGTAACCTGCAACAAATCTAATTTTTGTCTCACTGAAAAAGTTAAATCTCTTAACTGTTGAGCATAAAAAGAATTTCGACTACCATGAACCACTAAAAGATAAGCAGAAGAATTAATCATATTTACATCTTTCCTCGTCGAAACCATGATAATAAAACCACAACAAAATTAAAAGATACCCCCATAAAAACAAAAAATTCTGTATATTGATTACTAATCTTTAAGCATATAGTCTATGAATTGGTTGGATATTTCCCCTATCTTTTTGACCTTGACGGTTTTAATTGTTGCCCTAATTGCTTTCATTGCCGAATGGTTGCCCGTAGATTTAACTTCTTTATCCATTACCGTTGTTTTGATGATATTGGGGTTAGTTTCTCCTAATGAAGGTATCTCCGGATTTGGCAACTCCGCAACTATTACCGTTATGGCGATGTTTATTCTCAGTGCAGGAATAACCAAAACAGGCATTCTTAATATTATCAGAGATTGGCTAATTCAATGGGGGGGGAAAAATCCGACTCAGCAAATTTTCACTCTAGGGATGATAGTCGGTCCTATTAGTGCTTTTATTAATAATACCGCAGTAGTTGCCATTTTTTTACCAATAGTTGAACAGTGGAGTAAACAAGCAAAAGTTTCTATTTCTAAACTGCTCATACCCATGTCATTTCTAACAATATTGGGGGGATTAATTACTTTACTAGGTACATCAACTAACATTCTTGCCAGTGGGATTGCGGTACAATTAGGGTATCCAGAATTTGGTATTTTCCAATTTACTAAATTAGGTTTACCTGTCTTTTTTATCGGCTTAATTTATTTATCTATCGCCTCTCCAAAATTATTACCCGCAAGAAAACCTCCGGGAGGAGAATCTTTAGCCGAAGATTATGAATTAAAAGAATACGTCAGTGAAATGATTATTCCTCCCAAATCAAGTTTAATTGGACAAACTTTGCGCAGTAGTGAAATTCAACGTAAATTTGATTTAGATGTTTTAGAAATTATCCGCAATGATACCCATTTCCCTCCCCCTTTAGCGGATAAAGTTTTAGCGGTAGGAGATATTTTATTAGTTAGGGGAAGTCGTAGTAACTTATTAAATATCAAAGATGAAAGAGGAGTGGAAATCCTCGCAGACTTTAAATTCAATTCTCAAGAATTAGAAGAACAAAATAATTCTCAAGAGGAAAAAATAGCAGAGGTTTTGATACTATCCAATTCTCGTTTAATTGGCTCTAGTTTGAAAGATTTAAGATTTAGACAGCGTTATAATGCTACGGTTTTAGCTGTTAGAAGAGGTCAAGAATTAATTAGAGAAAGATTTGGCAAAATTCCTTTGAAATTCGGCGATTTACTCTTAATTCAAGCTCCTAAAGATAGTTTTATTGGTTTACAAACTACCAGAGAGTTATTAGTTTTAGAAGAAAAAAATCGAGAGGGTTTAAGACAAAACAAAGCGGGAATTGCTTTAGCGATTGTTTTAACGGTTATTTTCACTTCTGCTTTTAATTTTGTACCTATCTTGGTGAGTAGTTTAGCGGGGGTTTTAATAATGGTAATTACAGGATGTCTCAAACCCGGTGAAGTATATGGCTCTGTAAGATGGGATATTATTTTTCTGTTAGCTGGTTTAATACCTTTGGGTATTGCGATGGATAATTCTGGTACAAACCAATGGTTAGCCGATAATTTATTGAAAGTTGCAGGAAATTTATCAGGGTATTGGATTTTAGTTTTATTTTATTTTGCCACTTCCATGTTGACGGAGGTTTTGTCGAATAATGCCGCAGTGGTTTTAATGATTCCTATTGCGGTAAAAGTGGCGGAAACTATTGGACTTGAACCCTTATCCTTTATGTATGCGGTGACTTTTGCGGCTTCTAATAGCTATTTAGCCCCCATTGGTTATCAAACGAATACCATGGTTTATGCACCGGGGGGATATAAGTTTCTTGATTATACTCGTGTTGGTTTACCGTTAACCTTAACTTTAACTTTTACTGTGCCTTTACTCATCGTGAAAATTTATGGGTTATAGGGGCAAGAGGGGAAAACCCCCCTTTATCCCTCCTCGAGAGGGGGAAGAGCAAAGGAAAAGGTAAATAGTTGATAATTAAGAATTAAGAATTAAAAACTCCTAACTCCTGTACGGGCGAATGGCCATTCGCCCCTAACTAACTCCTAACTAATTTCTCCCTCTCTCCTCATCTCTCCCGCACCTTAATACCTGCAACCTAACACCTATCCTCATCCGATGTTCTTAAACTGAACTGAGGTTATTTAATAAATAACATTTCTTGATAAGTTGGTAAGGGCCATAATTCATCGGCAATTTCTGCTTCCAACGCATCGGCATATTTACGAACTTCATCCATTAAAGCTCGAACAGTTTTAGCAAAATACTGTAACTTAGCCTCAGTACTTTCAAAATCATGAACAGAAATGGCATCTTGTAATTTTTGTACCTGAACCATCATTTCATTAGTTAAGGTTGAGATGTGTTTTACAATGCTTAAATCCCCTTCCAAACCTATATCCTTTAAACTAGAAAGGGTATTCATCAACTGAGATAAATATTTCATTGCCGTAGGATAAACAATAGTTTTTGCCATGTTCGCCACTAATTTAGCTTCTACCTCTAAAGACAATAAATACTGTTCTGCATAAACTTCAAAACGGCTTTCTAATTCTTTTGGGGAAAGGACTCCCATGCGATCGAACAATTCTTCGATATGTTTTTGTTTGAGGACAGGTAAAGCATCGGCGGTGGTAGGTAGATTTGCTAATCCTCTTTCTTCTACTGCCATTTTATGCCATTCTTCTGAGTAACCATTGCCCCCGAAAATCACATTGCCATGTTTTTCCATTATTTCCTTGAGAATTTTCTGAATCGCCGTGTTTAACTCAGTACCCTGTTTTAATTCTTCCTCTAGTTTGTCTGCAATCCAATTCAAAGAGTCCGCCAAAATAGTATTCATTGCCACTAAAGGACCTGCTACGGATTGATTTGAACCCACTGCTCGAAACTCGAAACGATTACCAGTAAAAGCGAAGGGGGAAGTTCTATTTCTGTCTCCGGGGTCTTTCGGAATTTCAGGTAAAGTATCCACTCCGATATTCATTACTTGTGCTAGTTGAGAGCCTGTTATTTCACCTTTGCGAATTTGCTCAAATACATCTTCTAATTGAGTTCCTAAATAAATAGAGATAATAGCCGGAGGTGCTTCGTTTGCTCCTAAGCGATGGTCATTACTGGCGGTTGCTACCACTGCCCTTAATAGAGTTCCGTATTTATGAACACCTCGAATTACTGCTCCACAGAAGACCAAAAATTGAGCATTGGCATGGGGAGTATCTCCGGGGTCTAATAAATTGCCTTGAGTACGATTTCCTACAGACCAGTTAACGTGTTTTCCAGAGCCATTAATTCCTGCAAAGGGTTTTTCGTGGAGTAAACAGGTAAAGCCATGTTTTTTTGCCATTTGTCTTAAAATGGTCATGGTTAGCTGTTGATGATCTGTGGCAACGTTGGCGGATTCAAAAAAGGGTGCTATTTCAAATTGTCCGGGGGCAACTTCATTATGACGGGTTTTAGCGGGAATTCCTAGGCGATATAAGCACTCTTCTACATCCTGCATGAAAATTTGTACTCGTTCAGGAATTGCACCAAAATAGTGATCATCAAATTCTTGACCTTTAGCCGGGGGTTTTCCCAATAAGGTTCTTCCTGCAAGAAGTAAGTCGGGACGATAATGGGCAAAATGAGAATCCACAAGGAAGTATTCTTGTTCTGCTCCACAACTGGAACTCACGGGGGCTATATCTGTATGTCCTAACAATTCTAATACTCTACGAGCGGATTTATTAACGGCAGAGTTCGATCGCAGTAGGGGGGTTTTTTTATCCAGAGCTTCTCCTGTCCAAGAAACAAATACAGTGGGAATACATAAAGTAACACCATTGTCAGTTTCCATGACATAAGCAGGGCTAGTAACATCCCAAGCAGTGTAACCTCTAGCCTCAAAAGTGGAACGAATACCACCATTAGGGAAAGATGAGCCGTCGGGTTCGCCTTTTACTAATACTTTGCCTGAAAATTCCGATATTACCGAACCATCTCCCTGCACTGAAACGAAACTATCATGTTTTTCCGCCGTAGAATTGGTTAAAGGATAAAATACGTGGGCATAATAGAGAGCATTCTTAGAAATTGCCCAATCTCTCATAGCTGTAGCGACTACGTCTGCAATGGATACGTCCAGAGGTTCACCAGTTTGAATGGTTTTTTTCAAAGATTTAAACACACTTTTGGGCAAAGATTCTTGCATTTTCGCTAAAGTAAAAACATCTGTAGCCCACATTTCTTCTAATTTTTTAGGAGTCTTGAAGGGCTTAACTTTGCGATTAGTGATTTCGTAAATGGCTTGAACCCGTGATTTATTTCCGCTCATAACATCATAGATTTTGATTAAGATATTGTTAACAATACCAGACTTTTACTAACCTTTAGAAGATACTTTGGCTACAAAATTAGCAAAATTAACAATTTATTTAGATAACGATTCCAAATTTTCACTTGCTCAACTTTTTCTGTTGTCCATTAATTTTGGAGAAATCATTTAGGATTGTTATATTGAGACATAACCTCAGTTCGGTTTAAGAATATCGGATAAGAGTAGGTGTCAGGTTTCAGGGTATTTAGGGGAGAGGGATAGGTTAATTAAACACTTTTGCCTCTTGCCTTGTCTTAATTACTAATTCCTAATTACTAATTTTTAATTACCCTTTTCGCCATCACTCATCAGTGAAAATTTATCCCGAACTCAGATTACATAAATTTTTGAATTAGCTTTATGGAAAAAAACGACATTGGTTTAAATATTCTCGCTATCGGCATTTTTTCTATTACTTTATTAGTGTTAGTTGGTCCTTTATTAAGTATCTCTCCTTTTATTCCTGCTACAATCACTTTTATTTTACTAAGTTTAGTAACTGTCGATACTTTAGCTTGGGGAAATCAGGGGACTAATTTATTTTTAAATTTATTTCTTTCGGAAGAACAAAAACAACGGATTATTCATCACGAAGCAGGACATTTTTTAACAGCTTATTTATACGAAATTCCTATTATTGGCTATACTTTAACTCCTTGGGAAAATATGAAAATTAATAATTTAGGTTCAGGGGGGGTGATGTTTGATACTAGCTTTTTAGAAGAAAAAGGGCAAGATTTAAGGGAATTAAATTTATTAACGGAACGTTTTGCTGTTGTTTTAATGGCAGGAATTGCCGCCGAAAAATTAGTATATAAAAATAGTGAGGGAGGAGAGGAAGATAATCAGAAATTATCGGAAATTTATAAAAGTTTAGGAATAAATTATAGTCAAATAAAAATTAAACAAAGATTAGCTATTTTACAAGCAGAAACTTTAATTGAAAAATATAAAGATGCTTATTTTGCTCTGGTAGAAGCTATGGGAAAAAGATTATCTGTTACCGAGTGTCAAGCAATAATTGAAGAAAAAAAATCCTCACAATTGAATGAACTTACCCCTCAAAATTAGTATCATTATCCCTGTTATTAATGAAGAAAAGATGTTGCTAAAAACTATTCCTATTCTCAAGCAGTATCCTTATGTGGAAATTTTGTTTGTGGATGGGGGTAGTCAAGATAATACTATTAACTTAATTCATCAAGCTGGTTTTAAATGTCTTTCTTCTCCTATCTTGAATCGTAGTTATCAAATGAATTTAGGAGCAGAATCTGCCCAAGGAGATATACTTTTATTTTTACACGGTGATACTATTCTTCCTCATAATTTTCCTCAAATAATTATTGATATTGTTAGCAATAGTAACTTCATTGCGGGAGCTTTTTTACTAAAAATTGATAGTGATAAAATCATTTTTCGATTATTAGAAATAATGATTAAAATGCGATCGCATCTTTTTTCTTTGCCCTATGGAGACCAAGGAATATTTATCAAGAAAAAAATATTTGAAAAAATAGGAGGCTTTAAAAATTTAGCAATAATGGAAGATTTTGAGTTAATAAAAAGGTTGAATAAAAAAGGGAAAATTTATATTAGTTCCGAAGCAGTAATCACTTCTGCAAGACGTTGGGAAAAATTGGGAATATTTAAAACCACATTAATAAATCAATTAATTGTTATTGGTTATTATCTAGGAATAAATACAAAAAAACTAGCTAATTTTTATCGACAAATAAAAAGTAATTAGGGGTTCAGAGCTAAGAGTTAGAAGTTATTAATTAACCTGAGTTTTGGATAAGCTGAAAGCATTATTATCCTGTAGTCAGAAAACCTTATAGCTTCTTAGAAATTAAGAATAAAATTGCCTTAACCCGAACTGACGTTATTCATTAATTGTCTTTTTCTTAGCAAAATCAGAAAATTTTATCAAATTTTTATCGTGTCTCATTCTAAAAATAAAAACTAAAGTTTTGACAAGATTAGAATATTACTTTAGGATAAAAAGGAATGATTGAGAGAAAAAATTTAAGTCATGTCTTTTCAATTTTCTTTTAGAATTAGTAATTTATTAAGTTTTTTAAAGAAACAATTTAGATATATTTCAATTTTATTAATAATTTTATTTTTTGTGTTAGTAAATGTTGTTTACAGTACAGAAAAAACAACTATAACTTTGATGATACAAGCCCTAGAAGCGGCACAATGGCAAAACTTAGTGGAAAAATTTGAAAGGGAAAATCCTGATATTGATTTAGAAATTATTTCCGCACCCAATGCCACTAATTTAGTAGAAGACTTATATACCTCTGCTTTTTTATTGGGAGATTCGCCCTATGATTTAGTTTATTTGGATATAGTTTGGGTTCAAAAATTTGCGGCGGCTAATTGGTTACAACCCCTGAATAACTTTATCAGTGAGGATGAATTAAAACAGTTTTTAAAGGGAGATGTAGAGGGAGGAAAATATCAAGATTCTCTTTATCGAATTCCTTTTCGCTCCGATGGTGGTATGCTTTATTATCGCACGGATTTGTTAGAAAAAAATGGTTATAATCCCCCTGAAACTTTTACCGAATTAATCAATATTTCTCAGGATTTACAAGCAAAAGGGAAAGCGAAATGGGGTTATGTATGGCAAGGAAGACAATATGAGGGACTTTCCGCCATGTTTGTGGAAGTTTTACAAGGTTTTGGTGGTTATTGGATTAATTCAGACACCTTAGAAGTGGGTTTAGATTCTCCAGAAGCGATCGCATCTGTGCAGTTTTTATTAGATACTATTAAAAAAGGAATTTCTCCCTCTGGTGTCACAACCTACGCAGAAGAAGAAACCCGCCGTATCTTTGAAAATGGACAAACCGTATTTTTACGAAACTGGCCTTATGTGGCAGGATTAGCCAGTAAATCAGAAATAGCAGGGAAATTCTCCCTTAAACCAATGGTACATCAACCTCAACATCAAAGCGGAGCTTGTCAAGGAGGATGGGGATTAGGAATGTCAAAAAACACGAAACACCCAGAAGAAGCATGGCGAGTTATTGAATTTATCACTAGCGAAGACTCACAAAGGGATTTTATTTTAGAAACGGGCTATGTGCCTAGCCGAAAATCTCTTTTTAATGATCCTCAAATAGTGGAAAAATATCCCTATTACCCTCAACTATTAACAGTAGTAGAAAATTCCGTATTGCGTCCACCTATTGCTCAATATGCCCAAGCGTCAGACATTCTACAAAGATATTTAAGTGCGGCACTAACTCAAACTATGACTCCGGAAAATGCCATGAAGAAAGCCGCCACCGAAACCCGACAATTATTGAATTAAGAAAAGTAGCTCTCTTGCTTGTCGTTGTGTGCCTGACAACTGATTTTTATTAACCTGAGTTTTGGATAAGCTGAAAGCATTATTATCTCGTAGTCAGAAAACCTTATAGCTTCTCAGAAATAAGAATGAAATTGCCTTAACCCGAACTAACGTTAAATAGTTAAAAATTAAGAATTAAGAATGAAAAACCACGAATACTTATTACTAATTTATTATTTATTACTTGTTTCCCCCTTTCCCCTCATCACCTCATCCCCCCATCACCTCATCACCCTAACACCTGCAACCTGCAACCTGACACCTGACACCTAACCTTATCGGATATTCTTGAACCAAACTGAGATTTTATTAACTTCCTTAACTTCCCCCTAACACCCCAACACCCTAACACCTCAACCATAAAACGACTATTGAGCAAGTCTGGTAGGTAACAAATCCTGTCTGACTAAATCATCATAGGTTTCTCTACGAATAATTAAACTGCTTTCGCCTTCATTAACTAAAACTGCGGCGGGTCTGCCAATACGGTTATAATTAGAAGCCATACTATAGTTATAAGCCCCTGTGGCAAATACAACTAAAATATCATTGGGGTTAGTATCTGGTAATTGAATATCTTTAATCAGAATATCCCCTGATTCGCAGTGTTTTCCAGCTACAGTAACAGTTTCACTATGTTCTTGATCCATTTTAGATGCGATCGCCATTTGATACAAGGATTGATAGGTAATCGGGCGAGGATTATCTGACATTCCCCCATCAACAGAAATATAAGTTCTCACATCAGGGATTACCTTTTTTCCGCCCACCGTATAAGCAGTAATACAAGAAGTGGCTACCATAGAGCGTCCGGGTTCAGCAATTAACTTGGGTAAAGCTAAACCTCTTTCTTCACAGGCTTTAGTTACTGCGGTGGCAACGGTTTTAACCCAATCGGCAATACTTGGAGGATCATCAGATTCAGTATAACGAATTCCTAAACCACCGCCCACATTTAACTCAGTGAGGGGTAAACCATAGTCAAGGGCTTTTTTAAACCAATCTGCCAACACACCGCCTAAATCATTGTGAGGCTCAAGTTCAAAAATTTGTGAACCGATATGGGCGTGTAAACCAATACACTCAATGAAATTTTGTTCTTTGATGAAAGTGAAAACAGCCTCTAATTGATTTAAGTCAAAACCAAATTTGCTGTCAATACTACCAGTGCGGATATATTCATGGGTATGACATTCGATACCGGGGGTTAAACGAATTAAAATTTTCGCTGATTGTTCTTTTTTGGCAGTTAATTGAGCAAGAGTTTCTAATTCTAACCAATTATCAACTATAATTTTACATCCTGCATCGATAGCTAGTTCTAATTCTGCTATGGATTTATTATTTCCGTGAAGATAAATTTTTTCCTTGATGTCATCCCCATTATAACCACTCATTTCTAAGGCTTTGGTTGTGGTGAAAAGCTCTCCTCCCGAAACTACGTCAAAACCAATACCTTCACTGGCAAGAATACTCACAATTGCCATACAACTCCACGCTTTGGAGGCATAAATAACCTGAGACTCTCCAGGGTAATATTCCTTAAAAGCATCCCGATATTGAATGGCACAGGTGCGCAATGTTTTTTCATCCAGAATGTATAAAGGAGAGCCATACTGCTTAACTAAATCTACTACATCACAACCACCAATTTCGAGGTGATTTTTATCGTTAATTTTTGCTGTGAGGGGTAATAATCTTTGATTGGGAGAAGGTGAGTTAGAGGAATTGACCAATTTTTCACCGCTTAATTTTTCCGTTAATAGCATTTACTAGATGTTATTTTTTCTATAATAGTAAGTTTATTTGTTTAACCTCTCATTTTAACTGAATTTTGATACGATTAGACTCTTTCTTGAATTCCTTTTTCTACCATAAACCCAGATTTTAATCTTGCAATAGTACACAGAAACTAAGTGAAAATAGCAAATATGAGGTGTCAGATTAAATGATTTTTAATTCTTTTTCCCTTGAGCAACAAATAGGATTTTAACAATTTTATTAATAATTTTTCATTGCTAATTTATGGTTAACAGAATGCTCTAATGATGACCAAAAGCTAAGTATTTGATTACCTAATAATTTTGCTTGAAAATAGTGAAAAAAATGTTCTCCGTTTGGACATTGCCAGATATAATCTTCGGGTTTAAGATAAGATTTCCATTTTTCAATTTCAGACCAAAAAACCACTTGATCATCATTACTACCTGATACCATCAAAGGATAAGCAGTTTTTTCTACAGAAAAATAATCACATTTTCGATATAAAGAATGAGGAGAAAGAGAGTAAATTAGTGCTTTTTTAAGAATTTTTACTAAAGATTTTTGATAATAAAAATTACGATACCCGAATAAATATTTAGCTAAATGAGTTAAAATTGCTTCTTGATTACATTTAAAATGATTTCGTAATAAATAATAATAACTTACCCAGTCTAAAGCTGGATTAATTCCTACCCCTAAAAGAGTTAAAGATTTTACCTTTTCTGGATACTTGTTCGCATACTGCAACCCTAATAGTCCACAAGTACTATGACCTACTAAATGAACGGGTTTTTTCACCATTTCCAGATAATTATTCAAAAATTCGATCGCTAAATCAAGGGAGGTGGTTTCATCTTCTGTTAGTTGATATTCCCATTGACCAATGCTGACATATTGCGATAAATATTTAATTACTGGTAAATTAAAACGCATTAGGTAAGGATTTGTGCTTAACCAGAGTATATCAGGATTTTTATACATTTTACTAAAAACTTATTGAAAAAAAAGTATTAGCAAAGGATAAATCGTTATTATACCCTCATGCTTAATACTCAGTAACCGATTCTTATTGAAAACTTTTGGCATCAATTTGTTGATAACTAGCATAACTAATATCCTGATTTATTGCAAGTTATTATCATTTATTTTTTATCAAAGTAATCATGAAACCGAGTATAAACAAATGAAGAGACTGAAAAAAGATAAATTTAAGAAGAATTTTGGGATCAAGAATAAAAAAATAGCGTCATAACTGATATAGTTTGCCGTAAGATTGAATATTTAACTGATTGAATTGAGGAGTGTAATATGAATTCTAATTTATCATTAAAAACCAGACAAAGAAGACGAGACTATCAAGAATCTATCTCTCAAAATCGAGCCTTAAAGCAACAACAGAGACGACAAAAACGCTTAAACACAGAAAAAGCGATCGAAACTGGTTTAAAAATGACCGTTAATATCAGTATTACTATTATTGCATTTTTTAGTGTGAAACAATTACTACCCTATCATTTAGCACAACAGGCAAAATTAGCTGAGATAGATGGAGAAATCGCCAAAATAAAACCCCGTGTGGAGAAGTTAGAGGAAGATTTTGGTAATACTTTCGATCCAAAATTAACCCGCAAGGTTATTGAAAAAAATACTTATAAAGCTGATCCGAATTTGAGTCCTATTTTTTTTATCGATAAGAAACAACAAGACAATTAAGGATGAAGAAAAGAGCAAGGGGTAAACCCCCCTTTATCCCCCTTCGAGAGGGGGGAGGGCAAAAGTGTTTAATTAATTTTGAATTAACACGAACTCCGTTCACGACTGAAAGGAGTGTACGAACCCAGCGAATTTCCCGAACTCGTTTCTCCCTAACATCCCAATACCCCAATAATACCCTAAGCCCCAATTTTCCACTCCCTGACATCAAGGAAAAAATTAAGCTAATACTGCTTCGGGGGATTCCCAACGATTTAAAGTTTTACCAATAACAGATAATTCCTGCATTACTTGAGCAAATCTATCAGGAGTCAAAGATTGAGGACCATCTGATAAGGCTTTTGCAGGGTTAGGATGTACTTCTATCATCAAAGAATCTGTACCTGCCGCGATCGCAGCCATTGCCATACTAGGAACGTATTCTGCCTTACCAGTACCATGACTAGGATCAATCATAATCGGTAAGTGAGTTAGAGAACGTAAAACGGGAATTACAGACAAATCAAGGACATTACGAGCATATTCTCGATCGAAAGTACGAATACCACGTTCACAAAGGATTACATTAGAATTACCCCCTGCTAAAATGTATTCTGCCGCCATTAACCATTCACTAATAGTTGCCGACATTCCTCTTTTTAAGAGAACAGGTTTAGACTGAGCTCCAACTTTTTTCAAGAGAGAGAAATTTTGCATATTTCTTGCTCCCACCTGTAAGACATCCGCCACTTCAGCAATTTTATCTAAGTCAGCAGTATCCATGACTTCTGTGATAATTCCTAATCCCGTTGCTTCTCTCGCCGCCGCTAATAATTCTAAAGCACTTTCCCCATGTCCCTGAAAAGCATAAGGAGAGGTTCTTGGTTTATAAGCACCACCTCTAAGAAACTTTGCCCCTGCCGCTTTGACTCGTTTTGCGGTTTCAACAATCATTTCCTCATTTTCTACCGAACAAGGACCTGCTACCACTACCACAGGATGATTTAAACCAAAAACTACATCGCCATTAGGAGTAGGTACAACTACATCGCTAGGTTGTCCATGACGATAATCTAAACTGGCTCTTTTGAAAGGTTGTTCAACTCTTAAAACACTTTCAATCCAAGGACTAATTTCTTGAATTTGTTCAGGATTTAGGGAAGCAGTTTCTCCCACTAAACCAATTACAACTTTGTGTTGTCCAACGATTTTTTCAGGTGTTAAACCCCATGTTGCCAATTCATCACTTACACGAGTGATTTCTGGTTCTGGAGTCCCCACTTTCATTACAACAATCATATTAAACTACCATTTATTAATTGACTACGGTGAAAATTCGGTTAAGGGTTATGCGTTTATAACAGCTTAATTTGGTCAGGATAGTTGACAAAGAAGAAATTAAAAGGCAGATATTCACTTTAGTAATACCTTGTTATTCTTCATTCAGAGATTTTTGTCGATTATTTCTCCAAGCCGAAGTAAATCTGCCAAAATTGAGGACAAATTCAGACCATCCCCACCAACTACCAACTCTTTCTTCATCCCAAGACGTTGAAAGAATACCATAACTTAAACCTAACACACCCAAACCAAATAAACCCATACTAACCAACAAAACTGCTGTATTTGGTATCTTGAACCACTCCTGACTAACAATGGCATAAAAAGCAAAGAAGGAGAAAATACCCATAGCCGTGGGAATACCACTAAAAACAGCCATTCTTCTTACCATTCTTTTACTAACCACTTCGGGAATCCCTTGAAGGGAGTTACCACCTTTGTTTGATTTTGCCACCTTAGACTCAGTCTGATTTCGTTGAGTTTCTTTTGGTTGACTTAAATTTTTGTCGTTAACTTTTTTATTCTTAGACTTTTTTGGTTCAAAGGGTAAAGAGTTTCTATTTGCGGGAGATGGCATAATAAAATTTACGATAAGATTTTAACCACGAATACCGAGCTTTTTAATTAACTCTTGATAATCTTGAGGTCTTTGTCTCTTAATGTAACCTAATAAACGTTTTCTTTGACCAATTAATTTTAACAATCCACGACGAGAGGAATGATCTTTTTTGTTAATTTTTAGGTGTTCTGTTAATTGACTAATTCTGGCACTGAGTAAAGCAACTTGCAAGGCAGAAGAACCAGTATCAGTTTCGTGAATTTGATATAGACCAATAATTTCTTGTTTTTTCTCTTGGGTTAAACTCATTTTTACTTTTAAAAGTTTAAATACTGCAATCTATGATTATATCATAAACCGATTTTAATTAGGAACAGTTTAAGTTCAGAATAATATTATTAATTATCAAATATTAACTATTCTCTCTTTCCCAAATCTGCTAACATAACCAAGCAAACTACAACAATCAGGTTAACTATTTTCAATTTCAAACTTGTAACCAACTCCCCTAACAGTGGAAATATGACGAGTAGCCTCAGAATCTAATTCAATTTTACGGCGAATTTGTCCAATATGAACATCTACCACTCGATTATCTCCCATAGGATTGCTTTGCCAGACGTTATTTACTAAATCTTCTCGACTCCATACTCGATTGGGATTACTGGCTAAAAAATATAATAAGTCAAATTCAAGGCTTGTTAAAGTAATTGACTGAGTTTTTACTTTTACCTCTCTGGTTTCTGGATTAATAACTAAATCACCAAAATCAAGAGTTTCTCCCCCTACGCTTTTAATTATTCTTCGACGACGTAAGATGGCTTGTATTCTGAATTCTAATTCTTCTAAATCAAAAGGTTTTGTTAAATAATCATCCGCCCCTGTGGAAAAACCTTTTTTCTTATCCTCCACATCCGTGCGACTGGTAAGCATTAATACGAATACATCATTATTTTCTTGCATTTCTGCACAAAGATTATATCCAAGAGTGTCAGGTAAATTAATATCAAGAATTACTAAATCTGGATGAAAATGTTTGAAAATATCTCTTGCTTTTTGTCCATCATTGGCATATTCAACTAAATATTGCTTTTGCCTAAGAAAACGAGTTATTAAATTAGTGATATGAATATCGTCATCAACTACCAATATTTTTGCTAAAACTACTTCCATTTTTTGTTTTCTTATCTATTAGGGAGAAAAATATCATCAAAAAGATTTACGTTACCGAAAGAGTGGCTTGTAAGTTTACACACTTCAGATATCAGTAATTTCACTGAATTTACACTGAATTTTTTATAATCTCTATCTAACAATCCTACCCCATAAGTTTCCCGAAAAGAAACTAATTGTTAATTTTCCGCTTATTGAGTTGATCTGTTTGAATATAATAAGTAGTGTTATCTTGAAATAATCATCTAAAAATTTATTAACTTTTTTCTCGCTAACTTAAATCAATATCAGGAATTGGAGGAGTAAATGAGTATGAGTGAGTTGAATCCTTATGAACTATTAGGAGTAAAGGAGGATGCTTCTTTTGAAGAGATACAAAAAGCTAAAAAAAAGTTGAAGGATAAATACGAAAATAACCCTCAACAACTGGAAAATATCGAGGTTGCTTATGATGCTATCATTATGCAAAGGTTACGTTTAAGACAGGAAGGAAAAATAAAAGTACCTGAACAAATTCGCTTTCCTGAAAAAACTGTAGAACCGAAAAAAGTGACAGTTATTTCTAATGCTCAAAAGAAAGCAAATATTTCTCTCTGGTTTAATAATCTAATTGATCAACCTTCTGGAAAAGAAATATTAATCAATAGTTCAATTTTTTTAGTTTTAATAGTTATTAGTATTTTTAATAATAGTAGTGAAACTTTACCTCTACTTTTAACGGTGGGAGTAGGTACTAGTTTTGCTGTTTTATATCGTAAACAAAGAGCTTTTTGGCGTTCTGTAGGGATAACTTTTATTACTTTTATTGTTGGTATTTGTCTGGCAAATGTTATTTTTAGCTTATCTCTTAATACTGGATTTAATTTAAGTCTTTCTGCAGAACAATTTGCTTCTTTATTTACTTTTTGTTTACTCTGGTTAGTTAGCAATTTTACTCGCTAATTTTTTCTGGTTAAAATTAATTGGTAATTATCGTAATTACCTTTTAACTTTTGCCTTTTTTAATATTACTTATTACTTATTTTTTATTTAGATACAAACTAATAATCCATTGGTTATTAAGGGATTAATTATGAATTGTGCCGTCAGGCATTATTGTGCCTTTTAAGTTGCAAGTTTCTATGTTAGTTCCTGTCAGATTAGCTTTTTCTAGGTTTGCTTTTCTTAAATCACAGTGATCTAATTTGGCATAAACTAAAGAAGAATTAATTAGATTGGCTTTTTTTAAGTTGGCATTGGTTAAGTTAACATGACTTAAATTGGCTTGTGCAAGGTTCGCTTTTTTTAAGTTGGAATTTTGTAAATCACTACCTTCTAAATCGGCGTGAAAAAGATTTGCTTTGATTAAATTTACTCCTTTTATTTCGGCGTTAATTATTCTTGTTTCACTTAAGTTTGCTTGGGATAAATTTGTGATTTCTTTTTTGCTTTTACTACTTAAATTTGCCTCTGTTAAATCTGCTTGAGATAGATTTGCTTTGTGTAAGTTTGTGGCGGTTAAATTCGTTTGAATTAATTTGGCAGATATAAGATGCGATCGAGATAAATTACTTTTATTTAGTGTACTATAGCTTAAGTTGGCATTATTTAATTGAGCTTGGGAAAAATCACTATTACTGAAATTACTTCTTTTTAAATTACTATGGGATATGTTAGCTTGTTTAAAATTAGTTTTTATGGCTGTTGTATTTTCTAAATTAACAAAAGATAAGTCAGCTTGATTAAAGTTTACTTGAGATATGTTATTGTTTTTTAAATTAGCCTTATGTAAGTTTGATGCTTTAAGATTTGCCTTTTGTAAATCAATTTTTTTCGAGTTAAAATGATATTTTTCTAAGTCACATTTTATACATTTATGATAGTTTTCTAACTTTAGTAGATCTTCTTTTTGATAAGCGTAAGCATTTAGGGTATTTTGACAGAAACAAAAAACGATACTTATTAAAAACACCAATATAGTTAATAGTTGTTTATTTTTGTTCATAATATATAATGGAATATCTAACTCTTTTGTTTTGTATGTTATATCATATTTTAAACCGATTTTTTTATATTATTAATAATTAGTAATATCTGCCATAGGTATAAAAGAAAAGACAATAATGTATTTAAGTAAATTAAATTTAAACTATTTTCGTAACTATATTCAATCAGAAATTAATTTCTCTAGTAATAAGATAATTATTTTGGGAAATAATGCCCAAGGAAAGTCTAATTTATTAGAAGCAATACAGCTATTATCTTGTCTAAAAAGTCATCGCACTAATAAGGATTTAGATTTAGTTTACCGCGATCGCATCTATGGTGAAATAAAAGGAGAAATTACTCGCAACTACGCAGATTATAGTTTAAGCATCTTATTTCCTGCAAAAGGGAAAAGAGAATTAAAAGTAAATTATGAAAAAATATCTCGAAATATAGACTTTTTAGGTATTGTTAATACAGTTTTATTTTCTAGTTTAGACCTTGATTTGGTGAAAGGTTCTCCCGAATATAGAAGAAATTGGGTGGATAACCTTTTATTACAATTAGAGCCAGTTTTTAGCTATATTATCAAAGAATATAATCATGTATTAAAACAAAGAAATAGTTTATTAAAAAGATTGAAAAAACAAGGTATAACTAATTATGAAGATTTATCTCAAACCACTATTTTAGAACTTAATATATGGGAAAATAAACTAATTGAAAATGCCTGTAGAGTAATGCGCAGAAGAAAAAGAGTTTTAGATAAATTAGAGCCTTTAGCAAGATTATGGCATGACAAAATTAGTAATAAAACTGAAAAATTAGAAATTATTTATCACCCCAATGTAACTTATGATCGTGACGATATACAAGAAATAAAACAAAAAATTCAAAGGGAAATTGAAGATAAAAGAAACACAGAATTGCTAATGGGAGTGACATTAGTCGGTCCTCATCGTGATGAAATAGAATTTGTGATTAATAAAAGTGTAGCTAGAAATTATGGCTCTCAAGGGCAACAACGTACATTAGTATTATCTCTCAAATTAGGGGAGTTGCAATTAATTGAACAGATTATCGGAGAAACCCCTTTGCTACTACTAGATGATGTGATGGCAGAATTAGATTTACAAAGACAACAACAGCTATTAGACTGTTTAGGGAATCGTTTTCAAACTTTTATTACAACTACTCACCTTAATTATTTTGATGAAAGATTACTACAAGAAGCACAAATTATTCGTGTGGAAAAAGGTAAAATTGTATAATAATTATATTTGAATTGGGGATATTTTTCGCCGTCAAAATTAAGAATATAGAAAAAATATTGTTTCGATTTTGTTAACTATTATTAATTAGATCATAATCTATTTATAATGTTTGGATCTGATTTCTAAGTTTGATAATAGGATAGAAAAAAATTTTGGAAGCGATCGAATTTTGGTTTTATCATATTAATGATAATTATTAAATATAGGTACTCTTTATTATCAGAATCCCATTAAATCAGTACTACTAAGGCAAAAAATTTCCATGACTGACTATAATCCGAAAAACTTTTTGATTTTGGCGGTAGATGACAATTCAGTAAATAGAATTCTTATCGAGAAAATACTCCGTAAAGAAGGCTATCAGGCTAAAATTTTAGCCCACAGTCAAGAAGTTTTACCCTATATGGAACAAATTAACCCTGACTTAATTTTACTCGATTTAATGATGCCCAATATAAACGGGTTAGAATTATGTCAACAAATAAAACTGAATCCTCATTTTCAAGATATTCCCGTTATCTTTATTACAGCTAGTGATGAAAAACAAGATTTATTAAAAGCCTTTGATTTAGGAGCTGTAGATTATATTACAAAACCCTTTCATAACCGTGAGTTATTAGCTAGAATAAAAACTCATTTAGAGTTAAAATTTACCAGAGACGAGCTAAAAAAAGCCTTAGTAGAATTAGAAAAACTAGCAACAACAGATGAACTAACAGGAATATCAAATCGTCGCAATTTTAGTACTTTAGCAGAAAGAGAATTTAACCTAGCAAAAAGACAAAAAAGATATTTTGCATTGTTAATTTTAGACATTGATTATTTTAAAAAAATTAATGATTCCCATGGCCATATTGCTGGAGATTTTGTGATTAAATCTGTGGCACAACAATGCGTTTTATCCATTCGTCAAGAAGATTTATGTGCTCGTTGGGGGGGGGAAGAGTTTATCATTTTTCTCTCTGAAAGTATGTTAGAAGATGGTATTGCAGTGGCAAGACGTTTACGTCAAGATATAGAAGAATTATCTGTTGCTTTTGAGTCTGAACAGATAAACGTTACCGTGAGTATTGGTGTGGCTGTGTATAACCCTGAAGACAAAAATGTAAATCAAACTATTATTCGTGGTGATATGGCACTATATCAGGCGAAAAATAGCGGTAGAAATAGAGTGGTGGATGAGAATGGTGTTTGTTATTTTTAAACATCTTTATCTTGGCTCTTCAGAGTGTGGTTATGATAAATTAAAGCCAAGAGAAAAAGTTAAAAGGGCAATGGGCAAAGGTAAATAGTGAATAGTGAATAGTGAATAGTTGATAATTACTCATTATTCCCCTAAACCTGCAACCCGCAACCTGTAACCTGAAACCTGACACCTACCAAACACCAATAATTTACATGAAGAGAAGTAATAGAGCCTTTATCTTTTGATTTTGTTGATAATCTTTTTGATGATTTGCCATTTATTTTTTTTGATTAAAGGGATATTTTGTTGATAACTTTGCTGATGTAGGAAAAATTCATTTATCTCTGATAAAATATTTTTAAATCGAACTTCTATAGATTCAATACGGTAGGGTTTTAATAGCTGTTCATGATCATTATCTTGCCAATTATTAACCACTTTTAAAATTCTTTGAACATCATATTCTTGAGAATAAACCCTTAATTTATAGCTATTAAAACTAGGATCTAAATAATCTGATAAAGCATCATTTATACTAGAAAAAACAGTGCAACCACAAGCCATTGCTTCTAGGGGAGGTAAACCAAAACCTTCTGTTGCTCCTGCTTGAATCCAATATTCACTTGAGTCATAAAGATAGACTTTGCTTTGATTAAATAATGTGGCTAAATCCTCTACCCATGAGTCAATCACAAATAAATTACAGTGGGGTTTTAAGGCTGGTATTAATTGTTTAAGTAAATATTGAGAGGATTTTCTTTTTTGTACTAAAACATCAATGGGGCGCTCTTGATGCCAGTTTTGATATTGAGGGGAAATTTCATTTGGTAAATGGAAAATTAGGGAATTAGGGGCATATCTTCCCCAGTAGGCTTGAGAGTGTTTGCTGACGGCAATTATTGGTACTTGTGGCGGTATTTTAAATTTATAACCTGTACTATGTGCTATGTAAACAACATTGCGATGTTTAAGTTTTGTTAAGAGTTTGTTTATGTGAGGTCCCCAGTGAATAACATAAATGTCAGAATTAGCCGTTGGAGTCTGTCTAATTATATCCTCTAAGTATAAAACATCCTTTTCTTTGCGTTCGTAGGTGACAGGATAAGCATTGGTAAGAGATTGTGCGATCGCCATAAATTTCATTTGAGCAATATGGCCACCACTATTGATGTGCATTTGAGGAAAGAGAAAATAGAGATTCATAGAGGAATAGTGAAGTTAGAAAAGAGGTGTCAGGTTTCAGGTTTCAGGTTTCAGGGTATAAGAGAAGTGGGGGCTTAGGGTTTTGGGGTATTAGGGGAAACTAATTAAACACTGTTGCCCTCCCCCCTCTTGAGGGGGGATAAAGGGGGGTTTGCCTCTTGCCTCTTGCCTCTTGCCCATTGCCCATTGCCTTGTCTTAAATTACTAATTGCTTATCACTCACTTCCGGGGCGTGGCATGGGGAAAATAGGTTTTTTATTGAGTTGCTTTAGCCAGAAACCGCCGATGACAGCAATAATTAAAGCTATCCATCCAGTGGCAGATTGTAAGAGTAAAAAGCCACCAATAGCTAACATTAAACCAAATAGTAGTAACACTGAAGCAATAACTTTTAGGCAATCTAGTTGTAAATTTTGTAAGGGGCTTACTCCCGTAGTTTCCCGTTGTTTTTGCCAGCCAATTCCAGCCGGGCGCACTCTTAAATAAAATTTGTTGAGGGTTTCTTCTGACTCTGGAGGGGTGAGATACATGGCAGTAACCCAGATAATGGCGGTTGAGCCTGAAATAATCATTAATCGATAACCAAAATCTGAGGGAAAAATATTCAAGTTGGGGATAACGCTAGTTAAACCAATGATAAATCCTGCCACCATTGCCGCTAATTCTGCTGTGGCATTAATGCGCCACCAATACCATCTTAAAATTAACACTAATCCGGGGCCTGTGCCGATGGAAATTACTAGGCGAAAAATAGTTGTGATGTCTTTTGCATAAAAAGCTGCGATCGCACCGAAGAATGTAACTAAAATAGAAGCTATCCTACCCGCAAAGACTAATTGAGTTTGAGAGGCATTAGGAGCAAAAAAACGGCGATATAAGTCATTGGTGATGTAAGAAGCCCCCCAGTTAATAGAGGTGGAAACAGTGCTCATAAAAGCGGCAATCAACGAAGCTACCACAATCCCTAAGATAACAGGGGGAAGAAAATCAAGCATCAACTTCGGGTAGGCTAATTCTGGATCTTCTAAGTTAGGATAGATAACAATACCGACTAATGCCACTAAAATCCAAGGCCAAGTGCGGATAATATAATTAAGGATATTGAAAAACCATGCCGCTTTTTCTGCCTCTGCCTCATCCTTAGCAGAAACTAATCTTTGGATAAACTCTCCCCCCCCATCACTACGGCGAAAACTCCACCACTGCACCAATAAATAAGCAGAAAAGGTACTTAAACTGATTCCTGCTACATCACTCCATTGCCAATTCAACAGCCCTTCTCCTTTCATCAAAGGCACGAAGGAAAGTACGTCAATATCTGTGGCTTTTTGTACCGCCGGTACTAATTCATGAATACCACCTACATAATTCACTGATACAACAGCAACTGCGATCGCACCAAAAAGAGCAAGAAAAAATTGAAAAAAGTCTGTTACCACAACTCCCCACAATCCCGAAAAACCAGAATAGATTAAAACAAAAATACTAACTGCCACCACACTCCATAACTTACCGCTTTCTCCCACATTTAAGCCCAGACTTTCCCATAGTTGCAGTGCAGAAACCACCTTAACCATAGCTAACATAGCATAACCAATACCGATACAATTAATTGGCACAGCGAATAAAAAGGCTTTAGTTGCCCTCAATACTGCCGCCATTTTTCCTCCATAGCGAATTTCCGTTAACTCTGCATCGGTAACAATTTCCGCCCTACGCCATAGTCTAGCAAAAATATAAATTAAGACAATATGGGCAATACCAAAACT